>MGKT01000001.1 GCA_001794755.1 Candidatus Yanofskybacteria bacterium RIFCSPLOWO2_02_FULL_44_18
GTACGGATTTAAAAACTTCGCGGCAAGCTATTGAGCTCGCACAAAATTATGATAGTGTCTGGGCAACGGTCGGATTGCATCCGAATGATAATCTTGGAGAAAAATTTGACGCGGCTGAATATGAAAAATTATTGAAAATGTCTAAAGTCGTGGCCATGGGCGAGATTGGTCTTGACTATTATCGAACTATCGAAGAAAAAGACAGACAATTTCAGCGTCAAAGATTCGAAGAACAGCTTAATCTGGCTGTAAAAATTAACGTCCCAATTATTATTCACTCGCGTGATGCCGGAAAAGGAAGCATCGGCATTGTCCATAATGATCTAATCGCAATCTTGAAAAATAATTTACCGCCCAAACTCGGCGTTGCGCACTCGTTCACAGGTTCAATAGATGAAGCAGAGAAATATTTAGACCTGGGATTTTATCTTGGATTTAACGGCATCATCACATTTGCCCGACAATACGACGACATGATCAAATCTGTGCCGCTCGAAAGAATTCTCCTTGAGACTGATGCGCCGTATTTGGCGCCGGTGCCGCATCGAGGGGAAAGGAATGAGCCCATATATGTGACAGAAGTTGTACTCAAGATTGCCATGCTCAAGAATTCAACACACGAAGTAGTTATTAATCAGACAACGGGAAATTGCAGATCAGTATTTAAAATATATTAGAAAAAACATATACTTTGTAATACATGAAATATGACCCTTCTAAAATAGAGAAGAGATGGCAGAAATATTGGCAGGAAATCGGAATCGGCAAGGCGGATAATAATTCATCGAAAAAGAAGAAATATATTCTAACCGAATTTCCATATCCTTCCGGCGAAGGTTTGCACATGGGCCATTTACGTCCCTACACAGCCGGCGATGTATACAGCCGGTTTCACCGGATGAATGGTTTCGAAGTTCTGTATCCAATCGGTTGGGACGCGTTTGGCTTGCCGGCCGAGAACTTTGCCCTAAAAAAAGGAGTCCATCCTAGGATTTCCACGGCTAATAATATTGAAAATGCAAAGAAACAGCTCTTGAGCTGGGGCATGAGTTTTGATTGGTCGCGCGAGATAAACACGACCGACCCCGAATACTATAAATGGACGCAATGGATATTTTTGCAACTTTTTAAGGCCGGACTGGCCTATGAGGCGACGGGATTGATTAATTGGTGTCCGTCGTGCAAAACAGGATTAGCCAACGAGGAAGTGATTGACGGCAAATGTGAAAGATGCGGAACTGTCGTTGAAAAAAAGGAACTTCGCCAGTGGTATTTAAAAATTACGGCTTATGCCGACAAGCTTCTGGATGGATTAAAATATCTGCCCGAATGGCCAGGGCCGGTGAAATTGCAGCAAGAGAATTGGATAGGCAGATCGGAGGGGGCGTTGATAAAATTTTCCATTCTCCATTTCCAATTCTCAGAAGAATTAGAAGTTTTTACGACGAGAGCAGATACATTATTTGGCGCGACATTTCTGGTCATATCACCGGAATTGGCAAAGAGGTGGATTGATTCAGGATGGCAGGCGCCTGATGATGTGGGAAAATACGTCAAAATATCGCTGGCCAAAGAAGAACGACAACGAACGGCTGAAGATAAAGACAAAACAGGCGTTGATACCGGCGTTAAGGCCATAAATCCGGCCAATAAAAAAGAAATTCCAATTTGGGTGGCAGATTATGTTTTGGGAGGATACGGCACGGGCGCAATTATGGCCGTGCCTCAACACGACGAAAGAGACAAGGAATTCGCAAAAAAATTTGGCTTGCTAATTGTCGACGAACCTTTAGTGCCTATCAATGAAGCTATTGAAAAATTCGGGACTAAAAAAATTCAGTACAAACTGCGGGACTGGGTTTTTTCAAGACAGAGATACTGGGGCGAACCGATACCGCTGGTCCATTGCGATAAATGCGGCATCGTGCCGGTGTCCGAAGATGATTTACCTGTCACGTTGCCTGAAGTTGAAAAATATGAGCCTACGGGGACGGGCGAATCGCCGTTGGCGGCGATTGAAGAGTGGGTGAACACTAAATGCCCCGAATGCGGGGGAGATGGAAAAAGAGAAACAAATACGATGCCTCAATGGGCGGGGAGTTCCTGGTATTGGTTAAGATATGCTGATCCAAAGAACAAGAATGAGCTTGCCGATAAATCGGCATTAAAATATTGGACGCCGGTTGATGTGTATTTCGGTGGCATGGAACATACCACCCTGCATTTGTTATATTCCCGATTTTGGAATTTGTTTTTATACGACCAAGGTTACATAACTGAAAAAGAGCCGTATCTAAAACGCATTCCCCACGGCATAGTTTTGGGTTCTGACGGAGAAAAAATGTCAAAATCCAGAGGAAATGTCGTGAACCCCGATGAAATACTCGAGAAATACGGGGCCGATACAATGCGAATGTATGAACTTTTTCTGGGTCCTCATGAATCAACTGTCAGTTGGAACAGCAAAGGCATTGTAGGGGTCAAGAGATTTTTAGATCGAGTTTTTGGATTTATATTCGATGAATCGGCTCCGGAATCAAAGACAGTTCACAAGCTGATAAAAAAAATTACAGAAGATATTTCGTCCATAAAATTCAACACGGCAGTTGCCGCATTCATGCAATTCCTAAATGAAAACGTCAGGCTTAATAAAAAAGACTGGGAAAAATTTATCATTCTTCTTGCCCCGTTTGCTCCACATGCCACTGAAGAGATATGGCACGAGGTTATGAAAAATAAAGATTCGGTTCATGCGCAGCTTTGGCCGGTCTACGACTCCGGTTTGATTTTGGATGAAAAAGTTAAAATCGTGGTACAGATAAACGGAAAAGTCAGGGATATGATAGAGGCCGATTCCGGTTTGACTGAATCTGAAGCTAAAGAATTGGCCCTTGGAAGCGAAAAAGTAAAAAAATATTTGAAAAGCGGAAATATTGGAAAAATAATATACATTCAAGACAGATTGATTAATTTTGTAGTTTGAGATATAGTGCGGGTAATTAACCGGCTGATTAAGGTGGCAGGTTTCATCAGAAAGATTAAATTCTATCACCCCGGATCGGCTTATAAGAATGGCAGACAGAGATCAAGAATTCGTAGCCATGATAATTAAAGAAATCGTCAACCATCCCGATGATGTGGTGGTGGTAAGAACGGTAGACGAGCTCGGAGTACTTCTTTCCGTAAAGGTTCACAAGGAAGACATGGGCCTGCTCATCGGACGTAGCGGGTCAACCGCCAAAGCAATCAGGACATTGGCCCGAATCGTGGGAATGAGAAATAACGCCCGAGTTAATTTAAGAATCGAGGAGCCGGAGGGCGGAAGAGGGGAAAGTTCCGAGCCAAAGAACATGGACGACGTAATAAGCGAACTCAATATGTAATTCTGAACCGGCCCGGAAGGGCCGGTTTAAGTAAGATGATGAAATTTGATATTGTCACAATTTTTCCAAATTTTTTTGATAGCTTTAAAGGCGAGGCCTTAATCGCGCGCGCCCTTAAAAAGAAAATAATTTCGATAACCGCACACAATCTTAGAAGTTATAGCAACGATAAAAGAGGGACCGTCGATGACAGGCCATACGGCGGCGGCGCCGGAATGGTGTTGATGTTTGAGCCGATATACAAAGCTGTAATAAAAATAAAAAAAAGAAATGTTAGTTCCCGTATTATCGCGTTTAATCCCAAAGGGAAAAAGTTCAATGAAAATATGGCCCAAAGATTATCAAAGTACGACCAGCTTATCTTTATTTGCGGACGGTACGAAGGAATTGACGAAAGAGTGATGCGGGAAATCGCGAACGAAGAAATATCCATCGGCGACTATGTTTTGTTTGGCGGCGAAGTGCCGGCGATGGTTGTGATGGAATCTGTGACACGTTTAATCCCCGGCGCGATTGCCAAGCAGGAATCTGTTGAAAATGAATCATTTCGCGATGTTAAAGGAATCGGCAAAGAACAGCTTACAAAATACATTGAATATCCGCATTATACGAGACCGGAAGTAATCAGCGTTGATAAAAAGAAATTGAGAGTCCCAAAGGTTCTTCTTTCCGGCAATCATAAAAAAATCGACGAATGGCGGAATAAGCACAGTAAATAATTTGACGTGTTAAAATTTGTATAGTATTTTCCCTGAAGTTCTGGAGGATTGTAAATGAAGTCCCGCACACGTCAGGATCGCGTCGCGGCTGTTCTTAAAAAAATCATAGGATTAACAAAAGATGGAAAATTAGAATGGAAGGAGAATCCGGGATTTGATGAGGGTATATCATTTGTTTGTTTTTATGAATATGGGGATGTAAATGATTCTGAGGTGTTAATCATTTCAGATAACGGCACGAGCATAAGATTAATAATTTCCTTAGACCAGACAAAGATGGAAGCGGTTGGCGCAAAGAGTACCGGTATTGAATTGACTATATACAATCATCACTTACTTCTGGATTTATTTTGCGAAATCAGAAAGCGGACAGGCAAGGGGCAAAAAGTACGGATGATGTTTGATAATTTAAAAAAAGGAGTCACGATAACGTGGTTTGTTGGCCTCGCACGCAAGAGGTTGCACCAATTTGCAAATAGGGCTTAGGCCCTTTTTTATTCCCACGGAATGTAAACAAGAGTGTTGACTCTTGAATCATTGCGAGTATAATGAGAATACCAAAATAGATTTACACAACTTAACACGTAGTTGAACCACGATTGCCCTTCGATAGACTCAGGGTAATCGTGGTTCTGCTTTGGAAAGAACCCAGGAAAGAACATTGTCAATTTCATACAGATAACCAGTCTATTTCTATTAAGTTAGAATAAATTCTTTATTAAGAGAGTTTGATTCTGGCTCAGGATGAATGCTGGCGGCGTGGATAAGGCATGCAAGTCGAACGAGCTTTCTCCGCAAGGAGAAGGTGTAGTGGCGAACGAGTTAGTAACACCTTGGTACGTACCCTTTAGTCGGGCACAACCAGCCGAAAGGTTGGCTAATTCCCGATAGTCCCTCACGGGTAAAGTCGCAAGACGCTAAAGGAGCGGCCTAGGTCCTATCAGCTTGTTGGCGGGGTAAAAGCCCACCAAGGCTATGACGGGTAGGAGGCGTGAGAGCGCGACCTTCAACGGCGATACTGAGAAACGGATCGCACACCTACGGGTGGCAGCAGTCGAGAATATTCGACAATGGGCGAAAGCCTGATCGAGCGACGCCGCGTGCAGGAAGAAGTCCTTCGGGATGTAAACTGCTTTTGCGTGGGAAGAACTTTGACGGTACCACGAGAATAAGGGGTTCCTAACTCTGTGCCAGCAGGAGCGGTAATACAGAGACCCCAAGCATTATCCGGAATTACTGGGCGTAAAGCGCGAGTAGCCGGTTGCATTAGTCTGATGTTAAATTTCATGGCTTAACTGTGAAACCGCATCGGAAACGGTGCGACTTGAGCAGCTGAGAGGTACGCGGAACGTGCGGTGTAGGGGTGAAATCCATTGATATTGCACGGAACACCAAAAGCGAAGGCAGCGTACTGGCAGTTTGCTGACGGTCAATCGCGAAAGCGTGGGGATCAAAAAGGATTAGATACCCTTGTAGTCCACGCCCTAAACTATGCAGACTAGCTATTGGGAGCATCGACCCTTCCAGTGGCGTAGCTAACGCGTTAAGTCTGCCGCCTGGGAAGTACGGCCGCAAGGCTAAAACTCAAAGAAATAGGCGGGGATTCGCACAAGCGGTGGATCATGTGGTTCAATTCGACTATGAGCGAGGAACCTCACCAAGGCTTGAAATCCAGCTGCAAGCTTTCCGAAAGGAGAGCCGCCTACGAGGGTGCTGGACAGGTGCTGCACGGCTGTCGTCAGCTCGTCATGTGAAATAATATTCGCATCCCCATATGGCAACATATGGGTGCAACCAGCTCATATTGGGGAAGCCCTAACGGGTAATCCCAAGGGAAGTCTCCGGCAATTGCCGGATGACCCCTTAACGACTCAATCAATTAATCGATTGGATGATACTCGATGAGGCTAAATGCTGATGGGGTATCATAAAACGCTGGCCTCCCTATGGGAGGAAGGTATAGTCTAAGTTTTTCGTATATTAAAGAAAAACAGGAATGGTTTCCTTAAGTGGATTAACGAGCGCAACCCCCATCGTGTGTTATACGTGTCACACGAAACTGCTTTCGCAAGAAAGAGGAAGGTGGGGATGACGTCAAGTCAGCGTGGCCCTCTGATGCCTTGGGCTACACACATGATACAATGGGCGTTACAATGGGTTGCCAAACCGCGAGGTGGAGCTAATCCCATCAAAGGCGCCCCCAGTTCGGATAGGAGGCTGCAACTTGCCTCCTTGAAGCCGGAATCGCTAGTAATCGCTGATCAGAACG
>MGKT01000002.1:0-63129 GCA_001794755.1 Candidatus Yanofskybacteria bacterium RIFCSPLOWO2_02_FULL_44_18
GCCTTCGATGTCAGTTACGCCTATCGCGAATCAATCTGAAACATCGGGCGGATTCATGGGCTGGTTAAGTGATAATTGGCTTTTAGTCCTTTTAATACTAGCCATTCTTGCTGGTTTGGGAACTTGGCTCTGGTTTTCCAAAAACAAATCAAGTTTTTCAAATCTTCCTCCACCCCCTCCGCCTGCAAATCCATCCATGCCAGGGTAATTTCTAACTGATATTACGCTCAGTAATAGGCAGATACCGTAAATTAATGAGGACTCGACAAATAAATATCTCGGTGGTGATTTGTTCCTTTATTCTCGGGTTGGTTTTGATGATCCAATTAACTGCTGCTGCCGAAGAAGCTGAAACAGGCAAAGATTGCGGCCCGGCCGAAAAATATTTTCCCAAATCGCAAGTTGAATCTATCTACGGCAAAAAGATTAGTTATACGATTCTAATCAAAGCCGGGGCTATAAATCCGGCCGGAACTAAGGAGTCGGCTAATTGCCGAATATTTTTTGATTCCAGCGGCCCGCTTTCAAGAAGCGACAATTTGGCAACGAGTTATGTGATTTATAATTCTGATTCGTCGGCGATCAGTGCGGCCGCCAAGCCGGATAATCCGAATAATGTCCAAATGGATAAAGTCGCCGATATTAATATCGGCGACAGGGGAACATTATGGGTTGTCGGCGCCGGCTCTCCATTACCTACCTATATGATGCAAATCCATAAAGGACCTCTGCTTCTGGGCGTTCTATATTGGGATTCTAATAATCGCTCAAAAGCGGAAGATCTTTTGAGAGGAGCTGTCCAAGATTCAAAATCCAGTCCGACTCCAAACCCAAGCAAGTCAGTTCAACCATCCGTTTCCAAGACTCCCGAAACTAAGGCGCCGGTCATAACTTCCATAACTAGGAGCGGAACAAAAAGTTCAGATTTTCCGGCCGGGATTTTCAGCAACTTTACCCCTGACGGCCAAGCTCTGTACAAATATTATTACGGCTATGCGACAATAAGGGGCAAAAATCTGTCCGGAAGCGTATTAAGCAGCGACAATAAGGGCAATCTTGCTGGAGATCCGGCGATTGAATTCAGAAAAATCGAATCTTACGACAACGGCAAGATGCTCATTGCCCAGATAGTCGTCAAGACATTCGCCAAGGAGGGAACCACCAATATTATCGCTACCGATTACAATGGCCAATCTAAATATCCGGTGACAATCACCATAACCGGCACTCAATATCTGCAAAGATTATACAAAGATAAGCCCATATTTTTCGGCGGTGACTGGGCAGATAAAGCTCCGAATTCAAACATTACTAATCTTATCCAGGCGATAAATAAGGGCTTGTTAACTATCAATCACCCGAGTTATCAAAAACTTTTTATAATACCGTATATATTTGAAGCTGACGCATGGAATGATTTTGCTGAGACTCGGTTTTGCGGAGACTCTGCTAGCAGAGGTTTCAGGGCCGCGGGCTGTGCATCGCCCGGCGATTCAATAATTTATCAGCAGGCGGATTTGTCAGACCTAGATTGGTTATCACAAACCATACTGCACGAATCAGCCCATAAGCTTCATTTTTATAATTTAGGAAAATACTTCCCAATACCCAGTCGTCCCAGTGGTTTTCAAGCAAGAATTAAGACCTTGTCTGACCCAGAAGTTGCTTATTGTCTATACATCCCAGTTAAAATATTGGACGGTAGATTTTACTGGTTCGGCGATAATGATTCCCTAAGGAAGCCGCGCTGTGGATTTATATATCAATACGGCGCATCGGGGGTTTATAGAAATTTAAAAAATAATGATTATTATGAACATGTTGCAACTCTAACCCAGGCGCGTGTATTTGCTGGCGATTTATTCAACTACCCTGAAGCAAAAAACAACCCAGCATACGGCAAGGAAATAAATCTGTTAAAAGAATATGGATTCGTCAAATAAACAAAAGAGGATAATGGTAGCACTCAGCGCCACTTTCTTTATTTTGCTATCGGCAAGCTTTGTCTTGGCTTCAGAAAAAGACTATCTGATTCTCTCCGTTTCAATAACAAACGAAAATATTAATATTAATTCCATAACGCAAAAGATTTTTGATGACGCCAATTTACCCATACCAACAGAAGGGACTTACGTAGTGAGTCTAATCGATGGGAGTACTGTAGTTTCCAGAGGATTTTTTGAAGTTTCTGACAATACCGCCGACCTGGAGGTAATCGGGAAACGTTCCGGGGATGCTGGAGATCAATATGGCGAATCCCAAAGCAACCGTAAAGATGCACTTATATTCCTGCCCCTGACTGTGAGTGCTGAAGCCGCAAATAGTTCAATTAGGATATCAAAAAACGGGCAAACACTTCTCGCTCAAAAATTAAGTGAAATTCCAATCAATATTGTCAGCGGCCTGAATGCGAGGATAATCACACCCATGCCGTCAGCCTCCTTTCCGCCATTTCCGACTGAAGATATACCTTCCAACAACTGGCTGTTCTGGTTTTTTGGATTAGCGGCAGTAATATCAGTGGCACTTACCATCTTTCTTATAAGACACAAGGGACAAAAACCACAACCGTCAATAAATACTCCTCAAATCCCGTTGCCGTAGATCCATTTCTTTTGTTGACGACAAAATCCATAATCAAGAGTATAATTTACATATCATTTTAAGTAGATGTTAACCATGAAAGGTTTTATTTCTGCGTTTCTGTTCGTGATTCAGCTTTTGATTGTCTTTTTAGTTCTTCTTGGCTTTGTTTTGCAGAATGAATTAGCATTATTATTGTTTTATTTTCCGCTGCCGCTATTAATTATTAGCGTGATTCAGGTTCTCTTAACGAAAAATTTGATGCGAAAGATTCACATCACTCTGAGTATAATTTCTGGTATTGCATGGCTGGGGACAGCTATTTCTATTGGCGGAAATCCCTTATTAGATTTTTTTAGGTAGAATGATGTCTCAATATATTTCTGAACAGAAAATCGAAGAGTTGGAAATGAAAGCCAATGAAGCGCGGGAACTTTTGATTGAGATGCTGGTTGAGGCAGGGTCGGGACACACGGCCGGGCCGCTGGGGATGGCCGATATTTTTACGGCCATGTATTTTCATGTTTTAAAACATAATCCGGCAAAGCCGGATTGGGAAGAAAGAGATAGATTAATTCTCTCTAACGGCCATATTACCCCGATCAGATACGTTTTAATGGCCATGGCCGGATATTTTCCGGTTGGGGAATTAAAAACTTTGCGAAAACTCGGCACGCGTTTGCAGGGCCATCCCGAAAGAGAAAGATTGTCGGGCGTTGAAACGACATCGGGACCGCTCGGTTCCGGTCTGGGCCAAGCGGCGGGTTACGCTTTTGGCGCGAGAATGGATAAGAAAAAATTTAGAATATATTGTTTTATGTCTGACGGTGAACAGGATGCCGGGGCGACATGGGAGTCGGTAATGTTTGCCGGAAAATACAGACTTAGCAATCTGACGGTGGTAATAGACAGGAACAACATCCAGATTGACGGCACGACGGAAAATGTCATGCCTCTGGAGCCCCTGCGGGCGAAATACGAATCATTCGGTTGGCATGTGTTGGAAGCGGATGGGCACAATATAGAGAAGTTTATTGACGCGGTTGAAGAAGCCAAAGCAATACACGAAAAACCAACATTGATTATCGCTCACACTATACCGGGAAAGGGAATCCACCAAATTGAAAACGATTTTAAGTGGCACGGTATTCCGCCGACGGCCGAACAGGCAAAGGAATTTTTACATGAATTAAGAACGTTAAGAGGCAAAATTAAGTCAGAACATCAATGAAAGGAGGTGTCATATGTTAGGAAAAACAAGAGGGTGCGGATGCGGTCATCACGGTTTGAGCAGAGCAATCGGCTGGCTAACTGTAATTGCCGGTTTGGTTTTCTTATATACGGTTTGGTGGAACACGACCTTGTTTGGATTTGATGCCACGGCCTGGTTCGAACACGTTGTGGTATTCGGGGTCGGTCTGTTCGCATTGTCAGGTTGTAGCTGCTGTTGCGGCAAAGAATGCTGCGGCACTTGCCCGGTTCAGAAATCCTAAACTCTGATGCCTGAACCCTGAATGCAGGGTTTAGGATTTAGAGTTTATATATGATTAATCCCGAAGCCAAACTTATATCCGATATAAATAATCCGGAGATGGTCCCTTTGAGGGATGGTTTTGGTTCGGGAGTGTTCGAGGCGGGGGAGAAGGACGAGAGAGTCGTAGTCTTGTGTGCTGACTTAAAAGAATCAACGCGTTGCGACAAGTTTGCCGATAAATTTTCGGACAGATTTCTGGAAATGGGCGTCGCCGAGCAGAACATGGCTCTCGTGGCGTCAGGCCTGGCTAACTACGGAAAGATACCGTTTATCGCGTCATACGCGACGTTCAGCCCAGGGCGAAATAATGAGCAGATTAGGACTAACATCGCTTTAAATAACGTATCCGTCAAAATTGCGGGACACCATGCCGGCGTTTCCGTCGGTCCCGACGGCGCGACCCATCAAGCCCTGGAAGATATCGCCTTGATGAGAGTCTTGCCGAATATGGTTGTAATAGTCCCTTGCGACGTCATAGAAGCTCGTAAAGCTACGGTAGCCGCCGCTTCAAACGGGAAACCGACATACATCAGATACGGCCGCGAAAAGTCGCCGGTTATTACCACCGAAAATAGTCCGTTTGAAATCGGCGAGGCGTTGATTTTAAGAGAGGGGAAAGACGTGTCGATAATCGGCTGCGGGATTTTGCTTCATAACGCTTTATTGGCCGCCGAAGAATTATCCAAAGAGGGCATAGAGTGCGAAGTAATTAATTGTCATACCATAAAACCGATTGATGAAAAGACCATAATTAAATCGGCAAAAAAAACGGGTTGCGTAGTTTCAGTCGAAGAGCATCAAATTGCCGGCGGTCTTGGTTCAGCCGTTGCCGAAACGCTTTCCCGAAATTATCCCGTGCCGCAGGAGTATGTGGGGATGCAGGATCGGTTCGGAGAATCAGGCAAGGCCGAAGAATTGATTGAATACTTCGAAATGGGGAAGGAGAGTATTAAAAATGCCGCCAGAAAGGCGATATCTAGAAAATAGGCCCATAAAAACCGCCCTGAGAGTGTCGAAGGACGGTTTTTAGTTCGGTTTATTTATTATTTCCTTTAATTTCACGAAATCAGCTTCCAGCTGATTTCGAATTTGTTCGCTCTGCAGAGCGTGTTTGGGATGGAAAGTGGGAAAAAGATTATACGGACCCAGGTTGAAAGTCTTTCCATGGATATTGTCCAAGGGCTGTCGTAGGCCGATGCCGTTTAAAGCACTAGTCCCCAGCGTGACCACGATATTGGGGCCGACGCTCTTTATTTCTTCTTTTAAAAATGGCAGATGGGCTTTTATTTCCTTAGCGGTTAACGCGTGGCCGGAAGGAAAAAATTTGACTACATTCGTTATGTATACTTTGCGTTTATCAACTCCCAAAGAGCGAAGAAGTTTGTTGAGATATTTTTCGGATGGGCCGGCGACGGGCTTGTTGCTTTTGTCTTCATCCGAGCCCGGAATTTCAGCCACGAAAACAATTTTTGAGCCGACTGAACCCTGGCCAAAGATTAGTTTTTTGCCCTGAAACTTTTGTTTTAAAGCATTATGAACATGCTTAAGATTAGGGTCTATCGCCATATTGGTAGGGATTGACTGATACTAGCATTTTTAGGGATTTTTGGCAAGGTATCGAACTATGGCGTGGAATTGATAACACGGGAAGTTGATGTTATAATTTAAAATATTTTGAACAATAAATACCGCGCGCGTAGTTCAGTGGTAGAACGCGTTCCTGATAAGAACGAGGCCCTTGGTCCGATTCCAAGCGCGCGCACATTCGCGGGCCGTTAGCTCAGTTGGTAGAGCGCCTCATTTGCAATGAGGAGGTCACCAGTTCAAGTCTGGTACGGTCCACTATCGCATGTTCTCAACTATCCTATACTTCATCACCACCCACCAGCTGCTCGGTTATCTGGTAATATTTCTAGGCATGATTTTGGAGGGAGATATTATTCTTTTTACCGCTGCTTTTTTGACTCACTATGGATTTTTCGATCCTGTTAAAATAATTTTTGTTGTCGTGGCCGGTGTTATTCTTGGTGACATTATCTGGTATTATCTCGGCATCTTCGCCGTTAAATACCCGAGAATAAACAAGTGGCTTGACCGCATAACCCACCGAGTCGACAGTCATCTGGAAAAAAGTCCTTTTAAAACTTTATTTTTTTCTAAGTTCATATACGGCCTCCACCACCCCATACTAATGAGAATCGGTTCCAAGAAAATGGGATTGAAAAAATATTTAAAGTCGGATATCATCGCCAGCCTTATATGGATTGTAATCATAGCTGTTTTGGGCTATCTTTTCGGCGCTTCATTTTTTCTGGTCAAGAAATATATCCGCTACGCCGAACTGCTTTTTTTAGCCGGTGTCATCATCTTTTTCTTGTTTGAAAAAGGTTTAGTGTCCAGAAAACTAGAAGAGAAGATATAATAGTGGTAAAGTAACAAATCATATGTCCAGCCAGCTTACAATTTTGCTTTTTTCCGTCGGGGCGGCCGTTATCGTCCTTTTGGGCATTAATTTGTATGTCTTATTCAAACCCAAGAAACAGGAACCGGATGACACATATTTGGCTTTGCACCAAAGATTGGATTCATTTTCCCAGCTCATTTCCGACCAGCTTGAAAAAAACCGCCAGGCTTCCGAGAAGGCGACCGTCACCGTCCATCAGCAAGTCCAGGGATTTACGCAAGGTATGACTTTGCTGCAGGAAAACATGCGGCAAATGCACGAATCGGTAAAAGGCGTTGTTTCGTTCCAGGACATCTTCAAGTCTCCCAAATTAAGAGGTATATGGGGCGAAGCTTCATTGGAGTCAGCCCTTGACGAGTATTTTCCCAAGGATCGTTACGAGCTCCAGCATTATTTCAGGTCTGGGGAAGCGGTTGATGCCATTTTGAAATTGCCGAATAACTTACTGCTTCCGATTGACTCAAAATTCAACTGGGAGAATTTTGAAAAAATGATCAATGCCGAAAACGATATTAATAGAGAAATACACCGCAAACAATTCTATAACGACGTAAAAAAGAAAATTGACGAGATAGCGTCCAAATATATATTGCCGGGAGAGGGCACGATTGACCGGGCTTTGATGTATGTTCCGGCCGAGACTGTATATTATGAAATCATAAACAATATTAAAGACGTGGATATACCCAAATACGCACGATCAAAGAAGGTCTATTTGGTTTCGCCGAATACGTTCGCTCTTTCCGTTTCCGCTATTTTGCACTGGTTTCGTGACGTTCAGCTTAATAAGCAAACGCAGGATATCATGAAGCGTCTCGATCGCATTCTCGTTGATTCCACGAAACTCACGGATGAATTTCAAAAGCTGGGCCGGCACATCTCAAACGTCAAATCTTCTTATGATGAATCGGAAAAAAGAGTGGCGTTGATGGTAGACAGAGTCAGAAATGTCATTGAAATAGGGGAAAGTGAAGACGGCGCCGCGAAAATAGAAGCGCCGACCGTCTGATTGCCTTTATTTTATCAACATTTCTGCTTGCATTTTCTGCTTTCGAAAGTGTTAAAATGCAGTTGTGATTAAGAATAAAAAGTCCTCGATTCATCGAGGCAGGGAATGGAGGTGTCTACATGATTGAAGTTGTAATGGCATCAGATATCGTCAGGTCATCGCTGGTTACCCTGTGGGCCGGCGTCGCTGGTTTCGTCCCTCGGCTTGTCGCCGCTATTGTTGTATTCATCGTCGGCTGGATTATCGCTGTCTTGCTGGGCAAAGTTGCTTACCATATTATTCGTGTTTTGCATATTGACGCGGCATTATCACGCGTCGGATTCAGAAGAGCTTGGGAAAAAAGCGGATTCCGCTTAGATACTCCCAAGTTCTTTTATGAATTGGTAAAATGGTTCTTTATCGTCGTCTTCTTGATGGCGTCAACGAATATAATGGGTTTGGATCAGGTTACCGAATTCCTGCGAACCGTCGTCTACTATATTCCTAACGTAATAGTGGCCACGTTGATACTTTTAATCGGTATCTTGGTTGCCAAATTCCTGGAAGATTTAGTTCGGGCATCGGTTAAGGCGGCGGGATTGGTATCTGGAAATTTCCTGGGCGCGTTAACCAAGTGGTCAGTATTTATCTTCAGCTTCCTTATCGCTTTGGATCGCTTGCAGGTGGCCGGAGATATAATAAAAATTCTCGTTACAGGATTGATTGCGGCCGGCGCATTGGCTGCCGGATTGGCCTTTGGCCTTGGCGGAGCCAAGCATACTGAAGAAGCACTGGCTAACCTTAAAAAGAGAATCGGGGAGTGATTCCAAACTAAAATCCGCTCACAAAGGCGGATTTTAGTTTGGCTATATTATCTGCAATAATCGAATTTCGGCTTCTTTGAAAACTTGTTTCAATGTTTCATTCTCTTTTTTTGAAAATTTTGACAAAACGAAATCTCTCACGAACTCATCTCTTTTCTTCTCGGACAGCTGCCGAGCCTTTTGCAGTGATTTGACCGATATGCCCAGGCGGATGCGGTAGAATTTTTTTGTTTTCAGGGATTTCATAATTGATTCAACGCCCTTGTGGCCGCCGGAATTCTTTTCAAAGGATAATTTCACTTTACCGAATTCTATATCAAGATCGTCCTGAAATACGATAATATCCTCCGGTTTTGTTTTATAAAAATTCTTTAGCTTGGAAACCGCGTCGCCCGACTTATTAACAAATGTAGTCGGCTTGGCGAAAATGACGGAAGTTTTTTCGATCTCGCCTTTGGCAGCATGGCTCAATAATTTAGGTTGGCTTGAAAATTTTTCTAATCCGTATTTCCTGGCCAAGAAATCAAGCGCCATAAATCCTATATTGTGCCTTGTTTCCTGGTATTCGGAATCGGGATTGCCCAGACCGATTATTAGTTTTAGATTTGACTTCATGCGTTCTCCATTGTAGGATAAAAGAAGCTTTTGTGCAATGAGGTGCTTATGGTATCCCTTAAACTACATTCGCCTCCGTGCCTTGTTTCCGTTCCTTACAAAAATCTGGAAAATATGGATAATTTTTTTGATGACGCGGGATTTAAGTGTGTCGCTCGAGGAAATAGCCTTGGCCATCTGGTTTTGCCCCAAAGAGCCGGCGAATTTACGAGCCATATTGTACAGCCGCTGAATCCTGAAAAAAGAGTTCTAAAGATATTCAGGCCCTGATTGCGGAGGGGCCTTTTGTTTTGTCCTAGATATGGTAAAATGCATGTCAATGTCCGAACAGGAACTCAATAATGACAGGCAAAATCAAGGATTCGGCGACGAGATTAAGTCTTTTTTCTGGGAAACATTCAAAGTTGTCTTTTTGGCCCTTATAATAATCCTTCCCATCCGCTACTATGTGATGCAGCCTTTTTTTGTTAAAGGCGCGTCAATGGAGCCGAATTTTGAGGATGGCGACTATCTTTTAATCGACGAATTGAGCTATCAATTCGGCAATCCCGAGAGAGGCGATGTCATCGTTTTCCGATATCCGCTGGATCACCGCCAGTTTTTCATCAAACGGGTAATAGCTCTGCCGGCTGAAACGGTTGAAATTAAAGAAAATATGGTTAAGATATACAACAAACAAAATCCCGGCGGATTTGTTTTGAAAGAACCATATCTCGAACCGAATCAGAAAACGATAGGAAATATGGTCGTAAAACTGGACGATAACGAGTACTTTGTTTTGGGCGACAACCGCCTGGAAAGCTCCGACTCCCGCCGCTGGGGAGCGGTCAACAAATCGTTAATTACCGGCCGAGCTTTCATCCGGCCTTGGCCAGTTTCCAAAATCTCAAAAATTCCGGATGTCGCATATTGAACATGTCTAAGAAAGGAAAACCAATCGATCCCCCCAAAGGCATTTCCACGATTTTGCCCGAGGATCAGAAATATTACCGGTATATCTTAAAGAAAGCCGAAGCCATATTTGATTATTACGGCTTTGAGAGAATCGATGCCGGCATATTGGAATCATCAGACGTATTCACGCGGACAATGACCGCGGATTCAGATGAAGAAAAAGAACTCTTTTCTTTCAAAACCAAAAACAGCGAGTATCTGGCCTTAAAATATGACAATCAAGTTTCCGTAGCCCAGGCGTATATCAACAATGGAATGAACTCCCGGCCTCACCCGGTAAAACTTTTTTACGTTTCCTCTTCCTTCAGGAATATTGAGGGTAGGCGGCAAACATTGGAAATGGGAGTGGAAACGATAGGGGACGATTCGGAAATAATAGACGCCGAGCTCATATTCATGGCTCACAAACTCATTGAAAGCATGTCAATCGGAGAATACAGCGCTTACGTGAACAGTATGGGCGAATCTTCATGCCGCCCGGCGTATATTCGCGCCCTTAAAGACTATTTCAAGAATAAATCGAAAAAACTTTGCTCGGCCTGCCGGGATAATCTAAAAACCAATCCTTTAAAAATTCTCAATTGCCAAGTGGAAACTTGCAAAGAAGTAAACAAAGAAGTGCCGCAAACGGTGGACTATCTTTGCGATGAATGCCACGTCCATTTCAAGCATACTCTTGAATACCTCGACGAAGTCGGCGTGCCGTATATTCTGAATCCGATTTTAATAAGAGGGCGGGAGTATCATACTAGAACGGCATTTGATTTTATTTCCGATGCCAATCCGGAATTAGCACCCGTGATTCAGGGCGGACGCCATGATCGTTTGATTGACACCTTGGGCGGATCAAGAACGCCGGCGGCCGGCTGGACCATGAATCTGGACCAGATTGTAACCGCTTTAAAGGAAAAGCAGGCTAGTGTGCCGGACGGAAAAATAAAACCTAAAATTTTCTTGATTCAGCTTGGCGAAATGGCCAAAAAGAAAAGCCTGATTCTTTTTGAGAATTTCCGAAAAGCTGGAATTGAAGCCAAATCTTCCCTAGGCCGAGACAGCATTAAGTCGCAATTGCGGATAGCCCATAGGCTGGGCGTTAAATTCGCTCTGATATTCGGACAGAAAGAGGCTTTAGACAACACCATGATTGTCAGGGAAATAAATACGGGAGTCCAGGAAACGATTCCGGTGGAAAAAATAATAGAGGAAATTAAAAAGAAACTGAAAACATGATTACGGACGTTTTCTGCAAAATCATAAAAGGCGAACTGCCGGCGGATAAGGTATATGAGGACAAAGACTACTTTGTCGTTAAGGATATTGCGCCCCAAGCACCGGTCCATCTTTTGATTATTCCCAAAAAACATTTTGAAGCTCTGCATGATTTCAAAAATTCCGACGCCGAACTTTTAGGCAAGGCTTTGCTTGTGGCCGAAAAAGTCGCAAAAAAAATGGGCATCCATGACAAGGGCTATCGCCTCATCATCAACGAAGGCGTCCATGGCGGAAAGCTTGTGCCGCACCTCCATATTCATCTTCTGGGCGGCAAACGGCTTGGTGCGAAACTAGTAAAACAGGATATTTGAGTTAGAACATGAAATGGTGTAAGATGTAAGTGAAAAGGAGGTATTTTATGGTTGAAGTTAAAAGAAAACCAAATGAATCAATCGGCAGTCTAATGCGCCGATTCAATCGCTTTGTCCAGCAAAGCGGAGTTTTGATTAAAGCCAAAAAAACGCAGTTTAGAATAAAGAAAGAAACCGATAGAAAAGAAAAGCTATCGGCCATTATGGGCATGCATTTAAGCCAGCTGAGGAGAAAACTCGAGAAAATGGGTAAATACGACGATGAAACGTTCGAACTGGAAAAGCGCAAATTAAAACAGGAACTGGATATATAATGCTAAAAGAAAAAATTCAAGCGGATATTAAAGAAGCGATGAAATCGGGAAATTCTGAAAAGAAAATGGTTTTAAGCTTGGTACTCAACGCCATTAAGAACAAAGAACTCGAAAAAAGAACTCAATTAAGCAAAACCGAACAAGACCCGGCGATTCTTGAAGAGAAAAGCAAACTGAGCGAAGACGAGGTCGTTTCGGTCATATCTTCAGAGGTCAAAAAAAGAAAAGAATCAGCCCAAAGCTTTAAAAGCGGGGGCCGTCCCGAATTAGCCGAAAAAGAAGAATCGGAAATTAATATTCTGGTTCCGTATTTGCCCGAGCAAATGAGCGAAGAAGATATTCGGGCGGAAGTTAAAAAAACAATTTCTGAATTGAGCGCGGGACCAAAAGACGCGGGCAAGGTAATCGGTTCGGTAATGGCCAGAGTAAAGGGCAAAGCCGACGGTCAGGTGGTAAGCAAATTAGTAAAGGAGGAGTTGGGATGAAGTTTGATATCGTATTTCGCAATCAGACCGGATATAAAAAATTTAAGGAATCATTCTTCAAGGCCGTTTTGAATACGGCCTTTGAAGTTTTAAAATTTAAAAAAAACATCGAATTAAGCGTCAATTTAGTTTCCGAAAAAGACATATCAAGACTGAACAAGAAATATCGGGGATTAAACAAAACGACAGATGTCCTGTCTTTTCCACTAGGGGAACACAAATCATATGATATACTGCCATTAGGTGACATTTTCATATGCCCGGGTTTTGCAGTAAAAGAAGCCGCCAAGCTGAATATCGCGATTGAAAAGGAAATGGCCTGGCTCGCAATTCACGGAGTTCTGCATCTTCTCGGTTTTGACCATGAAAAATCAAAAAAGGCGGCCGGAAAAATGTCGAAAACAGAGCAACTAATTTTAAAAAAATGGGAAAACCGTATTTAATATCCGGAATTGACATCGGAAACTCGCAAGTTAAGGCCGTAATCGCCAAAATCGAACGGAATTCTTCGCGGCCGGAAATAATCGGATTCGGGAACTCGCCGTCACTTGGTTTAAGGCGGGGCATGGTCGTGGATATGGAAGAAACGATTGACAACGTTCGAACCGCTGTCCATCGCGCCCAAACCATGGCCGGGGCGAGTATTCAAAGAGCCTATGTCTCCGTGAACGGGCTGCATATCGGCAATCAAACGTCGCGCGGAGTGATTGCCGTATCCCGAGCCGATAATGAAATATCTCAGAACGATATTGATCGCGTCGTCCAGGCTGCATCCGTCGTCAGTCTTCCGGCAAATAGGGAAATAATTCACGTCATTCCCCGAAATTATATTGTTGACGGCACCGAGAATGTTAAAAATCCGTTAGGGATGAAGGGCGTCCGTTTAGAAGCCGAAGTATTCATAATCGACGGCCTATCTCCCCATATTCGCAATATCGCCAAATGCGTAAATGAAAACAATATCGAAGTGGCCGGTCTGGTTTTCGCTCCGGTTGCTGCGGCGATGGCGGTTTTGGATAAAAATCAGAAGGAATACGGCGTTTTGCACTTGGATTTCGGCGGCGGAACCTCGACGCTCACGGTCTTTGAAGAGGCCGACTTATTGCACACCTCGGTGCTTCCCATCGGCTCAAAGCATATAACAAATGACTTGGCCATCGCGCTAAGGACGTCTTTGGACGTCGCCGAAAAAATCAAGCTTGATTACGGCGCGACTTCAGAAACCGAAGATTTGCGGCGCAAAGACATGATTGATCTTTCCGCACTTTTAGCCGAAGAAAATTTCGTAGTTTCTAAAAAACAATTAATCAAAGTCGTGGATGCGCGCGCCCATGAGTTGATGGATATGGTCAACGCTGAAATGAAAAAGATTTCCCGGAACGGGATGCTTCCGGCCGGCATTGTTTTAAGCGGCGGCGGATCAAATTTACCCGGGTTCGCCATGCTTGTGAAAGAGGCGCTTAAGTTGCCGGTCCGGTTGGCGACGACTCTCAATATGACCGGAGCCGAAAATGTCAGCGATCCGTCGTATGCCGTCGGCCTGGGTCTCGTAGCATGGGGTTTCGAAAAAGAATTCAGCAAGGGTCAAAAAGGCCCCAGCGGAAACAATAGATTCATTAGTAATGTAGTTAGGTGGTTCAAAAATTTTATGCCCTGAGTCCGTTTTCAACAGAATTATCCACAGAAAATGAGTTGCCGGTTGCAACTCATTTTTATTTGTGATAATACGAGATAACGAAAACAGCGCTGACAAAGAAATTGCCTTTCGGAGATACGATAAAATTTCACCCAGTCATCAATATTAATATGCCTCAGATTAAACCTCAATTTGAAACATTTGCCCGAATAAAAGTCGTTGGCGTCGGCGGTTCGGGCAATAACGCGCTTAGCCGGATGATTGAAGCCAGAATCCACGGCGTCGAATTTATTGCCGTGAATACGGACGCCCAGGCACTGCATACATCCAACGCGCCGATAAAAATACATATTGGAAAGAGCCTCACTAAAGGGTTGGGAGCGGGCATGAATCCGGAAATCGGCCGCCAAGCCGCCGAGGACACGAAAGAAGAAATAATGAACGCTCTTAAAGGGGCGGATATGGTTTTCATAACATGCGGCATGGGGGGCGGCACCGGAACGGGAGGCGCACCCGTGGTGGCGGACATTGCTCGCGAAGTCGGAGCTCTGACTGTGGCCGTTGTCACAAAGCCGTTCAGTTTCGAAGGGGCGCAGAGAATGAGAATTGCCGAGGAAGGCTGGAATACTTTGCGCGATAAAGTCGATGCCTTAATCACAATTCCCAACGACAGGCTGCTTTCAATAATCGACCGCAAGACTCCGCTTTTGGAATCCTTCGCCATCGTTGATGATGTGTTGAGACAGGGCGTCCAGGGCATTTCCGATTTAATCACTATTCCCGGTATCATTAATGTTGATTTTGCGGATGTTAAAGCAGTCATGGTTAACTCCGGTTCGGCGTTGATGGGTATTGGCCGGGCTAGCGGAGAAGACAGGGCAATTGAGGCGGCCAAGATGGCAATTAATTCTCCCTTGCTGGAAGTTTCGATTGACGGAGCCCGAGGAGTGCTTTTCAACGTGTCGGGCGGCACGGACATGGCTATGGCTGAAATCAACGAAGCGGCCCGGATTATTACCGAACACATTGATCCCGATGCCAAAGTAATATTCGGCGCCGTTATCGACGACAAGTTAAAGAAAGGGGAGATAAAAATAACCGTTGTCGCCACCGGTTTTTCCAATTTGGGTGTTTCACCGAGACCGGCCGGGTACGATGCCGGGCCAAGCCTGTTTGAAACAATCAAGAAACAGCAGAATCAGATATATGCCGATGGCCCCCGAAATTCACAGCCTCAAGTTCAAGATCCCGCTCCGGTGAAAGAATTCGTTGACGCGTCTGTTGAAGAAGAACAATTTGACATTCCCGCGTTTATTAGAAGAAAGATGAAGAACTAGTATAAAAAACCCCATCAGATTGACGGGGAGACAGCTTCGGAATTATCGGCGGAAGCCGGTTTTTGTTTTGGAGTAAGAAGATGCCAGGCGTTCAAGTATTGATAGACGTTCACTTTTATTTTCGGTTTTGAATGATAATCAGAATAACCATCAAGTGGGACATTGAATGAAAAGTGTTCCCTCGTATCAAGAATATGACGAATGGGAAATATATATAATGAATATACGCTTTCTGATATGGTAATGCATAGCCAATAATCATCAACAATTCTTTTGGTATACTCACAGAACTTGTAATATCCTGAAGATGGATTCGCGGTTTTTATTGCACAGACCCACTCATTAATTTGAATTGTAATTTTTCCGTGTGAGCTTTTCAGATGGCCGATCTTAAAGCCTGTTTTTTTGATTTCATCGATTAGCCACTTAATTACAGATCTTGATTTAATGTCATTTACTTTATCTTCTTCTTTTTTTCTTTTTAAAAAAGCTCGGGTCTTAATCGTGCAGACTTTCGTTCGTTGATGGCCGCGTACACGGAAGGGCAATATCAATGAGAATTCCTGCCTAATTTGGCGAACTCTCTCCTTAGAGATATTAAGTTGGTTGGCAATTTGTGCAAAAGACATACAATCATTTCTGAACCAAGCCATGAGGGTGTCGGCGTTAACGGGACTACCGTTTGCGTCTACGTAATTGCGTTTTCCGATTATTTTTCTCGCCATATCAATCGATTTGAAATATATCCTTTGCTTAATATAAAAGCATATTGAACAGACAAACTTTCCATCAACGAATCTATTTCTAATATTTCTCCACTTTTTGCGTCCGCACTTTGAACAAATTAAGGCGTTTTCAGCCATATTTACTGTCCTTTCAATGAGCTTGCGCGATTATATCACCAAGACCCGGAATTATCCACATTTGGCAATTCCGACACAGCTGTTAAACTAGGATTACCTTAAAAGCCCCCTAACCAAAAACTGGCTTCGAGATGCTTGCCAGTTTAAATTTTTGATTTTGCCATGGAACATCAACCAAATCTTTTAAATCCGGTCGGAGAGCCAAAACATTTTGGCAATGGCCACGCTAAAGATCTTGCCGATCCGGGAAACAGGAAAAGAGGAATCGTTTGGCCAAGATTATTCGGTTTTGGCAATCCTTATGATGATATCGTTTGGGAAAAAAGGACCGCGAAGATAACGAAGGGAGACGGAACCGTAGTTTTTGAACAAAATGAAGTGGAAGTTCCTAATTTTTGGAGTCAAACGGCAACGGATATTGTAGCGTCAAAATATTTCAGGGGCAGATCGGATTCTCCTGATCGTGAGTTTAGCGCCAAGCAGATGGTGGACCGAGTGGCCAAAACGGTCGGTTACTGGGGCATGAAAGACGGGTACTTTGCCACGGCCGCAGATTGTGAAAATTTCATTGATGATTTGCGCTATTTATTAGTCAATCAGTATTTTGCCTTCAACTCGCCGGTTTGGTTTAACGTTGGCGTGCAGGAAAAACCCCAATGTTCAGCATGTTTTATCTTAGCCGTGGAAGATACGATGGATTCTATTCTTGAGTGGTATCACGACGAAGGTAAAATTTTCCAACGCGGTTCGGGGTCGGGTTTGAATGTTTCCAAATTGCGCTCCTCTAAAGAACCATTATCAAAAGGAGGATTTTCTTCCGGGCCGGTTTCTTTCATGAAAGGAGCTGATGGTGTGGCCAACTCAATCAAATCGGGCGGGGCCACAAGAAGGGCGGCCAAAATGGTAGTAATGAATACTGATCACCCGGATTTGAAAGATTTTATATATTGTAAAAAAGTTGTTGAGGATATGACAAAAGCTTTGGCTGTCGCCGGCATAAAAGATTCGATTGCCGCCGAGCTTTTTGATCCCTACACGCTACTCCCTTACCAGAATGCCAACAACTCGGTCAGAGTTACCGATGAATTCATGCGTTCTCTTGAAGCAGACGGATACTGGGATCTTAAGGCAGTCACAACCGGAAATACTTTGGAAACAGTTAAGGCCCGGGAAATTATGGATTGGATAACCGATGCTGCTTGGCATAGCGCGGATCCGGGTATTCAGTATGACACCACAATCAACGAATGGCATACTTGCCCCAATACCGGCCGTATCAACGCTTCTAATCCTTGTAGTGAATACATGCATCTTGACAATTCGGCTTGCAATTTAGCATCTCTTAATCTTTTGAAATTTTTGAAAGAGGGTGGAAAATTAAATGTTGAGTTGTTCAAAAAAGCGGTGGATACTGTTATTTTGGCACAGGATATTTTGGTTGATAATTCTTCTTATCCAACCCCGAAAATTACGCAAAATGCCAAGGATTATCGGGAGCTTGGCTTGGGCTATGCGAATTTAGGAGCGTTGTTAATGGTTTTGGGCTGGCCGTACGATTCCGATGGCGGCCGGGCTTTGGCCGGGCATATTACTTCTTTAATGTGCGGCGAGGCCTATCGAATGTCGGCCCTGCTGGCTGATGTTAAGGGTTCTTATGCGGGATTTGAAAAAAATAAAGCGCCCCAATTAAACGTCATTTCAAAGCATCTGGCGGCGGCTGAAAAACTTTATGAGGAATCGCAATCGGCCGGTCTTAATGATGTTGAACTGCAAACTGCGTCGCGGCTGGTATGGCACGAAGCTTTGGATATGGCCAGGCACACCGGTATTCGCAATTCACAGATGACCGTGCTCGCGCCAACCGGCACCATCGCTTTTTTAATGGACTGCCAGACGACAGGCATTGAACCGGATTTAGCCCTTGTAAAATACAAAAAACTGGTTGGTGGAGGTACTTTGAAATTAATTAATAATCAGGTGCCTTTGGCTCTATCACGCTTGGGTTATGCGAATCAAGAGATAGAAGAAATTTCTAATTTCATTTTGGAAAAAGACACTATTGAGGAAGCGCCTCATCTTAAGCCTGACCATCTGCCTGTTTTTGATTGTTCTTTCCGTCCCATTAACGGCCAACGCAGTATCAGTTGGCAAGGTCATGTCAAAATGATGGCCGCGGCCCAGCCTTTCATCTCCGGCGCAATATCAAAAACGGTTAATCTGCCGGCCGATGCCACCAGAGAAGACATTAAGAATGTATTTATTGAAGGCTGGCGCTTAGGATTAAAAGCCATTGCCGTCTATCGCGACGGATGTAAATCAATTCAGCCGTTGAATTTATCGAACAACGATAAGTTCGTGGAACGTTCGAATGGATACACAAGAATTAAACTGCCGGACGAGCGGCCGGCTGTCACTCACAAATTCAAAGTGGCCGGCCATAAGGGTTATTTGACTGTCGGATTATACCCGGAAACAAACCAGCCCGGCGAGACGTTTCTAACCATCGCCAAGGAGGGAAGCACCATATCGGGATTGCTTGACGTAATTGCGACCATGACATCAATTTGCCTCCAATCCGGCGTCCCCCTTAAAACTCTGGTTAATAAATTTAAAGACATGAGATTTGATCCGGCCGGGTTCACGACAAATCCCGAAATACCTATGGCCAAATCAGTCGTTGACTACATGTTTAGATATATGGGCATGAAATATCTTAATGCGTCCGACAGAGAAGAGTTGTTTGGAATGCCGAACACGGATAACAGTATGGAAAATCGGGCAGATTTTATTCAGGCCCCGGCCGTTCAGGCATCTCATGCTCATATAACTACGAATATGGACGCGCCGGCTTGCGGAAACTGCGGGACATTGATGGTCAAGGCCGGATCATGTTACTCTTGCCCAAATTGCTTCACGACGACGGGAGTTTGTAATTAATGCACAGATCTCAAGTCCTATTCGCGTTGCTCTCTGCTTTTTTGGCTGGCGTTTTCCTGGCTTCTCTGATGCGAATTTCCTGGAGTCTTATTCTGATTTTTTCAATACTCGGGATTTCTATAATCGCGGTAGCGGGATACGAGAAAACATTCGGCCGTTTTGTTTCAAAAAGAAAAAAGGGGATTGTCATCGGTTTTCTTCTTCTGGTTTTTGCTCTGGGGCTGGGCCGTTATTCGGCGTTTGAATACGGTCATACTCTTCTTGAGGAATTTAATAACCGCGACAGCGAGGTGATTTTACGGGGATACATATCCGATGAGCTGGAAAATGACGGTGCAAAAACAAAATTCACATTTCGGGTAAAAGAAATCCAAACGCCGCAGATTACGATTCCGGTTGACGAGAATGTTCTTATCAGGACGGATATTTTTCCGCCCAAGGCGTATGGCGATTTCTTGGAGATATCCGGAGTGCCCGAGAAACCTCAGAATTTTTCCAATTTCGACTATATTATTTATTTAAAAAAGGAAGGCATCCGATCGATAATTGCTTTTCCGAGAATCAGGAAAATAGACGCGGTCAGAATCGGTATCTTCGAAAAATATAAAATCCCCGTTTTTAAAATGCTGTTTTCCGTAAAAAATAATTTTCAGGCGAGTATAAAAAAAGTTATGGCCGAACCCGATTCGGAATATATGAACGGCATATTGCTTGGTTCGCGGCAAAATATTCCGATTGAGATAAGGGAATCTTTCAATAAGACAGGCACAACGCATGTTTTGGCCTTGTCCGGATTCAACATAACGATAATAGCAAACGCACTTTTAATAACTCTCACTCAATTTATGCGCCGGAAAAAAGCATTTTGGGTTTCAAGCGGCATAATCGTCCTCTTCACGATAATGGTCGGCGCCGGTCCATCAATCGCGAGAGCGACGATTATGGGTCTCATACTTCTTTTTGCTCAAAGCTACGGCCGGCTGTATAATCCGATGAACGCCATTTTATTCGCGGCCGCGCTGATGGTCTGGCTTAATCCTCTTATCTTAGTTCATGATATCGGTTTCCAGCTCTCCTTTATGGCCGTTATGGGCATTATCATGTTTCATCCCGTCTTTGAGAGGGCAATGCGTGCGTGGCCCGACAAATTCAAGATAAGGGAAAATTTGCAGATGACAATTTCTGCTCAAGTTTTAGTGATTCCTCTTTTGATGTATTATTTTCAGCAGTTTTCACTTGTTTCGTTGCCGGCGAATATTTTAATTTTGCCGCTTATACCTTTGGCCATGCTTCTTGGATTTTTGAGCGGCCTGGCCGGTTTAATCTTTATCCCTTTGGGCAAGGCTTTGGGAATCTTGGCCACCCTGGTATCCACATATCAGCTGACAGTCGTCGAATGGCTAGGGTCTTTTGAATTTTCCTCCTTGACGATTTCGATTAACGCGTATGTTTTATTCTTTTCATACTCGATCATTATTATATCCTTCTTAATCATGAGACAAAAAAATTCCCATGAAATTTAGTTGGTTTTTAATCATTCTGGCCGTATCGGGCCTGACCGGATATTATTGGGGACTTGGAACTTCAGATAGATCGCAGGCGGCTTTTGTCCAATATAACACGGAGTCTTTTGCCCCGAAATTACCGACAAAAACGGAGCAGTGCGCGATGATAGGAAGTTTGCCGGATTCGGAATGCACGCCGGGATCTATATTTCCAAACGCAACGGTTGATAAAATATGCGTCAGCGGATACACGAAAACGGTCCGCAGCGTACCCGTATCATTAAAAAAGAAGATTTATCGGATGTACGGCATCAAATATCCCCAACCGTTCGGAACCTATGAAGCCGACCATTTCATTCCTTTGGCTTTAGGCGGTGACAATGACGTAGCCAATCTTTTTCCCGAGCCGGCCGAACCCCGCCCGGGATTTAAAGAAAAGGATTTGGTGGAAAGCTACTTATATGAAAAAGTTTGTTCCGGGGAGATAGAATTGCCGGCGGCTCAAAGAGCGATATCGGGGAATTGGCTTCAGGTTTATGATTCTTTGTCCGATTCTGAAATATCCAGATTAAAGAATAAATACAAAGATTGGACAAAAAGAGGAGATTAATATTAATATTGATTGAATATGAAAAAAGATTCTAGAAAGAAAAATATTAAATTGCAGCGAACTCTGATTCTTCTGAAACCCGATGCCGTTAACCGCGGGATAGTCGGGGAAATTATCCAAAGATTTGAAAGAGTTGGCGCGAAAATGATGGGGCTCAAGCTCTTGGTTTCCGAAAAAGACACGGCCATGAGTCATTATACAGAGGATATTTCTATCAGACGCGGAGAAAGGGTAAGAAAAGCGATGATTGAAATGCTCACATCGGGCCCGATTATAGCCCTCGTTCTGGAGGGCGTTGACATGGTTGAGGTGGCTCGCAAACTTGTCGGATCAACCGAGCCAAAGGGTGCACAACCGGGGACAATCCGCGGGGATTACGCCCATGTGTCTTACGGATATTGCGATGAAAAACAGATAGGCATTTTCAATTTAATCCATGCATCGGGCAACGCAGAAGAAGCGGCGAGCGAAATTAATGTCTGGTTCAAACCCGAAGAACTCGTTACGCACAAGCCCCGCTACACCTACTACACCTTAAACGAGGATTTTTAGGCATAATTGATGAGATTTTGAACGCCTAATCGACAACTTACTAACACGTTGTTCACAAATTAAAAAGCCGTCTCTCGAAAATGACGGCTATCCAAGTTTTAATATTAAAGCAAATTAACTACATGATACCAAATCTTTCCTTGGCTTTTCTTGCTTCAGATCCTTTGTACATTAACTCAAACACTCTAAACAGGGTTCTTTTGTAAATAAGTTGCCCGGCAAAATAGTAGGCCACTTCATGTTGCTTCACATCCGGAAACATCAGGGGTAATCTAGGGTTGGTTAAATTAAGCGAATCATATTGGCCGTTCGTGTGGTCTTCCATAATGTATGGCATATCGTCTCTAATGGATTCTTTGTATCCCGGTAAATTCAGATCGTCCAATATTCCGAATTGAAATTCATAGGCATCAACCTCAACTCCGGCATTAGTAGCTCGACGGTTACCGAGGCGGGATTTAACATACAACTCTCTGACCAGAATTAATCCTCTTACTAATTCCGGCATAGGCAGATCGCTTCTAAGGAGAATAACATTTGGCCGTGGCTCATACTGCGCGCCACGATGAATGATTCTTAGGACATCTTGCCATGGTTCGGGAGTGGATTTAACCTCACAGATCGGCAATAGACCAAGCCAATCTTCAGTTGAAGTGTCGTCTAGGTATTCATATCCTCGTTTTTCCCGTGCAGGTGCTATTTTTACTAGAATTGCACGATCATATATTTGTCTTAATCTTTGAAGATCTCCATTCTTGGTACTTCTCTTGAGCAGAGCGTCAAAAGCCATTGTCCACGGCTTTAGGCAACTCCTCTGCGTTTGAATATCTTTTGATATATTATTTCTTTGCGTTGTTAATGAACTTGTTGAGGCGGCAAGTAGAAGCATAATCAGTGTTCTGAACATATTTACCCCCGATACTAAAAATAGAATAAATAAAAATTAGCCGGCCGTCAATTTTGCAAATGGGCAGGAATGGTATACTTGTATCAGCTTCTCTTTTGTCTGCAAAAGCTTTAGTCTAATTGACTATTTAGGGATCCTCATATTTTGTAGTTCTGATGATATCTCCTTGTTTGGGATTTCTGACGGGCTGCTCTGCGGGAACCCATCTTGGGAAAAATAGCTAAGCTTGGCAGATAGAAGTGAAGCCCACTCAAAAACCGCCACTGGCGGTTTTTGAGTGATGGTCGGGCCGTCGGGAATCGAACCCGATCTACATCCACCCCATGGACGCGTACTACCGGCATACTCCGGCCCGTTTTTGTGGTAAAATGATATCATATAATATAGCCAAAAAAAATGACGTCAGAGGATCCATTTTTAAAAGAGTTGTGGAAACATAAAGCCGACGAGGAGAAGGGGGAAACCCAGGAAGATAAGGATTTAAATTTATATTTTAAATTTAAAACCGACGCAGCAAAATTCCATTCACTGATTCCGCTCATTGTGGAGTTGGAAAAAACGGTTGGTAAGTACGCACAGTCGGTTGCCAGATGGTCATCGGTGAGACAAGGTAAATCGGAAAAAGAAGTTATGATGGCAGCGGATCAAAATAGAAAACTGGCGCATAACATATTAATCGATATTGTGAATCAAATATCAAGGGAATACAAAAAACTTGGTTTGACAAATTCATGGCGAAGTGACATAATAGGTAACACGAGAGCAGAGCTTGGCGACTGGGCTCTGACCATAGCCAGAAAGGCTCTCAACCATGAGTAAAGGGGGTAGCCGTGACATTGGGTGAATTCGCACAGGTTTGCCGCGGTCGCCCGGAACTGGACGGCCTTTGGCAAAAACTCGTTGACGAGGCCCATCGCCTCGTCTCAAGCAAGATTGGTTTCGTTTTTTTTGGCAGCGAGAATGCCGTCGAAGCCCCGTTTCTCGAAGCGAAGAATAAACTCGAAGAGGCGGCAATGAAGATCGGAGTCGAATATCCGGACTTGAGCTTCAAAGAGTTTAAGAACTGGATTCTTCGTTACTAAAACCCCGTGTTGTTTACACGGGGTTCATTTTAAGCAACTTTTAGTTTAGTCAGCGTTTTGATGCAATCAGTACAAATTTTGATTCTTTTACCATCAAGCCTGGCCCATTGAAGATTAATGTATCTCTTGGATTTTAAGGTCGGGTTATATTTGCCACGCAAAAGGACGCGCCTGGTGGCCATGATTGGTTTTTTCCCGCATTTTGGACATCTAGTCATTTTAAACTTGTCGACCGCTCTGCCAACCGCTTCGCGGTAATGGCAGAGCGGTCGGTTGCGTTACATTAAATCTTTTACATAGTACATCAAAAATGATACTCTAGCAAGTGACCATAATGTTAGATATATTCAAAATCGTTGTCTTTATTTTATCCGTCGTTATTCACGAAGTCAGCCATGGCGTAATGGCTAATTCTTTGGGAGATTCGACGGCTAAGGATTTGGGCCGGATAACGCTTAATCCCTTCAAGCATATTGATATTTTTGGTTCTGTTATATTACCCCTGATGCTCTTACTGACGAATGTCGGATTTATTTTCGGGTATGCCAAGCCCGTGCCGTACAACCCCGCGAATTTGAGAGACAAAAAATACGGACCGGCCAAAGTGGCGTTTGCCGGTCCCGCTTCCAATATTATTTTGGCGATAGTGTTCGGCATATTATTGAGATTCATGCCGGATATATTCGCATCGCCGTTGATCCCTCAGCTCTTTTTGTACATTGTTTGGATTAATTTGGCTTTGGCCATATTCAATCTCTTTCCGATTCCGCCTTTAGACGGTCACTGGCTTTTGATGGCGATTCTGCCGGACAGACTGCAGGCGGTTAAAATATTTTTGTACCGGTACAGCATCGTATTATTTTTGGCCCTTCTTTTCTTTATCGGCCCGATTCTTTCGGCAATTGTTTTCTCCTTAATGTCGCTATTAACGGGCATCAGGTTATGATTATTGACGGTTCTTCCATTTCTCTGATATACTACATCTCGCCTTCGGGCTTTATTTGTATATGCCAACATTCAGACAGCTTTTAAAAAATCCGAGAAGGAAAGTCAAAGCGAAAACAAAGTCGCCGGCTTTGACTTTCGGTTTCAATTCTATTCACAATCGGCCGGTTGTATATCCGGCTCCTTTCAAGCGAGGCGTGTGCATTCAGGTTAGAACCATGACGCCTAAAAAACCAAATTCGGCCTTAAGAAAAATAGCCAGAGTCAGGTTAACCAACGGACAAGAAGTGACCGCGTATATTCCCGGTATCGGCCATAATCTGCAAGAACACTCGGTGGTCATAATCCGCGGCGGGCGCGTAAAGGATTTGCCGGGCGTGCGCTATCATATCGTCAGAGGCCGGCTTGACGCGAGCGGCGTAGACGGCCGAAAACAAGAGCGCTCAAAATACGGGGCTAAAAAACCTAGAACAGCTTAATGAGAAGACCGATTAAAAAAAGAATTGTCATAGAACCGGACATTAAGTACGGCAGTCTTTTGGTTTCTAAATTGACGAATAAGATAATGAACAACGGCAAGAAAGCTGTGGCGGAAAAAATCGTCTACGGCGCTTTGGAAATCGCTGAGAAAAAAGTAAACAAGCCGGCGCTGGAGCTTTTAGAAATCGCGATTCAAAATGCCGGTCCGAATCAGGAGCTCAAATCTCGCCGAATCGGTGGGGCTAATTACCAGGTTCCGATTGAAGTTCGTCCGGAACGAAAGCTGGCTTTAGCCATCCGCTGGATTACTGGCGCCGCCCGCAGTCAAAAAGGAAAGCCGATGCGGGAAAAATTAGCCGAGGAACTGATTAATGCTTTTAACAATACGGGGGGAGCGGTCAAGAAAAAAATGGATACTCACCGAATGGCCGAGGCCAACAAAGCATTTGCTCATTTTGCCTGGTAATTGAATAACTTGCCGACCGCTCTGCCAACCGCTTCGCGGTAATGGCAGTACGCTCTTGGCCATCTGCTTCGTTAAAAGCTTCGTTTGATTCTCGCCGTAGCTAAAGTACGCCTCGAATCAATCCTCGCTTTATGCCTCGCAGATGGCCAAGTCGGCGCCGTTATTGTTAGCGACACTATTATTATAGGAAAGGATAAATAATTTATATGGCACGAGAATATCCGTTAGAAAAAGTCAGAAATATAGGGGTCATTGCCCACATTGATGCCGGAAAAACAACCGTTTCCGAGCGCATTTTGTTTTACACTGGAATTTCTCATAAAATCGGCGAGGTCCATGAGGGCGATACGGTGATGGATTGGATGGAACAGGAAAGGGAAAGAGGAATCACAATAACTGCCGCGGCCACGACCGCGTACTGGACGCCGACCACGGCCGGCAGCGACGCGAGCCAGAAGATAAAAATAAACTTGATTGACACTCCCGGCCATATTGATTTTACAATCGAAGTCAAAAGATCTCTTCGGGTTCTGGACGGCGCGGTTGTCGTTTTTGACGGTGTGGCCGGCGTGGAACCGCAATCGGAAACGAACTGGCGCTATGCCGACGATTATAACGTTCCCCGAATCTGTTTTATAAACAAGCTCGACCGCTTAGGCGCCTCTTTTGACAGATCGTTTGAGTCGATACTGGAACGGCTTTCTCCAAACGCCGTTAAAATGCAGATTCCTGACGGCCACGAAGATAAATTTACGGGCGTGGTTGATTTGCTTTCTATGAAATTCGTTCAGTTTGAGGGCCAAAAAGGAGAAAATGTCGCGTATAAAGATATACCCGAAGATTTGAAAGCCTTGGCCGAAAAAGAAAGAGCCATTTTAATCGAAAAAATTGTAGAAACAGACGATCAGGCGATGCAAAAGTATTTGGACGGCAAAGAAATTAATCCGGATCAGCTTAAAATTATTCTTCGCAACGCGGTTATAGCCGGAAAAATATATCCCGTCTTCTGCGGTTCAGCTCTAAAAAATAAAGGCGTCCAGCTGGTATTGGATGCCGTGGCTTGGTACTTGCCGGCCCCAATCGATATTCCGCCCACTACCGGCACGGATGATAAGGGCAACTCGGTGGCGGTTGAAGCAAAAGACGAAGCTCCTTTCAGGGCTTTGGCCTTCAAAGTGGCAACGGATCCTTTTGTCGGCCAGCTTACATTCTTCAGGGTATACTCGGGCGTTCTATCGGCCGGGTCATATGTTTTAAATACGAGAACGGGCCAGCAGGAAAGAATAGGCCGGATTGTGAGATTGCATGCCAATCAGAGAGAAGACATAAAAGAAATCGATGCCGGTGGCATTGCGGCCGCTGTTGGCTTAAAAGCGACAAAAACCGGAGATACTCTTTGCGATCCCGACAATCCAATTATTTTGATGGGGATTGATGCTCCGGAGCCGGTCATATCTCTTAGAATTGAACCGAAAACAAAAGCCGATCAGGAAAAAATGGGTATTGCTTTGAGGAAACTTTCCGACGAAGACCCCACATTCAGAATTAAAGGCGATGAAGAAACGGGCGAGATTATCATTTCCGGCATGGGCGAGCTGCATTTAGAAGTATTGGTAGACAGAATGAGAAGAGAATTCAGCGTTGAAGCCAATACCGGCCGGCCTCAAGTGGCGTACAAGGAAACAATATCCAATGAAGCCCAGGCCGAAGGTAAATATATCCGTCAGTCCGGCGGCCGGGGCCAGTATGGCCACGTTTGGCTTAAAGTCGAACCTTTGGAAAGAGGGAAGGGTTATGAATTCGTTGATGCCATCAAGGGCGGTGCCATTCCCCAAGAATTCATACCGGCTACTGAAAAAGGCGTCCGAGAAGCTTTGGACAAAGGAATACTGGCCGGCTTTCCGGTCGTCGACATGAAGGTTACATTATATGACGGCTCGTACCACGATGTTGATTCTTCGGAAATGGCGTTTAAGATTGCCGGATCTATGGCTTTGCAGGAAGCGGCCAAAAGAGCAAAGCCTCTGATACTGGAACCGATTATGAAAGTCGAAATTATAACTCCGGAAGTAACGCTGGGAGAAACAACGGGAGACTTGGCGTCAAGAAGAGGCCAGATTATGAGCATAGAAGACAGAAATCCTTTGAATCTTAAAATCATCGACGCCAGAGTGCCGCTTTCGGAAATGTTCGGCTACGCCACGACCCTTAGATCTCTTACTCAAGGCCGAGGCACGTTTACCATGGAATTTGATCATTATGAACCTGTACCCCAGAATATTGCCCAGCAGATAATAGAAGGGAAAAAGTAAGTTGCCTTAAATAAATAATTTTGGTATTACACCGCTATATGAATATCAACGAACTCAAGCAGTTGTTAAAGGATGGTAAGACAAATGTACTGGTGCTCGATAATGGTGAGCCGGTCTTTGTCGTGGTTTCATACGATCAATTCAAATCTATGAACATGGAAAAAGAAATAAAGGTAAACCACGCGCCGGAAATTCCCAGGCCGGAAAAGCAGCCGCTAGGCGAGGGAGAATTGGAAATATTAGAGAGAATAAACAAAGACATTCAGGCCTTGAAAGACGAACTCGAGAAGGAAGAAAAAATGCTGGACTTATAAATATTGACATATCTTTCTCATTGGATTAGAATATAATCACTAGTTTGCGTCTATATACATAAACATAGACTACGGGATAAAAACTTAGAGCCGGAGGAATATCTTGCGCTAAATTTCTAACCCCTAGTAATCAGACCAGATGGCAGGAAAATTTGAGAGATCCAAGCCGCACATGAATGTCGGCACAATCGGGCACGTCGACCACGGTAAAACAACTTTAACCGCGTCTATTTTGCGCGTCGCCGATTTGTTAAAAGATGAAGGCTACAGCGCTCGGGTTGAAGGAATTGATCAGATTGATAAGGCGCCGGAAGAAAAAGCCAGAGGCATTACCATTTCATTGCACCACTCCGAATATGAGACGCCGAAAAGGCACTATGCCCACGTTGACGCTCCAGGCCATGCCGATTACATCAAAAACATGATAACCGGTGCTGCACAGATGGACGGCGCCGTATTGGTTGTCGCCGCGACTGACGGTCCTATGCCTCAAACTCGGGAACACATTCTTTTGGCTCGCCAAGTCGGCGTCCCATCCATAGTCGTATTCATGAATAAGTGCGATCAGGTTGATGATCCGGAAATGCTTGATTTGGTTGAAGCGGAAATCAGGGAACTTTTAAACAAATACCAATTTCCCGGTGATACCACTCCGATTATCCGCGGTTCCGGTTTGAAAGCCTTGGAGGCTAAATCAAAAGATGATCCCGCTGTTCAGCCAATCAAAGAACTCTTGAACGCTTTGGATACATTTTTCTCCGATCCGGTCAGAGATATCGACAAGCCGTTTCTTATGCCTATCGAGGATATATTTTCAATCGAAGGCCGAGGCACGGTTGTTACCGGACGAGTTGAAAGAGGAAAGGTTAAAGTTAATGAAGAAATTGAAATTGTCGGTTTAAAACCAACAGCCAAAACAGTTGTTACTGGTATTGAAATGTTCAACAAGCAGCTTGACGAGGGTTTGGCTGGAGATAATGCCGGTATTTTGCTTCGAGGCACTAAGAAAGAAGATATCGAAAGAGGCCAAGTATTGGCCAAGCCCGGTACCATTACTCCCCATACCGATTTCGACGCCGAAATATATATATTAACAAAGGAAGAAGGCGGAAGGCATACCCCGTTTTTCAAGGGCTATAAGCCGCAATTCTATTTCCGAACCACAGACGTTACCGGAGAAGTATTCTTGCCCGAAGGAACCGAAATGATTATGCCCGGCGACACCGTTAACCTTAAAGTTAAACTTATTGCACCAATTGCCATGGAGGAAAAACAGAGATTTGCCATCCGAGAAGGCGGTAAAACCGTAGGCGCGGGAGCAGTAACAAAAATAAACGCATAAATTAAAGACACGCTCTGAGAGCGTGTCTCCTGTTCTTTATTAACAGCATGGCCACAAAAAAAAAGACGGATAATAACCAGAGGATAAGAATAAAGCTGAAAGCCTATGACAATAAAATCATAGACAAATCAGCCAATCAGATTGTCGAAACGATAGAGCGCTATGGCGGAAAGCCGATCGGGCCGGTGCCATTGCCGACGGAAATACGCAAGTATACGGTAAATCGCTCGACGTTTATAGATAAAAATTCCAGAGAACAGTATGAGATGAGGATTCACAAAAGACTCATTGATATCACCGCCCCGACACCGAAAATAATAGACGCTTTGATGAATCTGAATCTGCCCGCAGGAGTGGATATCGAGGTTAAGATGTGATTATTTCTTTACTTCTCGCCTCAGGTAAATGGGACGAGAGAATAAGGCAGTAATTGCAAAATGGAATTAATCCGGAAACTGTCGCGAGGCAACCGGTTTATTAAAAATTCATTATTGCAAAAAATGTCTTTGTCAGGATTGTTGGCGCAAAAATCTAACTAAATACGTTTATTTAAATAGTTAGTTTGGATTGCCCAGTAATCTGGGTTTTTCGTTGGAATGAAAATGTTTAGAACGAGAGCAAATATGAAATTTATTGTAGGCAAAAAGATAGGCATGACCCAGATATTCAAGGAAGACGGAACCGTCGTCCCGGTTACGCTTGTCAAAGCTGAACCAAACATCGTGACCCAGCTGAAAACGAAAGATAAAGACGGGTATGAAGCCGTGCAAATCGGATACGGCAAAAAGAGAAGCGTAAAAAAACCCCAAAAGAAAACGGGCGACTTCGCCGGATTGAGAGAATTTAAGAACGACGGAGAATTGAAAATCGGAGACAAAATCGACGTTACCGTGTTTTCCGAAGGTGACAACGTTAAGGTTTCTGGAACAACAAAAGGAAAGGGCTTTCAGGGCGTGGTTAAAAGGCACGGCTTTCACGGTGCACCGGCGAGTCACGGCCACCATCACGTCTTGCGCCATGGTGGTTCAATCGGCCAGAGATTTCCTCAACATACGCTAAAAGGCATGCGCATGGCCGGACACATGGGAAATGTAAGAGCGTCGACGAGAGGATTGAAAATCATAAAAGTTGATTCGGAAAAGAACATTCTGGTAATAAATGGAGCGATTCCGGGGAATAACGGGGGAATTGTGGAAATATATGGAAATTAATGTATACAACCAAAACGCCGAAAATGTGGGGTCCGTAGAGATATCGGACAAAGTTTTTGGCGCGGCCATGAACAAAGATTTGCTTTATCAAGTTGTCAATTCGGAAATGGCGAATAAGAGACAGGTCATAGCCCACACCAAAGGCCGATCCGAAGTCAGGGGCGGAGGAGTTAAGCCTTGGCGCCAAAAGGGAACGGGCCGGGCCCGGCATGGATCCATCCGATCGCCGATATGGAAAGGCGGAGGCGTAACCCACGGACCGCTCAAATGGGAAAGTTATAAAAAAGGAATAAATAAAAAAATGGCCAAAAAAGCATTGGCTGTTGCTCTATCGGCCAAATTCAAAGACAACGAAGTGGCTGTTGTTGATTCAATCAACATGCCACGGCCGAAAACAAAAGAGATGGCCATTATCGTAAAGAATTTTTCCAAAATAGTTTCCGGAAAAGGTGGGTCATACATATTAATCACGCCAGACCACAGTCCGGAATTGGTTCGATTGTCGAATAATATTAAAAACATAGATATTATTGAAGCCAGGAATTTGAGTCCGCTGACGGTTATGTCCCACAAATACGCGGTTATATTGAAAGACTCATTGGAAGTTTTGAATAAAAGAATATGAAATTAAATCCTTTTAAAAAAGAAGATAAAAAGAAAGAGGCCGATAAGGCCGAAGTTTCGGTTCCCGAAAAAAAGGAAACAATACTGGTTTCCGATTCCGGCGCCTACAAAGTTTTAACCAGTTTATATATTTCCGAAAAAGCCTCGCTTTTAACAAATATTAATCAATATGTTTTTAAGGTTACGGCGGTTGCGACCAAATCGGAAATTGCCAAGAAGGTTGAAAAACTTTTCAGCGTAAAAGTTAAAAAAGTAAAAATCGTGAAACTTCCGGCCAAACGAAGAACCGTGGGTAAGTATCAAGGAAAAACAAACGCGGTTAAAAAAGCAATCGTAGTATTGAAGCCTGGCTACGCGATTGAGCAAGCCAAAGCATAACCATGAAGAAATATAATCCGACAACGCCGTCGCGAAGGCACATGATGGGATATGATTTTTCAAAACTGTCCGCAGTTGAGCCTTTGAAGTCTTTGAAAAAAAGTTTCAAACGGTCTGTCGGACGCAACAATCAGGGCCGGGTGACCAGTCTTCACAGAGGCGGCGGCGTCAAAAGATTATACCGGACGATAGATTTTAAACAGCAGAAGATGGATGTACCCGGAAAAGTTTTTTCCATCGAGTATGATCCGAACAGAACGGCTAGGATAGCTCGTATTACATATGCTGACGGCGAGCGGCGCTATATTTTGGCCCCGGAGGGACTTAACGTCGGCGACAAAATTGTAACCGCTGACAAAGCAGCCTTAAAGCCCGGAAATAGGATGAGGTTGAAAAATATTCCCCAAGGATCACTGGTATACAATATTGAATTGTTCCCAGGCCGGGGCGGCATGGCCGTCAGGTCTGCCGGAACAGCAGCTTCGGTTTTAGCCAGTGAGGGCGGATATGTCCAGCTGGTAATGCCTTCTTCGGAAGTCCGGAAGGTTTCAGACAATTGTTTTGCTTCGTACGGACAGGTATCCAATATGGAGCACAGCACGATATCGCTCGGAAAAGCCGGACGAAACAGGTGGTTGGGCAAAAGGCCAAAAGTCAGGGGAACAGCCATGAATCCGGTTGACCATCCGCACGGCGGCGGTGAAGGCCGACAAGGCCGAGGCACAAGAAGGCCGAAGACCGCCCAGGGCAAAGTTACCGGCGGCCGAAAAACAAGAAACAAGAAAAAGAAATCAGGCGTGTTTATTATAAGACGCAGAAACAAGTAGAGTTTCGCCCCATGACCAAACACAATAATATATGAGCAGATCACTAAAAAAAGGCCCTTATGTAGACGAAAAACTCCTTAAAAAAGTAGGCCGTCTTAAAGTTGGAGATAAAACAATTATCAAAACATGGGCCCGCGCGTCCACGATTGTTCCGGAAATGATTGGCTTTACTTTCGGGGTTCACAATGGTAAAGTCCATGTCCCCGTCTTTGTTACAGAGGATATGGTCGGTCATAAATTGGGTGAGTTTTCTCTAACCCGCAAATTCTCCCGCCACGGCGGACGAATGCAGAAAGAGATTGAAACAGCGGCCAAACAGAAAGAATTAGATGCGGCTAAAGCGGCCAAAATTGAGCCTGAGAAAAAATAATCATGCAAACCGTAACTAAATTAAACAATTTAAGATTAGCGCCCAGAAAAGTCAGATCCGTAGCCAATCTATTGAAGGGCAAAGATGTGTTGGCGGCTTTGGACCAGCTGGAGTTCTTTGTTAAAAGGCCCAGTCCGCACATGATTAAGCTTTTGAAATCGGCTTTAGCTAACGCCGAAAATAATTTCCACATGGTTAAAGAAAATCTATACATCAAAAGTATTTTAGTTAACGAGGGCGTAAAATTAAGAAGATTTGAGCCAAAGGGTTTTGGCCGGGTGTCACCGATTCAAAAGAAAACCAGCCTGATTACTGTTGTTCTTGATGAAAAAGTGGCCGGTCTGAAAAGGACGGTTAAGTCGAAGCCCGAACACGTGCACGAACATAAAGTTGAAACCGAGGCAAAAACAGACAAGAAGCCCGAAATTAAAACGGAAATTGGCAAAAAAGTAAGTAAAAAAGGTTTTGTAAAAAGAATTTTCCAAAGAAAGACAGTTTAATATGGGACAAAAAACATCACCAACGGCATTTAGGGTAGGTATTACGAAGGATTGGTATTCCCGCTGGTTTAGCGCGAAGAAATACATTCCTTTTTTGAAAGATGACGTTTCGGTCCGAAGTTTTTTGGTCAGGAAATTAAAGGGCATGTCCGTGGATCGGATTGAAATTGAAAGAGGAACGGACATGCTCAATATCATCGTCTACACATCCAGGCCGGGTTTGATAATCGGCCGTGGTGGAGGCGGCATCGAAGATCTGAAAAAAGCTTTGCAGAGAGTTTTGAAAAATAAAGTAAGCGTTCGGATTGAAATCCAAGAAATAAAAAGTCCCGAATCTTCCGCCGCTATCATGGCTGAATCCATCGTAGAACAAATTGAAAAGAGGATTCCATACCGAAGAATCATGAAGCAAACACTGGCCAAGATGATGGCCAATAAACAGGTTAAAGGGGCCAAGATATATATCGGCGGCCGATTAGACGGAGCAGAAATTGCTCGAGCCGAACATTTAGAAGAAGGCAATTTGCCCTTGCAGACGTTGAGAGCCGATATAGACTATGCCAAGGCAACTGCGATGACGACATTCGGAACAATCGGTATTAAGGTTTGGATATATAAAGGTGAAAAATTCGATTAAGTCGACAAATTAGAAATGAAAATGCAGCCTTCCAGAGTTAAACATACGAAAGTCCATAAAGGCAAAGTAAAAGCCGTGGCTTCGCGCGGCACAAAATTGAGCTTTGGAAGCTTTGGGTTGAAATCGGAAGAATCTTCGTGGCTTAAGTCGAATCAATTGGAATCGGCCCGGCGGGTCATGGCCAAATTCATTCAGCGCGGCGGCAAAATTTGGATGCGTGTGTTTCCGGATAAGCCTCGAACCGCCCGTAGTCCGGAATTGGGTATGGGTGGCGGACGAGGTCCATTGTCGCATTTTGTGGTGCCGGTTGAAGCTGGCCGGGTCATATTTGAAATTGACGGCCTGCCGGAAGCGACGGCCAGAGAAGCCTTAAGATTGGGGGCCCATAAATTGCCCGTTAAAACCAGAATCATAAGCCGATGAAATACACAGATTTAGAAAATAAGTCAGCCCAAGAATTAAAGAATATGCTGGAGGAAACGAAAGCTATGATGCTGCAGCTGCGGTTTGATTTGGCAAATAAAAAATTAAATGATGTCAGCAGATTAAAGAAGACTAAAACCAGCATCGCCCAAATATTAACCAAAATAAAAGAACATGCCGGAAAATAATAAAAAACCAAGAACGTTAAAAGGGACTGTCGTATCCGATAAGATGACCAAGACGGCTGTGATTGAAATCGCCCGAATGGTCAAGCATCCCAAATACAAGAAATTCGTCAAATTAAGCAAAAGATTTAAAGCCCATAACCCCGAAAACCAATTTCATGTCGGCGACAAGGTTACGATTCAGGAATCAAAGCCTATATCCAAAGACAAGAGATGGGTTATAACCGGGAAGGTTCAATAATATGCTTCAATTACGTTCCATGGTTGGTGTTGCTGATAATTCAGGCGCAAGGCGCGTCGGCGTGTTTAAGGTTCTCGGCGGTTCAAAGAAGAGATACGCCCGAATCGGCGATATTGTCGTGGTATCCGTCAAGGACGCCGAGCCGAGAAAAACGGTTAAGAAAAAAGATGTTTTGAAGGCATTAGTTGTCAGGCAGAAACAGCCGTTCAGGCGTAAAGACGGGAGCTATATCCGCTTTGACGACAATGCCGTTATTATTCTTGATGGCAAGGAGCCTAAAGGCGGCCGAGTATTCGGACCCATTCCTAGAGAAATAAGAGAATTGGGATATTCGACCATTGCTTCTCTGGCCGAAGAATTAGTTTAATAATATGAAATTAAAAAAAGGCGACAACGTGATGATGATGTCCGGAAAAGACAAAGGCAAAAAAGGAAAAATCCTGGCTGTTTTTCCGTCTCAAGACAAAATTGTGATTGAAGGGTTGAATTTGATAAAAAAAGCAGTCAGGGCCCGAAAGCAGGGTCAAAAAGGCCAGATAATTCACAAGGAAAGATCCGTCAACGCGGCCAGCGCCGCGCTGATATGCGGCGCCTGCTCGAAACCCACCCGTATTGGATTACGGCTTGATAACGGCAACAAAGTGAGGATATGCAAGAAATGCAACGCCGAAATAAAATAAGATTGATTTTTTCCAAAAAATATATATAATATAACGGACTAAATAACCCATGACCACGCCCAGATTACAAGAAACATACAGAAAAAAAGTTGTTCCTGCCCTGAAGGAACAGTTTAAAATACCAAATGTCATGGCGGTGCCAAAAATTGAAAAGGTGGTCATTAATTCGGGAATTGGAAAGATGGTTAAAGACGACAAGGGGATTACCAAGCTCGAAAAAGATATTTCTCTTTTGTCGGGCCAGAAGGCAGTGTTCAGAAAAGCCCGCAAGTCCATTTCCGGATTCAAGCTGCGCGAAGGAACAAATATCGGAATTTCCGTTACTGTCAGAGGCAAAAGAATGTACGATTTCATTGATCGTCTGATATCCATTGCCTTGCCCAGATCAAAGGACTTCCGGGGGATAGAAATAAAAAATATCGATTCGGATGGGAACTTAAATCTCGGCGTAAAAGAGCACAATATTTTTCCGGAAGTGACATACGAAAGCACGAAAGATATTTTTGGTCTGCAGGTCACGGTTGTAACCAATGCCGGCAGTAGAGAAAAAGGCCTAGCCTTGTTTAAAATGCTGGGTTTTCCATTCAAACATGCCTAAGAAATCAACAATCGCCCGATCCAACAAAAAACCGAAATTTTCATCACGGATTGTTAAGCGCTGTTTCATTTGCGGCCGCAAGCCGGGCTATATCGGCAAGTTCGGTTTGTGCCGGATTCATTTCAGAGAATTAGCCAACGCCGGCATGCTGCCCGGTGTTAAAAAATCATCATGGTAACAGATCCAATTTCAGACATGTTAATACAGATTAAGAATGCCCAGCTTTCCAAAAAAGAGCAGGTTTCGATTCCTTTTTCCAAGATGAAAATGTCTATAGCCGATATCTTGAAGTCATCGGGATTTGTGGCTGATGTCGAAAAAAAGTCCAAGAAAATGAAAAATTCCGAGCATGATTACATTTACATTACGTTGAAATACGGCGACGGAACCATATTGAATAATGTGAAAATCGTTTCAAAGCCGTCGCGTCGAATGTACATGAAAGCGTCCGAAATCAGGCCGGTAAGATCAGGCTACGGGTTGGCCATTCTTTCGACATCCAGGGGCATCATGACGTCGGAAAACGCCAAGAAAGAAAAATTGGGAGGCGAAATATTATGTGAAGTCTGGTAACTATGAGCAAAATAGGAAAAAAACAAATCAATATTCCCCAGGGCGTAACCGTTCGAAACGAAAACGGCTCTGTTTTCGTAAAAGGACCCAAGGGAGAACTATCAATGCCTTTGAGTAGTCATTTTGTTTTTACCCAATCTGAAAATACGGCTACGATTATGCCAAGAGAAGAAAAAATACTGAAAGACAATAAAATCCATTCCATGTGGGGCCTTTCAACGGCCGTCCTTTCCAATTTAATTAAAGGCGTCACTGAAGGATTCGAGAAGGCTTTGGAATTCCAGGGCGTCGGCTACAAAGCCAATGTCAAAGGCAACGATTTGGAACTGGAATTGGGATACTCCCATCCCATAACCGTGTCGGCGCCGGAAGGAATATCTTTTAAAGTTGAAAAAAATGTCATAAAAGTCATGGGAATTGATAAAGAATTAATCGGAAAGGTCGCGGCCCACATACGGACGTTGAGAAAACCCGAGCCATACAAGGGGAGCGGCGTCAGATATTTGGGCGAGGTAATAAAGCGTAAAGCCGGTAAGAAAGCAACCGCGGCTGCATAACAATGAATACAAAAAGAGAAAAAAGAATACGGAGGCACAACCGTGTAAGAGCGACGATAATCGGAACGGCAAAAAAGCCCCGGGTTTCAGTTTTTAAAAGCAATAAGAATGTCTTTATCCAATTTATTGACGACGTTTCCGGAAAAACTATTCTGGGTAACTCCATTGGAGGCAAGACTAAGACTAAGGGAAATAAAACAGAAAAAGCTTCAAGTACGGCTGAAAGCATGGCCAAGAAAGCGGTGGATTTGGGAATAACCGAGGCTGTATTCGATCGGGGCGGTTTTAAATATCATGGCCGCGTTAAAGCCGTGGCCGAGGGATTAAGAAAAGGCGGAATTAAATTTTAAATATGGCAAATTTCCAACAAAACAGAAGAGGGCCGAGACGAGGCGGACAGAGTCGGGATTTCGTGCGGCCGGAATATGAACAAAAAGTTTTAGACATCGCCCGCGTAGCTCGCGTCACTAAAGGCGGAAAGAGATTTAGTTTCCGGGCCACCATCGCCATCGGCGACATGAAGAGCAAAGTCGGCGTGGGCATGGCTAAAGGCAAAGATGTGGCCCAGGCCGTCCAAAAAGCGTATAACCAAGCCAAAAAGAATATGCTTTCAGTCCAGCTTGTAAAAGGAACGATTCCACATCAGGTTGAGGCTAAATATTCCAGTGCCGTGGTAATTTTAAAGCCGGCTAGCGGCGGCGTAAAAGCCGGAGGTCCGGTTCGCGTAGTGGCCAAACTGGCCGGAATCCATTCTTTGACGGGAAAATTGACCGAAAGAACGAATAATAAAATCAATATCGCCATGGCTACAATCGAAGCCTTGAAAAAATTAAGAATCAAAAACAATGCAGCTGCATAATATAAAACCGAACACTCCGAGAAAGAATCAAAAAAGAGTCGGCCGCGGCGGAAAGCGGGGGACTTTTTCCGGCCACGGAACTAAGGGACAGAAAGGCCGGGCTGGAGCCAGCGTGAAGCCCGGATTCAGAGGCGGCGACAATCGGATTTGGCAGTTGTTTCCCAAATTGAGAGGCGCTTCCAAAAAGCCTGGCAACAAGAAACCGCACGCGAAGCATAAATATTTCCAACTTCGGCATAAAAAGTCGGAAATTATTAATTTGGGCGAACTGAACGCGTTTGACGGCATGATTGAACCCAAGACGCTTGTTGACGCCGGAATCGTTCAATCCTCGCGCAACGGAGTCAAAATACTGGGCGTAGGAAAAATAGAAAAGAAAATCCAATTAAAAGGTTTCGCCGTTTCCAAAACCGCTTTGGATAAGATTTTAAAAGCCGGCGGATCAGTAGAATAATATGGCAAACAGAATTGCTCAAATTTTTAAGAAGGCCGATTTGAGGAATAAAATTCTCTATATATCTTTTTTGCTCGTTATTTCCCGCCTTATCTCCAACATTCCCATTCCCGCTCTCGATGCTTCCCGTTTAAGGGATTTCTTCGCCCAAAATCAGTTCTTTGGTTTGGCCAGCGCTTTCACCGGCGGTTCTTTGGCCAATCTTTCAATCGGCATGCTCGGGCTCGGCCCGTATATAACCGGCTCGATTATTATGCAGCTTTTGACGATGATATTTCCGTCGCTGGAACAGATGTATAAATACGAAGGCGAAGCCGGCCGAGCTAAATTTAATCAGTATTCAAGGCTTTTGACCGTGCCGTTGGCGGCTCTGCAGGGCTATAGCTTCTTGGTTTTGCTTTCCCGGCAGGGGATAATAAATGTTCTTTCTCCGATTGAATGGCTGACGGCCGTTTCGGTCATAATCGCCGGCAGCGTCTTTTTGATGTGGCTGGGCGAATTGATTTCCGAAAAGAATTTGGGCAATGGCGTGTCTCTTCTAATTTTAGCCGGCATCGTGGCCGCTATTCCGTCGAGCATCCAGCAGTCAATTTTCACATATACTCCCGGAGATTTTTTCACTTACATAATGTTCGCCGTCGTCGCCCTGATTGTCATAGTCGGTGTCGTGTATATTTCCGAGGCCCAGAGAAATATTCCCATTAATTACGCCCGCAGGATAAGAGGCATGAAAGTATACGGCGGAGTTTCCACATATCTGCCGATGAGAGTCAACAACGCCGGAGTCATTCCAATCATCTTTGCTCTGTCAATTCTTCTGTTTCCCGGACTGATAGCCAACTTTTTCATTACCTCAAGCACGCCATGGCTGGCCAGTCTGGCCCGGAGCGTCAATACTTTTATGCAAGCCGGTTCGCTCTGGTATAATTTATTCTACTTTTTCCTTGTTGTTGTTTTTACGTATTTCTACACTGCCGTCACATTCGACCCAAAATCAATTTCGGAAAATATTCAAAAGCAGGGCGGATACATTCCCGGCATAAGGCCGGGGCCTAATACCGCCCAATTTCTGAATCATCTTTTGAATCGCGTGACTTTAGTTGGAGCGATATTCTTGGGCTTGATTGCTGTCTTGCCCAATGTGATTCAAAGCGCTACCGGCATTACGGCATTTACAGTCGGCGGCACTTCCGTCTTAATCGTTGTGTCAGTTGCTCTGGAGGTCATGAAACAAGTTGACGCGCAACTCTCGATGTACGAGTATTAAACCATTTTTACCACCAAGTCCCTCATTTACTTTTTAATTATTCTTTGATATTATCGCTGACTAGTTGCAGGAGGTTCTTTGTGAATCTTGTCCAAGGAATGTCATACAGACTTGAAGGGAATTATTACTGGCCGCTTAGTCCAGTTCCGCGATTTTTTCAAGGCAAAATTACAATCCTATCGGAGTCACGATTTGAGGGACGTTTGATTGACGAGTATGGTGTTGCACGCGTGGAAGGTTGTTTTGATGGCTATTACATGGGATTTTTTAAAACCTATGATAAAGATCATCCCGCGTATCATGGAGGATCAACAATTCCGATTTCATACTCGCTTGATTTGAGCGAACTTGGAGGATGGGAAGGTCGTTTCACCTTTCCGGAAGATGAAGATAAAGAGATGGGATTCGTGACAATGGTCGTTGTTCCTTGGTGTGACGACTGGATGTTGTTTGATGAAAGAACTAAAGATCGTCTTGTATTTGGAATAAGGACGTGGCATACCTGGTGCAGATAGAGCGGCATAATGCCGCCTTTTTGTTTTTGGGATACATGATAAGATAATCCTATGCCTCAAAAAGTTATCATTTTAATTGGGCCGCCGGGGTCGGGTAAAGACACCCAGGCTGATTTATTGGAAAAAGAGCCTGGGGTTGTACATCTAAAAAGTTCAAAAATAATTGAGGATAATTTTCGTGCCGATCCGGAAAATCCGGAAATCAAAAAGCAAATTGAGATTAAGAATTCGGGCGGACTCGTTGACCCTCCTATGGTGCAGCGCTGGATTAAAGAAGCCATAAATAAGACGCATTCCTCTGGGAGTGGAATTATTTTCAGCGGTTCTCCTAGGACATTGTTGGAAGCCGAGGAGGAGTTGCCAGTTCTTGAGTCTTTGTACGGCAAAGAAAATATTATCGGCCTGGATATTATTTTATCCGAAGACGAGTCTGTAAAGAGAAATAGTTCTCGTCGCGTTTGCAAAGCAAATTCACACCCTGTTCCAAATTTTCCAGAGTATGACAATCTAACGGCTTGTCCTGAAGACGGTAGTGAAATAATAATAAGAGCTGATGATAATGTTGAAACAGCAAAGCATCGATATAACGTTTATCTGGAACAGACAAAACCAGTAGTCGATTATTTGAAAAAAAATAATTTTCGCGTAGTCGACATTAACGGCGAACAATCAATTGCCGATGTCCATCGCGATATATTAAACAGCTTGCATGATTCTTAAATCGAAAAAAGAAATAGAAATAATGAAAGAAGGCGGCGTGATACTTGCCGAAATATTGAAAAAAATTTCGGCTGCGGTTCGACCCGGTATTGCCACGCATGATTTGGAAGAGCTCGCCCGTGAGCTTATCTTGTCCTATAAAGTAAAATCTTCTTTTTTGGGGTACGATGACTATCCAGCTGTTTTGTGCACTTCGGTTAATGATGAAATTGTTCATGCTTTGCCCTCGGAGAGAATGTTAACAGACGGGGATTTATTAAAAATTGACACCGGAATTATATACAAAAATTTCCACACGGATACGGCCACGACATTAATTGTCGGTGAGGAAGCGAATCAGGAAAAAAAAGATTTGATTATCGTTACAAGGCAATCTTTGGAGAAGGGGATATCAAAAGCCCGACCGGGAAATACTCTGGGCGATATCGGATTTGCCGTTCAATCATTCGTCGAAAGTAAAGGTTTCAATGTTGTCAGAGATTTGGTCGGGCATGGCATCGGCCGCGACCTCCATGAAGCTCCGCAAGTTCCAAATTACGGCGAAGCCGGTAAAGGCGAGAAACTTCTGCCCGGAATGGTCATAGCTATCGAACCGATGGTCGTTACAGGGAGCTGGAAAATAAAAAACAGCCCTGACGGCTACGGTTTTATGACAAAAGATGCCGGACTGGCCGCTCACTTTGAACATACCGTAGCCATAACCGAAAACGGCCCCCTCATTTTGACCTCTTGACTCTATAACTCATTTATCATATAATATAAGATATTGAGCTCTCTTCATGTGGGCTTAATATGAGATTTTTAGCATTGTTACGCATATTTGAAACTCAATGAAAATCACTAATTTCCAGCGGACGATGTTGGTTTTTCTTGCATCTTTTTTGACGCTCTTTTTCATATTTAATTTCCAGGAGATTTTTGCCTCGATATCCGGTAGTGTTGAAACGGAACAGGAGAAAAACGAACGATTAACGGCCCAATTCAGGCAAATGTATGGATACTCGTCTCATCCGGAAATGGTCATGCAGGCCATGGCTCCGACCCCGCATTCACTGCCCGTCGCCCAAAGCGTCACGAGCCAAGACGAATTATACATCCCCAAACTCGGCGTGAAAGTTCCCATAATTGTCGGGAGTTCTCCTGATTCAAGGCGCATCCTAGACGAGCTTCAAAGAGGAGTTGTTCTTTATCCCGGTTCAGCGGCTCCAGGTACTAATGGCACTTCGGTTATTATCGGCCATTCGTCTTCAACAATACCGAATAAGTTTGGTAGGGTGTTTGCCGGACTGGGGAAATTAAATAACGGCGATGTGGTTGTATTAAATCACGCCGGCCGCGAGTACACATATACCGTTAACACGAAAATGACAGGATCGGTTGACAATATAGCCCAAGCTGGTGTATCAGGTGATTTGATATTGGGAACTTGCTGGCCGATTGGAACTGACAAGGAAAGAATATTGGTGACGGCAAGTCTTGTAAGATAGCGGTGGCATGGCTATCAAAATTTAAATTCTAAAATTTTGATAGCCATGCTCCTGCGTTTCGCAGAGCAGTAGTTCCTTGAGGAGGCACCATGCGACGTGTCGCACTCGCACTCGCACTCGCGTTCGTGATTGTGGCGGCGAGCGCCGCCTGGGCCCAGGAATCGTCGGAGAAGACCGAGCAGAAATACTTCAAGTGGCAAAAGCTGGGGGGCGACCCCTTCCTGCGCCTGCCGCGAACCGACGAGTCGCTCCAACTGATGTTCGACTCGAAGTCGAAAGTCTACGCGCGCGTGAAAAATCGCGTGCAGAAGATTTTCGGAACGGATGAGAAATTCTGGGAGGACCTCGTCACGCAAGTGCGCGAGAAGCAGTGGCTTATCGCGACTTTCGAAAAGGGCGAGCGCTTCGACACCCCCATGGCATACGGGAGCGGGATCACGACGAACCCGCCCGAGATTGCCGGTGACTTCAAGATGGAATCCTGGGTGATTCCCATGGGCGATATCAATGTTGTTGTGGGCAAAGATTGCCACAACATCGTTGGCAAGAAGCCGGTTCCATCTATCGTCGAGGAAGCGCAGAAGTTCATCGACGAATCGTTGAGCAATCGACCGCCGGAACCATTTCCGATTCCAAGGCCGCCTCGCCTGAGGATTCCGGAAGAGCCGGTGCAGCGCGAGCCACCGCCGCAACCGCCATTCCGACCCACACCCGAGCGCGAGAAGCGGATCAAGGGCGGGACTGTGGCGCTGATTGTCGCCGGTATCGTCGGTGGCGCGCTGGCCGCCTGGCGATTGGGTGGTGACGATAGCGTCGGCAAGATCGATCCGGGAACGGGTCGACGGCCGACGACGGCTCGGTCCACGACCGGAGCTCGGATATCGATTCGATTCGGTCGTTGACGAGGGGAGGGCAAGCCGCCGCCGCGGTAAGCCCTCCCAAATTTAATCTTTAGAATAGGAGAGCCGACAAGCCCTGTTATTCTAAAAATTAAATAAAAAATGACAAACATTTTCAAGAATATATTTGGTCGAGAGTCAGGAACAAAGAAAATATTAATCCTGTCAGTTTTGGCGGGCGCTTTGGTTATCGGAGCGTCGTTTGCTTTGCAAATGACTTCTTCGAGCGCGTTTACGGATTGTCCTCCGCTTGAAGCAAGCAATTGGAGATTCTTTCCGATGGCCTTTGCCATGCCCTGTCCCGATGAAGATGCAGGCGACTCCAGCGGTGGAGGCGGTGATGTGTCCTCAAATGGTGGCCAATCCGGTCCCATTGAAACGGATTGCGGCATAGTCGAATCTGAAACAGGCCCGATATTAAATCGTTTTCCGATATCCAATTCAGGCGCGAACTGCACTGACTTTTCTCTCTTAGCCGCAAAGAATGTTTCTCGAGGCGGTGACTGGGTCAACGGCGGCCAAGTACAGGCTTCAGCAGGCGATACTATTAAATTTGATATTTACGTCCATAACGGCGCCGTTGATAAAAATTTCAACGTGGCTCGAAATCTTAATATCAGAGTTTCACTGCCGAACGGATCTGGCACGGTTACGGCTCAAGCATGGGCTGATAACGCTGGCGCGATTACGAGCGATGAGAAGGGCGGCAATGTTCAGTTGATGCTCGGCAACGGCGAAAGACTGGAAATAGTTTCCGGATCGGGAAAAATATACGACCGAGAATCCAATCTTCTTTCTTCTGATATTTCCGTAGAAAGCATTGTCGGCACCGGTTTGTCGCTTGGCGACATGCGCGGCTGTTTTGAATATGCAAGACAAGTAACATTTGAAGTTCGGGTTTTACCAGCGCAAGTGATACAGACGCCGACACCGACTCCCCAGCCATTATCAAACGGGGCAATCTGTGTAGATATTGCTGTTCCGTCCAATGTTACTGCTGGCCAGCAATTTTCAGCCGTTGTTAAAATGAGAAATACGGGTACGACCACGTGGACCAGCGGCGAGAGATATAAGCTGGGCTCGCAAAATCCGGAAAATAACACAATTTGGAGAGACGGACGAGTGGCCTTGCCACAATCAATCATGCCGGGCCAGGAAGCGGTATTCAATTTTACGAATACGGCGCCAAATACGACCGGAGCCTATACTTTCAGCTGGAGAATGCTTCAGGAAGATCCAAACGGACAATGGTTCGGTTCGACATGCTCCAGAACGATATTTGTAAATCCGGCGCCAACTCCTTTGGTAGTTTCTACCCCGACTCCGACTCCGACACCCACCCCTACTCCGACCCCAACCCCGACGCCGACACCTTCGGTTACACCTACTCCAACACCTACGCCCACACCCACACCTACCCCAACCCCGACGCCTTCGGTTACTCCCACCCCGACCCCGACTCCGACACCGACAATTTCGTGTCCATCAGGATACCAGCAAACTATTCAAAACAATGTGATTGTGTGTATTGCTAATGTAAATAACAACAATAACACCAATACAAATAACAACACGAATAATAACAATCCGGTAATCAATATTACCTATCCGGTTTTGCATCCAACCCCAACACCCACTCCGACCCCCACACCGACCCCGGTTCCTCAAGTCGGTTTGGTAATTCAAAAATATGAAAGAAATATTTCGCAGGGCCAGAACGCGAATTACACGACTATATCCGCCCGCAACGGAGAGACAATCCAGTTCGATACCAGAGTTTGGAATAATTCCAACACGACGCTTTACAATGTCATTGTAACTGATCCGATTTCCGGATATCTCACATATGTAAATAACAGCACAAGCGTGAACGGCAATCAGGTTGGAAACGGCATCACGAGCGGCGGTATCAACATCGGCACATTGAATCCGGGACAAGAAACATGGATTAGATTCTTCGTGACTGTGAATTCCTCAATCGTGACTCAAATCAACAATGTATCGCAAGCCAGAGCGGATAATCTTGGCACTGTAAATTCAAATCCGGTGTACATTAATTTGAACGCCAATATCATTACCGGCGCCATAAGAATAAGAACCGGCGCTGTCGGCGGCATGACCATTCCATTCCTCGGTTCGCTCGCTTCGGCGGCCGGATACGCATGGTTCTCGCGAAAGAAAATACTGCTGGATTTGATGGCTTAAACACATATTAAAACTCCGCTTAAAAGGCGGAGTTTTAATATGTGCACATGATACCCACACCGGGTTTGACATGGTTCGGCCGCCTCTGATATACTACCCTTACTAAATACATGAATACTTCAAGACAACTTCGACTCAAACGCGGCTAGGAACCATGGGGATTAGTATGCTCTGAAAAAGCCGCGCCAAACGCGGTTTTTCATTGTCTAGGGAATCTGTGATTGGCTTTCGGCGATAGGTTTGAAGACTCTTCGCGGAAAGCTAATGGATAGAATCTTGAAAATTAATGATAGCGGGTTAGTAAATCTTATAAAGTTGAACTTTATAAGGAATCATATAAGTATCATTCGTCTTTATGTTACTCATTAAAGAATTAAGGGCGTATGGAGGATGCCTTGACACGAAAGAGCGAAGAAGGTCGTGGCGTGACTGCGATAAGCTTCGGGGAGCCGTCTAGCGGGCTTTGATCCGGAGATGACCGAATGGGGGAACCCCATCGAGCAAACCTCGATGACCCGGCGCAAGCTGGGAGCGTACCTGGCGAAGTGAAACATCTCAGTAGCCAGAGGAAAAGAAATCAACAAGATTCCCTTAGTAGCGGCGAGCGAAAAGGGATAAGCCTAAACTTTTTTAACGCAAGTTAAAAAGGGGTAATAAGGATAGAACACTTGAATTTTTATCGTTGCGCTTTCGAAGGCAGCGGTAAAAATTTGAAAGAAGTTACAAATTCCAAAGTTAGCAGAACGGCCTTGGAACAGCCGGCCAAAGAAGGTGATAGCCCTGTAAGCGAAAACTTCTGGAACTTCTGTTTTATTGCGGCGCAAGCCGCCTTGCTTGAGTAGCCCGGGATAAGAATGTCCTGGGTGAATTTGCCCATACTACTGGGTAAGGCTAAATATCTTTCGTGATCGATAGTGAACCAGTACCGTGAGGGAAAGGTGAAAAGCACCCCGGTGAGGGGAGTGAAATAGCAACTGAAACCATATGCCTACAAAGAGCGGAAGTCCTTCGGCGGCAGCAATGCCGTCTGGGATGACCGTGTGCCTATTGAAGAATGACCCAACGAGTTTATCCAAATTGCTCTATAAGTGCCTCTGGCACGTATGGAAAGGGAAACCGAGTGTTAAAAGCGCGTATTAGAACTAAATAAAATTTTCTTTAAAAAGAAAGTTTTAATAGTTCTAGAAGCAGTTTGGGTAAGACCCGAAGCCAGGCGAGCTAACCATGCCCAGGATGAAGGTTGTCGAAAGACAACTGGAGGTCCGAACTGGTTGGTAGCGCAATACCATCGGATGAGGTGTGGTTCGTAGTGAAAAGCTTATCGAGCCTGGTAATAGCTGGTTCTCCCCGAAATGCCTTTAGGGGCAGCGGCGGATTGTAGTTGAGGGGGTAGAGCACTGATTGGTTTGCCGTGCCCGCAAGGGTAGGCTTACCAAATAAACTCCGAATACCTCAGCGTAATTTCCGCCAGTGAGTAAGCGAGGGCAAAGCTTCGTTTACGCGAGGGAAACAGCCCAGATCATCAATTAAGGTCCCAAAATCTATGCTAAGTGAAAAGGAAGTATTCTGCCTTAGACAGGTAGGATGTTGGCTTAGAAGCAGCCATCATTTAAAAAGTGCGTAATAGCTTACTACTCGATTTCGCCGCAAGGCGACGAGGCAGGATGCGCCGAAAATTTATAGGGGCTAAGCATAGTACCGAAATTATGGGTTTGATGATTTCGAAAAGGATTTGTGGTGCCGTAGCTCAGTCAGAGCACTGGGTCCCGGGCCCAGAGGTCGACGGTTCAAATCCGTCCGGCGCCACCAACCTGTCGGATTAAAATCAGGCGAGACCTGATAATCCGATCTTTTTCGAAATCATCAAGCGGTAGGGGAGCATTCTGATTGCTGTGAAGGTGAACTGTGAAGTTTGCTGGAGCGTTCAGAAGGGAGAATGTTGGGATGAGTAACCGCAAGTGGCGTGAAAACCGCCACCGCCGAAAGCCTAAGGTTTCCTCCGCGATGTCAATCATCGGAGGGTTAGGCGTCCCTAAGCGTAACCTAGCTTGCGGGCTAGGGATCGCGATGGTGAGCCGGTTAATATTCCGGCCCCGCTTACATATTCGAAGGAGTGACGGGCTAAATTAGATCGAGCGCATTATTGGATTTGACGTCTTTGCTCATAGAGTGGGAACCAGGCAAATCCGGTTCCAGCCGAAAGGCGCACTCGAGAGTGAAAGAAATGGCCGTTAGGCCAGATTCGATTGACGAGGGCTCCAAGAAAAGCTTCTAAGATTAATATGTAAGCGCACGTACCGAAAACCGAAACAGGTGGGCTGGTGTAAGTGCACCAAGGCGAACGGGTGATTATTGGCTAAGGAACTCGGCAAAAAAGCGGCCGTAAGTTCGCGATAAGGCCTTCCCCAGCTAACGCAAGTTAGATGGGGACGCAGCTAAAGACCCTCTGGCGACTGTTTATCAAAAACACAACTCCGTGCTAAGCCGTAAGGCGCTGTATACGGGGTGACGCTTGTCCGGTGCCGGAACGTTAACGGTGAAGGTGGCGGGTAGCAATACCCTCTGCCAACGCCCGAAGCGCCGGTGAACGACGGCAGTAACTATAACTGTCTAAAAGTAGCAAAATACCTTGTGGGGTAAGTTCCCACGCGCATGAATAGCGGAACGACTGGAGGACTGTCTCAGCCAATAGCCCGGTGAAAATGCAATGTCGGTAAAGATGCCGACTACCCGCACCTAGACGGAAAGACCCCGGAAGCTTTACTGTAGCTTGGTATTGGTCTATGGGTTTTAATGCGTAGCGTAGTGGGTACACTTTGAAGCGTCTCTCTCGGGAGACGTGGAGTGGCCAATGAAACACCCATCTTTAAAATCTATAGCTCTAACCGGTGACACCCTAAAAGCGTGAAATGAAAATTTCAAATTTTTAGGGTTTCATCGAGACAGTGCCTGGCGGGCAGTTTTTGTGGGGCACAATCCTCCTAAAAGGTAATGGAGGAGTTCATCAAGGTTGGCTAGCTCCGGATGGAAATCGGAGCGATAGTGTAAAGGCACAAGCCAGCTTAACTGCAAGGCGGATATGCCGCGCAGATGCGAAAGCAGGACCTAGTGAACCGACCGTGGCTCGTAGGAGCGCGGAAGATCATCAGATAAAAGCTACTCCGGGGATAAACTCTGCGTAACACATACATAATTTTGTGTTACAATAAGAGTATGTTGTCCCGTTTGTCCGTAAGGACAAACATGATTACGGCTTATAACGAAGAACCTATAGAACGGTCTTTCCTGTGCGAAAGCACATTTCTCTTCTATAGCAACCTCGTGGGAAGTCGTGAGCGTCTTGAATCTAAACAAAACACAATTAGCTGTAATTTACGGCTCAATTATGGGCGATGCTTATTTGCAGTCCAACGGCACGAATGCCAGATTGCGATTTGAACATTCTCTTAATCAAGAGCAGTACGTTGTTTGGAAATTTAATTTCCTAAAGAATATATTTTCAGATTCGGCTATTGTAAAAATTAACAGGATTCATCCTAAAACCAAGCAAGAATATAAATACGTTCGATGCCAATCTAAAACATTGCCGGAATTGAAGAAAATTAAAGTTATTTTCTATCCAGCGGGCAAAAAGATTGTGCCGTTAAGTATTAAAAAGTATTTGATAGAACCTATTTCTCTTGCGGTGTGGTTTATGGATGACGGATATTATTATCTTAGAGATAAATGCGGATATTTATATCTTGGAAATATAACGAAAGAAGAAGCTGAAGTTTGCAGCGATACCTTGCAGAATAATTTTAATCTAAAAACTAAGGTTCTAGCAAAGAAAAAAGGGTATGCGTTATATTTTTCAAGATTAGAGATGTTAAAACTCAAAAAAGTAGTTTCTGAATTCATGATCCCAATGTTTAGATACAAGTTACCTCATTGACCCCGTAACGACTTGTTCTGGGTACAGTTTTTAAAAACTGGCCAGACTTATAGCCCCCATTCATTAATGGCTATAATACGCCGTCTCCAGTCTTTTTACAGAAAAAGCTGGATGAAGATATAGTCTAATACATTAATGTATTGAACAGGCTGGTACCGCCCGAGCGTCCTTAGCGACGGCGGTGTTCGGCACCTCGATGTCGGCTCGGCTTATCCTGGGACTGAAGAAGGCCCCAAGGGTTTGGCTGTTCGCCAATTAAAAAGCTACGCGAGAAATCACGTGTCCAAGTAGTAATATTTGGAGCGAGCCAAATATATTTCTTTATGTTAAAATTAAAGAAATATATACTCTAGCTTATATCGGTAGAACCCATGAAAATTAACCCCTTTCACGGGCAGTACCGAGGGAAGATTAGCTAGGAATTAATGCTTACGAGAGAAGAAAAGAATATTTTAGTCGGTTCACTTCTCGGAGATGGATGTTTAAGAATAATGCAGAAATGCAAAGTTCCAGCATTCTCAGTTTCTCATAGTGAAGTTCAGAAAGACTACGTTTTTTGGAAGTATGAGAAATTAAAACGGTGGGTTAAAAATCCGCCGTGGCGAGAAGAGAGAATCTACCACAAAGATAAAAGTAGAAAAACTTTTTCTTGGAGATTTCAAACTTTAAGCAATGAAGTATTTTCTGATTTGTATCAAACTTTCTATGAAAATGGAAAGAAAATTATACCGGAAAATATAGAATTTCTGCTTAAAGATTCACCATTGATATTGGCTGTATGGCTAATGGACGATGGGAATAAAAATCATCAAGCGGTTTTTCTTAACACCCAATCATTCTCTCTGAGTGAGCAACAGAAGCTATGCCAGGTGTTGCATAAAATCTATGGATTTGATGCGAATATAAACAAACATAGTAAAAGCAATGGAGTAGAACTGTATAGAATTAGAATAAATACCGAGAGCACACGAAAATTAAAAACCGTTGTGAAGAATTATTTATTACCACTGTTTTACTATAAAATTCCTGACTTTTCCCCGTAACGACTTGTGAGTTTAGCTCACAGATAGTAAGTGAGGAGACTCCTTCGACTGAAGGAATCAAAGGCTTACTATAAAACGCTGGTACCCGAACCGAGCTTAGCTCGGAGGGTAGAGATATAGTCTGTGCCCCTAGTGATAGGGGAAGAATAAAAAACACGGAGCTGGGTTCAAACCGTCGTGAGACAGGTTGGTCCATATCTGGTGCGGGCGTTGATACTTGAGAGGAGTTGTCCCTAGTAAATAATTGCTACTTCGCGAAGTAATTCGCGATGACAATTCGGCTAATAACGGTGGATGCTCTTGTTTGCCATGCAATTCGGTCCGAAAAGCATGAATTAAAACTGCCAAGAGTTAATACCGTGGGAAGTCACCCGCTCAAATTTTTGGAAAAAAAATGGCACAACCGAAGTTGTGCATAGAACTGATGTTGGGTTTAACTTAATAGTAATGAGCGGTATCGGCAGTAGGTTCAACAAATGCTTTGTACAAGTATGTTCCATCCACACGACCTACCTCATCTCGTATTTCGCCTTGGAGTGTGAAATCTCCAGAGAGACGATAGTTTCGGCCCTTGAACGGACCGTACTTCATGGATACGACCCGACCATGTAAGGGGACCGTATCGAGGCAAATCTGTCCGACATAACAGAGGGGTTCTCGAGTGTACAGATAGATTATAGCAGTTATCATGATTGCCTCCCCTGAGATACCAACTTAAAAAGCATAACGATTTATTTTATAAATGTCAAGATTAAACTTGACTCCAAAAATTTGAGCGTGGTTGACCCCGTAACGACTTGGCCCATCATTTATTGATGGCCGGATGGAAATCTTTTCAGCTTCCATAATATGCCGATCCCCGATTCGCCTTTTGCTGGGCTTGCTATGAGCGAGCATAGCGAGTCGAAGGGGAAAGATATAGTCTGCACTTCTAGTGATAGGAGATTATGTGACGAGAGGACCGGGATGAACGAACCTCTGGTCTACGAGCTGTCCTGCCAAGGGCATTGCTCGGTAGCTATGTTCGGTTCTGATAAGCGCTGAAAGCATATAAGCGCGAAGCAGGCCTCAAGATTAGGTATCGTAGATCCGCAGTAGACTACTGCGTTAATAGGACTCAGGTGTAAGCACAGTAATGTGTTGAGCCGAGAGCCACTAATAGATCATCTTTAATGAGTCCATAGAGACTGAATGCTTATTTTGATTCCTTATAAAGTTTAATTTCGAGTGCGATTGCGTTCGCCGTCGCGGTGAGCGTAGGGTAGCTATACTGAGAGTGCTCCACCTGATCCCATTCCGAACTCAGAAGTGAAATCTCTCGAGGCCCATGATACCCAGCACCATTTTCACAATCAGATTGCGGAAATGGTGCTGGGGAAAGTAGGTAGCTGCCTTACCCTCATCGGGACGGTTTTTCGTTTTCATGTTTAAGATATATAATATTTAAATGGGGCGTTTTCTGAAACAGATTGTCTTCGGGCTTGTGTATCTGGTAATTTTTTTGGCTGTCGGTTATGGCATATATTATTCATCAATAGACAGGCCTTCGTGCGGCGATGGCATTCAAAACGGCAAAGAGGAGGGAATCGATTGCGGAACATTGGCTTGCGCTAAAACGTGCGAAGAAGCGATAAAACCGTTAGTGGTCAATAATATTAATTTCCATTCCAGCATTGAGCCCGAAGCTATATATGAGATATTGATTGAAATTAACAATCCCAATCCGCAGTATGCCGTAAAATCAGGCGTATACGAACTGGCAATCACTGATGTCAACGGAAGCGTGGTCAAGAAAAGAGAGTACAGCATTTATATGCTTCCCGGCCAGACGAGATATTTCGGACATATCGAAGACATTGATGTCGGCCTGGTCGGTGAGAAAGCCGATGTGAAGATAAAATCCGTTGATTGGGTGAAAAGCGGCGATTTTCCGAGCGGCGTATTTATAACAAAAAGAGAATCATTGCCCGTTAACGGCCAGACGTTTTATGAAGCAGTCATAACCAATAATTCCGATTATGATTTTGATAATGTTGACGTGATTGTATTTGTTTCGGATAATGCCGGTGATTTCGTGTCTGTTAATACGACCAATCTTCAGACGTTTCTGGCCAAAACAGACAGATCGATTAAGGTTGATTGGCCGTACTCATTCTCATCGGGATACAGATTTGAAATTCAAGTTACGACCAATATTTTCGATAACGCCAATTACATTAAAAGCCATGGCACTCAAGAACAATTTCAAAAATACTATTAGACAATACTCGCGAGCAATTGACATGCCTCTTTTTGCCACGACAGTGGCAATTTCTTTTTTCGGAGTCATCAACATGTTCGGCATCGCCGGCTGGGAAGGACCCTTTTTTGAAAAACAACTCATCCTGGTATTAATCGGGATTGCCGTCATGATTCTCTTTTCCTTTTTTAATTTCAGGTATTTTAAAAATTCTTCAATTCTGGTATTCGCTTTGTACATCTTTTCATTACTGCTCTTGGCATTTCCTTCTTTTTTTCAATCAATCCGGGGCGTTAACTCCTGGATAATCATCGGAAATTTCACTCTGGAACCGTCGGAGCTTATGAAGCTGGCTTTTATCATTGTAATGGCGAAGTATTTTTCCCAGAGGCATATCCACATTCATCAGTTCAGGCATATTTTCGTTTCCGGAATATACTACGCGGTACCGGCAGCCATGATTATCAGCCAGCCGGACCTGGGATCGGCCATAATATTCACTCTAATCTGGTTCGGCATGCTTATCGCTTCGGGAATAAATAAGAAACAGCTTGGAATACTGGCCGCGGTGGGTTTGTGCATTTTAATCATCGGCTGGGTGTTTGTTTTGAAGCCTTATCAGAAAAGCCGAATCATTTCTTTTCTTGATCCGTACGGAGATCCGAAAGGAACGGGCTATAATCTGATTCAATCCAAAATCGCCATCGGCAACGGGTATATTTGGGGGGAAGGACTGGGAAGGGGATCACAAACGAATTTAGGCTTTCTACCAGAACCCAAAAATGATTTTGTCTTTTCAGCCGTTGCGGAACAATTCGGATTGTTGGGGATAACGGGAATACTGGCGGCGATAGCCCACATCATTTCTCGAATCCTAAATGTGGGCTTGCGAGCCGGCAGTAATTTCGGCAAATTATTTTCCATCGGCATGGCCATATTCATATTCGCTCATGCTTTTGTCGGGGCGGGCGTAAACGTCGGCCTGCTGCCCGTGACGGGTATTCCTTTCCCGTTTCTGTCGTACGGCGGAAGCAATTTAATTTCGATTATGATCGGTTTGGGAATTATCCAGAGTATTAAGAGGTACTCGTAGGATAGCAGGCGTTTATTGCTATATTTTTGACAATGCCCTAGTATATACTGATGGATTTGGTAATAACTCTCGGTAAAGAAAATAAAGTTATTCTGGAGCTGCGCAACAAAAAGGGACTGATTGACCGGCTTCAAATTGAACCCCATCTTCATTTGGACTCCATCTTGATTTCCTCTGTTGACAAATTTTTTAAAAGGAATAAGATAAAGGCAGAGTTTATTGACAACGTAAAAGTCAAGGGGATAGCCAGTCCGACAAGCTCAAGCCATAGAATCATCCAGACTTTCGCCCAAGCTCTAAAAAGCCAGTAATTTCAATAGGTTTTTATATACCCGCACCGCACGTTTCACTGTTGGTATTTGAAAGCTAATTGAGGAGAGATCAATTTGGGTCCAATAAATAAACGATGAATTAGATGAAATCGTTAAACACGGGAGTCTGTGCCTGTGTTTTTGTCGTCGTGTCTGGGCATATATTTACATAAATGGCAAGAAAAATATTTTCAAAATACAGTGTTGATACATTTGAAGCGCCGAATTTAGTTCAGGTTCAACTCGACTCATACAGATGGTTTACAGAAGTCGGTCTCAAAGAACTCTTAAAAGAAGTTTCTCCAATCACGGACTGGACCGGCAAAGAACTGGAATTGAGCTTCATTGATTTCCATTTAGACGAACCCAAATACGACGAAAGAACTTCGATAGAAAAAAACATAACGCACGAAGCTCCTCTAAAAGTAAAAGTCGGATTGAGGAACAAAAAGACCGACCAGTACCGGGAACAAGAATTATTCTTGGCTGATTTTCCCTTAATGACGCCTCGGGGCACGTTCATAATCAATGGCGTCGAGCGTGTCGTCATTTCCCAGCTTATTCGAAGTCCTGGCGCCTTTTTTTCCATGTCCCGCTCCAGCCGTTACAAGCGATTTTTTGGCGCTAAATTAATTCCGTCCCGCGGCGCTTGGCTTGAATTCGAAACGGAATTTAACGGCGTCATTTCGGTTCGCATAGACCGCAAAAGAAAGATTCCGGCCTCCGCCCTGTTAAGAGCCTTCGGTTTGACAACCGATGATGAAATTAAGAAAAGATTTGAAGACGTCGATACCGACGCGAACATGAAATATATCCTGGCGACGATATTGCAAGATCCTTCTTCAAATGAAGCTGAAGGTCTCATTGAATTATATAAAAGAATAAGACCGGGCGATCCGGCGACACCGGACAACGCCAAGCAGATGATTCACAACTTATTCTTCAATGCAGCCCGATACGATTTGTCTAAAGTCGGGCGGTTTAGAATGAATAAGCGGTTTGAAGAAGATTTGGATATCGATGAGCCCAAAAACAGAGTCTTGAGGCTTGACGACGTGGTTCACATATTAAGGGAAATTATCAAATTAAATAATGACCCCAACTCAACGGCGGACAGCATCGATCATTTGGGCAATCGCCGCGTGAAAACTTTGGGTGAACTCCTGCAGGACCGATTAAGAATATCCTTTGCCAGAATGGAAAGAATAATTAAAGACAGGATGAGCACTCTTGATATCGCCACCGTTTTACCTTCCCAACTAATAAATTCCAGGCCATTTGTGGCGGCTTTGAAAGAATTTTTCGCTTCGGGCCAACTGTCTCAATTCATGGATCAAGAGAATCCGCTTTCTGAACTTGAACACAAGAGAAGGCTGTCGGCTCTTGGCCCCGGCGGATTAACCCGAGAAAGGGCCAGCTTTGACGTCAGAGACGTCCATCCTTCCCACTACGGCCGCATTTGTCCTATTCAAACTCCGGAAGGGCCGAACATTGGTCTGGTAGGACACCTTTCTTTGTATGCCAAGATTTCCCCTCTCGGTTTCATATTGACTCCATACCGCAAGGTTGTTAAGGGAAAAGTAAATGATGATGTCACGTACATGGATGCGACTGAAGAGCAAAGATACATCATTGCTCAAGCCGGCGCCGAGACTGACAAAAATGGAAAACTCGTGGGTCATGAACTGGAAGCCCGCATTTACGGCGAACCGGGCACGGCTGAACCGGAAGAAATTGAATATATTGATGTTTCTCCGCGCCAGCAATTTTCTGTGGCGACATCTCTAATTCCATTTTTGGAACATGATGACGCCAACCGAGCATTGATGGGATCGAACATGCAAAGACAAGCCGTGCCTTTGGTTACCCCTGAAGCGCCATATATCGGTACGGGCCTGGAAGGCAAAGTGGCTAGAGATTCAGGACTGGTTCTTCTGGCTCCGGAATCGGGAGTCATAAAAGAATGCGACGCCTCAAAAATCATATTGGAAACCGACAAAAAGAAGCACGAGTTCAAGCTCATGAAATTCGTGAGATCGAATAAATTTACATGCATTAACCAAAGACCGGTCGTTAAAAAGGGCGACAAAGTTAAAAAGGGCGATGTCTTGGCTGACGGCCCGTCGACTGACGGCGGCGAACTTTCCCTCGGCCGCAATCTTTTAATGGCTTTCATGTCCTGGGAGGGATGTAATTTTGAAGACGCCATCGTATTGTCCGAACGTCTTGTCCGGGAAGACGTATTTTCATCAATACACATTGAAGACTATTCAACAGATGTCAGAGAAACAAAGCTCGGTCCTGAGCTGACCACGTATGACATTCCCAACGTCGCCATGGAAAGACTGAACGATCTCGATCCAGACGGCGTTGTTCGGGTCGGGGCCGAAGTCCGATCACAGGATATTCTAGTGGGAAAAATTTCTCCTAAAGGCGAAAGTGATCTTACCGCCGAAGAGAGGCTGCTTAGGGCTATATTCGGAGAAAAATCCCGTGATGTAAAAGATACGTCTTTAAGATTGGATTACGGCAAGCAGGGACGCGTTGTCGGCGTCAAAACTTTTTCCCGCGAAGAGGGGGACAAGCTTGATGTCGGCGTAATAAAAAGAATACAGGTATCCGTGGCCCAATTAAGAAAAATACAAGTCGGAGACAAAATGGCCGGCCGGCACGGCAACAAAGGAGTCGTGTCTATCGTTCTGCCCGAACAGGATATGCCTTTTCTGTCCGATGGAACACCGGTTGATATTGTTTTAAGCCCTCTCGGTATTATTTCTCGCATGAATATCGGCCAGGTTCTTGAGGCCCATTTGGGTTTAGCGGCTCGGAAACTGGGATACAAAGCCGCTACCCCGGCCATGGCCGGACCGACGGAGAAGGATATAAAGGAAGAACTCAACAAAGCCGGTTTTCCTGAAAATGGAAAAATGCAGCTGTATGACGGCCGCACCGGTTTGCCTTTCGACCAGAAATCATTTGTCGGAGTTACATATTTCTTGAAACTGATTCATATGGTTGAAGATAAAATCCACATGCGCTCAATCGGGCCATACTCGCTTATTACCCAGCAGCCGTTGGGCGGCAAAGCCCAATTCGGCGGCCAGAGATTCGGTGAAATGGAAGTTTGGGCACTGGAAGGATACGGCGCGGCGGCGACATTGCAGGAAATGCTGACCATTAAATCGGATGATGTTTTAGGGCGGGCCAAGACATACGAGTCAATTGTCAACGGGGAAGAAATAAGGGCGCCCCATCTGCCCGAATCGTTTAAAGTTCTGCTTTCGGAAATCAAGGGATTGGGGTTAAATGTGGAGCTGATTGAAAGATGATTATGACAAATCTGACGATATCAGCGGGCCGGAAAAATTCTGACTGAATTTTTCCTAGGCTTCGCGCCAGTCGCGCTGCAGATTCCCGCTGATACCGTCAGGTTTGTCGAATATTGTTGTTAATCTTAAACCATCGAGATTCATTAATTAAAATATGTTATCAAGTATAAAACTAAAAATCGCGTCGCCGGAGGACATTATGTCCTGGTCTTATGGCGAGGTAACCAAGCCGGAGACCATCAACTATCGAACCCAGAAGCCGGAGAGAGAGGGTTTGTTTTCCGAAGCCATATTCGGTCCGGTTAAAGATTGGGAATGTTATTGCGGCAAATACAAGCGCATTAGATACAAGGGAATAATATGCGATCGCTGCGGAGTCGAAGTCACCAGATCCATAGTCCGCAGAGAAAGAATGGGCCATATTAAATTAGCCGCTCCGGTGGCCCATATTTGGTTTCTGCGCGGCGTACCTTCGAAGATTGCATCAATCTTGGGCGTTTCTTTGCCGGAACTTGAAAAGGTCGTGTATTTCGCCAGTTATGTCATTATCAAAGTCAACGAGGATTTGAAGGTTGAAGCCATGAAAAGAGTTGAATCGGAATTTAAATCCCGCATTAAAAACGCGCAGAATACTGAAGAAGAGGAAAATCTCAAACAGTTGAAGGACAGAGAGAGGAATAATTTAAAGAATTTAAGGAAGTATCAAATCATTTCCGAACTTGATTTTCGGGATTTATCCACGAAGTACGGGGAAGTTTTTGAAGCTGGAATCGGAGCCGACGCCATCCACAGACTGCTGACTGAAATTCAGCTGGATCAATTAATCGTAAGTCTGGATGGGGAATTGAAGAATGAAGGTAATCCGCTGGAAATCAAAAAAATGTCCCGCCGCTTGAAATTCTTGAAAGGCATGAACAAGGCCGGCATCAGGCCGGAGTGGATGATTATAACAATCCTGCCCGTCATTCCGCCGGCTCTGCGGCCGATGGTGCCTTTGGACGGCGGCCGCTATGCCACGTCAGATTTAAATGATTTATACCGCCGCGTCATTAACCGCAACAACAGGTTAAAACATCTTTTGGAATTAAAGGCCCCCGAAGTCATAACCAAGAACGAAAAAAGAATGCTTCAGGAAGCGGTTGATGCTTTGATTGACAACTCAATGAGGCGAGGCCAGATTACGACAGCGGCATCCACCGGCCAGAAGAGAGCGTTAAGGTCTCTGGCTGATATGCTTAAAGGCAAACAAGGCCGTTTTCGGCAGAACTTGCTCGGAAAAAGAGTAGACTATTCAGGCCGGTCAGTCATCGTTGTCGGCCCGAAATTGGGCATAGAGGAATGCGGTCTACCGAAACACATGGCTCTGGAATTGTTCAAGCCGTTTGTAATCGGCATTCTTATCCGCCGGGAATTGGCGCATAACATCAAATCAGCCAGTCGTTTAATCGACCAGGAAACGTCGGACGTCTGGTCGGCTTTGGAAGAGGCAATGGCCGGCAAATTGGTTTTATTAAATCGCGCTCCGACTCTGCACCGTTTGTCAGTCCAGGCCTTCAAACCGATATTGATAGAAGGAAAAGCCATTAAAATTCCGGCTCTGGTAACGAACGCGTTTAACGCCGATTTTGACGGCGACCAGATGGCGGTTCATTTGCCTTTGACCCAGGGCGCCCAAGAGGAAGCCCGCACTTTAATGATGTCCAGTTTCGGAATATTGAAGCCGGCGACGGGAGACCCAGTGGCCGTCCCCAAGAACGATGTTGTTTTGGGCTGCTATTATCTGACTACCGTAAAAGAAGGCGGTAAAGGTGAAGGCAAGATATTCTCCGGCCAAACCGAAGCACTGTATGCTCACGATGTCGGCGTCATAGACTTAAGGGCCAAGATAAAAATTCCCAATAAAGAAGAAGGTGAGAATAAATTAATGGAAACGACAGCCGGCAGAATAATTTTCAACAGATCTTTGCCCAAAGGCCACCGTTTCATAAACAAAGCCTTAGCCCGTTCGGACCTTAGAACCATCGAGTCGGATATTTGGGATGAATATCCCCATGAAGTGGTTGTAAATTTCTTAAACACGATTTCCAATCTTGGTTTTCATTACGCCACCATATCCGGCTTGTCTTGGGGCATTGATGACTTGAAAACTCCAAAAGACAAGCCTGCCATTATCGCCGAAGCCGACAAACAAATTGACGAGAATGTCAGATTGTACGAAGAAGGATTGCTGACCGCGTATGAGAGAAAGGCTAAAGCTATTGAAATATGGAATAACGCCAAGAATAAAATAGGCCAGCTGATTAAAAAAGAACTTGATCCAAATAACCCGGCGGTCATGATGGTTGAATCAGGCGCCCGCCGAGGCGATCTTAATCAAATGATGGGAATGAGAGGCATATTCGCCAATCCGTCCGGCGAGCTGATTGAACTTCCGGTCCGCAATTCATTCAAAGAAGGTCTTCTGCCTCTTGAGTATTTCATATCCACCCACGGAGCCCGAAAAGGATTGGTGGACACGGCCTTGAAGACGGCCACGGCCGGATACTTGACTCGCCGCTTGGTTGACGTGGCTCAAGATGTCGTTGTCGTGGAGGAAGACTGCAAAGACAAAGAAGGCTATGTTCTGCACGCTGATGACAGCAAATACAGCGGCGAACAAATCCCTCGTCGCTTGAAGGGACGGGTAATAATGGAAGACATAATTGATCCCGTTTCGGGCGACATTGTGGTTAAAAAAGGCAAGATTGTCGACAAAGAGGCGGTTAAGAAAATAGAAAATTTCGGAATACAAAAAATTAAAATTAGATCGCTTTTGACGTGCAAATCAGCAACCGGGGTCTGCCGCCAATGCTACGGCTATGATCTTTCTAAAAATAAGTTAGTTGAGATTGGCGAAGCGGTCGGTATCGTCACCGCCCAGGCCATCGGCGAACCGGGAACCCAGCTTACGATGAGGACATTCCATACCGGAGGCGTAGCCGGAGGCGCCGACATTACCATGGGTCTGCCCCGAGTCGAAGAAATATTGGAATCCCGCCCGCCCCAATTTAAAGCTCTGATTGCCGATGCCGACGGCACCGTGTTAAACGTGGACGACAAGGGCAAACAAAGAGTAATACAAATAGAGACGTCCGAAGGCGAAAAAGTCGAATACGCAGTCGCCCCCAATATTGCAATATCGGTGGCGGCCGGCGATTTGGTTGCTCGGGGCCAGCAATTAAGCGAAGGCAATGTTGATATTAAAGAACTCTTTGCCACAACAAATGACGTAAATCTTGTGGCTCGGCAGATTATACGGGAAGTTCAGAGTATTTATGCTCCGACCGGAGACAGCATCAATGATAAGCACGTAGAATTGATTACCAGACAGATGTTCTCGAGGGTTAAGATAATGGATCCGGGAGACACCGATTTGCTTTCGGGCGATATTGTTGAGAAGAGACGGCTTTGGATGGAAAATGCCCGAGCCAAAAACGATAAAAAAAGAGAAGCGACATTCGAACAATTATTGCTCGGCATTACCAAAGTATCGTTGACGACAGACAGTTTCTTGTCTTCCGCTTCCTTCCAGGAAACAGCTAAAGTATTAATCGAAAGTGCCACTATTGGCAAGGAAGATCATCTCCGCGGTCTCAAAGAAAACGTCATTATCGGTCGCCTCATTCCGGCTGGCACTGGCTACAATATTGACCACGGCGCCGTGGAAGAACAACTAGCCGCCAACATCGAGTAAGATTTCATCTAAAAACCGCTTTTAGAAGGCGGTTTTTAGCGTCTCAAAATGTCTTGACGAAAGGCTCTTTTTGTGATACCATTTGTGGGTTCTTAACAAACAGGCTCAAAGGAGGGCCATATGGCCAAAAAGGCCAAGAAACCGCGGGGCACAGCCCCGGAAGAACAGAAGAAGCGTCGCCGCCGTCGCAAGGAGTGGACGTTTACGAATTTCCAGAACGTTCTGGCGCTGCCCGAACGGCTGGCGACGTATCTACGTCTTCTTCTGCACCTGGACAAAACGTCCTGGGACTTCTGTCTCGACAAACTCCGCCAGCACGTGAAGTGGGAAGCGGAGGTTGAGGACAAGCGTCCCAAGGTGCAAATCAACGTCAAGGGTCGCGAGCGCACCTCGCGCAGCGGTCCGGCGTATCTTGCATGGTCCAAGTCAAAGGGCCGCGGCAAGGGCCGTCGGTACTTTGCGGCGCCGTGCGATGAGCTGGGTCGGGTTCAGAAATCGATTCTGCACCGATTCATCTCGCAGGTGTTCGTTCACTTCGCCCGCTACGGCGGACAAGTCGGCTCGAGCATCATGGCGAATGCCGGGCATCACGCCGGATTCGCAAAGTCAGTGTTCTCACTGGACATCGTCAACGCGTATCCGACGGTGTATCGAAGCCGGGTTCGCGCGACGCTGCGAAAGCCGTTCGAGTTCGCACTGCGGCAGTTCAAGGGCGTGACATTCTCAGAGGAAGATGTGTTGAAGATGCTTGACAGCATCACCGACCTCATCGTTTTCAAGGATCGTCTACCCCAAGGACCGCCGACATCGCCTCGGGTCTTCGATATCGTCTGCGGTAAGATGGACCAGGAGATCTTCCAATGGCTGGAATCGAACGCGACGCCCTTTCAGGGGTATCGCTACAGCGCCTGGACTGACAACCTGACCATTTCGTCCGACGGCGAGATTCCGCTGGAGGTCCGACAGAAGGTCATCGAAATCGTCCGCGAGAATGGGTTCTTCCCGCACATGCGCGAGGACAAGATGAAGTATTTCTCGCCGGAGACAGGCGAACGGCCAATCGTAACCGGGCTCGTGGTTCTGCCTGATGGCCGGATTACGATGGCGCCGCGCAAGGTCAACCAGCTCCGGGCTCGGCTTCACCAGCTCATGCTCCGCAAGGCATGGGATAAAGAGGCGATGATGCTCATCGACGGTACGATCGGATTCGTTCGGGAGATTTATCCGAAAAATCTGCCGTCGAAGCTTCGTGATGTTGTCTTGGCTGTTGAAGCCCGACGGGCTTCGATGCGAGTGCCCGTCGTTCATGACGAGTCGATCGAAGATGAAGATGCGATCATGCTCGACGAGGATCCGGAAACCAAGGTCCCGAGTCCGTCCAAGAAGAAGGACGAGGGACCCACGGAAACCGTCTCGGAAGTTGTTCTGATGTAAGTTGTTCACCCTCCTTTGAGTAATGAATCAGTTTTCTTGACTGCCAACACGCGTTGGAAGTAGCGCTTCTGCGTTACGCACCAGCGGGTCGCTTGTAGCCAATCCTGCAACGGGATTGGTGAGACCGCAGTCCGTAGAGAGTGCGATTCACCTGACAGCGTAGCTGTCAGC
>MGKT01000002.1:63155-122024 GCA_001794755.1 Candidatus Yanofskybacteria bacterium RIFCSPLOWO2_02_FULL_44_18
GCCCTAACTGACACTCGCCTTCGGATGAATCTATCAAAACTGATTCTGTGAGAAGCGGGTTCCCTGCTTCTCACCTTTTTTCTGTTTCGTAGCTATTAGTGCTACGGCCCAGAAAATAGGTTCCTTTAATAAAAAATTGAATCAGTTTTCTTGACTGCTGTGCATTGGTACAAGCGGTATAGCCGTTTGCTCTGTGCCGGTCGTTTGAACCGACTTTGAACCAAGGTCGGTGAGACCGCGGTCCTTAGGGATTGCCACCTCTTACGGCCTTCGGGATGGCTACGCCATCTGTCTCGCCGTGAGAGTGTCAATCGTAAAGAACACGACCGGGCTTCGCCCTTTGACATCTCACGGCGAGACACCTCCAGTGTTCAATCAAAACTGATTCAGATGAGCGAGTTGTTCCAACTCGCTCATCGCTCTTTTTCTGGATCTCAATAATGGGGTGCAGAAAAAGAGTTCTTTCCAAATCGTTCCGGTTTGCTTGACCATGTGTGCGATGGTAATCACCACAGCAGCATGTGCGGATTGCTTGAACTGTTTCTGTTTCAGAAACAGCGAGATCCGTGGTCATTAGTCTCGGCCAAGCCCCGCTCGTTACGAGTCCGTTACGACCCCGTAACGATGCCGTCACGCCCCTTCGGGGACGGGCTTTGCCCTCGTGACGCCACCGGCTCCGCCTTCGTTACGGGGTCCGGCTCCGCCTCGTAACGGACTCGTGACGACCAGACTTCTATCCAAACCGGACAATTTTCTTTAGTCTGCTTGATCGCACTAACCCATAGTGTGCGTATGGAGCGGTGTGGTTCATCACTGCACGGCCATACGGCTGCCGCAGAACTTCCTCTGTTCCGGAGAAAGCGAGGCAGCGGTCCCAAGAGTGAGCCGGACCCGTTGACCCTTTGGGTCAACTGATTCCAACTGAAATCAACTGAATTCAACCCAAAGTGCGTGTTGAATTTTCGCCTTCGGCCAGTTGATTTACAGTTGAAATCCCAGGCCTCTATCCAGACTGAACAATTTCTTCACTTTGCTTGACCGCGCTTGTTCGCAAGTGTTGGTAAACTACCGCACTACGCATAAGCGTTGCCGTTGAGGTTTCCTTGCATCAAGAAAACCAAGGCAGCGGTCCAGAGCGGATGCCGTACCCCGGGACGGATAATTTCCGAATTTTACGGGCTTTCAGCCCTCTGAAATTCTGAAATCCCTACGGGAATCGGCGCAGACGCCTTTTCAGAATTTCAGAAAATTCGGAAATTCCAGAGGCATCAATCCAACGTGAAGAAGGCGAGTGTTTCACTCGCCACTCTCTTTCCGAGCCTTACATTGTAGGACTTGGAATAAAGGGTTCTTTACATTTTTTTCCGTTTGCTTGACCATGCTACGCTTGCTGTGTGCGAGCGAGCCGGTGTGGTATCTACCATCACCGTTCGGCTGCCGGTACACTTATTCTGATTCAGAATAAGTTAGGCAGTGGTCCATAGCCTGCGCCTAACCACTCACAGCATTCGCTGTGAGTCCCAGCTCACATCAGCGTGACGTATCCGTCACGTCCCCGTGAGATCCCTTCGGGACCGGGTTTCACCCTTCTCACGGGGACCGGCTTCGCCTCGTGACGGATACCGGGCAAAGAACGCCCTCGTCACGCCGACCGGCAAAGAACGCCTTGTGAGCCGTGTAAAGGCTTCTATCCAAACGGAAGTATCCATTTTGCTTGACAATCGGCGCGGATCGTCGGGTTGTATCTAACCGTCGTTTCGCTCCGGCGAGATCTGTGACCGGTTTTGTTCCAAAATCGGTAGATCTTGGTCCATAGCAAATGCGAGGACCCGCACTTTGTACGGACGGGTGACATCGAGCGTAACCGTCCAAAAGACGGACCGGGCTTCGCCCTCGGTTACGCTCGACCGGTGCTAATGCACCTTGTCACTCCGTTTCGTCTCTATCCAAAATGGATACCGGGCAGTGTACCACTGCCCACTCTCGTTCTGGTCCTGACAATGGTGTCGGGTTCAGAACACGGAGTGGTTCTTTTCAATATTGTGTATGGAGGCACGCATCGCATGGCCGACTTACTTCTCATTCGCGCCCACAATGGCGATGGCCTGACGTGGAAGTTTGTCGACCAGACGATGGTTGGCTACAAGATCGTGCTCGATCAGCCACCGACGATCGCCATCTCCGATGGCGATATCTGGCAGGTCGAGCTGGTCAATACTTCCAGCGTCAAGGGCAAACGGCAAAAGATTGCCACCGTCCGGCTCGTGGCCAAGGTGCAGCAGCTGAAAGCCTGGGAGAAGATAGCTGAACTGCCGGATCATTGGATTGATCCGGTTGATCTGAAGTGTATTCTCACATGGCTGCACAGCGGCACCGACATCATCCTGATCGGACCCAAGGGCAGCGGCAAGACAAGCCTCGGGTTCGTCATCGCGCGCACCCTCGGCTGGCAGGATCCGTACAAGGTCGACGTCTACACGATCAAGCGGACGACCGACCTCTTCGGCACCGACGCCGCTCACCAAGGTTCGACGCTGTTCGTCCGGTCGGGACTACTCGATTACATCGAGCGGGCCCAGATCGCGCTCGAGAGCGGCCTGGATACCCATTTCCTGGTCATCCTCGACGAGATCAACCGCGTCCATGCCAAGGTCAACGAGAGTCTTCACGGACTTTTCGATGACACGCGACAGGTGACGGTGGTCACGACCGAAGGATCGAAGACGATCAAGCTGCCGCCGAACCTTCACGTTGTCGGGACCATGAACATGGGCGCTGAATATCTCGGCGTTCATGGTCTGGACGAGGCACTGAAGGATCGGTTTGCGCCGGTGAAAGTCCGGCCGATGCCTGTCGACTACGAAGTGACAAAACTGGTGCGCGAGACGAAAGTCCTCGAACAGCAGGCGTTGGCAGTCGTGAAGGTCGCTCAGGCGTTGCGCGAATCAGCGACCGGCGGACAGATCTCGTTCGCGCCCAGTTACCGGGCTTGTCGGAATGTGGCGCGGCTCCTGAATCACGGCCTGGACCTCAAGACGGCAATCATCAAGGGGTTCCTGGGCTGGTATGAGGGAGAACTCGCGCTCGATCCGCGAGGCGAGGTGGCGCAACCGAACACTGAAATGGCGAAGGCCTATTCGGCGTTGCGGATGCGCGGCGTGGCTCAGGCCAAAGACCTGATCCAGGTCGCGGCTCGTGAAATGTAGTGCGTTTGCTTGTCAGCCGAGAAGATCTTTGGTTTAAATCGGCTAAATGCGACCAGCGTTCGCTTTACGCGGGGCTTCCGACTATTACCGATCTGGTAATAGTACGGCCTTGGTCCACAGACCTTGCCAGGGCTCGGCGCGGTAGCCGACAAGTGACACACCGTTACGGACTCCCTCCGGGGAGCTTCGGGGCTTCGCCCTCCGTAACGGTGCCGGTCCTTACGGACCTTGTCACTTGTATCGCTTCTATCCATACGCATTACTCGGGGACGTGTGATTCATGCGTCCCCACCCTTTCCAAGTATTTTTTAGAAAAATTTTTGGAAAGGGTGTTTCCTTGACTGGCTCTGTATCAGAGCGCACAGCTGTGCAGGATCGGTATTCCACCGTTTCACGCACTGCGTGGTCGTTTGAACTGATTTTGATTCAAGATCAGTGAGACCGCGGTCCGGAGAGATTGCTTGAAGGGTCTTGCTTACGCAAGGCATGTTCCGTGCCAGCTCTCGCAAGAGCGAGACCACTACGTTTCCGGCACGGAACCTGCAACAACTTCAGCTGCAACCCTCTCAGTCGAAACCCCCTTGTCCTCTGTAGCTTTGGCGAAGGAGGGTTGCTCGCTGTTTCAGCGAGCTCACCTTAACAATTTTCTCAACAAGGAGGCCTATGGCCAACGTAATTCCGCTACACAACATGCGGGAAACAGGCGATGACCTCTTTGAGAGTTCAACGCCTGACGAAGAAGCGGCACGAATCCTGGAACGTGAATTGCCCCACCTCTGCAACGACATGGGTATGCTCATCAGTCGGCCGTTCCGGCTTGTCTGGGATCCCAGTGTCCAAACGGCCTCGACCGATTGCATCGCCGAGGTCCGAATTGCACCCCAGCCGTTCCTCGAAGGACGGCGGGACATCGGCTACGGCACGGCCTATCACGAAACCGGACACATCCGATATTCGGGGTACGGCCAGTGGCTACTCCGACGGGCAGACGAAGAAGGCGGACAGGTTCTGCGCGATTTGACCAACATCATCCTCGACCGAAAGGACGACATGTTGTTGGCCGATGATGCGCCGGGATTCGCCGAGACGCTGCGTAAGCGGCTTCTATATATCTGCACCATGGGCCAGCGCAAGCGCTATGCCCGATTCAAAGGCAACATGAGTGAAGAGAACTTCGAAGGATTCTTGCGGCACATTCGGCCGCGTGATCCCTATGAGGATTTCTTCCTCGCCGCCAAGTGGCACCGGACGCCGCGTTTCAAATCGACGGCTCGAGCGATGCGCTATGTTCGGCAGAATCGACTTCGCAAGGCTTCGCCGCAAGAGCTTCTCTGGATTGCCAAACGGGTCCAGGAAATCTTAGGCGATTTGCCGGAGAAGGAAAAAGAGGACGCCGAACAGAAATTCACGCGGTTGTACGGCCTCATGGCGGGAATCGAATGCAATGTGCCCGGTCATTCACTGGATCCAAAGCTCGATCGAGCTTTGAAGAAGGTGATGGCCAGGTACGTGGCTTCGCTCCGGCAAGGCGGCCTACGGCAGCTGTTGAATCAGCTCAAAGCGGTCGGGGTTGTTTGGCCCGGTCCGTTATCCGTTGGTTTGGAAGATCGTGTTCCGGTCCGAAAAGTTCTCCCGGACGCTGATTGTCGCGGGCTGTATCAGCAATTCCTCGGTCCGCTCCAGCAGTACGTGGACGGGCTGAAGAAGCGACTGAAACAACTGGGTAATCCATCAGAGTTCGAGCTGTACGGCCGTGATGAAGGCGATCTCGATCTTTCAGAGAGCGCTCGCATCGCAACCGGCCTCTCGGGCTACTACATGGAAACCGTGGTCGAGCGGGACATTGATGCCGAAATACATCTGGCAATCGACGCCAGCGGTTCAATGGCCAACAAGAAGATCGCAATCGCGAAGGGGATTGCAACCGTCTTTTCAGAGGCGATTCTGGCAATCCATCCGGCCTGTGAAGGTCGGATCTGGAGCTTTAACAGCGACGAGATCTGTGATTACGGCCCGGTCAGTCAAAGCTCTGCGTTCGTCCGAGCTGAAGGCCACAACGGCAACTCCGATACCCATATGCTCAATGTGGTGGGCAAGGAGTTGGCTCATTCACGCAAGCGACGAAAAGTTCTGATCGTGCTGTGCGATGACGGTCCGGATGACATCGAAATGGTCAAACGGCTTTCGCGCCAGCTTGTTGCTCGAGGTATCATCGTGGTCCATCTCTTGGTTGGAGTGCATGGCACGCCGGACATCTATCCGGTGGAGCTCCTCTACACATCGATGCAGGAGTGCCTTGATGAGTTCGCTGATCTCCTGATGACCATCGTCGGTCATCTTAAGTAGCAGATAGATTTAGTTCTTTGCGAGGGTGCTTGACCAACGCGGTCGGGCACCCTCTTTTTTAGTGTCAAAATTGGCTATTGACAGAGGGCCATAGAGTGTGCTATAATATAGATATACTGCATATTCAAGGAGCCGCAGATGATACGATTGATGGACGAGAAGCCGGATTCGTTCGGGAGGGTGCGGGTCGAGGTCGTGGCAGATGGCGCCAAGAGGGTGTCGTTCGCCCGGCTGGGCGCGCTCGTCGCGAATCACGCGACGGGCTTCTACGACCGGGTGCTCATCGGCGCGCCGCGCCTGTGCGAGGTCAAGAGCGGCGACGTCGTGACGCGACGAGAAGTCGCGCAGACGTACGTCGTGCCGACGACGATCAGCATCCGGTCATCCGCGAGCAAGGCGCCGGCCATCCGCCGCGCGGCGTAGTAGTTTGAAACGCCCCGCGTTTGGCGGGGCCCGTAAACCACGGCGTCGGCCATAGCCGCCGCCTTCCTTGGGAAAGGTATTTGTAGATGAAGATATAGACCAGTCGTCGAGCGGGAGTCTCGGCTCACACGGCTAAGGGTTTGCCGACCCGGGGGATACAGCCTGAACCAACCCCCAAACAAACTCCCTGGAGCGTCACCGACGCTCCTTTTTTATTTGTAATTGATTTTATTTTGATGTTTAATGATTCCAATGAGGAGATCCTATGAAAAATCCGGAATGACCGGAAAAATAGTTGAGCAAGAACTGTTCGGGAAAAGTCTGTATGAACGTGAAACAAAAGAATTATTTCCCGATTATTCTTACGCTGACAAGTTAAGGTGTCTTGATATTATTAAAAAACACCAACCTTCGAGCCCCACAAATCCACAAAGAGAATTTGCCCACCATGTCCGGTCCCGCGTCTGCATTTTATTAGGTGTCGATCAGAAAATTGTCAGGTTTTATACGGCAGTTGACTCGCCCTTGGATCAATTTCATCAAGTTGATGGCTGGTTTGAGATCAAATTTAGGGGCGTTAATATTTTGGTCACCGTTGATTTAACCTCAAGGCCCGAAAAAGACAAAACCAGATCGGATATAATTTTTCACGTCCCTATTGAAGGGCTTTCGAGCGCTGTTGACGAAACAGAGTTTTTGAGTTATGCTAATGATATGTCAGAGCAAGTAGTGCTGGAATTTCAAAGACAGGGAATTCCGTCACGGAAAGGAAGCCATCATGGCTGACGAAACCAACAACCGAAAGCTTTTCGGAAATATCACAGGGCCCAAGAAATCGGGCGGCCACACGCCGTCTCATGGAGAGCTTGTCAGACTTCTTAGTGGCCCAGACTCGGAATTTCCATCTGAGGTTGCCAATGTTTACTGCGCGGGTTGTGGCGAAATTCAAGGCGTGAACACTGATGGCGCGGCGGAACTTTCAAAAAGGGCCGGCGTGCCGAGGCCAGAGGATTTTCAAAAAAAGTACTTCGAAGTTCAGGGCTGCATTTTTTGCAGCGATAACTTCGAGGAAGTGGTGCTTAAACGAGTCATCTGACACGGAGCGGTTCAAACAATCGCTCCTTTTTTATTTCTAAAGTCCGTCAAGTTGCTATTTTGTTGAATATTTCAGATAATTAATCCATGGGTAGACACAAAAAAAGTCGAGACAGGTTTGATAAAAGAGATTACGAAAAAAAGCCGAAATTCGACATATCGCAGGAAACCAAAAACAGCATTTGGGGCATAGCCAGTTTTATATTCTCCGTCCTCACGGTTCTCTCGTTCCTGGGCCGAGCCGGCCGGGCCGGAGATATTTTTAACCTATTCGCCCGCATGCTTTTCGGTTGGGGCTTTTTCATAATTCCGATAGCTTTTCTTCTTCTGGGCTTCTCATTCTTTAAATCAGTAACAAGAAGAATATATTTCAGCGCCGTATTCGGTACCACGTTGTTTACTCTGGCTTTCCTGGCCATTCTTTACATATTCGGAAACGGAGATTTTTCACGCCGAATCATTCAAGGCGGATATCTCGGAGCGATACTGGGTCTGCCTCTTTTAACGTCAGTCGGGTTTACGGCGGCGATAATAATACTTGTGGCGGCTTTGGCCGTATCGGTTCTGGTTTCTCTGGATATTTCAATTCCGAATTTGATATGGGGCAAAAAAGAGGAACTAGAGAAGGACAAGCCGATGGAGGCTATGGTTGTGAAGAGGAACAATGAAATAGTGTCAGATAAAAGGGAAACTTCCGCCAAATCGGTTCCCGCCGCCGTACCGATTAAAACCGATAGCGGAGAATTTGTTATCAAGAATTTAAAACATGGCAAATGGATATTGCCGCCTTTGAATTTGGTAAATGACGATCAGGAAACGGCGACGACGGGGGACATAAACGCCAACGCCCTGGTAATAAAAAGAACTCTTCAGAATTTTGGCATTGACGTCGAGATGGGGGAGGTGGCCATCGGCCCGACTGTAACCCAGTTCACGATGCGGCCGGCCGTCGGGGTAAAGCTTTCCCGAATAACGGCCCTAAATTCCGATCTTTCTTTGGCCTTGGCCTCTCATCCAATTCGTATTGAAGCGCCGATTCCAGGCAAAGCCCTTGTCGGCATTGAAGTGCCTAACAGAAAAGTGGCCATAATCGGATTGAGAAATCTTCTCGAAGAAGAAGATTTCGGCAAGTCTAAATATTTCCTACCCTTAGCCTTGGGCCGGGATGTTTCCGGTTCTCCCGTATTCGCGGGATTGGATAAAATGCCCCACCTCTTAATTGCCGGTGCCACCGGGACGGGCAAATCGGTGATGATAAACACGATTCTGCTTTCGATGCTGTACAAACATTCTCCGGAAATGCTCAAGCTGATATTAATCGATCCGAAGCGAGTCGAGCTTTCTTTGTATAACGGAATTCCCCATTTGATAACGCCGGTTATTACCGACAACAAAAAAGTTCTGGGAGCTTTAAAATGGACGGTTAACGAAATGGAGCATCGTTACGAGCAGCTGTTAAAAGGGGGATCTAGAGATATCATGTCGTACAATACGCATATGGCTGAATCAAAAGAACCTGTTATGCCGTATATTATAGTGGTTATAGACGAGTTGGCGGACTTGATGGCTTCATACGGCCGGGATGTGGAGGCGGCGATTGTGCGTCTGGCCCAGATGTCTCGGGCCGTCGGCATCCACCTGATAGTCTCCACGCAAAGGCCTTCCGTCGAGGTGATAACCGGCCTCATTAAAGCCAACATCACATCTCGTATAGGGCTGCAAGTTGCCAGCCAGATTGATTCAAGAACGATATTAGACATGGCCGGAGCGGAAAAACTTTTGGGCAAAGGCGACATGCTTTTCCTGTCCGGCGACTCATCTAAACCCAGAAGATTGCAAAGCCCTCTGGTATCGGAAAAAGAAGTTAAAGATGTCGTCAAATTCCTCGCGACTCAAGCCGAGAAAGCTCAAATGCAGGAAGAAACCGGACTATCAATTGATTTTGATGCCGGTGTTCCGTCGGGCGGAAGATTTGCAAATGAGGATGAAGATGCTGATGACGATATGTACAAAGAAGCGAAGGATGTTGTTATTCTGGCAGGCAAAGCCTCGGCATCATTGCTGCAAAGACGTTTACGCGTCGGTTACGCTCGCGCCGCGCGATTGCTGGACATACTTGAAGAAAACGGCGTCATTGGGCCTGGCGACGGAGCAAAGCCGAGGGAAGTGTATTTGAAACCGGCCGGCATAGCCGATAGCTTGCCTGAAATTGAACCATATTCGGAACCCGATGAAATGGTCCCGGAGACAGCCTCGGCAACGATAAATTCCCCGGTTCCCAATTCCGATGATCTTGAAAAAGAAAATAAGTAGCGCCGCCTTGCTTTTTAAATTACGTTTTGTAAACTAGGCCCATGGCAAAAAAATCTCAAACGTCCGGAAACGGAACCAGTGATTCCAAATCAAAACAAGTCGAACTGACAGTGAAACAGCTCCAGGAAAAATACGGGGAGGGTTCGATTATGAGACTTGGGGATGTGGGAAAGGTTGATGTGGATGTCATACCCACCGGATCAATTTCCTTGGATCTTGCTTTGGGCGTCGGTGGAATACCGAGGGGGAGAGTCGTGGAAGTATACGGACCGGAGAGTTCGGGCAAAACAACGCTTTGTCTGCATATTGTGGCTGAAGCCCAAAAGATGGGCGGCGTGGCAGCGTATATAGACGCGGAACACGCGCTTGATCCCGATTATGCCAAGAAGATAGGGGTCAAAATTGAGGATCTTCTGATTTCCCAGCCCGACACCGGAGAGCAGGCGCTGGATATATTGGAAAGTTTGGTTAAGTCCGGTAGTGTCGACGTTGTCGTTATCGACTCCGTGGCGGCTTTGACGCCAAGAGCTGAAATTGAGGGGGAAATGGATCAGCAGCATGTCGGTCTGCAGGCTCGCCTGATGTCTCATGCCTTGCGAAAACTCACAGCTATAGTCGCCAAGACCAAGACCACAGTTATTTTTATAAATCAGCTGCGCATGAAAATCGGTGTGATGTTTGGAAATCCGGAAACAACGACCGGCGGGATGGCGCTTAAATTCTATTCTTCCATTAGAATCGAAATTCGACGGGCGGCCCAGATTCAGGCGTCGGAAAAAATTGTCGGAAACAGGGTAAAGGTTAAGATTGTAAAAAATAAAGTAGCGCCGCCGTTCAGAACGTGTGAATTTGATATCTTGTACAATGAGGGCATTTCCAGATATTCCGATGTTGTAAATTCAGGTGTTCAGTACGCGGTCTTAACCAAGGCCGGAAGCTGGTATAACTACGGAAGCCATAAATTAGGGCAAGGAATTGAAGGATCAAGGCAGTTTTTGAAAGAAAATCCCAAGATTGAAAAAGAAATTGTCGACAAGATTCGGCTGGCCGCACTGGCCCAATAATTTTTAGAATAAATAAAAACCGCCCCGAGCTTTGTCGAAGGGCGATTTTTGTTTATTTAACGGTCTGATTTCTGGTAAATGGCATGAGAGCCATGTATCTTGCGAGTTTAACCGCGTTGGCCAGTTTTCTCTGATGCTTGTCGCACAATCTGTTCCTCTTGCTGGATGCAATCTTAAACTGGGAAGTAACAAACTTCCTTAAGAATCTTGTATCTTTGTAATCGACATGATTTATTCCTTCTTGGCAAAAATGGCATTCCATATATTAAAAAGGCAAATCTTCTTCTTTTATTTTTGTTTCATCTTCCTCGACCATCATTGGCGGGTTGACCGGCTCATCGGCGTTTATTATCGGTATTTCCGGTTCTTGAGGCTTATCCGGCGCGCTGTTGAATGATTGTTTCGGCTTAATGTCGCTGATGGGTTCTTGGCTGTATCCGGCCGGTCTTGGCCCAAGCTGCAGATTTTCGGCGATGATTTCGGTAAAATATCTTTTAACATTATCGTTTCCCGTCCAGCTTCGGGTTTGAATGCGGCCTTCAATTAAAACTAACCCACCTTTTCTCAAATATTTGGCGGCAATCTCACCGAGTCTTTGCCAGGCGATGACGGTATGATATTCGACGCTTTCCTTCCTCTGGCCACTGGCATCGTTCCATGTTCTATTTGTTGCTAATCTAAGCGTGGTAACGCTTTGTCCGGCCGGCGTGGCTCTTGTTTCCGGGTCTTGGGTTAATCTTCCGATTATATATACTTTATTTAAATTCATATTTTAACTTGCCGATCGCTCTGCTGTCTCGCTTCGCTCGACTAAGCAGTACGCTCTTGGCCAATTTCTTCGTTAAAGTTTTCGCTTGCTCGTCACCATATCATATATATGGTTCCTCGCATTGCTCGACTTTGCCTCGAACTTGGCCAAGTCGGCTACGTTAATATTTTATACAGTTTAGTTCTACTTAGTTCTACAACTTTTCGATAACATCTTCAAGTTGTTTTTCCATTTCTTTTGTTTCCTGCTCCGTCGCCTTGGGCACCGGTTTTTTATCCAATCTGTCGTGGGGCCGGTATTGTCGGGATTGGGCTTTCCTTTTGGCGGCATCGGATGGGAGCTTCAAAATCAGATATCTCATCACTTCCGGCATGAGTTTTATCTGGCCGTCGAGGGAATTGAGACCTTCGCCGTTTTGGAGAGTGAAATTGAAATATCCAAAGAAGCTGGACTGGGAATGTCCAATCGGATACGAAAGGCGAGTCTTCTCGGGTTCTTTCGTGAACGTAATTACAGCGCCAATGCCGTTTAAATCTCTCTCCAAATGTTGTCTGGCCGCTGTTAAACTCGCTTCATCCGTGTCGGGATTGATGTGATACGCGAGTTCATAATTGTGGCTTCTGTCCGCCATGCGTTAGATTGAATTTGATTTCGCCGATAGTGCGCCGGAAGCGGACTAATGGGTGCTCTGCGAATTCAAAGCAATCTTTATTTAATCTGCTGGATATTATCACTATTTAATTTATCTGTCAACATTTTCGCTCTTAAATCTTAATCTCCACGACGTCTCCTTCTTGGATGACGTAGTCGCGGCCCACCGTTTTAATCATGCCTTTCGATTTGGCATCAATCCAGCCACCGATTTCCAGAAGAGTTTTCCAGTTGATTACATCGGCCCGTATGAATAATTTTTCAAAATCAGTATGAATAGCTCGGGCGGCCTTGGGAATCAGGTCTCCGATTCGGGCTGTCCAGGCCCGGGTTTCGTCTTCGCCGGTAGTCAAGAATGTCAGCAAGCCGAGAGTATGATAGCTCTTTTTAATCAGAGCATCCAATCCGCTTTCCTTTATATTAAATTCGGCCAGATATTCTTTTTTCTCGTCCTGCGTTGACTCGGAAAGTAAAAGTTCAAATGGCGTGGAAAGAATGATGTAATCGGCGCTGCCGATTGCGGATTTTAATTTTTCATCCGGCTGCCAATTTTCCGATAGCTGTTTTTCCGAAACGTTAAAAACATATATCACTTTTTTATCCGATAACAGGTTAAGGGGCGGCAAATCCTTGCCCCTGTTTGATTTATCAGCCCGCTTTTCTTTAGATTCCAAATCCGCCAGTTCAAGCTCTGTATTTATAATTGAAATATCGTCCGTTGGGTCCACTCGGTTATGAACGTGAGTAATGCCATTATCGGGGAACACGCGGACGACATGGGCGATAGCATCCACTTCTCTGATATTCGCCAGAAATTTATTACCCAAGCCTTCTCCCTGCGACGCGCCCTTGACCAGTCCGGCAATATCAAAAAATTCAATCGTCGTATAAATCTTCCGAGCGGAATCCGAAAGCATGGCCAAGGCATCCACTCTCTCATCGGGTACGGCAACGACACCCACATTTGGCTCGATAGTGGTAAATGGATAATTCTGGATATCAACCTGCTTATTCGTGATAGCCTTAAAAAGCGTGGATTTTCCCACATTCGGCAATCCGACAATTCCGAGTTTGAGCATCTTTGGATTGTAGCAAATAGGCGCACTTTAAGCCAGTTATCAATAACGGAAGATTGACAATATGTCTTGAGTGATGTTATAATCATAAGTCAGGTCTTTTACAATGAGGAGGCGCAGGCGATGAAATTTCATCGACAGTTTTTGCGACAGGCATGGGCCATATTCGGGCCCCTGAAGTGGCGGATGCTACTTGTTCTGGGAGTGATCTCCCTGATTCAAGGGATGTCGTTGATCGGGCCGTATATCCAAGGCACGATCCTCGACAACATCAGTCACGGCAAGGCGATGGCCCAGACCTACTGGCTCATTGCTCTGGCCGGAACTGTTTGGCTCGTCAGCCACTGGGTGCTCCAATTCCCACGAGAGATGTACGAGGTGCAGAAAGTGGACTTCGACATCGACGAGCGGGCGTCGGATCAGACAATGGTGCAGATGACAAGTCTCTCAGTGGGGCAACACAATACGTTGCACTCGGGGATGAAGCAGAGCATCATCAACCGCGGCCAGACTTCTATGACGGCGTTAGTGAACATGTTCGTTTATGAGATCGTGCCAACGATCAGTCGAGCGTTCATCATGACAATGGCGATGTGCTGGCTGTCCATGGCAATGGGTCTCATCGTGTTCTCGGCGATTGCCTTATTTGTCTGGCTGACGCTTTGGATGAACCACACTTTCAAGGGCGACCTCAAGAAGCTCGAGAAGATGTGGAATCAGGAATCCAAGTTCCGAAGCGAGATCATTCAGCACATCAGCCACGTGCTCGTAAACGCACAAGAGAAGAAAGCTCGGGCTGAAGCCGACGCCAAGTACGCGGAGACCGTGGCCTTTGCCAAACCTCTCTGGCGTCGATTCCTGGTCTTTGCCTACATGAAATCAATGGTCATTATCGTCGCGAGAGTGGCGGTCATGGCCCTTGGTGCCCACTACATTTACAGTGGCCGACACACGTTCGGTACCATCGTAGTGTTCTGGGCGTGGTCCAACAACGCGTTGGACAGTGTCTGGAATGTGGGCAGTCTGCAACGGCAGATCATCAGGATGTGGACGTCGATCAGGCGTTACTGCGAGTTCCTGAACATGGAGACCGATGTCAAAATCATCTCCAATCCAGTCGTACTGGACCCTGTTCGGGGTCGCATCGAAGTTCGCAACCTATCCTTCATGTACGATAGCCGTATGGCTATGTCGCAAGACGAAGAGGACGAGGAAAAGCCGAAAGAAGTCGAGAAGTCGAAGCGGCCAGCCCTCATCGATGTGTCGTTCGTCATCGAGCCCGGAGAGACAGTGGCCATCGTCGGCGAGTCTGGTTCAGGCAAAACCACACTGGCAAACATGCTGGTGCGGTCCAGTGATCCGACATCGGGTCAGATCCTCATCGACGGGCAGGACCTTCGGGTTCTGGATCTGCGGAAGTTCAGGTCAAAGGTTGGTATCGTCGAACAAAACGTGCCACTCTTCGACCGAAGCATTCGTGAAAACATTCTCTACGGTCTCAATGGGAAAGCCAAGGACGTGACCGAAGAGGAGTTGCAACGGATCGCTCAGATCTCGCAGATCAGCAGGTTCTCGCACAAGCTCGAAAAAGGGTTCGATACCCTGATCGGCGAGCGCGGAATCAAGCTCTCCGGCGGTGAACGCCAGCGAGTCGGGATTGCCCGAGCACTCATCAAGGACCCCGCGATCATCATCTTCGACGAGGCGACCAGCAGTCTGGACGCCGCCGTGGAAGCCGAGATCCGGGACGCAATCAACGAAGCGTCAAAGGGACGGACCACTGTCCTCATTGCTCACCGGTTCTCGACCATCCGATATGCCAACCGCATCATCGTGATGGAAGAAGGCCGAGTGGCTGGCGAAGGAAAGCACGAAGATCTGTACAAGTCGTGCCCGCCCTATCGTCGGCTCGTCGATCATCAGGTAGCTACGATCTGAAAGTAGAGGAAAGTATGGGGGTGTCTGACCAACGCGGTCGGGCACCCTCTTTTTAATTTTTATAAAATAGTTTACCCGACTTGTCGCTCTAATCTTTATTTATTGGAGCAGTAGAGTGAAGTATTCTACCTTGCTGGTTTCTTTCTAATATTAGTCTCTCATAGCAAGGTGGAGGAAGTTTTATCGTGAAATGAAATGGTATGTATTTAACGCTGTTATCGCTAATGTCAGGTCGTATTGTGTTTATATCGTACCGATACTTAGTTTTGAAACAGACATATAAAAACTTAGTAAAATTATAGACTTTTAAACTCATTGACTTTTCACTATGGCCTGATATATAATGATTGTATCACGACGAAAGAGCACTTCTGTGGGTTTCGTTCCATAGCGGTGCTTTTTCATTTTTGGTTAGTTTTATACTCCAGTTTACTTTTAAGGTTATCCATATAATCAATCTTCTCCCGAGCTTTTTTCTGGAGCAAGATAGAGCACTTTTTCTTATGAGAAGCTAATACAATTTTTAACTTATTTTTTGAGTAGAGATATTCAACTAAGGAATAAAAATCTCCATCACTGGTTACGATAACAGCCTTGTCATAATTTTTATATTCAATCATCGTGTGGAGAACTAAGTCTGCGTCGACATTTCCCTTTGGTTCTCTAATTTTTGAAACAAGGATCGGTTTAAATATGAGAATATAGCCATATTCTTGAAGAGATATGTAAAGTTCTTGGTTCTCAGGAATTAAACCGATAAACAGATATGCTTTTGAAACTTTGTATTTATCATTTAAATAAACTCGAAATCTTTTGTAATTTAGCTTCCAACCCAAACCCTGAACCCCAAGGTATAAATTCTGACCATCAATAAAAGCGTAATTATTCTCTTGTTTCATCTGGTTTTATCGTAACAAAAAGGCCATAAATAAGCTAGATTTCGGCTTGACTTTTTGTGTGAAAAGGAGTATAATTGATATGTTAAGGGTGGATAGCGATTTGGGGCTAAAAAGGCCATAAATCGCTGTTCACTCAGGAAAGTTCGTCGACAATCAATCATTCACTCACTCGTTCAATCAAGGAGATGCGACCATGAAGATCGTGCGTGCGTTGGTGTCGGTGTTGGTGGTCATGGGGATTGCGGCGTCCGTTTCGGCGGCGCCGAAGAAGGCGTCGCGATCGCAGCAGTCGAAGCACGAGCATCGGTACAGTACGGCTGCGGATCCCCAAGGGATCGACCTCGTCAAGTATCCGAAGGACGAGAAGGCTCCCATGTCCATCAAGCGTCAGATGGAGCTCGGCCTCAAGGTCGCGCAGCTCCGCTACGATTGGTGGGGTCTCAACTGGCATCGCGAGATCGAGGGGGGCCGCTGGCTTTGGGAAAAGATCCCGGCCGGCAAGATCGTCCTCGTCGACAAGAACGGCAACCAGATCTACAAGGCGGATTGCGTGAATCGCCTTGTGTGGATGCCTCGGAACCCGTTTACGGGCCTGCCGTGTCCGAAGTGTCCACCGGTTGCCGGCGGAGGCAACGGACGTGGGGGTGCGCAGGATGGTGGGTCGGGATTCTTTCAGCGTTTGGCTGACGGAATCAAGTCGCTGGCCCTGACTCTTTTCCGAGGCTTCGGCCACGGATTGAGGGCCGTGGGTTGGATATTGGCGGCGCTCGGCGCGCTGCTGCTCAACATCTTGCCTTGGCTGCTCTTGGCTCTTGTCCTGTACTTGCTCTACCGCTTGATTCGTTGGATCGCGGAAGCGATTCGCGACTGGCGGCAGGGGCGACAGGCGCGAGTGGGCGGACAACCGGGCGGACAACCGGGCGCCCTGATTGGTCCGGCAGCGGTTCCGGCCGGTGGCGCCGGTCAAGCGGGAGCGGCGGGTGGTGCGGCACCGATTGCCGGCGGTGGTCAAGGCGCTAATGCCGGCCGCCGGTTCGTATCGCATGATGTGGATCTTCCCGCCGAGAGGCTCCAGTATGAGGGGTACTCCCGTGTCCACATGGAATACATGGGGGACGGGACCACATATATCCGCATGGTTCGGTAGATCACTCACTCGTGGGGCAAGTCCCCGGAGGCGTTCATCGCTTCCGGGGAATTTTTTTATTTGGAATATAGTTTTTTGACAAAATTCCATGACAAAGCCTTGACTTTTTGGTTAAAAAGGCGTATAAATAATAATACAGATCCTCGACAATTCAATACCAAGAAAGGGGATGGAAATGATAGGACTGATCATTCAGGCGGTACTAATCGCCGCTATCGTGGGGATCGTGGCCAAATTGATACTTGATTATGTACGCCACGAGATGGAGATCACCTGGGGTGAGTACGGGCTGGGTTTGACAGTCATCAGTTTTGTACTCGTGCCTTTGGTGGTCTGGGCCGGATGGTCCACCGCCAAGGGGAGTAACCTCTCGTTCAACGAATTCAAGAACGGGTGGGAGCTCGAAGCTGTCAGACAGCCGATTATCTGCACGCGCGACGGCCCATGCTGGTACGAGTACGATTGTGACCCGTACCTTGTCGCTTACAGCTGTAACTGTAAGACAGACAAGAACGGATCAACCGACTGCGATACTTGTTACCGGACCGAGTACCATTCGTGTCCCTACGTCACGGTGGAGAACAACTTTGTGGTGCGGACCACATTGGGAAACTTCACGATTGCTAGGCATCGATTTCCCGATGACCCCCATCGTAACAGGTGGGAACCCTATCGGAGAGAGCGATTGCCTCAGAGTGTCATCGATCGGGCAGGAGTGGGTGCGCCCGTGTTTTGGCAGCAGGCCTCAGCGCGGGTAAAGGCCGGGCGGCCTGGTCCGGTGACCATGCGCTCGACTTACGACAACTACATATTGGCAAGTGACTCAACCATTCTGACGCAATACTCAGGCGTGGTTGACAATCTAAAAGCCAAGAACATGCTGCCGCCCGTGTCAAAAGAGATCTACGGCCACTACAGCGAACGGAAAGCTTATCGGGTTGGGTCTATTCCCAACATCAATATCGATCCTTGGATCGATAAGCTCTCCTACGCTAACGCGGCCCTGGGCTCTGAGATGCAGGGTGACATGCATGTCGTTCTCGTTTTTGACCCCGACTTGAGAAAGGCCGGGTCAAACCCCGATGAGTACGCTCTGGCGCTGAAGGCTTACTGGCAAAATCCCAAGAACTTTAGGGATGATACCTTGAGCAAGAATGCCATCGTCGTAATCATCGGTACCGAGGACGGAAGAGTTGTCAGCTGGGCTAGGGCATTTACCGGTATGCCTCTTGGCAACGAGCGGATGACTACGGAAGTCAGGAATGGCTTAACCGGAGCGTCGTTCTCGTCGGAGGAAATTATCGGTAACATCCGGGCGTACTTTGAGGTGTACGCTCAAAGCGTCAAAAGCGACCATGAACGAAGAGGTCGCTTGGGTTCTATCGTCTGGGGTCTTGCTGATCCGGTGAGCAGATTTAAGAGGATTAGCATGACTGCCAACGATAGTTCAGATACCGGTCAGGGGTTTACATATCTCGCGAACGAGATAACCTTGACCGGTTTCCAGAGGGGCATGATTTTGACCTTTGCCTTTCTGGGATGCGCAGCGGTGTGGTTTGTAGCGGCGGCTAACGGAATCAGAGACAGACGCAGTTATTCCGGGCCGTTCGACTTCAACCACATCGAAGCGTACTGGCGTAACCAGTGGACTTGCACGAAAGTGTGGGTTTCGTCAACAATCGCGAACATCAGACAAGGAAGGACACGATCATGAGAAGAGAGAATGGCACAGTTCCGGTTCTGCTGCTCGTCGCGGGGGCTCTGCTCGGAGGGGTGTTCATCGTTGGAATCTCCGTCTATGGATATTTCAACGGAGTGCGTAACGAGCTGGTTCGTCAGGAAACTGCTCTCAATGGGCAGTATCAGGACAACCAGAACGAGCTCTCGTCCTACGAGGTCTCGTTCTATGAACAGACCGGGTTGGCCAACCTCAAGTCCGAGAAGATGGACAAGATTATTACCGACGCCATCAAGGGTCGGTATGAAGGCAAGGACGGCCAGCCGGTGGAGCGGGGACAGGGCGGAGCATTTTTCTCCGCTATCGTTGAGGCTTACCCCGGCGTGGAAGGCCTCAACGTCTACGACAAGATCATCAGCTTCGTGGCTGCCGGCCGTGAGGCCTACAAGTCCAAGCAGTCAAAGCTGCTGGACATGCTCCGAGCCTATGAGAGCTATCGGGCAACGAACTATATCCGAAGCTTCTTCGTGGGCCAGCTGGGCTTCCCGGCCCTGCGGGCTCAGATCGGGACGCGGGTTGTCCGTGGCCAAGAAGCCCTCGATCAGATGATGCTGATCGTGACGACCGAAGGAGGGCAGAAGTCGTATCAGACCGGTACGATGAAGCCCCTCTCGGTGAACGAGAAGTAACATTGTTCTGAAAGGAATTTGCCGGCGGGTAACAACCGCCGGTTTTTTTATCCGGAAAATAGAGTTTTGATAAAATTCCATGATTTGACCAGTCACCAATTTCATGTATAATTATGCCAGTACTCGGCGTTCGGAAACTCGGGACTCGACTCGTCGAAAGGGGGGATGGCCATGACGAGCCCAGAAGTCGCACCGCTCGCCATCAAGTGCGTCGTGAAAGACGTGCTTGAGCTGGCGGGTGAGTTCGAGTCGAAACTGGAGCCGGTGAAACTGGCCAAGTTGCGGATCGTGCACGGCAGTCTCGTGGACGAGGCGGCCAAAGTCGCGGCGGAAATTCAGCGGCGCGAATTGCTGCTGAAGGAGGTGGAGTAGGGCCCTCGACCGCATAAGGGGAGGCCACGATGACAACGTCGGCGTTCGTTCGGTAAAGCGCCTACTCGGGTATACCGCAGAGGCGCTTTTTTGATTCTTTTGGTATAATAATATCAATGCGAATACTAATAATCGGCGGGGGAATTGCCGGTCCCAGTCTAGTAACACAGCTCAAGAAGCACAATGTTAAGTGCGATGTGACTCTCGTCGAGCAAGCCCCTGAATTTAGAAACATAGGATATGGAATAGCTTTATGGGGCAATGGCCGGAGGACATTAAAAGAAGCTGGGATTGACGACCATATAATCGATAAAGAGGGATATGAAGTGCCTTGGGAAGCTTTTGAAACTACCCGGAGGAAAATTTTAAAATCTTTCGTTTTTAATAACTTCAAGTCTTTGGGCGGCCCGATTTTTATTCCAAGAGCGCTACTGCATAAAACGATTGTCGATCGGCTTAATCCTGCGATTATCAGGCACAATATAAAACCTGTAGCCATAAGGAATTTTCCTGAAACAAAAATAGCAGCCGTTGAATTTAGCGACGGATCGAAAGGGGAATATGATTTAGTTGTCGGAGCGGATGGCGTGAATTCATGGACGAGAGAACACGTCTTCGGCTCCGGCCTGAAGAAATATTACAGCCGGTCACTATGGATAATGTGGATAGACAAAAAATTTACTTTATCCAAAGGCGCCGTTGCAATTGCCGGCGGCGGCAAATTAGCACTACTCCTTCCCCTGAAAGACAAATGCCAGCTTAGCTTATACGCCAGTCGTACGCCGGGCATTCAAGGAGATGTCGCGACTAGAAAAAGGGATTTGAAAGATTTATTCTATGAATTCGGAGACGCGATTCGGCATATGATTATGTCAGTACCGAGCGGACAAGACATATTGTTTAACGATGCCGCATATATTTCCATGAAACATTGGTATAAAAACCGCGTCGTGCTGATTGGGGACGCACAGCATGCCATGTCGCCGATGATGGGCATGGGAGCTTCGTTGGCAATTGAGGATTCGTGCGTACTTGCCCAAGAAATAGCCAATGAAGAAAATGTAGATGAAGCTCTGAAAAAATTTGAACACAGAAGAAACAAAAGGTTGAATATATACAAAAAACAAGCGCATATTATCGAGGATATAATTATGGCAGATGGGCTGATGGCGAGGGCGAGAGAGCTGTTTATGCCGTTAATGCCGAATGCAATCAGCATGAATCCCCTAAAAAGACTTCTGGAAGAGGAAATTTAAAAATATGATATACTTCAGCAGTGAGTAACTACAATGGTTCAGTATAAAATCAACCAAAAGAAGAATATGGCCATCAGTCTCCGTCGGGGTGGATATTCTTATTCCGAAATTCAAAAAATGGTTCCGGTCGCGAAGGCAACATTGTCCCTGTGGTTAAAAAATGAAAAAATGAGCGAACCCCAGATAAAAAGACTTTTCCAAAAGAAACAGGAAGCTATGTCTCGGGGACTGAAGACAAGAAAACAAAACGTACGCAACGCAATTGAAAAAATTCGAGAGAGCTCTGCAAAAGAAATCGGCTCATTGTCCAAGCGGGACGTTTGGCTGCTAGGGCTGGCCGTATATTGGCGGGAAAGATTTCTTAATAAAAGCGACGAGGACTTAATAAAGGGAGTCAGGTTTACAAGCTCCGATCCAAGCCTGATAAAATTATTTTTGAAGTGGCTTCGGGAAATTGGAGGGCTATCCAATGAGGAAATTGTATTTGACCTTTTTGTTAAAAATCGGAAAGCGAGGGCTGATTGCGTGAAGTATTGGGCAGCCATAACCAGCTATCCCGCGGAGGACTTTACGAGGGTCTATGTTCAAAAAATGAAAGCCAAATTCGGTCTCCTACGTGTTCGCGTTAGAGCGAGCTCAATGCTTGCTAGACAGGTATCAGGTTGGATACATGGTATTGAAAAAGAATTATAAACATTAATATTATAATATTAATGTTTATGAATGTTATTGTTCATGCTCACTATTATAATGTAAGAATATCACCGCGGGTACGTCTGTAATTATGTCAGACAACATTCTCATAGAACAAAAATTTCTTAAAGCGTATGATGAGTATTCTGACGCAATTTTCCGACATTGCTATTTTCGCGTGTCGGATCGTGAAAAGGCAAAGGATTTGACCCAAGATACTTTCACCAAGACCTGGGAGTATGTGTTGAAAAACGGCGAAGTCACCGACCTTAGAGCTTTTTTATATAAGGTGGCCAATAATCTCATCATAGATACATATCGAAAAAAGAAGGAGGATTCATTGGATGATATGATGGAAAATAGCAGTTTCGATATAGGCGAAGACGAAACGGAACAGCTTTTCAATTCAATAACCGTCAATCAGATTCAGGGCCTTTTTGCAAAACTGGACGACATATACAAGGACGCGATTGTAATGAGATATATAGATGACGCATCGCCAAAAGAAATAGCCCGAGCTTTAAATGTTTCCGAAAATGTCGTTTCAGTGAGAATTTACCGGGGCTTAAAAAAATTAAGAGAATTACTAAAACATGACGAATAAAATATTCAAAGAAATCTATAAGATAAAGCTGGAAGGCTCGGAGAAAGCCCGTATTAAGATGGGGATTGTTAATTTCATGGTAAGAAATCAGGCCCCCAATCGTTATCAATCGCATAGGTCGAACATATTAACATTATTTAAATTTAACCAAATAAAAAACATGCCAATATTACTTGCATTAGCAATTTTGCTTTCCGGCGGTACTTCAGTTGCCGCTCAAAGTTCCTTGCCGGGCGATCCGTTGTATCCGGTAAAAATCAACTTCAACGAGGAAGTCCGTTCATGGTTTGCTATTTCTAAGAAAGCCAAGGCGAACTTCAACACGGAGCTTGCCGCGGCCAGACTAGAAGAAGCGTCCCAATTGGCAGCCGAAAACAAACTCGATGCCAAAACAGCCGCTGAAGTTAAAGCCAATTTCAAGGCTCGAACCGACGCGGCCAACAGATTCATAATTGAATTGAAAACTGACGGCGATACGCAAGCGGCCGCCGAAGCATTAGCCGATCTCGGTTCAGCTTTGGAAGCGCATGCCCAGGTTCTGGCTCAATTGAGCGCCAGCGGCGCCACTAAAGCGGAAATAAAGCAGAAGGTTGAAGAAATTCGAACTGAAATCCGAAAGGAAATCAATGCGAATAATTCAGTCAATGCCGACGTAAAAATCAAAATTTCTGCCGATAACAGCGCTGATATGCAGACAGCGGTTGAAAACAAAATAGCATCGGTTGAGAATAAGATAGAGGGAGTCAGTGCGTTCATTGAGGCAAAAGAGGAAAATGTTGAAGCATCGGTAATTGCAAATGCCAATGCCAAACTGGATGCCGCCAGCGCCTTGATTATTCAAGCCGAAGCTGACATAGCAGCCAAGGATTACGGCAAGGCATTCGTCAAAGCCCAGGAAGCCATGAAAATGGCCCAGGAGGCAAAACTTATTGTCGCGACAAATAACAAGATTGAACTGAAATTAAGAACAGAGATGAATAAGGGCGACGAAAATAGAGCCAGTGCCAGCTTCGACGCAAAGACCAGGACAAATATCAAATTAGATCTCGGACTGTAACATATCGCTGTCCAAAAACTCCGCCTTCACAAAAGGCGGAGTTTTGATATTATTAATTCAATGAAAACAGATAAGACTGAAAACAAAAAAATTACTCCGCGGTCGGAAGATTTTTCGCAATGGTATCTAGATGTCATTCAAGCGGCCGGGCTAGCCGAACATGCTCCCGTCAAAGGCTGTATGATTATAAAACCCAACGGCTACGCTATATGGGAAAATATCCAGGCCAATCTGGACGCGGAATTCAAAAAGAAGGGCGTACGCAACGCTTATTTCCCCCTTCTAATCCCGGAAAAATTTCTGCGCAAAGAAGCCCAGCATGTCAAAGGTTTCGCGCCCGAGGTCGCGGTGGTGACCCATGCCGGCGGGAAGAAACTTGAAGAGCCTTATGTAATCCGGCCGACATCAGAGACGATAATAAACGATTCTTTCGCGAAATGGATTCAATCTCACCGCGATTTGCCCCTGCTCATCAATCAGTGGTGCAACGTAGTGCGCTGGGAGCTGCGGCCCCGCCTTTTCCTGCGCACGACAGAATTTTTGTGGCAGGAAGGGCATACGGCTCATGCCACGGAGGCGGAGGCCGACGATTTTGCCAACCAAATGCTCGAAGTTTATAAAAATTTCGTCCAAGACATTTTGGCGATTCCGGTTTACGCCGGTTTAAAAACGGAATCGGAGAAATTCGCCGGAGCCGACAAAACATACACCATAGAAGCCATGACCCAGGACGGCAAAGCTCTGCAGATGGCCACATCCCACAATCTCGGCCAGAATTTCGCGAAAGCTTTTGATATCCAATACATGGATGAAAACAATTCGCCCCAATACGTATGGCAGACAAGTTGGGGTCTTTCGACTCGCACCATCGGCGGCATGATTATGGTTCACAGCGACGACACCGGTCTCATATTACCTCCGCGGATTGCACCTCTGAAAGTAATAATTATTCCGATATGGAAAAATGATGCCGAGAAAGATAGTGTAATCGGTCAGGCTGGCAAGCTGGCTGAAGGCATAAAAGAGGCAAATATTTCCGTCAAGGTTGACGAAACCGACGGCCGGCCCGGCGAAAAATATTTCAATTGGGAAAGACAGGGCGTGCCGTTGAGAATAGAACTGGGACCGAAAGAAATTTCCGACAGCTCCGCGGTTTTAGTCCGCCGCGACACGGGGGCCAAGGAAACCGTAAAGACAGATTCTCTGATTAAGGCTCTAGCCGCCGCGCTTGATTCGATTCAGTCGAATTTACTGGAAAGAGCCAGATTGTATTTTGACTCCAACACGATTGACGCGGACAATATGGCTGATTTGAAAAAAGCAATCGGAAGTGGTAATTTCGCCAGAATGAAGCGGGACTTGCTTGACGAGAAAGAAATAAAAGAAATCAGTGCGACGGTAAGATGCGTGCTGGCGGACGGAAACGTGATTGTGGCAAAAGCATACTAAATTAAAAAACCGAGACCGAGGGGCTGAAGCCAGAATATTCTTGCTTTAACTTGCAGGCTCGGAACAAGATGATGACTCGCAAATGGTGGATTATCGTCGGAATCATAGTACTAGCCGCTTTGTGGTTGGGCGGAACATATAACGGGCTGGTAAAAAGAAATGAAGCCATAAACGGGCAGTGGGCCCAGGTTGAAACCCAGTATCAGAGGCGGTTTGATTTGATTCCCAATCTGGTCAATTCCGTGAAAGGAATAATGGCCCAAGAGCAGAAAGTTTTCGGCGATTTGGCCGAAGCCCGAACCCGCTACGCGGGCGCATCATCGCCGGAGGCCAAAGTCAGGGCGGCAAACGATGTTGAAAGCGCGTTGGGGAGATTGCTGGTGATAGTCGAAAACTATCCGCAGTTGAGATCGTCAGAAACGGTTCAGACCCTGATGATTCAATTGGAGGGGACGGAGAACAGGATTAGCGTGGAAAGAGGCAGATACAACGATGCCGTTAAAGACTATACCGTCCGGATAAAAAGATTTCCAACAAATATTGTCGCCGGTCTCTTTGGTTTTGACGAGCGGTCATATTTCCAATCTCAATCAGGCGCCGAGAATGCTCCGACAGTAACATTTTAAAAATCATGAAACTTGTGACTTCTGCCACAATAATGCTGGCAGCGGCTTTGCCGGTTTTCGGGTACTACAATCTCGGCCAGCCGGCCGGGTTCGTTAACGACTTTGCCCAAATGATTTCCGACGAGCAGAAGCAGAATCTGGAAATAAAACTTCAGAATTTTGAAAAAGAAACTAGTAATGAATTATCGGTCGTTACCATCAATAGTCTTCAAGGTGATACAATTGAAAATTTTGCTGAAAAACTTTTCAAAGATTGGGGAATAGGGAAGGAAGATAAAGATAACGGCGTATTACTATTGATATCTTTGGAAGACAAGAAGATGAGAATAGAAACGGGCTACGGTCTGGAAGGGGCCCTTACGGACGCCCAGAGCTTTATAATCATCGATTCGATATTAAAGCCGGCATTTCGCCTCGGCAACTACTATGACGGAATTGACCGGGCGACGAATGCCATTATTGACGGCACTAAGGGAGAGTATCAGCCTCAAGCGTCGAAAAAATCGATATCCAACTATCTGGATTGGTCATACGTGTTCATCTTGGCATTTGTGTGGCTGGCCAGTATTCTGGGCCGATCAAAATCATGGTGGCTGGGCGGAGTTATAGGGGGAATTATGGGTTTGATTATATGGAGTATTATGTGGGCCGCCAGCCTTATTATATTCGGCCTTATCTTCGATTTCATCGTCTCAAGAGCGTATCATCGGGGCCGTCAAACCGGACATTACCCATGGTGGATCGGAGGCGGAAAGTCCGGCGGGGGATTTGGCGGCTTTGGGGGCGGTCTTTCCGGCGGTGGCGGCGCGTCCGGGGATTGGTAATATCGAACGCCCGGCGCGCCCGTTCTCAGTCTAAATTGATTTCGGTCCTCTGAAGGCCCGGCTGATGGCGATAAGGATTATGCCGCCGATGACAGCGACAACTATGCTGTATAAATTAAAACCGGTGATGCCGGACTGACCGAGAGCGGTCATGACCCAGCCGCCCAGGAAAGCGCCGACAATCCCCAAAACGATGTCAAGCAATAATCCGTCCTGAGCCCCCATAATCAGGGAGGCGAGCCAGCCGGCAATGGCGCCGAATATTATCCAAGCAAGAATACTCAAATAACCCACCTCCTTAGCCGTAATTTATATAAAATCATAGATTTAATCTTTAATCGGAGAAATGAATATGGAATGAAACTGTTGAAAACTAATTCGGCACGCTTGATATAATGAAAGTGGAAATGAAAATACGAAGATGAAAGGAGGTGCGGAAATTGAATAAATTAACAGGCTTGGATTGGCTGGCTTTGGTGCTTTTAATAGTTGGCGGCTTGAATTGGGGTTTTATCGGTCTTTGGGATATGAATGTGGTAATGAATATTCTCGGCTCGGGAACCCTAACCAATATCGTTTATGATTTAGTCGGGTTGGCGGCTATTTACGCCATTTGGGCGTCTATGAAATGGGGGCGCAAGATGTAATTTGATCTCATATTAAAAAGACCGGGTACGCCCGGTCTTTTTAATCGTTTATCTTATTTCCGCTCCTGGACTGATGTCGCGCATCGTGGTCAGGACGGAAATTTCATTTCCGTCGCTGGCCGCTAAAACCATGCCCTGGCTTTCCAAGCCCATCATCATTCTGGGTTCCAGATTGGCGACTATCACGATGTTTTTCCCCACCAATTCTTCCGGTTCATATTGTTTGGAAATCCCGGCCAGAATTTGCCTTTCTTCCGCTCCCAAAGAAACTTTTAATTTCAATAATTTCTCCGATCCTTCAATTCTTTCGGCCATTATAACTCTGGCCGTCTTTAATTCTATTTTTTTAAAATCATCTATCGTTATCATATTATTTTATATATTTCGGTTATGACATCAGAATCAGAGATTTCATTTTGCTCCTTGGTTTTTAGATTTTTAATCTGGACGGTATTCTTGTCGACTTCATCTGCCCCGATAATTACAGCCGCCGAAAACCCTTTTTTGACGGCGTATGTCAATTGGCCGGTCAGGCTTGTTTCCGATCCTTGGTACAGCTCAACGGATATATTATTGTTTCTAAGGGAGCTCGATACGGACAAGCATTTGGGCAGGGATTGCTCGTCGAAATTCAACACGATGACTTTGGCGATGCTGGCAGTCGCATTAACCAGCCCCAGTTCGGATAAAGCGGCATAAAGCCGATCAATTCCGAATGATGTTCCCGTGGCCGGAAGGGAATCGCCGCCAAAGCGAGCCGTCAAACCGTCATATCGGCCGCCGGAACACACGCTGCCAATAGAAGGTAAATCAGTAAGAATCGTTTCAAATACCGTCCCGGTGTAATAACCGAGGCCGCGGGCGACGGATAAGTCTATTTTCCAGGCCGAGCGGGGAATATCCATGGCGTCTAGATATGAGGCGATTTCATTTAGTTCCGGATCATCAGTTTCCGATTTTGACGTGAATTCTTTAATCAAAGAAATGCTTTTATCGGAGAGACCCTCGTTTTTCAATTCTTCTTCAACCTTTTGCCAGCCCTGCTTGTCTTTTTTATCCATGGCCCGAAGAACCATATTCGTTTTTTCTTTGTCGAAATCGGCAATGGCGTATAAATTATTTAATATTTTGCGATTATTTATTCTTATCTCAAAATTTTTAATTCCCAAGTCTTTCATGGCCGTATATATGATGGCGATTATTTCCGCGTCCGCCAGCATACTCTTTGCGCCCACAATATCAGCGTCGCATTGGACAAATTCTCGGTAGCGGCCGGCTTGGGGCCGCTCGCCCCGCCAGACCTTTCCTATTTGATATCTTCGGAAGGGCTTTTTCAATTCCGGGTTGCCGGCCATAACGCGGGCCAGGGGCACGGTCAAATCGAACCGCAAAGCCATGTCTTCTCCGGATTCATTTATCCGAGCCTTGAAAATATTCATCTTAAAATCGGGGTCTCCGCCGGTTAATATTTCTTCTTTTTCCAATCCCGGCGTATCGAGGGGGGCATATCCGAAGCGTTCGAAAACTGCCCGGATGGTGTCGAGCATTTTCTGGCGCGGAATCATCTCGTCGGGCAGATAATCTTTGAATCCGCTGGCTAACGCCGGTTTTATGGTGTCTTTAGTCATCTTCGTAATTATATCCAAAAGCTATCCATAATACCACAATTTCATGAAAAATAAAACGCCCGGATGGGCGTTGCCGACAGGTCTTGCCTGTCGGTCAGGATTTGAATTTGATTTGAGATCCCGATTTAATAACGATGAATTTTCTATTGGTTGCGCTGTGCCGGGCGACCAAGATTCCGCTCGAGCCGCCAATGATGATACCGATGGCAGCTCCTTTTTTGCCAGCAATCATACCGCCGATTACAGCTCCGCCGACCGCGCCAGCCAGGCCTCGCCAGAAGCCGGTCTTTAAGCTGTCGCCGTCAGTTTCGAATTTCTTAATTACGGGCGAAAGGCGACTGGAGCCTATTTCGTCGAGAGAAAGCGCCAGCACCACTTCCTGCTTTTCAAGGGAATTTTCCCTGATTGAAATTACGACAGGCGTATTTGCGGAAAAAGCTTTGCCGTTCTTCAAAGAAATGCGTTTGGCCAAACTGGCCGGAATCCTGTCGCCGACGCGTGCGTCGAACGAATAGATATCGGCGGCAGGGCTCACGCTGAATTCCACCCCTTTTTCTACCGAAACAAATTCAGTAACGGATTGTTCCGGATAGGTGAAAAGAGGAGGCGCAATATCAGATTTTTCGGATATCGGGATATTCTCGGCTTCAACTGTTGGTTCCGGTGCCGGTTCTTTCGATTTTGCTTCCGGTTCTGGAATCACTGAAGCCTTTAGTTCTTTAATAATGTCATCTTCCAGATCATAAGAGAAAGGTTTCAGTTCTTCTGGGCAGTACGGATTTTGTCCGGGATTGTCGAACAGGCGATATGCGCCGTCGCATTTCCCGTACCAGTACAGATTCTTGCCAGTGTTAGGATTGTAGAGCTTCAACCGATTGCCCATGTCCGGCCCATATTTGCAAAGATGCCGTCCGTCGGAGCAAACTACAACATTAACTTCTCTGGCTGTTACGCCGAATACCTCCAAAGCGGTATCCGACATCACGGCGCTTGCTTTGGGGAAAATCTTTTCGGACACAATTTTCGGCATGAATACCATCGGCGGCACGATGAAAATCGTGATTGCGGCGGTGGCGATGAAAGGTTTCTGGGTAAATGAGTTTCTCTCTTGGAAGAAGATTGTTGTTGTCGCGGCAATGACAACAGCGAAAATCAAAATGTTCAGTAAAATAGGCGAGACAACCGCTAAGTGAGAAATGTACACGTAAAACGCAAGACACATGCCGTAGACGAGGACAATTGCCATCGCCCGCAAGACATTGGCCAGTGGTTTGTATTTGGCCGCAACTTGGACAATAACAAGAAGGGGAATTGCCACTCCCATCCAAAACAGAATAACGGACATTCCAAGAAGTACTCCCGCGACGGAAATGAAATTGAAACCCGTCCATGAGCCGAGCTTGATTATGCCCAGAGAAACAAATAATGCGATGAATGCTCCCAATGTAACTTGGGCGAATCTTACAAGGTAATAGGCGACGGATTCATAAGCGACTTTTCCAACATTTTCGCCGAATTCAAGGGCTTGTCTCATAAATGCCTCGATGGCCGGCCACGTCGCCACTTGAACGGGAATATCCTTAAAGATTGCCGTTGCCGTTTAATGCGTTCGGCGGTATTCTTAAGTCCCTTGTTCTTCACTCCGAGGTAGTCCGATATTTCTTGAGTCCAATCTCGGAGTAATTCCCGAACTGTTCGATGATTTTCTTCGGCGAGAAGGGCCCGGCCTTCTGAATCAGAAGACATTACGCCAACAAATGTTCGGGCTGCGTCATTCAAAACTGCTCTCTTGAAGTCTACTCTCTCAATCGGCGACATATTCTTTACCAATGCGCCAAGAGTAATCATGTCGGAACTTGTAATTCTTTCAATATCAATGATTTCGGTGCGGCTAATTGGAATCGGCCCTCGCGGCTTTAAATTGCCAAGAATAAAATCTGGCGCGCTGCGGAAAATATCCTCGATAAAAGTCATCACCAAAAACATGGACGATTCGCCCATAAATCTGGAGAGCGGACCAAGCGGTTCCAGTTTCGGCCCAACAGCCCGCTCGAGGCGGCGTTTAGCGGTAATGGCTAGAACTCGAGCCAATCTCGACTGCCATTGAGTTTGAGAATCAAAACGGGTAGAAACTTGATCTTGATACGGATCACGCAACATAACGCTCCTTGTCAAAGACCTTGAGAATATATTGGCAAAATATGCCTTGCTAAGCAAGGGCGGACCTGCGGTGGAGATATCGGTAGTAGCTTATCGCAAAGCGGTGGGCTTCGGCGTCAATGGCTAAAATCAGATTTTTCGCAGCCGGGTGAATTGCCTTTAGGGCAACGGATTTTTTGGGTGCGGTAGAGATAAAAATATGATTGCCTTTGTGCTTGGCATCTTTTGTTAGTGCCAGAACTGGAATATTCTCAACTAAATCAAATTCCGCCATGACCGACTGGACCGCACTGATTTGGGCTTTGCCGCCGTCGATGACAACAAGGTCTGGGTATTTCCATTCGGTGTGCCGGAGCCGGCGGGTCAGAATTTCCTTAATCATGGCTGTGTCATCCGCGCCTTTGACGGTTCTTATTTTAAATCGGCGATATTCATTTTTATCAGCTAGTCCGTCTATGAAAACAGCCATTGAACCCGTTGCGTAGCGGCCTTGGATATTTGAAATGTCATAACATTCGATTCTGTTCAATCTCGGCAAATTCAAAAATTCTCGCAGTTTTTCTATTCCGGGCGATTGGCGCTCATAGCGCTCATTCAGCCCTTGCAGAACTTTGGCGTTTGAAAAAATTTTTTCCAGAGAATCAATCTGTTCCCGAGTCCGAATTGCCTTTTGAAAATCATGCGCCTTGCCAGCCGCCACCATTTCTTTTTTCATTTTCTTGATTAGCGTATCTTTTTTTCCGGTCAGCATATCTTTAATGGCATTAATATTTTTCATGTACAATCTTCTGTCGGTTTTTTCCGGGTGTTTCAGACAGCAAAAACCGGGACATCTGTCGAGATGATAGTTGAGGCAGAAATTGTTGTGCTTCTGACGGCAGGTGCAATAGGGAAATGTCCGGCGCAGGAATTTTAATGTTTGCTTTAAGGTATAGCCTTCAGTAAAAGGCCCGACGGATTCAATTTCAAAATTCTTGAATTTAGAGTGGGGCTGGTGGGTTATAAAAATTCGGGGAAATTCTTCCTGCGTGAAAGCGGCATACGAATATTGCTTGTCATCTCGCATCAGAACGTTAAATTCCGGATGGTATTTTTTTATGTATTGAGATTCCAGTATCAAGGCCTCAATTTCGTTTCCGGCTGGCACACGAACAAGGCCGGAGGCCTTTTCCACCATAATTTTAATGCGAGCATCATCCGGCGCGATATATGATTTTAAACGGGCGCGCAAATTCCCAGCCTTACCGACATACAGTTTCTTTGCGCCCTTGAACCAGATGTAAATTCCGGCTTCTCGGGGCATCAATTTTATTTTATTCTTTAAAATATTTAGTTTCATTTTGGCGGATTATATCACAAAAAACGGCCGCGGGTGCGGCCGGTGCCGAGAAGAAATCTCAGCAGCGAATGTGTTCTAGTACGCCATGGTCCGGATGAAGCGTGGTCGGACGAATGTCCAACCAGCATTGTTGGTGAGGCCGCCCAGTTCAACCTGGGTCTTGCCTTTATCCGGTGTATACCGGATACCAACACCGGCGTACCACGTCCACGGCTTGCCCTGCGTACGGCGGGCGCCGACGTCAGGTGCGATTGACCACCGGGTCGATCCGATTTTGATATTCGGATTGGGGCCGATGGCGAAAGAGTGAATCGGCGGGCCATGAACCTTGCGTTCCCAGCGCAAGACCGGCAGAGCGAAAAATCCGAACCGACCGGACCGGAAAATCTGGACTCCGGCTCCGATTCTCGCCCCCGCTCCGCTGGCATCTGTCCAGAGGACATCGGCCAGTACTTTTGTTTTGCCCGTGCCTGGGACCCAGAGGCCGGCGACGATATCGCTGGACCAGCTTCGATTCCGCGGATTGAACGTGGAAACCGTTTCCACGAGTCCTTTCCGTCGCGAGTTCGTCACGCGAACGAAGAGGCCGGGATTGGGCGGGCCCTCGCTCGTATAGAGCGAGACCCGGGCATCAATCTGAAGGGTTTGACCGGCTTTGTCTTTCTGCTTGTCGGACGCCGCCTTTTTCACGGTCTGGGCAACTGCTCCGCCGGCGACAGAAAGGAGGAAAGAGATTGTACAACCGCAGACGTAGACCAGCTTAGCCAGTCCCCAGAGTTTCATCAGGCCGGCGAGGCCGACCAGACAGAAAGCTAGGCAGAAGGGGAACATCTTGCCGGCGTGTTCTCGGAGTACGTTCCAATGCCACGTCGTCTCCGTCGGCTCTCTGAGTGTACGCCAGGCAGGATCGCTCTTCTGGAGGCTGTCGAGTTCCCACATCATGCGGCGGTATTCAGGATGGGATAAGTAGGCGTCCATGTTCATTTTCGCCAGCCGTCGAACAGGCTCCTGGGCCGCACCGATGGACGCATTGCCGATGATCTCATTGACGAAGATCAGATTCCGGTGGACGGTAGCGATGTCGATGTTGCCCGTCATGTTCACCAGTTGGACTATTCGGCTCGAGGCCTCCTTCCTCGCGGTCTCATCTGTCCATCGGGGATGACCGTAGGTGAAGATCTTGACCGTCCGAGCCTCGGTCCATGTCCGGGCGTTCCATGGGATGAGCACGGCGATTGCGGCCGTGAAGGTCGCGACGACGACTGCATAACCGAACGCGCGGTCGAATTTCATGTCTACCCTTTTAAAGTGCTGCAGGGGAAATACCCTGATACCTAATTATATCATGATAATACTAAAACGTCAATATTTAAAGCAGTGCTGAATTTTAATAGCATTGCAGAAACATGACATCTCTACGGAACGCAATTTTGGCGACAATTACTTACTACGACATTTTGGAGATGCCTTTGACTTTGCTTGAAGTCCACTCTTACCTTATCAATCCGGCCCGCTTCCTGGTTCGCAAGAGAGCAATCGGAGATATTTCCATATTCCAAATCGCCAAAGAAATGGAACAGCTTTGCCGGATAAATATTCTCGAAGAAATAAACGGCATGTATTGCCTGTCCGGCCGCCGGCATATATACAAATTAAGGATTGGGAGACAGCTTTTAGCCGCGAAAAAATGGAAAAAATTTTTAAGATATGTTTCCTGGCTTAGCCTGGTCCCGTATGTGCGAGGCGTATTCGCGAGCGGATCTATGGCGTTAAATAACACGAATCTTGAAAGCGATTTTGATGTTTTGGTCGTAATTCAGTCCGGCCGATTGTATAGCGGCCGCCTCATATTATCGGCCTGGACATCTCTTTTGGGCATACGTCGGACCAAAGATGATTTAATTGCGCCCGACAAACTGTGCTTTAATCATTACATTACTGACGGCAATTTGAAAATAAATCATGAAAGCCTCTTTAACGCCTCGACATACGCCCGTCTGATTCCGGTGAAAGCGAGCAATCAGATATATTTTTCATTTTATGACCGGAATGGCTGGATTAATCAATACGTCTACCATTTTAAGCCGGTGGCGCATTTTCCCAAAAGGCAGGCCAAAACATATTCTTGGATGGAAAAAATCGGAAGATTCGGCGAGTCAATTTTAGATACTTGGTTCGGAAATGTATTTGAATACATATCCCGCTGGTATCAGCAAAAGAGAATAAGAGAAAATCCGGCCACATATGCCCAAGGCGGGAGAATCGTATTTAACGATTCGGAATTGGAATTTCACCCGTATTCTTTTGAAGCTTATTTAATCGGGAACTATAACTCGGGATTGAAAAAGTTAGGCATAATGCCTTTCATTGAAGAAAGAGACTCCGGGCTTCTCGCCGGGCCGATCTCCATGATGATTGCGAATTGATATTTCATTTAGTATATGCTAATCTGGGTCAGTTTTTTGGAGGCCTTGTGTTTAGAACACGAGTCATCTCTGATGATGTCCCTTACAATTCCATAGGAGAAGACGAGCAAGCCATTATTGAAAGAGCAATGCGATTCTTCTGCACCCAACACTACATTTTCTATCCATGTGAATTTTTCCATGACACCGCAAGTCTTCGGACTATATCTGAAATGCAATTCATTGAAGAATATCGATGTAACCTTCATTATCCTGATTTAAAAAAGCAGAAACACTTTCCGTCAGGCATAAAAATCATTGTTGCAAAAATTTCTTACGGATTCATTGATAGGGTAATTAACTCTATTCATGCGCCGGGGAAGGTGAGTGGTTACCACATATTATTTTGGCCGCTCAATGCGCACAATGCTCCGAGTATAACTGATTGGCGATTATCTTTTACAATTCACGAACTTGAATCAGCGATTAAGATCGGATTGCAGGATTTTATGACCAAGCGATTGTTAGAAAAAATGGAAGATGCGCTGGAAGTTGAACATTTAATTTTAGAGTCTGCCTACGAACCCAGTCCAAGCACCGCATGAGGTGCTTTTTTGATTGGGGTCACTTGACAGCAAATTAGCAGTCCGCTATCATGAGTGCCAGAAAATAACCGTACACACATATGTTAAAACCTCTGTCAGATCACATCGTGATCGAACCTCTTCGAGAGGAAAAAAAGAAAGGGTCGATTATTCTGCCCGACACCGTTGAAAAGGAGAAATCGGAAAAGGGCAAAGTCGTAGCCGTCGGGCCAGGTAAAATGGAAGACGGCAAAAGACAGCCGCTAGACGTGAAAAAAGGCGATATTGTTCTTTTCACGAAGTACGGCCCCCATGAAGTCAAGGTCGGAGACAAAGAATATTTAATCGTTCGCCAAGATGACATTTTGGCGATTGTAGAATAACAATGAGCGCAAAAGATATTCAATATAAAGAACAGGCCAGAGAATCTCTCAAAAGAGGAGTCGACAAGATCGCGAACGCGGTCAAAGTGACGTTAGGCCCCAAAGGCCGGAATGTTGTTTTGGACAAGGGTTTCGGTTCTCCGGTCATAACTAAAGACGGGGTGACAGTGGCCAAGGAAATAGAGCTGAAAGATAAATTTGAAAATATCGGGGCGGATTTGATAAAAGAAGTGGCTTCGAAAACTAATGACATCGCTGGCGACGGCACAACCACGGCAGTTGTACTGGCTCAAGCCATAGTCGCCGAAGGCTTTTCGGCTGTGAATTCTGGAGCCAATCCCCTGGTGTTAAAAAGGGGGATGGACAAAGCCGTTAATTGGGTCATCGATTATTTGGAAAAGAAAAAGCAAAAAGTGACTGGTGAAAAAATAAAGGAAGTCGCTTCCATTTCTTCTAATGATCAAAGCATCGGTGAATTAATAGCCGACGTATTCAACGAAGTCGGCAAAGACGGAGTGGTAACCGTGGAAGAATCTCAAACTACGGAAATGGCAAAAGAAATTGTCGAAGGAATGCAGTTTGATAAGGGCTATGTTTCGGCCTACATGGCCACAAACACTGACAGGATGGAAGCGGTATATGATGATGCCAATATATTGATTACCGACAAAAAAATATCTTCAATCCAGGATGTTGTTCCATTACTGGAAAAAATATCAAAAGCGGGAAAAAGAGATTTGGTTATAATCGCGGATGACGTTGACGGCGACGCTTTGGCGACTCTAGTCGTGAATAAATTGAGAGGCACGTTCCAGAGTCTGGCCGTCAAGGCGCCGGGATTCGGCGACAGAAAGAAAGACATTCTTGAAGATATAGCCGTTGTCACCGGAGGCCAAGTTATATCCGAAGAAAAAGGAATGAAACTGGAAAATGTGGAATTAGCCATGCTCGGCCGAGCTCACAAAATTGTGGCCGGCAAAGAAAAGACAACTATTATCGGCGGAAAAGGGAAAAAAGGCGATATTGAAAAGAGAACCGCGCAATTAAAAAGTCAGTTAACTAAATCAACTTCCGAATTTGATAGGGAGAAACTTCAGGAAAGAATCGCCAAACTTTCCGGCGGGGTGGCCGTTATTAAAGTCGGCGCCACAACGGAAACGGAAATGAAGGAAAAGAAGTTCAGAATCGAAGACGCGGTAAATGCCACGAGAGCGGCATTGGAAGAAGGCATTGTTTCCGGTGGGGGTTTGGCTCTTTTTGAAGCTGCCCGAGAATTGGACGTCAAATCGATTAAAGGCGTTTCTCAATTCGGAGACGAGGCTAAGGGCGTTATGGTTATTAAATCAATATTGGAAAAACCGTTGCGATCAATTGCAGAAAATGCAGGCAAGGATTCGAACGAAGTCGTCGAAAAAGTTTTGAATTCCCAGCCGGGCACAGGCCTTAACGCCGCGACGGGAGAATACGCTGACTTGATAAAATCCGGAATCATAGACCCTCTTAAAGTCGTGAAGACTTCCCTGTTAAACGCCGTTTCAGTAGCTTCAATGATACTGACGACGGAAGCAATCGTTACGGATGTTCCGGAAGAAAAAAAGCCGGCAATGCCGGCCATGGGCGGAATGGGAGAATATTAAATGAGAAGGTCCCCAAAGGGGACTTTTTCATTGGGTTGACGTTTCAATATATCTTATGCATACTTGCGCCAAGAACTTTCACAACCGGAGGGAGGCAGCATGGCTGACAAGCATCATGCCAACAAATCTCCGGTTGTCCAACCGGAGAAAAGATGGCCCCCGAGGGCTTTCAAGGATTTCGGCCCCTGGCTTAATAAATTTCGTCTGCACGCTCCTGTTAAATCTGAATTGTTGGCGGGCATTGTTGGATATATTGAGAGATTCCACAGGAAAATGGAAGAATCAAAAGAACACGCAATTAAATTAATGGAAGAAAGCCACGCTCGAGCTATGGCAGAGAAGAACGAGCAAATAAGGATACTGGCTAAATTATACGAAAAAGCCCTGGAAGATATTTATGTCATCAGGAACACGGAGAGAATGACCCTTTTGCTCAATAGGGTCGGCTTTACCGAAAAAATCACCTCATATATTCAACACGCAAGACACGTTACATGCGTTTTGGGTTTTATCGATGTTAATAGGTTTAAAGAAATTAATGATGCCTACGGGCATGCCACTGGAGATGCGGTCATCAGTTCATTGACCGATATAATTTCATCGACAATCAGAACCCAAGAGGCTCGCGGCAATTCAATGATGACTGATCTCCATGCGAGACTGGGCGGCGACGAATTTGCTTTTTTTATTCCCGATATTCCCGAACATGATGTAACTCTTGCGCCGATTATCATCGAAAGACTGAACCACGCGATAGACGAATATCATTGGCAGCAGGTCGGAGTGCCCGATGTCTATATTTCAGTTGGTGTCGCGTGCATGATGATTGATGAAAATCAACTTAATGGTGATGACGCAAAAATCGTTGCGGCGGCGCTTTGCGCTGAAGCTGACAGGCTGATGTATCGCGCCAAGGCCGCTTCATCGAGTAATCAAGGCTTAACGAATGAATCGCGCACTGAACGATATATTTTGAAGGGAAACGTAGTTGCACCAGGCCCCCCTCTTCTATTAAATACCGAAGATGATAGAAGGCGAATCCCCGACCGGCGGCAACATACCGAAGATTAGGGCCACGAAGTGGCCCTTTAAATTGCCAGGCACATGTTTATTGGGTAAAATATTGTAAATTTAACGGTGAGATGGCTGAGTGGTCTAAAGCACCACGTTGGAAACGTGGCGTAGGGGAAACTCTACCGTGAGTTCGAATCTCACTCTCACCGCCTTCGATATTTCTTATCGGAAGACCCGAGTGCCTCCGATAAAGAATTATTCAAAAACAGCGTCTGATATGATGCTGTTTTTGATGCTTGGCAAATAAAGAATTTTTGCTTTTAATGGCTATATGGAATTTAAAGAAGCAACTAAAATTCTCGATGCCATCCTCTCCAAAAAAAATCCACCATATTTTAACAGCTCGTGGATTTTAAAAAATGCTCCAAAAGTTTATCGATTCATTTGGACAAATATCAGAACAGAAAATAGAGATATAGATTGGGATAAAGTAACTCGATCCCTTAATCACAGATTTTGGAAAAGATGGCAACATCCCAGGAAAAGACCAAAACAATACTGGGATAAAAAAGAAGTTCATCGAGTATTAAAGATATATAAAGATAAGCTATATACATTTATAACTGCCCTAAATGACGAGGATAAATATCTTAGAGATATTATAAGCGTATCCCTGGTTAGACTAGCTCAAAATGGCAATAAATCAGCCAGTAAAGAACTCTCTGAGTTATTACGATACACAATAGACCATTGGATAGAGTATTGCTGGAAACTCAATCGTTGGCGAGGATATGAAGACAAAATTCAAGAAAAGATCGATTGCTGTATCCGTCGCTATCGATATACCGGATCTTTCATGGCTTATCTGTTTAAAACTCTAGAGTATTCAAGCTGGGGTTTCAGGCTATTACATAAACACTCTTTAGATGAATATATACCCGGAAGAACCGACAAAAGACGGATTGATAACGTAGTCCAAGATCCAGAAACAGGAGAAATTGGAATGTATGACAGGGCTAACCAATCTGGGATGCCGGATCTATAGTAACAATTTTCTTAGTAAACTTTATCTTTGACTTGAAGCATCCCATCAATTCACGTTTCTCCTCATTAGCGCCTTCTTTGAGAATATATTTGGCATAAGTTTTTAAATCTATGTCTTTATGTTTTGTCTTCTTATCAGAAAATCCTAGAACTCCTTTTTGGAACTTATTAAATCTTTTAAGTTCATCCTCAAATTTAATCTGTATTCCGGAATTGTTAAAATCAATTTGGTCTAGGAGCTTAATTAGCTGATCTATCAAATCTTCTTCTCGCAGGTACTCGTTTTTACAATGTCTATCCTTAGATCTGCCACAGCCATAGTATATGTATTTAGCTGTAGTCCCATCCTTAAGCTGTTTATACTTCTCCTCGGCTGATATCATTGAGCTACATAAGCCGCAGACCATTAATTTGGTAAAGGCGAATTCATGGCTGGTCCTAATAATATTATCCCTTTTAAGCTGTTCTTGGACTTTATCAAATAGCTCTTTATCGATAACCGGTTCATGTTTACCCTGGTACCATTGATTACTCTTTTTAGGATATTCGAAGATTCCGTAATAGAAAGGATTTTGAAGCATCCTAAATATATTGCTTAGAGCCATATTATGGTTGCCCACCGATTTGAAGTTTAATTCAAACTTAAGCCAATGATGTATCTTTCTGCCCGACCATTTCTCATGAGCCATTTTCTCAAATATCTTTTTAACAATCGGCGATCGATCAGGATCTAGGATCACCTGGCACTTTTTGTCCATGTGCTTTTGATTTAAGTATCCTATTGGGGCCACTCCCGGCCAGAGGCCCATCTCAACTCTTGTCCGTAGTCCTCTCTTTACGTTAATACCCCGGTTATCGTTTTCTAATTTAGCTTGAGAGCCTAGTATCATAAGAAGGAACTTCTCATTTGGATTATTTGAGAATCTTTGACCATATGTTCTGATTTCTTTTAAGATCCCCGCATCCATAAGATCTACTATCTTTCCTAAGTCTCCTGCATTTCTAGATATACGATCTGGTGCCCAGGTTAATATGCCGTCAAACTTATTCTGCTGAATATCCAGTATTATCTCGTTGAAGATTGGTCTTTGGCCTGTTTCTTTAGCTGAATGAGACTCTCTTTTTACCGTAACGATCTCCAATTGCTCTCTTTCGGCCAAAAGGAGCATCTCCTTGATCTGACTATCAATAGAGAGTATTTGTTTTTCTTCTGATTCTGATGATTTCCTGGCATAGAGGCAATACCTTACCTTTGCTGGTATTGCCTGTGGCTGGGTCCCTGAAAGCCCTTGGATATTGTGATTATTCATATACACAAGGGATGACGTAATCCCCTAAAGGAGTCCAGAGCGTCCCAGTTGGTAAGTTAAAATTGGATTAATAGCCTTCTTTTTGTTAGAATTTTCTAACAACCTAATGACCTAAACCCGGTGACTTCATTGGGCATGGCACAAAACCACCTGCATACCAAACTTGTCGTTTGGCTTCCACGCATGTGGTTATAGAGGAAACTCTATAAAAGAGCTTATGCTCTAAGCCAGGCGACTTTTTTTATTGTTTGTTTAGCCGAAAGAAGATCTGGTTTTCAAGGTCTTGTTGAAGAATAAAAGAATTACTATGGCTTAAGATCCCCAGATAAGAATGGATGGTATGGTCAAGTGAGTCATAAGACAATGATCCTTGATTATACGATTTAATTTTTTCGTAAATCTTGGCAAAAATTCTTTTCTCGGTTTTTATCCTTGGCAGTATGAAGTGTGGGAAACAAACATATCCAAGGAAATCAACGCCTTGGCTTAATTTTCGAACCGTAATTTTATTGGGATGTAATTCAAGTTTCAACCTATCTTTCAGAAAATCTTTTATTAAATCCTGGATTTCAAAACAATGCTCTCTTTGAGGATGAAGTATCACAAAATCATCGGCGTAACGAATGTAATGTTTTTCGTGAAGTTCGTGCTTCATAAACTGGTCGAGCTCATTGAGATAAATATTGGCAAAAAGTTGCGAGGTCAGGTTGCCTATCGGCAATCCCTTAGGCTCACTGGGATCTACTGTACGATCCGAACTAAAACTAGATATAACTTCCTCAAGAAGTCGTCGAGTGTGTATGCTCCTAATACGTCCGAAAATTATATCTATGAGAATTTTTTGATCAACACTTGCAAAAAACTTTCTGATATCACATTTCAAAATCCAACATGGCTGAGTATTGTTTTTGCTGACTATTCTTGCGTATCGGATAAGTTGTTCCACACCACGATGAGTTCCTTTATCTTTTCGACACGAATAGGAATCATGGATAAAAGTTTTATCAAAGATTGGATTAACATGCTTAACGATGGCGTGATGGAGTACACGATCTCTAACCAGGGCTTTGTGGATGTGGCGTAGTTTTGGGTCTTGCACGAAAAATGATGTATATCCGGAATGCTTGTAAGTTTTATCGGCCAGCTCTTGATGAAGCTCCCAAAGATTATCTTCTAAATTGCGTTCAAACTCTATAGTATCCAGCCGGTCCTTTTTGCCAATTCTAAATTCTTTCCAAGAGGTGATTAAATTATCGATCTTAACTATTTCGTCAAAAAGATTATGAACAACCATAAAAATACTGGACAGTTTAATTTGGAAACTCCGATCTTCAAAAAGACATACGACTTTTTGAAAGAATTCTACATTTTTCAATTAGACTTTCCAAAGAAAGATCGCTACAGCCTGGGACAACGATGTGAGACTTATCTGCTCGGCGTACTTGAGGGTATCATGCTTGCCAGCCAGACGAGTAAAGATAGGAAATATCTTATTCTTCAGCAGGCCAGTGGCAAGTTAGATATGCTTAAGGTTTTCGTGAGATTAGCCGGGGACATCAAGATTCTCAGCGATAGCCGATACATAAAGTGTCAGAATCAAATTCAAGAAATCGGTAAGATGCTGGGTGGCTGGATGAAGTCTACCCACGAAGATCAGTTTTAACTATCAGGCCTTCTCTAAGAGAAGGCCTGATAGTTAAAAAACGACGATACTGCCGAGAGGGGCAGACACCGAGATTCGAATTCGCATTGTCGCGGGAATCGTTGTTCACGTTGAGACCGTCCGAGTCGAAGTTGCCAACGTTGACGGAGTTACCGTCGGAAGACTGCACCGATATGTTTTATTCCCTCCATGAGCGCTCCATAGCCACTGGGGATTATCAAAAGATTCTCCCCTGAATTTTACCTGGTAGCAGTCCTTTGATTTACGCAGGACATCTACGCTGAAATAAAACACGTAGTTTCGTAGTTTTTACTACTTTCCGGCCACGCCACTTCTTATAGCCAGGGCCATAAGAACTCCGGTGGATATCAAAAAGAGGAGGTTCGTAAGATTAAACTAGCCTGAGCCGAGCTTAATCTCTATTAACAAAGCTCAGTAATATTGTTGCATAAAATACCCGGTTATAAAAGGACTGGTAAAATTCTATTTTTGACTGTATATTTATGTAATAAAGTTCCGACTACACCACTTGTGGTGAGTTTATTGAACCATGCCATTTGAAGCCTACAAAATCTACGAAGAATACGAGCCGGATAAGTTCAAAAACTCGACTCAGAAAAAAGTTGAGCAGGCTTTAGATACCGCTAAAAAAGAAGGGCTAGTACCCGAGGCTAAAGAAACCAATATCGAATTCGATGAAGCTCGAGAAATATTTGGCAAAGACTTCTTGGGGCCAGAAGCAATTCAAACCACTTTCGGCGTTGAATTAACCCCAGACGAACTCAAAGAAGTAGAAGATATTCCTTTTACCAGAGAAGAGCTGGAACAAGCCAAGCAATTGGGTATGATGTTGGTTCTAAGAGTGCCCAGACTCGGTGAAGGCAAAACAGAGCGTCCTCTAACAATTGATTCTGCCAGAGAACTATTTAACAAGGGCGATTCCCTTGGCGATCCTAAGAAAAAGAAACAAAAAGTATTTTATGGCAAAAAGGGCGAGAGCTGGTATGATAATGAAAAATTTGCGACCCAAGACACTCCTAAGCTTGGTTGGGGTTTAGTTATGAAATCGGTATTACCTGATTCACTAAGTAAAAACTGGAACCAGCAAGAGGAAGTTCTTAAGAAATGGGCAAAGGATAACAACATAAACCCCAGTCTTGTTAAGAGAAGGACACCCGTAGAAATTGCCTACGATACCCTGATATATTACGGTGAGAATAAGGAGTCATTGTTAGAGAATAGGTACGACTGGTCCGGCGTGCAGTCTTCCGACGGTGGCTCCGTCTACGTTGGCGGCTTCGACTCGGTCGGTCTCGGCGTGCGCTTCGATTCCCGCGACGGTGCGAGTTCGTATCTCGGTGTCTGCCCCTCTCGGTAGTTTCGAGATACTTGGGCACTTGGATTCCTTGATTCTTATTGGTTTCCTTGGGTATTCGAAAATTTTTTGAGGGCTGGTAAAATACCATTTTTAATTGTAATATCCATATATGTCTAAAGAGCAAATCCCACATATTCCCAATGTTCTAACTACTCCGGAAAGGGTAATGGAGGAACATGGGCTAGATGAGTCAAAAGAGAAGGTAAAACTTTCTCCGGAACAGGTTGAAACTAATGTTAATGAGCTAACGGAGCTTTCTGCTTCTCGTGCCGAAGCTTCTAAGCATGTTCGTGAGTCATATGGCGGTTTAACCAAATCTGAACGGGAAGAACTTAAAGAAAAAGGAGAAGGTGCCGTGGTGGCCCAGCTCGATGCATTAAATATTGATCCAGAATTAGCCGAGTTTTCTGAGGGAGTTTTGGCTGACTATGATAAGAGGATTCAAGAATTGGGTAGTAACCCGAAAGTTCTAGAGGAATATAAGAAAAGATTCGAGAAACTTAAAGGAACCTTAGGTAATGTCGTGGCGTATGAGCATATTCAAGGTGAGCTAGATGCTGTTACTAAGAGCGAGCAAAAACTCCGATTGTTATATGAAAAAGTCGGCCGTGCACCTGGTCCGATTGAGAAGAAAAAACTAGCTGAACTAACAGAACACAAAAATACTCTTCAAGAACAATTAAATAAGTTTGAATTAGATCCGGCTTCTGTCGGCATGCTACGGCGTAGAGAAGTCAGAAAAATGCAACAAGATCTTGAACGATATAGTTTTGCCGAAACAGAGTCCCGAACCGAACTAATCAGAGAAGTTTTGCCCGACCTCATGCAGGGCGCCCCGATTCTTTTTCAAGGTGAAACTGGTTCCGGTAAATCTCAACTAGCAAAATATATTTCCGAACGATATCTGGGCAAAGAACCGGTTATTATTTCGGTCAGTGAACAGATCAAGGAATCACAGATTATGGGTACCCGCGGATTAGAAAACGGAGAGACTGTCTTCAACTATTCTGAGTTTATCAAAGCTCAACAAGATGGACGACCGGTAGTACTTGATGAGGTGAATCTTATGCCTCACGAATTCTCCGGTCTTTTGCACGATCTTTTGCAGAAAAGAGTCGGCGATGTCTGGACTCACCCTGTTACAGGAGAAGCAATCAAAATTACCGCCCCTATCATGGCTACTGCCAACCTTAAGTCAGAACGCTACAAACAGCGTTATGAGTTAGACGTGGCAACTCTCCGAAGATTCATCGGCGGAGCCGGAGCAAGAGAAATCCATTATTTGGACTTAGGCGAGAAAGACAAGGAAGGTAATTATATCGCTCCCGAAACATTAAAAATCCTAGCTTCAGTAATAGCCGATAGAAATGGCAATATTTCTTGGAGCGTCGGGGAAGCTCCACAGAAAATGGAACAGCTCAAAAGATTCGTTCAGGCTTGCCGTAAAATTCAAGAAGATTTTACCTTGAGTGTTCGGGAAGGTGCTGAAGAATCGTTAGCCAAAAGTGACCGCCTAGCTTTTAGAGAGTTGGTCATCACTCTTAAGGATCAAATTGAGATTATGAAGGCCTGGAAAGCGTCTGGTTTTCAAGAACCTTTAGACCAAATCGTCTTGAAGGAATTCTTCCGAAAAGCTGAAATAAGCGGACGGGCAGCCAAAGACAGAGAGAATATGGTCAAGGTATTCATGGCTAATAAGTTTTTCCAAGACACTAAACCTGAAGATTTTAATATCCAAGGCCTTTCGGCTAAAACAGTTCGCCAATGGCAAGGAAAAGAATAAATGCCATTTGAAGCCTACAAAATATACGAAGAATACGAGCCAGATAAGTTTAAGACCACTACTCAAAAGAAAGTTGAGCAAGCTCTCGATACTGCTAAGAAAGAAGGGCTAGTTCCCGAGGCAAAAGAGGCCCACGTTGAATTTGAAGAAGCCAAAGAAATATTTGGAGCAGATTTTCTCGGTCCCGAATCTGTCGGGACAACATTTGGCGTTGAATTTTCTCAAGAAGAACTTAATCAGATAGAAAATATCCCATTTACTCGTGAAGAATTAGAAAAAGCCAAAGAGCTTGGAATGATGCTGGTCTTACGCGTGCCAAGAGTTGGCAAGGATAAAACCGCCAAGCCACTTACGATCAAGCAAATGAGAGGCGTATTCAAGGGAGAAGATAAGCTCGGTGATCCTAAAAAGAAAAAATCTCAAATCTTCTACGATCAGGATTGGTATAACAAAGAAGAATTCGCCACCAAAGACACGCCATCTCTTGGTTGGGGTCTTGTTATGAAGAAAATACTAGAAGAATCAAGAAGTAAAAACTGGGATCAGCAACAAGAAGTACTTAAAAAGTGGGCAGAGGAAAACGGCATTGACTCCACTTCAATTAAACGCCGAACTCCGGTTGAGATAGCTTATGATACGCTTCTTTATTATGGCGCGAATAAAGAGTCCTTGTTATCAGATACTTGGGATTGGACTGGCGTGCAGTCTTCCGACGGTCACTCCGTCTACGTTGGCTTCTTCGGCTCGGTCGGTCTCGTCGTGTACAGCGGTTCCCGCGGCGGTGCGTATTCGAGTCTCGGTGTCTGCCCCTCTCGGTAGTTTCGTAGGGTACTTGGGAGCTTGGACTCCTTGATTCTTATTGGTTCCCTTGGGTATTCGAAAAAAATTTTATATAACCACATCTAAATGCCAGAATCATTTCCCATAAATAGAATAGAAGCTCCTCAAGACGAACCTAAGCCAGAGGTTCCAAAACAGGAAAACGAGATTGACGCTCAAGCAGTTGAGGAATTTTTAAATAAGGAAACCGAAATATTAGGAGCCTATGGATTGCGAGGCGATATTACCTTAGAACGAGGTAACGGTGGCTGGGCATTTGATTTTCAAAACAGAAAACTCATCTATGATCCAAAATTCTTCATAGAACGTGGCTATAGCCTCCAGGAAACTCTCTTTGCCACCACTCATGAACTCATGGCTCACTACGGTGAGCTAATGCGTGATCCGGAGCTTGTTTTAAAGGAAGCCAAACGATATAGCGCCAAAGGCCACCTTCATCTTTTATACAATATCTTTGAAGATGTGCTGGGTAACAGACGTATAGTTGCCGAGCTACCGTTCTTAGAAGAAACCCGGGAGCAACTTTACCGAGAAAAGATGTTTCCACCGACTGACTACACCGACAAATCTTCCCACGTTCAATTTACTTACGGCTTTATCCGCCAGATGATGGTGCCCGGTGAAGCGGTACAGCTTGGTCCAGAAGCTCAGACCGCTTTGGATAAATTAAGAAGCTTTGGCTCAGATAAAATAGATATTCTCGATCTGGTCACTACTCCAACTATTGATCCTAAAGATCGCTTTCGAATCATGCGGACAATTGTTGAACCTATTTATCGAGAACTTTATGAAAAAGATTTGGAAGAAGAGAAGAAAAGTGGCAAGAGCAAGGATCAGGGCGAAGGATCACCCACAGACACTAAAGTTTCTGACAAACCGCAACAAGGCCAAGGTTCAGGTCAAGAGAAGAAAAAATGGTGGCAAAGAAAAAAGGAAGAACCTCAAGAAGGAAAAGGTAAAGAGCAACAACCTGGTAAGGGCGGAGATAAGAAATCCAGCGAGCGAGCCGCTAGAGAAGCGGCTGAAAAGAAGTTTAAGAAAGAATATAAGACCTATCACGATGGTCATCCCGAACCCATAACACATGCAGAAGAAAAACAAATCAAGAAGTTGATGGAAGAAATAGTCGCTAAAAAGGGCGGACAACCTACTCTTGAACAAAACATTCTTGAGGAATGGGCCCGTGAGCATGGAGTCAGCGCTGAGGATGTTCTCGGCTATCGCAAAGAGTATGAAGAGATTGCTCCCCTGGTGGCCGAGCTAAGAGAAGTTTTTAAAAAGATAATTGCTAGACGGTTAAAAGAACGCTGGCAATTTTCGCCTCAGCTTAAAACAGAAGGTGAGGAGCTAGCCGAGGATACATTAGTCGACTCTTCAATTGAATCACGAGCTGGAGGCCAACCGAGAGCGTTTAGAGAGATTGAAAGGCACAAGAGAGAACAGGAAGGCTATGGCATGCTGGATATGTCTTTGGTTAATGATTTATCCGGCTCGATGAATGAGGGTGGCAAACTTGAAATGGACCGTAAGAGTAAGCTGTTATTCTTAGAGTCTCTGGCTGATTTTCAAAAAGAAATAGAAGAAGCTGAATTTGAAAGTGGTGTTTCATTAGGCCTGCAAGTTAGAACCGAAACCAGAGCGTTTGGTGACTTTGGAGATGTAGAATTAAAATCGTTATCACCCGATTTATCGGAGAAAGACAGGATTGGGATTTGGAAAAAAATGCATAAAGCCGGTGGCGGTACGCCAGATTATCTTTCTCTTGAAGAAGTTCTTAATTCAATAACTCCAGAACAAGAAAAGGAGTTAAGAGATAAGTCAAGAAGAAAAGTTATCGTCGTACTTTCTGATGGTGAGAGTCAAGATTCAGGCAAAGTTCAAGCTGTTTTACTCCAGCTAAGAAATAGAGGGGTTATATGTTTAGGATTGGGCATGACTGAATCAGGTCAAGCCGTCAAAGAAACATACAAGCCGGATGCCGAAGTAATAACAGATATCAAAGAGTTGCCACAAGCAGTTCAAAAAGTTATTCTAAAATATACTCAAGATCTATAATATGCCATTTGAAGCCTACAAAATCTACGAAGAATACGAGCCGGATAAGTTCAAAAACTCGACTCAGAAAAAAGTTGAGCAAGCTTTGGATACTGCTAAAAGAGAAGGTCTTGTGCCTGAAGCCAAAGAAGTAAACATTGAATTCGATGAAGCTAGAGAGATATTTGGTAAAGATTTCCTTGGTCCGGAAGCTATTAAAACAACATATGGTATCGAACTTACTCCAGACAAGCTACAAGAAATTGAGAACATACCATTTACTAGAGAGGAATTAGAACAAGCAAAACAATTGGGAATGATGCTGGTACTTAGGGTGCCGAGTATTGGTGAGGGCAAGGAAGCTAAGCCCCTAACTATTGATCAAATACGAGAGAAGTTTTCAGGCGGAGATACGCTAGGTGATCCTAAGAAAAAGAAGAAGAAAATGTTTTATCGAAGCAAGGGTGATGGGTGGTTTGATACGGAAAAGTTTGCTCTCGAAGGAACTCCCAAACTTGGCTGGGGCCTAGTAATGAAATCTGTTTTGCCGGACTCATTGAGCAAGAATTGGGATCAACAAGAAGAAGTACTCAAAAACTGGGCTAAGCAAAATAACATTGATCCAACGTTAGTTAAACGCAGAACACCTGTAGAAATTGTCTATGATACTTTTCTCTACTACGGAGAAAATAAAGAAACTCTATTAGAAGATACCTGGGACTGGACAGGCGTGCGGTCTTCCGGCGGTTTCTCCGTCTACGTTGGCGGCTTCGACTCGGACGGTCTCGGCGTGGGCGGCGGTTCCCGCGGCCGTGCGGATTCGAATCTCGGTGTCTGCCCCTCTCGGTAGTTTCATAGGGTGCTTGGGCACTTGGATTCCTTGATTCTTGTTGGTCCCCTTGGGTTTTCGAAAAAATTTTATACTTCCCCTAATTAGTGAGTTGGCAACTTGCTTTACTTAGTTTTATGTCTAAGCTATGGTGGACGCCATGGTCGATATTTGATAAAATTCCCTTAACAATTCATTGCCTAACCCCATTGATACCCTCAGTGGATATGGCATAAAACCCACCTGCATACTGAACCCGTCGTTCAGCTCCATGCAGGTGGTCCATATCCGAAAGGGTATGGGAGGGCGCAAGCCCTCGGCTAGCGGCGGGCTTTGTGTTTTTACAAAAAGCTCTCGCTGGATAAAACCCACCTGCACAAATGAAAATAAAAATTATTGTACTTTATTTGTTTTTAGTTCTTTCAATTTTTGTAACTCAAAAGGTCGAAGCCGTTTCTGGCGCCTGCTCTTATCATGGCGGTGTAGATTGCGGTGCTGGCCCAGATTATGACGGTAGTGTTATCTGCAACGATGGCTGGCGAGATAGCTCTGTGGGGTATTACGGAACTTCTATGTGTAGAAGTAGCGATATTCCGCTTTGTGTGTATCCTGTTGGAATTGGATGCACCGATGAATCATCTTATAACAGCATGAGAGCGATGTGGGCTCGCTCTGGATATCCGGATACGATGCTTTCAAATCTTCAAGAATGTCGTAATCAAATTGATGAATATAATAGATTAAAAGCTGAGTATGATTCCTGTCTATACAGAATGATGAATCCGACCCCGTATCCTACGCCGATACTTACTCCTCTCCCAACAGCAACTCCATATTATGACCCATGTCCTGAAGGCTGGATAAATTTAAAAAGTTTAAATCTTTGCATTAAACCTGCAACTCCTACACCAATTCCTCTTGTTACGCCAACCCCGACACCGACAGAGTTATTCAAGGACTTATTTAAAAATTACTCATCCACACCTGCTCCAAAACCAAAAGTAACACCAAAGGTTACCCTTACTCCAAAAATAAGACCCACCATGTCCCCATCCATAAATCCGGAACCAACAGCAACCATAGAGGCCAGAAAAGAGGCATTAGTTTCAAACAATAATACCCTGACAAGAGTATTTAATTTATTTAAGAAAATTAAGTTCTGGTAATCTACTCATCATAACTACGCGCGCCGCCTTCGTATTCACATCTTGCGACATACAGAGGTTGAACATATGGTCTTCTAAGCTCAATCTCACGTTCACGGCTAAATGTTAACGCCAAAGCATCAATGGCATCTGGCGAAGAGAGGCCGTCATGCATCATCTCATCTCTTGTCTTTACCCCAATCTTTTTATCCCCATGTACCTTATACTGCACCTGAGATAGTTGATTAAAAGCATTGTTTTCCAGAAGAACCAGATTTTTTTCAATCCAGTTTTTGAGACGCCAACAACTTTGGGATCGAAGATTAATGAAATTCTTGCCATCATTTTCTGGAAACTCAGGTTCACTGCCCGGTTTAACTGCCACTACTTTCTGGGCTATATACCAGTTGTGGTTATCCAGCTGATTACGAAGCAACTCATACACTTCTTCACCAAGACCAAAAGTCTCCACAAATATATTCGATGGCTTAATATTAAATCGTTTTACGAGTTCAATAACTTGGTCGGCAATGACCGTAGGGTTAGCATGAGCATCCTGATACATAACCTGACCACTGATAGCGGCTTTAAGCACGATCGTAGAAAACATACGTCCAGCACCTGTCGTGACCACTCCAATACGGAATGGCTCTGTCCATCGTTCCATCTTTGATATGTATGCTTGCTCCATCCGTTCCTTAGTTAGCAGATATGAGTATTCATCAATGGCAGTATCTTTTTCAAATACTTTAATAACGAGTGTGGTAAACGCGTCGATAAGATCGTCGTGTCGTTCTCTACCAAAGCCTAAGATCTGGTTGATGAGAATTTCGGCCCCTTGTCTAGGAAAGAGTACCTTAGCAGATTGAATAGCCGGAGCAGTCATGATCAATCGGGTCCGCTTATCATTCCCTCCAATTTTGAACTCCTCGGCTGGGAAGCCTTCGTCTCTTAACTGCTGAAAAAATGCCGATTGATATGCAACCGATTCAATAAATAAATGGGCATATTCCATACTTCTTGATAGCTGCTTAGCTTGTTGAAGAGCAGTCGGAAAATCAAAGCGTTTATTAATAGGATTCGGCAAGATATATATCTTGAGATTATCTCGGGTGCCATACACTCGGGCAGAAATCATGGCCGTGAAATCAGCACTATTAGATTCACTGATTGCTAGATCAATACCAATACCGGTAAAGCGATAATCCAACGAACCAACATCCGGTAGGGTATCGTAATACTGAATCCATTCAGGATGGATAACCTGGTCATCATCCGGCAGAATATTGAGCATGAATTCTCGCTGAAAGGCACGTTCATCCATGGTGCGCTTAAGATCATCAATACTTTTATGATTTGGAAACTTTCCCGGCCAAGTGACTTGCTCGTTCTCATCAATCAAGGGATACCTTCGATATATGCCATCAAACTTTTTGCTTTTGATGTTCTGGATGAGTTTCATTAGAAGTGAGTCATTATGGAGAAGATTGCCGATGATGATAATCCGAGTATGTAAATCACCGGCTGGAATGACATCGCCATTGAACCAAGCGAATAGCTTGTCCCGAGATTCCTGTGTTTTAACTGACTCAAGATCTTCTAAGTCATCTCCAATAATGAGGTCGGGGCGGTATTGGCCATGCCGGATACCGCGGATACTTTGCTCGGTAGAAGAAGCAAGGATCTTTGCACCATAGCGTGGGATGACTAACGCAAGCGAGCCCCACTCGTCCGTTTCTTCTTTGAACGGTCCCAAATCCATTTTTAGGAGGATATTAGTTTCCAACTCTTTCTTGATATTTAATAGATGTTGACGAGCTTGGCGTTGGGTCTGGCTGGCAATGACGATTAATTTTTTTTGCTGATCACCAAGTATCGCCCACAGCGGATACGACAAATTGAATATGGTGGACTTTGCCGAATTACGGAATGCAATGATGACCGCATTCTTGATCTTGGCGTTTTCAGTAATACGAAAGAAGTCCGTATGGAATGGCGCCGCTCGACTTTTGATATAGTGATTTAGATAGATAGCGAAAAACCATTCATGACTTTGACGAGCTATATCTCTCCGGACTTTTCTATCATGAATGATTTTATTAACTAATTTTTTTGATGGTTTTTTCATGTTTATTTTTAGGCGATGAAGATACTAATCTCAAGGCCTGTTTAATGAGAGCTTCTTGCTCTGGGGTTAATTTTTCGGATGAATGTTTAAGGTGACCGCTAATTTCTAAGCGATCTGTATAGGTAGTATGATGGTTCTTGAGCCAGTATATGACAGCAGTCATATTTTTGTCTCTGATTGCAGAAATAAGCTGGGACTCGGCCATATCATTTATCAGAAGAGATCCTTCGCTTAAAGCTTCGTCCGAAGCTTTCGCAAATTCTGTATCGCTTTTTCGCCAACGATAATATGTCATGCGACTGATACCAAGTTTTTCACAAGCTATTTGTACAATGGGAGTCTTTTTAAGTTGTTCGAGCAATAATGCTTTTTGATCTTTTTTCATGATATTTTATTAGCCTTCATGCCGGTTAACTTTTCCCATCTCTGAATGGCAGTAAGGCAATATTCGGAATCGATCTCTACTGCAAAGCATCTCCTTTTTGTTTGTTCACATGCCAGTAGTGTGGTTCCGCTACCCAAGAAGCCATCGTAGACAATTTCGCCAATTTCAGAGCTATTGAGAATGAGTCGTCGTATAAGGCCAATGGGTTTAGTTGTCGGATGAAGTTTACTCTTTGATGGTCGTGGATAAAATATGACACTTTTATCTTTCGAGTGACGGAATCGGTGAATACCATACCAGCCGTATAAAATAAGTTCGTGTTGGGGTGCGTAATCAAGGCGGCCTATTACTGCTTGCGATTTAATCCATACCAGGAGTTGTGCAATTTTAAATCCAGCATCAATCATGCCTTCTCGTAGGGACCAGACCATTTTATCAGCGTTAAATATATATGCGGTATTCTTTTTGGTTAGAAATGGAACAACCACCTCAAGCCATGCTCGACTGAATACTCGGTAATCATTATTTGATTGTAAGTGGTCATTAAAGATCTCCTTGTCTTTTGATAGCATTAAAAACCCACGCTTTGATTCTACTACCGCCACACCGTATGGCGGATCGCAACAAATAAGGCTAATCTTTTCTTGCCCAACAAGATGTTTAAGAAGTTTTTGATCCCGGCAGTCACCATATGTGAGACGATGTACTCCTAACTGCCACATAGATCCGTATTTAATTGATTTTTCTTGATTTTTCATTGGTAAGTTTTTCGTACCTATTAATCGCCAGCTGAACAAATACTGGCTCCTGTTCGATCATATATGCAGAACGTTTCAATTGTTGGCACGCAACCATAAGACTTGCCGAGCCAGAAAAAAGATCAAGTATAATATCGTTCTGCTTAGTACATCGTCGAAGTGGCCGTTCGTGAAGACTTGGGGGCTTTTCCGTAGGATGCTCGTATTTAGAGCCACCAAGTCGTTTTACAAGCCAGATATCAATAAGATCGTAGATGTCATCAATGGTGCGATTACCGCTTCCCACTTCACGATTTAGAATTTCCGATAAATTTAAAACCCGATTGGATAGATAGGGTTTTCCAATAACGCCATATATGCACGGCTCATATTGCTTATTAAAGGCAACCTTAGGTGTGGGCATGCTGTTATTCTTTATCCACAAACACGTCCGCTTGTAGGTTATGCCTAAGTCCCTATAAAGGTTCTGGAGAAGCCAGGCATAGCGTTGGTCGCAATAAGTGAAGATGTGAGAATCTTTAGCACAAACTGACAAACCATTTTTAAGGGACTCCCGAAGAAACATTTCGTAATCACTGTCCGACTTTGCGTCATTAATCTTGCCGCCATAATTTCCATTACCACCGATGCCTTTGTCATAGGAAAGACCGATATTAAAGGGCGGATCAGTTAATATGACATTGGCTCGTTTGCCAGCCATAAGTTTGTGTATTGATTCGGGATCTGCACTATTGGCACAGAGGATACGATGTGACCCAAGTTGATATAAATTGCCCGGCTTAACAGATGTCTTTCTAATTTTCTTTGTTTCTTTTTCTACATTGAACTCATCGTCTTCAACTGTCAGATCGTCAAATATTAGCGATAAATCAGAATCTTCAAAGCCACTTGCCAAAATAGTCTCAATATCAAAGTTTTCCGCCAGTTTATCCCAGTCAAAATCTCCATGTAGACGATTGCTTGTAAGCAAGTATTGATTGTATTCTCTCTCTGTAAGCTTGCGATTTGGAATACGAACTGGGATTGATTCATTTTCACGGCCAATCAACCGTAATGCCAAGAGCCTCTGATGCCCAGCAATTACCCGGTTGCCGAGATCAACAATTGGGATTTCAACTAAGCCAAATTTCCGGAGGCTCTTTTTCAAGTCATTGAGTTGCTTTGGACTGATAACCCGAGGATTCTTGGAATTCGGTACTAATTCTGCAACCACACGTTCCTCCGTATGCCATTGTAACTTTGCTTTTATTTTGGTCATAAAATAAAACGTCCCGAAATTAGGACCCGTCTTATCTAAAAGACAGAGACTAATTTCGGGACTTGTTTACCGACATGAGTAGCAGTCAGCTATTCATGGCACGCAATAATGCGTTAACTATTCAATTAATTTAATTATACAACATATCCTGGGAGGGTCAAATAAAACTGTGGATATCTATTTCTGGTCAGATCTTTTTAATGCTTTCAACTCTTCTATTCTCTTGTCCCAGGCCGATAAAGGCAAGAGATCAAGCTGCTTTTGCACTTTTTGTGCCATTATCTCATGCTTATCATTTCTTTCATGTATAAATTTTTCTTCTTCATCTAAGAGCTTTGTATATTTTTCGGTATCGGCGTATATATTCTTTATCTCCTGCACGCCCAGCTCTTTTTTAAGATGTTTTAGGCGAGATAAGGCCTTAAATTTATATGCCATTGAAGCTAAGATTAGAAATTGAATTTGGCATTCAAATTTATCAAGTCTCCAAGTTCTTATAAATTCTGCGTAGACCATGGCTAAGTTCTTATTACTATCATCTGTCATTATTTTGTATATTTTTCTCTGATTTTCCGATAAGGTTTCTAAGAATTTTAATTTCTCTCTTTGGGTTAATCTCGGTATATTGCTGAACCTAAAATCAAAATAATCAAGTTTATCGGCATTTAATCTGGCCATGATTTTGTCCTGTCGCTTTAAAATATCGTCCAGAAGACTAGATTCAAATTCATTATCTTGTTTACATCCAGGACATTTTGCTTGTATTTGATCAAAAGTAATATCAATTTCAGTCTGATCCTTTTTAGAGCGTATTCTTATGCCGGAGCCGGATATAAGATCAATATCAAAGCGGTAGCCACATGGACAGTATAGTTTGCCATCTTCGACAATTGATTTTACGGGAAACATTTAAATATTTATCTTAAATTGGTAACCATTTTTTAGTTTTTCTTGTTTCTTTTTTTCTAGGCTCTAGTAATCCTATAAGCTGAGTGATGAGGGCTTTATTCTGTTCATCTACCGTTTTATCTTCGATATTTTTAATCTCCCTTAGCAGGGTGCTTCTAGTTCGTTGACTTGAAACTATGTAGTCAACTGATTTAATGAGTTCTTCTAATTTTGAAAGGATATAAAAACGTCTTTGTTCATTCCCTGAACCTAGTTGTTTGGCCAAGCTTTCTAAAAAGGGAATCAATCTATCCCCGAACTCTTTTTTCATATCTGGGTGGAATATGGCATTAACAATTTGATCAAGATCAGCATCACTGGCTTTTTTGGCATTATCAATATAAATTTCTACAAACTTATTAAAATCAATGTCTGGGAGATTGACTCTTGACTGTATCATACCTGCCACAAAGACTTGGTCAGCCACATTCGTGCCACTGGCAATAGTAAACAATGCAGCCTCAATCTCGTTAATTCTTGCTGAAGTAATATTACCTCGAAACTGGTTAATCAAGTCTATCACTAGCTCTTTTTGATTGTTGGCCTTATTCTTTAGTGCTTCGACAAGATTGTGTTGGATGGTCTCAGATTCAGTGAATCTCTCTGGAAACAACTTCTTTATAAAACCTAGTGCAGCATCAAAGTCTTCGTCAGACCCTGTCAGTTTTTCTGCTATCAAGTTTTCGAATCCCTCAGCGATTTCGGGAGTTAAAGACTTTTGCTCAGCGATAAATGCATTTATAATCTGGCTTCTTGTGGGAGCATCGATGAACGGAGGTTCTTTTACTAAGACGTCAGCTGATTCTTTATCAATAAAAGGTAGTATCTTTTCGATATCTATAGACTGTAAAGCTGCCAATTCTGTAGCGTACTTTTGTCGCGAGATAACCAATAACTCTTTTATTCTCTGAAGACGTAGTCGTGGTTCTTCCAATAGAGATACTGCGTGAAATAAGCTTCTTATGATGTTAATTTTTTCTGGTGCTTGAGTTTGTACTAAATCATACTCAGCTTTGATGCCTTCTATGTAAGAGTTCCTGGGAAGATCGGTCAGTCCTGTAATAATTTTTGTCAGATTTTCGATGTCACCATTTTTGGCCAGTGCCTTTATCTCTGTCGGATCAACTGTTCTAGTCTCCGTAAATCCGGTTGATCCAGAAAAGTGTAGGAAATAATAGGGATCAATTGTTTTTTCTTCTTCAGATCGGTTTATCGAATTAAAGAATTTCGGCTCTTGGGCTATGAGCTTTTGTAGATCCTTATCTTCTGCTATCTCGCCGCTCTCATATCCCTGAAGAAGCTTTGGCTCGTTGGGTAATTTTTCATAGAAATCTGGAAAGCGATCTTGAATAATCAATATCTTGCCTAACAACTCCGGAGAGTTTTTAACTTTAACTAGATTTGTATATTCTTGACTATTCTTGTTTGCGATACTATTCAGCTTTCCTTGGACAGCTTCTAGCTGGAAAAACAGGGTTCTAAGAAAATGCTTTATCTTTCTCGGATTACTATCAAAATTATTTAGTGCCAAGTCGATAAGATACTCCTTGGCGTATGGATGAGTAAAATTGAGAACTGACGTTGCATCGATCATCTGATTTACCCATGGCCCTAAGACATCCTTTGTAGCTTTTGGCAGAATAAAGTTAATCTGAAATATCTTTTTTAAATACTCGGTTGCTTCCTTCTGTTTGACCTCGGTAGTTTTCTTTATATCCACTAACCCCGTAGTGTCGTTAAGCTCAGGATCAAGATTCAGAAAATTACTAATATAGCGACGAATTACTGTATGGTCAGCAGTAATCACATACACGCAATGAGGATTATTGAAAAACGTAAATAGAGCTGTAAGTATCTGCTCGACTTCTTTGTGATTACAACGATCAAGATCGTCCACAAAGATAACTATCCGTTTGGGCGGATTCCCCGACGCCATCAGTTCTTCAACGACCTCATTAAATTTATCTTCGAACTGCTCGGCCGATTCTATTTTAGGGATTATCTGTTTGACCTTTATTTCTGTGACCTTTTGTATTACTGGTATAAAAGCAAGGAAAATAGGAAGTAAAAGATTATTAAGAAGAGTTTGAGTTACATTGAGGCGTACTCCCAATATATGTTTTAGTGACCATACAACAACTACAAATCCCATACCCAAGAGAAAGGCGTGCTTTAGAAAGATATTTATTTGTCGTGTAAATATGTCATCATACTCTTCTTTTGTTAAATCCTTATCTTTCTGGATTTCGGCATAAAATTCTCCGTGATCAATTTTCTTATCGAGTTGAGAGTATATGTCAATAATAAATTTTCTTTTTATAGAGATTTCATCTTGTGTGTATTTCCACGGCTCAAACTTAAGAACTTTATAATTTAGAGCTTCTAGCTTTGGTTGGAGTTGCTGCAATATGGATGACTTGCCCTCGCCCCATCTTGCTGATATTCCGAAGTTGAAACCTTCATCAGAGTCTTCGATTGTTTTAACAATGGCGTCTACAAACGGCTCTCTACCAAAGAGATCATTTTTTGCTGGGTTATCCCACTTGCTTACACCGTGAGTTTTATCGGACTGTATCATATTAGATCAAAGATTATTCAAGAGTAGTATGAACATGAAATCCACATGCTCGACAGATCCCATTCATGTTCGTATCCCCATTAACTGCGAATTCGAATCGGCTTTCTTGGCAAACAGGACATTGAACTGAACCCCATTTTCTTTCGTGAGCTTCTACTCTTCTGATAACCTCTCTGACATTTTTAACATACCCATCGACTTCGGGTTTGTTATCAAGATAGCCTTGAATCCATAGGTCAGTAGTAATTCTGCCGGCAGATGTTTCCTTGTATAGAATCTTTCCTTCATTCAAAAGTTTTTCCCAGTACTGTCGGGACTTACCATATTTATCTGCGATATCTCGAGAAGACATGACCTGAGCATTGAAGGGAATATACCCCGACTGCTCCATACTTTCATAGCAAGCCCTTATAGCGTCTGCAATTATTCGCTCTTTTTCGCTTTTACTAAATTTGCCAGTGAGGTCCACACCTAAACTAAGAGTGCCGCCACTACTAGTATTTGCATGCCAATAAAATTTTCGATCATCAGTATCCATAATCCCAGCCTACTATACTTGGTTTCTTTTGGCAACCTGTTATTGTGGATAGTGACACGTCTATATCCTTTTATGGTGTAACATTTGTAACATTTTGATTCCTGGACCTAGACCCGAGTGCCTCAAAAGCAGCCCTTTTCAGACCACTCAGAAACCCTTATACTGCCTTATACCCACTGGTACTTAACCCGAGTGGCCCGCCATGGGTATTGCATTCGCTTTTCTTGCTCTTATTTTTTGGGGGATTGGGGATTTTTTAATTCAGCGAAGCGTCCGAA
>MGKT01000003.1 GCA_001794755.1 Candidatus Yanofskybacteria bacterium RIFCSPLOWO2_02_FULL_44_18
AACCAGCCCATGAATCCGCCCGATGTTTCAGATTGATTCGCGATAGGCGTAACTGACATCGAAGGCGACGGATTTGGAGAAGTCACTATAAGGTTAAATGATAGCCCTTGGCCGAAGGGTTTATCCGAAGCAGGCGCGGTGCATTTAGATCCGTTCGGTTTAAGATATTCTCCTCCGCTGATATGAACCATCCGCAGGTCTATTGGATAAGTGCCGGGTTCTGTCGGCGCTAAAACTTTGAACGTCCAGCTTACCTGGCCGCTAGGGTCAACCGCATTGGGCAGGTGGCCATATGTCGGGCCAAGAGTGTTTTTGGGAGCTAAGTTAATTAACTTGTAATAGTTGCCGTCATACCACTTTGTAGCACCGATATTGGTAGCGGTAATGGTCAATTGGGATTCTTGTTCTGGTTCGAGATGAATATTGTTAGGTGAATCCGGCGCTTGAACATCCGTGCGATTCGACGCGATTAATTTGGCATCATCGATGCAGGTAGTTGCAACTGAACTGGTTTTAGGCGAAGGGGTTGGTGTTTTGGTTGTTGTCGGCGAAGGGGTGGAAGTTTTTGTCGGTGTCGGAGTCGGACAACGGGGAACCGTGAAATTGAGAGAACCAATATCTCCGGCCAGTGTATAGCTAACCTTTACAGTATAGGTGAGGCCCGGTTTTAAAACTAACGAGCTGTCGTCGCCATAATGAAGCTGGCCAGGGATCGGAACCGAGTAAGGCGGCTGACCGGTAACGACCACTCCTCTTTCAACGCCCCTTCCCCATTCAGTCCAGTCGCTTCGTTCGGGAGATTTAACATTGACCGCAAATCCGGCCGCGTTTGGCTGGGGATCATTCCAACTTACCGTGCCTGAATAGTTGACATCGGAGCAGGATGGAATGTTAACCCAAACATCTTGTGCCGCGCTTGCGTTAAATGGAACCAAAGATAACGCAGAAATGACGGCCAGACAAACCGCGAAAGCATAAAAAAGTTTTTTCATTCTTTAAACTAGTTGAGCAACTTTTAATATATGCTGAACTAAAGAATTGGTATATCCAAATTCGTTGTCATACCAGGAATAGACGGCGCAAAGGTCGCCGCCGGTAACGTGAGTTAAAGAAAGATCGGCGATGGCGGCATGGGGGTTGCCGATGATGTCGGTGGAAACAATCTGTTCGCGGGTTACGGTGAATATCCCCTGCCAGCGCGGCTCCCTGGCCGCTTCCTCCAAAATTTTATTTATTTCCTCGGGCGTGGTTTCTCTGGCCGCCAAAAAGACAATTGAAGAAAGCGAACCGGTGGAAACCGGCACCCTCATGGCCACGCCGTCAAACTTGCCCAGCAATTCATGGACTGCCCGTCCGACGGCAATGGCCGCGCCGGTTGTGGACGGAACAATATTTATCGCCGCGGCCCGGCCGCGGCGATAATCTTCCCCTTTAGTTGAGCTGTCAATCAGTGATTGAGTTGCCGTGTAGCCATGCGCAGTATTAAGAAACGCTTTTTGGATGCCTATTTTTTCGTTCAATATTTCCATAATCGGCGAAGCAGAATTGGTCGTGCAGGATCCGTTGGAAGAAACTGTGCAGGTTTTTAAAGCGTCCTCATTAACGCCCATCAAAACAGTCTGGCCCATTGGACCATCGTCATCTTTCGCCGGCGCCGTCAAAACCACCCTCTTGGCGCCAGCTTTCAAATGCACGCCCGCTTTTTCATAACTCTCAAACGCACCCGTCGATTCAACAACAATGTCAACGCCCAGCTCGCCCCACGGCAGCTTCGAGACGTCTTTCTCGCTCAAAAATTTGTACTCTTTGCCGTCAACTATCAACTTACCGTTCTCCGCGGCCACTTCCTTACCAAAATTTCCATAGACGGAATCATGTTTTAGGAGATAGGCCAAATTTTCAAGATCGCCTAAATCGTTTATGGCCACAATTTCAAGTTTTGACTCTTCCAGAGCCAGTTTAAAAAACGCCCGCCCGATTCTCCCAAATCCGTTAATCGCTATTTTTGCCATTTAATTATTGTATCAAATTAATATTCCAGCCGGAATGAGCGTCTGTGTATTTCGCAAGGACCCAAAGAAGCCAACTGGGTCTGGTGGTATTTCGTGCCATAGCCTTTGTGTCTTTCAAAACCGTAGCCCGGATATTTTTTCGCATAGCGAGACATCATTTTGTCGCGATAAACTTTGGCGATAATCGAGGCGCAGGCAATGGCAAAAACTTTACGGTCGCCTCTGACAATCGCCATCTGCTCCATATTTAAATCATTAATTTTTCTTGGCCCGTCGACCAGTACAATCGTTCTTAATTGGGCGAAGGGCGCTGTTGCGCACATTAGAACAGCGCGCTTCATTGCCTTTCTCGTCGCTTGATAAATATTTACTCTGTCTATGGTTTTCGGACGGCAATACGCGATTTTATACGTTAGCCCTTTTTCTTTTATGAGTTCTGACGCGAATTTTTCCCGCTGCTTGGGCAATAGTAGTTTTGACTCTCTCAACCGCCGTAATTCTTTGTGGGCCCGATTATAAAAAGAATTAGTGAAACCGACGGCGCAGACCAAAACCGGGCCGGCCAAACAACCCATGCCGACTTCGTCCACGGCGCAGATATATCCGTATTTCTGGCTGAATAATTTACGTTCCAGTGTTTTGTTAGGCAGTTTCATATTATCAACAATTGCATTACTACCAATAGATGATAAATTTATACCAGTTTTTTCGAGGCAAAGAAATGTCGGAGACATCAATAGTCTGGCAGAAAGGTGTTTACGGAGGTAATTTCATATGCGGCCGATGTCGAAGTAAAGAAAATGTAAGGCACAGCGGCAACGGCAAATGGGCTCTGTGTGATAGCTGCGCTGGTCAGGGTGTCATGGTCGTGAAAGTTAGCGACCATTATGAATACCGAAGTTCCGTGGGAACGTTCAGCAGTCCGAGACATATTCCACCGGAATCAGATGCCGATGATAATCATGCCGGCGGCCCCGTGTAGGGCCGTTTCTTTTTTTATTCCAAGTGCTATTATATTAAGGTAAAAATTTAACTAATAATCAAATGAACAACAAATATTTGGTTTGGTCAGCGACAGCAACTCTTATCATCCTCTCTATTTTCCTTTTGGCCAGCACGGCTTATGTATCGGACACGGCCACCAGCGCGAACACCGTATCTTTTAGCGGCCAGGGTAAAGTCATGGCTAAGCCGGATATCGCCGTTATAAACGCTTCGATTGTAACTCAAGCCGCGACTCCAAAGGCGGCCCAAAATGATAACTCCGCGAAATCAAAAAAGGTCGTTGAATTTTTGAAAAAACAAAACATTGATGAAAAAGATATAAAAACATCGAGCTATAATATATTCCCGCAATATCGATATCCCCAATTTGGCGGCCAGCCGACAATCACCGGCTATCAGGTCAACCAGTCGCTCGAAGTAAAAATCAGGGATTTAGATAAAGTCAGTGATGTCTTGGATGGATTGGTATCAGCCGGCGCTGAACAAGTCAATAATCTCGGTTTGCAAGTCGAAGATCCGGAAAAATTGAAAACCGAGGCCAGAAAAATGGCCATTGAAGACGCGAAAAATAAAGCTGACGAATTAAAGGATGAGGTCGGAATTCGCTTGGGCAAGATAGTCAATTTTATGGAAAACACCGGCGGATACCCTATCCCCCTCTACGCGTTTGACAAAGAAGGCCGAGGTATGGGCGGCGGAGGAGGACCAGACGTTCCAGCAGGAGAAAATGAAATTGTTGTCAGTGTCACGATAACTTATCAGATAAAATAAAGAAACGGCCCGCGTCTGCGGGCCGTTTTTAAATTCCAGCGAATTGTTTTTCGTGAATCTCAATATTATCCCGGTGCTGGCTCATATATTCATTGTGAGCCCGCATAATCTCGTCTTTAACTTTGTTAGGATGAGGAATCTGCTTGAAAACAAACTTCGGCTCGGTGCCAGCGGTTTGAATTTCTAAATTTCCGTAATCCAGAAATGTGGCAATGGGGCTGGAAACAATCACGGAAATGTCTTGAATTCTTGAAATGTTCAGCTCGGCAACCATACGGTGGAAAAAACCATGCTGTTCACTGTCGATGATTCTGTGATCTGTCACAATCCACGTATCCAGCAAATACATGGTTAATATGTAAAATAAACTATGCCACCAGATGAGAAGATATATGGAATAAAGAAACCAGAAAATATTTGTTAATCCATAGACATACGAACCGAGATTTAAATACAATGCAACCGGCATCACGAGCAAAATGGCCAAAGCTAAAATTTTTCCAAAGAGCACGAACCAATGGCGATAAAGAAGATGAATCACGTTTTCATAGGGCTTCTTGCCGTCGAATGTATATTTTGAAGATTTGAATATTGAAAATGAGTCAGCCATGTTAATAATTTATTAAATCAGGAAAAATTTTTGAAATTGAGCCCAGAGATAAGTCGGCATTTACGTAGAGACCGGCAACGAGCATGAACAATAATGCCGAACCCACAAAAAAAATAAGAGAAAATATCTTAGGTTTGGGGCCGATGCCGAAACGGATAAGATGATAAATAATAAAAAAGGCCTGAATCCAGTAAACTAAAACGAGAAGGGCCAGAAGTACAAGCCCGAATGGAAAATTTTGTATAAAATTGGCATCCACCCTTTTATTATATTCCTTCTTTAGAAATCAAAAAACCCCGAAGGGTTTCTTGTTATCAACTTCATACAGTAACCAGCCTAGATAAGTTTGTATTCGTTATCGGGAATTCCGATTTCGGCTTCGGACCAGCCATCTCGCAAAAAACGAGATATCGACTTCATTTTGCATTTATTTCCTTTCGTGCATCAAAAATTTTGATAGAAAGGAGGTGATCCAGCACCAGCTTCCGCTAGCGCTGCCTTGTTACGACTTAGCCTTTGTCATCGGTCCTGCCATGTCCCCACATATAAATATGGATCTTCAGGCATTACCGACTCCCCTGACTTGACGGGCAATTGTGTTCTGTGATTTCAGAATTGACGTTCCCATCGTACCTGCGGATTTCCCGCATACGACGAGCTCTAATGCATTTTAGCTTTAATTTTATAAAGATTCCTGAGACCGTCCAGAGTATGATGTTCTTTTTTTTTAAACCGTTCCATTAACTCACAGAAGATTTCGAAATCGTTCCTCTTGGAAACAAATTTCAATTTATTCTTCCTAAAAAACGGAATAATAATATTGTCTAAATCATTCCAATTGAATACTTCATATCTATAACAATGCTGATGATTCGGACGACTATCTTTTTGGAAGTATACGCTGCCACAACCAAAAAATTCTTTGAGCTTATATAATATATCCTTATCCTTTTCTATAAGCTTAATATAAAATCTGGGTTCAACACGTACCCTTCTCTTTTTTGTAGACGGCATGTCAGGATTTTGAATATAAGCAGTAAAACTGCCCTCTCCATCCACCATACCAACCACATATTCTGGATTTAACATTAGAGTAAGCCCTTCATTAGACACATGTGCCTAATTACTATAGCTTAGCTGACTTCTGACGCAGCGTCAAATCAAATTTGTTGATATCCGCGTCAGATCTCCCTGGGTCAGTTAATTTTCTTTTCCAAGCATCGACTAAACTCCGCATATAGCGCATTGAGTCTTCCCCATGCCCACTGCCCAACCATGGGTCGACTGAGTTTTGTTTTAGAAGCTGCCTTTTGCTTTCAGTTCCTTCGTCATAATTTTCGCAAATAATGACTAACTTTCAGCTACTCTTTTTTGAGATTGGATTTTAACCAATTAGAAAATTAACCTGCCAGGCGCTTTCATTGTGAGTGCAAGATTCGAGAACGTATTCACCGCTGCGTTCTGATCAGCGATTACTAGCGATTCCGGCTTCAAGGAGGCAAGTTGCAGCCTCCTATCCGAAC
>MGKT01000004.1:0-11122 GCA_001794755.1 Candidatus Yanofskybacteria bacterium RIFCSPLOWO2_02_FULL_44_18
CACCGCCCGCAACCGGGCGAGTCGGTGTTCAGTGGTGGTCCTGGGCGGCTGAACCAGCCGCGCCATGGCCCACTGAAATTCCGCGGTATCCATTTCGCCCGCGGCGAGGGCGGAGATCAGTGCCACTCGAGGGTTTTTGCTGGCGAGATTTCGGAGCGACGCGATCCGCTGGGCGCGTGCCCAGTTGCGGATGGTCTTCTCGCCGCGGCGCTCATGCTTTGGCTGAAGTACTCGTGACGGCGTGTCCGCGTCAACGATTTCACCCAGGCCAGCGAGGCCGGCATATGGCCGATTGTTCTCCGGCGAGACTTTGCCGTTGTTAGCTGACAGGTCGTACTGGCGAGCCAACGTGTTGTTGATTGCTGACTCGTGCCGACGCATTACGTCGGAGGCCTGGACCATAAGCCGTTGGATTTCCATCGCAAGCGCGGTGGTCCGCGCCAGAGATTTTGATGCCACCAGCTTCCGCCAGGCGGTTTCAACTTCTTCTGTGATATCGTCCAACTCGCCCTGAATGGGCAAGTCGCTTGCCACCATTCGGCCGGCGGAGATAACCGCCTGTCCGTTTTCGGCGGAGATTTCCCGCCTGTTCCGGCGCGGATGACGACGCTCGTCGCGTCGGGCTTCCTCCGCCGCTCGATGATCGGCTTGACTGGCCGCGCGCTCAGCTATCCTCTCTTGGCGCCGAGACTCCGCGTCCGCCTCCATCTGTCGGACATGATCCATCCATGATAATGAAGCGGGCGGAATCTGGGCGAGGACCGGTACGGTATCGCTCATGATTTTCTCCCGCGCATTTCGCGGATGCGACTGTGAGTTCTTACGAACTCGTTTACGACAGGTCCGAACCGGGTGATGAGTTCGGACCGCAGACCACGGACTCGTCGTGCCGGCTTGCCAATTGTTGCGTTCAACTTGGCTTGCCGTTCCTCGATGTCCGTCGCCCGACGTCGACAAATGGTGAGGCTTCTCGTGGCGCCACGAATGCGCCGGCGGACAACCGGATCGGAACTCGCCTTGCATTCGACGAGTTTCTTTTCCAGTTCCATCCGGCGTTTCCGCAGTTTCTTGAGTTCGGTATCAAGCGACGCCATCTTTCCGGACACGTCGCTCTGGTTTTTTTTGCAGGCGCTGATTTCGTCCAGAACGGGACGAGCGTCCGCAAATCCCCGGACTGTATAGGCAAGTTGCGACTTCAAAGCCGCAACCTCGTTTTTACGGTCGGGCTCGGGCAGGTTCAGAAAGTGTTCGACAATCGGCCTTTGCCAGGACTCGTCGCGAGCCGAGGCTAGACCGCGATTGATTCTTTCAATCTGGTGGCCCCTCCCACGCTCCTGAATGAACTGGCGCAGACGCTTCGCGTCTTGGCACAGTTCAGGCGTAAGACCGTTCCGTCGTCGGAACGAGTATTCCCACAGCGTCAGAAGGTTGTCCAAAGTGTAGTTGGACAACTCGTACTGAAAATGCTCACATAGATTCTTCACGATGCATAAAATGCGCGTGTCGTCGCTTCCGAAAAGCATTTCGAATGCATCAATGGCGACGTGGCCGTTGATGACTTGAAGCGCCATTTCGGAGCGAAAGCCTCGGATAGTCCGGGTTGGCAGTTCTCGGACGTGACGACCAAGACTGATGTCTTGACCCGTCAAGCCGAGACCGACGAAGCGAATCGCGAGCTTTAATAGCCCGCTAACGTCATAGACCCTCGCTTCGGGGGCCTGTGACTGTGTCCCTGCCGCCATGTTGGCCTCCTTTCGGCAAGGGATTGTTGATTTCAACGAACGATATATATATTGTAAATCAAAAAATAGATTGTGTCAAATTATGCCGCTTCGCAGTGTGGACTCTTCAGGATCGCGTCAAAATCTGCTGATTTTGCGCTCCCCCTCACGCCAGACCGCGTTCCGGATGGTCCTGAAGAGGCCACACGGCTCCGCTTCTGATAATTAATCGCGACATTATTAGTCTTGTGTAAAATTGATTATGGAATTGAGTTAAAATATTTGGGTATAAAAAAACCGGCAGGGAGTTCCTGCCGGGCCGGATGCTTGCCAGCGCCCGGGTCTTTGTTAAACCGCCGATTCGATGGCGGCGACGACCTCTTCGGTGTCGTCGTCGTTCAAGAGCGCCTTCGCCAGCAACTTCTGCTTGCTGCTGGCGGGGATGTCGAGCCGCTTGATGCGGGCGATGAGATCGCCGGCGTTGGTCGGCGGCGGGTTGGTGTTGACGGCGGGAGCCGTCGGTGCGGGCGGCGTCTTCGCCGCCTCGATCTGCTTGCGCAGATCGTTGGCGCTCTTCGCCGCCGCTTCTGCGTCGGAGTATCGCTTCTCGGCGACCGCTTTGGCCTCATCGGCCTCGGCGGAGGCGAGCTTCTGCTCCAGCGTAGGCTCCGGCGGCTTCGCTGCCGGCTTGGTCGCTTCGGCGATTGCCGCCGAGACGCGTGACCGGACGTCGCCATCGCGATCACCGTGATCGCGCTGCTGTCCGAACGGGAACTCCCGCTCGTGCCAGGCGCGGAGCATTGCGCCCATTCCGCGCTGGGCTTCCATCGCGGCCGCCATGGCCGCCCAGGAACCCGTCGCCGGCGTCATGGCACCACTTTGCTTTGCGGCGAGAGCATCCAGCGACTTGCCGCTCTCGTAGCGGTTGAAGCCGGCCGGTCGGTAGCCGGTGAAGGCCGCCACCGCCGCCCAGTCGGTTGCGAGGGCAGTGTACTTGTTGTCACTCCCCAACACGAGTTGGGCAAGACGGGGCTCGATCAGTCCAGCCGCGATGGGCTGGACAATGAACGCGAGAAGCGATTCGCGGTCGGCTGCCAGTGCGGCCTCCCACTCGGCGGCGAGATCGGTCGGGAGCTCCGTACCCCCCGACTGGTATATTGCGAATGTGCGTTCCAGCAGACTTGCGTACCGGCTCGACGCCGGCGCGGAACCGTCAGTCGTGGCCTGCGTCCGTTGCCGGACACGGGCCTGAATGCGCTTGCTCATCTGACACTCCTTCTCCCCGCAAAGCGGGGCGTTAGCCCCCCTTGCGGGGGAGTGAACGAAACTGTTACCTGTAATCGATTGAAAGTGCTCTCCTAATCTGGTATACATATTATAGCACCTTGCTTGATTTGTGTCAATAATGGTGATACTATGGCCTAAAGAGGCCAGATTTTAAGCGGTTTATAATAGGAATAGGATAAATGGCTTAAAATCTGTCCTTTGACAGAAAGGAGAAGGTTTTGCCAAACCAAATTGTGTATTGCGGCCGTTCTTCGCGGCCTGATTCAATCGGCGGCAGCTGTACTATCCGCGATATTGAAATCGAAAATCATAATTATCGGGTTGTCATTGATTGCGGGCCGGAGGTCAGAAATGAATTTGAAGACACTCTCCAGCCGGTCACACCTGATTTTTCATTCATTGAAGAAGATGGCAAAAAAGTTGATGCCGTTGTTTTGACTCACGCTCACACTGACCATGTCGGCGCGGTTGCGATGCTGGCCAGGCGAAAACTATTGGCCGAGGATGCCAAAATATTCGCCAGTCCCCAGACGTCGGCTTTTTTGCCGTATGTTTTGGAAGACGGGCTTAAACACGCACCCGAATACACAGCGTTTGATATCGCTGGAATACTTAACAGAAGGCAAGTGATTGAAAAACCCGGTGAAGTTGAAATCTTGCCGGACTTGAAAATGTTTGTTTTCCAAAATGGCCACGGTTTGCCCGGCAGCTTCGGATTGGTTCTTGACGACGGCCTGTTTACTGGAGACTTCTGTTTTCAGGATATGCCGACGACAAAAGGCCTGCAGCTGCCATCGGTTGCTAAATGGCCGAGTAAATATTTGCCGCGGCGCATTGACGGCAGCGACTGCACGTATACCGGCAAGGCCGCAACGACCTTTGAATCAGAAGTGAATCGGATGTACGACGCTGTGGATCGAGTCATGCAAAATGACGGAACAGTGATATTCGCCGCCTTTGCATCGGGCCGGACACAAAATCTGGCCATGTTGCTTACTGAACGCTTTGGCGTTCCGGTTTACATTGACGGTCTCGGCCGGACTTTTTATCGGATTTGCCAAGAACAAAGATGGAACGACAATGACGCCATGCTGCCCAAACTGGGCGGCAAACGCGGCATCAAAATTGTCAGTGATAAAACGCGGGACGATTTGATTCAATCCTCGGAACCGAAAATAGTCATCACGACCGGCGGCATGGGCAGTTTCGGTCCAATTCTGTCATATATGGATCGTTATCTGCCGGACCGTAAATCAGCTGTCTTTTTTTCTTCATGGCTGGCGCCGGGGACAAACGGTGAAAAGCTGTTGAGACTGGCCTTGAAGCATCAAGAGGGTTTTTCTTTCAGCCTTAAAGAAAGAAACGGTTCTGAATCGGTTCAAGTCAGGGCTGCGATTGATCGATTTAGCATGTCCGGCCACGGCGGCCAGGATGACTCCATCAAGTTCTTTGGCGATATCATGGCTTTGCGGGGTGGTGTCAGATTCGATTCCATTGCCTGCGCCCATGGCACACATGAAGGCAAGCGTGAGGCATTGGATTTGTTTACACCATTAGCCCATCAGATTTTTGTTGTCGAGCAAGGTACACGCATTGTTTTCAATTGTTAAAAAACAGCGACCGAAAGGTCGCTTTATATTTGACTGAGCTTGCTTGAAAAAAGACTTTTGTATATCTGCCAGGCTTTGGCATGGTCAGTTAAGAAAATTCCGTCATTGATGTATTCGTCAATTTTCTGACCCGGTACGGCAAATGCGGCTTCCTGCTCCTTCCCCGGAGCAATTCGAGAATAGTACTCTGGTGCCACATCAACTGTAAGAACAACCATTGTGTGGTTTACGCCTGTCGGAATTTCTCCAATGATGGCGTCCTTGCGGAATTCAACATGAACGCCGTTTCGACTGAACATCTCTTCGGCCAGTTCACGCGAAGCAGTCGTCGTTATCGTTACATCTTCCGGTTCCATGCCGCCGTAAGGGAAGCCAAGCCTTCTTTTGCCTTGAATGTTAGGAGTCGGGTCCTGATCTTTAATAATGCCAAATTGAGGAATGTTGAATAAAAAACGAACAATTATAAGTGCGCCGCGGGAGCCACTGGCGCAGGGGCCATCTAAAAGTATTGGCTCCGGTTTGATTTCACAATCGTCTTCGGAATTTAAAGAACGATGTCTTTTGTGATGAGACATACTAGTCCTCCTCACGAGAATATATCACAAAATCAAGAATTGTCCAGAGAGAGGGTGAGTTTGTGGTCGGCGGGATCTATGGCCGTGACGGACATGTCATATTCCTTGCCGACTTCGATGGCCGGCGTTTCGGCCGGAGTTTCAACACCTTCAGCGGCCGCGGTTGTCGGCGCGGAAGGAATAAAGCCGATTATTTCCGAGGACAACCCATCGTCGGTTATCGGCCCCGGCAGTTCAACGAATATTCCGTTGTTCCGTATTTTGAGTATCTTGCCCTTAATTTTCTGGCCGACAGTGTAAATCGTTTCGATTTTCAGCCATGGATCTTCTTTGAGAGCTTTTAGGGAAAGCGAAACTCGGCCGCCGTCAAGATTTACGATTTTAGCCTTTATTTTGTCTCCGGCGTGTAATATTTCTCGGGGGTCCTCTATGAATTTCCAATCTATTTCCGAGGAGTGAATCAAACCGTCAAGGGTATCGCTTATTTTGACAAAAGCGCCAAAGTCGGTGACCTCGGTAATTTCACCGTCAACAACATCGCCGACATTCAACTTGGCGATTTCTTCTTTGACGGCTTCCTCTTGAATGGCTTTTTCGGAAACGATGAGCTTATTTTCAGCCTCGCTGAAATCAAGAATTTTGACTTTAAAATCCAGGCCTTTGAATTTTTGGAGGGCTTGGACAATCTTGGTCGTGTCTCCGCCTTCAACTTTCGGATAATGTTCGGCCGATAATTGCGAGAGCGGGAGAAAACCTTGTATTCCACTCAATTCCACTATCAGTCCGCCCTTGTTTATATTTATGATTCTCGTTGTTATGACCTCTCCCGATTCTTTTTTGTCTTTAATGTCTTGCCAGGCTGTGGTTATCTGGGCGGCTTTCAAAGAAAGCTCCCGATAGCCGTCATCGTTCTCCAGTTCCAAAAGCATGGCCGAGACTCTTTCCCCGGACTTCAGTGATTTCATCCGGTCGGGATTGTCGTAAAATTCTCCGGGATAAATGATGCCGATGCCGACCGGCCCGAGATCCACAAAAACGGAGCTTTTTGATATGGATATAATCTCACCGCTTAATATGTTTCCGGGCTTGGGCAAAAAGAACTCCTCTTTTGACAAGAGGTCTTTCATTGATTTGACGCCCACGATGTTCATTTTGAAGATATTTCGAGACATCAGGCATTTCTTGATTGCAGAGATGCCCTATTGATCCCCCGAGTTAGGTTATTAAGAGAAAAGCAAGCCCGGTAATCATATATCGGAATTGTATTTATTGCAAATTTTTGATAAAATTCTGTTATGCAGATATCCTGGTTTGGACACTCGTGTTTTCGTTTGGAAGCCAAAGAAGGCTCGATTTTGATTGACCCTTTTTCCAAAGAAATCGGCTTGAAACCGCCCAAAATAAAGGATGATATTGTTTTGGTAACTCATGAGCATTACGACCACAATAATGTGGCTGATGCCAATTCCGAAGCATTTGTCATCCGTAATCCGGGAGAATATGAAAAAAGCGGTATCCAAATTCAAGGCATTCCATCTTGGCATGATAATACAAACGGAAGCGAGCGCGGACCGAATACCATATATGTCATGACTGCCGAAGAAATAACCCTTTGCCATCTTGGTGACTTGGGCCAGGAAAAACTTACAGACCAGCAAGTCGAAGCCATAGGCGACGTTGATGTTTTAATGATTCCCGTCGGGGGCAACTATACGATTGGCCCGAAGGAAGCCGTCGAGGTCATATCTCAAATCGGACCCAAGATTGTAATGCCGATGCATTATAAAATTCCCGGATTGACGGTGGAAATAGATAGTGCCGAAAAATTCGTCAAAGAGCTGGGGCTGACTCCGGAGAAGTTGGACAAGCTTAAAATCCAAAAGAAAACATTGCCCGCTGAAGAAATGAAATTAATAATGTTAAACGCATGAGTTTCCTGAAAGAAATACGCAAACAGCCGGAACATATAAGAAAACTGATGTTCGGTTTGTCCGTTATCACAACCTTGTCGTTTATGGGCATCATTTGGTTCAACTCATTCCAAAAAACACTAATCGCGCTGATGGATACAGAGATTGAATCCGGCCAGAATATCGCCCAAAACGCAGACAGCCGCTCTTTGTTCGGAAATATCGGACAGTCGTTTCTAGATCTGACCAAATCCATGAAGGCGACGATAGGGGGCTTCTTGGATGACGAATCCGGCAGCGTTGATGTTAAAGAAAACACAGAGCCCAATATCCAAAGCTCGGCTCACCCATTGCCTTTGAGCGAATAAAAAACTAAATGGCGGAAACAATCAAACAAAGAGAAATTGTGGAAGAAATGCAGAGAGCGTACCTTGAGTACGCAATGTCGGTTATCGTCGCTCGAGCCTTGCCCGATGTTAGGGACGGCTTGAAACCCGTCCACAGACGAATTTTGTATTCGATGCACGAGATGGGACTTCGGCCTAGCGCCAAATTCAGAAAATCGGCCACTGTTGTCGGCTATGTGCTCGGCCGTTATCATCCGCATGGCGACTCTGCGGCATACGAATCCATGGTTCGCATGGCCCAAGATTTTTCTCTTCGCTATCCTCTTGTCCATGGTCAAGGCAATTGGGGTTCGATCGATGGGGACAGCGCTGCCGCCTATCGTTATACTGAGGCAAAACTAATGCCGATTGCCGAAGAAACTCTTGCCGACATTGAAAAGGATACCGTTAATTTTATGGATAATTATGACGGCTCAGCCAAAGAGCCAGTTGTGCTTCCGACTCGGATTCCAAATTTGCTTATAAACGGCTCGATGGGTATTGCCGTGGGTATGGCCACGAATATCCCGCCGCATAATCTAACTGAAGTTCTTGATGCGTTAGTTCATTTGGCCGACAACAAGGAAGCTGATGTCAAAGATTTAATGCAATATATCAAAGGCCCGGATTTCCCGACGGGGGGGATAATTTACAACGAGAACGATATTGTTAATGCATATGCCACCGGCCGCGGACCGGTCATAATGCGGGGCAAAGCCGATATTATTGAAAGCGCGAAAAAGGGTTATCAGATAATCATCACTGAAATACCGTATCAGACGAATAAAGCCGAGCTGATTATTAAAATCGCAGACTTGGTAAAAGAAAAGAAAATCGAAGGCATAAAGGACTTAAGAGACGAATCAGACAAAGACGGATTAAGAATTGCCGTCGATCTTAAACAAGACGCCTTTCCGAGAAAAGTCTTAAACCAGCTTTTCAAATACACGGAGCTTCAGAAAGCATTTCACTTCAACATGCTGGCGTTGTCCGACGGCATTCAGCCCCAGATAATGGGCCTTAAGACCCTGCTGGACAAATTCATCGAGCATCGCCGGGAAGTCGTGATTCGGCGCACAAAATTCGAGCTCCAGAAAGCCAAAGACCGGGCCCATATTTTGGAAGGGCTCAAAAAGGCACTGGATCATATTGATGAAATCATCAAAATTATCAGGGCCTCGTCTTCAAAAGAAGATGCGTTTAATAATTTAATAAAGAAATTCAAATTTTCCGACAAGCAGACCACGGCAATTTTGGACATGAGACTGCAGGCTTTAGCCGGTCTGGAGAGAAAGAAAATCGAAGATGAGCTGAAGGAAAAACTGGAATTGATAAAAAATCTTGAAGATTTATTGGCTAGTCCCAAAAAAATTCTGGGTGTGGTTAAAGACGAATTCAAAGAATTGAAGGAAAAGTATGGAGACGAAAGAAGGACTAAGGTCGTAAAGTCGGCATTGAGGGAAATAGGGGAAGAAGAGCTTGTTCCCGAAGAAGATTCCTTGTTCATGCTTACCCGATCGGGCTACATCAAAAGAATCCAACCCGATGTTTTAAGGGCCCAGAAAAGAGGCGGCAAGGGCTTGGTTGGCATGGCCACGAAAGAAGAGGACGTCGTTTCTCAATTTTTCATGGCCAACACCCACGACAATCTTCTTTTCTTCACGAATACGGGCAAAGTATTCCAAACAAAGGGTTATGAAGTGCCGGAATCATCTCGACAGGCTAAAGGCAAGGCAATCGTCAATTTTCTAAACTTATCGCCGAGCGATTTAATTACGGCGGTGGTGCCTGTGCCGAAAAATACCAAAGGGTACCTTTTTATGGCTACGGCTAAGGGCGTAATCAAAAAAGTTGAGATGGATTCTTTTGAAAAAGTGCGCAGCAACGGCATAGCAGCGATTAAACTAAAGGACGATGACCAATTAGGCTGGGTTATCACCACATCAGGCAATGATCAGATAATCATGGTTTCTTCCGGCGGTAATTCAATCAGATTCAAAGAAAAAGACGTTCGGCCCATGGGCCGGGGCGCATCGGGAGTTATCGGAATGAGATTGGATAAAGATGAAAAAGTGGTAGGAGCGGACGCCGTGCCGTCGGGCGTTGAAAAAGGATTGAAAATTCTCGTAGTCATGTCCAACGGCTACGGCAAACGCACCGATTTAAGATTTTACAAAGTTCAGAATCGAGGCGGTCGGGGCATAATGACAGCCAAAATCACAACTAAGACCGGCAAACTGGTTTCAGCCCATATTGTTTCGGAAGAGAATAAAGAATTGGTCGCCGTCTCTCAAAAAGGCGTGGTTATCAGGACGTCAATCGAAAGTGTGTCCGTTTTGGGAAGAGCCACGCAGGGGGTCCGCGTGATGAAAGTTGAATCCGGCGATCATCTCGCCTCAGTTGCCTTAGTTTAAACCATCAATGAAAACAGCAGGCGATATAATGGTCAAAAACATTATCTCCGTCACTCCGGATACGAGTTTGATTGAGGCTGTCCACGTTATGCTGGACAACAATTTAAACGGCCTTCCTGTCGTGCAGGGGGGCTATTTGGTCGGCGCGCTTTCGAATCAAGACATGGTTGTCGGAGGCACTTCGATACACTTGCCGACGTTTCTTAAACTTTTCAAAAAAATCGACATATACAAAAGCGACGCGGAGCATGTAAAGAAAGAAATTAAGAAGATATCCGAGCTCAAAGTTAAGGATGCCATGAACGATAATCCGTACTTTGTTAGGGAATCCGATTCAATATTTGAAATTATTGATTTGTTCGGGAAAAATTCCAATGCGTCTCTGCCGGTCGTAGACGAGCAAAAAATATTAACCGGTATTATTGATCGGCATGACGTTGTAAAATTTATGGGAGAGCAAAACATTGATTCAAGAAAGCTTCAGGAGCAATTGCGCATTGAAGAAATTATCAACAATTTCCTTAACAATTTCGACAAAAAGTTTATACTTGTATCCAAGGCAAGGGTGAAGATTTGGCTTGTTGCCAGCATATTGTTCGCCATGGTCGGTTTCGCCATCGCCTGGATACAGATTTTAAGAATTAATATATAAAATAAAAAATATGAATAAAAAAACCATATTGACGATTGTGTTGACTTTAATCATTCTTCTTGGCATCAACGAAGCGTTCAAGGCCAATGTTAGGACAACAGCAATGAATGATTTGAATGCGGCGTGGCCGACATTAAAGAAAGATTCCGATAAGGTGGCGGCTTTGGTTGCCACAAGAACGACGTTAGCCCAGAATAAATCATGGTTTGGATTTTTCAATTCTTTTGCCAACGAAGATGAACCACCGTTGCTTGAGGAAGATGGAGGCGGCAATTCCTGTTTGAATCGGGGCGGATCAGCCGCGTGCTATGGCCGGCCCGAGCCGAATGTTGAAACAAGCTGGACATGGCGCATGCCGACTGCCAATGTTGAAAGTACATGGATTTGGCAGGATCCGACAACTGGAGAATGGCGCCCCGGCGGTGGTCAGTAATCGTTCTTACGTATGAACTAAAAAGCGGCCCGAGGCCGTTTTTTAGTTTGTTCACAACTCAAAATATCTAATTCGTGCTAAAATTCAATTAATACACTATGAATGTACCCGAATTTATTGATCCGGGTAAAATA
>MGKT01000004.1:11145-28178 GCA_001794755.1 Candidatus Yanofskybacteria bacterium RIFCSPLOWO2_02_FULL_44_18
GCCCGAGCCGTCGGACCCAATGGTCGCCTGGCGGCCGTTGACGTTCAGACATCCGCGCTGGAAAACGTAAAAGAACAGGCCAAAAGAGCCGGACTCGACAACGTCGCCTTTATTCATGCCGATTTGGAAGTACCTGGCAGCACAAAACTGCCCGATTCATCGCAGGATTTAGTTTTAATGCGCAATGTCTTATTTCAGTCGCAAAAGAAAGAACAAGTGATGAAAGAGGCGCTTCGAGTTTTAAAAACAGGTAGCCGGCTTGCGGTAATCGAATGGAAAAAAGGAGCGGGAGGATTCGGTCCGCCTGACAATATTAGGACTGACGAGGCAGAAATTGAAACCTTGATTCAAAATCTTGGTTTTGGAATTCAAAACAAGATTGGCTCTGACGACTATCATTTTGGTTTTATTGCCGTAAAAAAATAAATTGGAAAATAAAAAACTGCTATTAGTTCTCGGCGCCTTGATATCGGTTACGGTTGTAATCGTTATTGTTTTGATTTTACGGGGTCTCGGAGGGGGCGGCGTGAATAACGCGTATATTGAATTTTGGGGGACATTTGATTCCCCTGTTGTTTATGAAGCAATCATCCGTGATTTTGAAGCCCAGCACCAAGGCGCAAAGATTGTATATAGGCAGTTTCCATATGAGGAATACGAACAGAAACTTCTAAATAGCCTGGCCGCTGGGACCGGGCCGGATTTGTACATGATTCACAATACGTGGCTGCCCAAGCACGGCGATAAATTAAAACCTTTGCCTGAAAAAATCGACGACTTGAAAGAACCCCTTCTGACCGTGCAGAATTTGAAAAGAGATTATGTCGATGTCGTGTTTAATGATTTTGTGTATTCAAATCAAATATACGCCTTGCCTTTGTATGTAGATACATTGGCCTTGTATTACAACAAAGACTTATTCAACACAGCCGGAATAACCGGACCGCCGCAAACGTGGGAAGAGTTTAATCGGGACGTGGAATTACTGACCAAACTGAATTCCGCCGGCGACATCCTGCAATCCGGCGCGGCCATGGGCACGGCTCGGAATATAAACCGGTCAACGGACATATTGCAGGCGCTCATGATTCAAAGCGGTGTGCCCATGACCAATGCCGACAAGACTCAAGCCATATTTGAAAGGAGTGCTCAAAGCCTGGATATCGGCGAGAGGACATTGCAATTTTTCACCGACTTTGCCAATCCGGCAACCCGCGTTTACGCCTGGAATGACAGGCTTCATTATTCCGTTGACTCCTTCATAGAAGGGTCTTTGGCGATGATGCTGAATTATTCCCATCAGGCCGATATTATTAAATCAAAGAATTCAAGATTGAATTTCGCGATTGCGCCGATGCCCCAAGCCAGCCTGACGGATATCAAGAATTTTGCCAATTATTGGGGAGTGGGCGTAGCAAATAAGTCGCAAAATTCCGATTTAGCCTGGCAATTCGCGGCATATCTGACATCCAAGGAAGGCGCGACGCAATATTTGAATAATACGGGCCGTCCTTCGGCCAGGCGGGATTTAATTGATCTCCAAAGGAGCGATGATGAGGTCGGGGTTTTTGCTGTTCAGTCATTGACGGCGAAATCTTGGTATCAAGTGGATAATGTCGCCATAGAAAAAATATTTGCCGACATGATAGAAGACATATATTATCGGCGCTCTTCTATTAAGGAAGCCCTGCGTAACGCCGAAACGAAAGTTAACGTCCTGATGCAGAAATGATAAAACGACCACTCATATATCTTTTTCTGGCTATCGGCATATTTTTTTCGTTTGCGCCGGAAGCTAAAGCCGCTTCTTGCACTTTCACTGGCACGAATTGGGGGAAAGAACCAGCTATTGGCTATCTGGAAGAAAAAATTGCTTTTACGGTTTCGGGCAGTCCGGAATGCGGCGGCAAAACCATCAGGGCTAATTTTTATACCAAGGGCTTGAGTGAAACGAAAATCACCGAAGTGCTGACCGTTGCCAATCCTGTCAACGGCTTGACCGCTAACACGGTCACATTCCGAAGCCGTGATTTGATTACCAGAAATGGCGATCAATCCGTCTATTTTAAGGCTTATCCCGAAGGCAAACCAGAAAATGCCATAACTTCGTCAATATTGACGTTAAAGCTTCAAACCGCGCCGGCCACAAACAATTCAGCACAGCCCAACAGTGGATCGCAGACTCAACCAACCCAGAATCAAGACTCTTCAAAAGCAATAAAATCAAGTGTTAGCTGGTGGCCGATTGTTCAGTGTGGTCTAAATACCAAAGTTACATATACGGATAGTAATGGAGTTGTTCATGATTACTCCAAGCCCTGTCAGAGGTGCGATCTATTTAAATTAGCCAAAAATCTGATTGATTTCATAATGTTTGGCCTGATTCCTCCGATCGCAGTGATATTGTTTACATGGGCCGGTTTTCTCATTCTTATCAGCGGCGGACAAGGAAAGGGGTATACGCAAGGTAAAACAATATTTCGCAATACCTTTTTCGGGTTCCTTCTGATTATGCTTTCCTGGGTTGTGACGAATACGATTATCCGCAGTATTGCCACTGATAACGTGGCCAATAACTGGTGGCAATTTGAGTGCCAGGAAAAAGAATTGTTCGGCGCTGCGGAGGCGACAATAGAGCCGGAAGCAAAACCGGGCGAAGAAAAAGAGCCCCAAGCCTGTTTGTCGCAAGGGGAGCAAAGCAACCTTTGCAATTTAACGGCCGTCGCTTGTTCAAATTCAAAATGCGGCCAATACAAGAGTTTGGCGGACAAGTATGCGAGCGGAGCGGCCACCGCCAATCTCCTGAAGGCAATAATGGTAAGCGAATCGAGCTGTGACATATCAAAAAGCACGGCTTCTTCGTATGGCCTTATGATGCTTAGTCCCAATTCCATAACTCCGTCCATGAAAACTGATTGCCAAATTAGTGGAGACGTGACCCCGTCGTGGCTTATGAATCCGGCCAATGCCGATAAAAGTGTTTGCTTGGCCGCCAAGTATATTAACTCGCTGACGGGCACTTGTGGTACAAGCGCTCGCAATCTTGCGGCGGGGTATAACGGCGGCATTGATGCTTGTAATAAAAGCGTTGATTGCGCCGGAGAAACAAGCTGCGATGGAAGCCCGACTCGGAAATGGGAATGCCTGTATGATGATAAGGCGCATACGATATGCAATAAAGACAGGCCCAATACCAGCTACGCCGAGACCAGATTATACGCACCGAAGGTTGCGTATTGCGCGGCTAATCCCGGATTTTAATCATGACAATAGCCGATGAAAGAATAATAGAAGATTATTCCCAACCGAGTATTTCCGTGGAACCGGTCGCGTCTTCGGCGCCCGTTCAGCCGGGCGGAATTGCGAATATTTGGCTTTCGATAATATATATAATATTAGGCGTTTTAATAATCGGAGTTTGGATGTTGATGCGCAGAAGGAAAGCAAGTTCTTATAGTAATTTTCCGCCGTCGGGTGGGGATAACAATCCTACTCCATAAATTTAAAAAGACTTATACTTAAATTGATGAGAAAATATCTGTTTCTGTTTTTATTTGTAACTCTAAGCGTGTATCCGTTTAAAACCGATGCTGTTAGCAGTATTTGCACTGATCCGAAAGTATATGATTTACAGCTTCAAATTTCCGCGCCTGAAGGAAAGGCAGATTCTCCGGTAACGCTCGAAGGAAAATTTAAATGGCTGGATAACGCTGATAATTTTTGTCTCACTTATAGCTTACGATTTGATTTTGGATATATTACGAAGAGCGGAGGCTATGATACTTTACCCAAGGGTGAGATAAGCTTCGGCCAAGCCGGCAGAGATAAGTATGTATCCAAAACAATCACAGTTAAACCGTCAGATCTGTTTTTTAGTTCAATCTTAACAGATGGCTACACTATCACTTTTAAATTAAAAGTAGAAAATGATGCTGCTGTTGGTGGGGACTTGAATACTCCTACTTTCCCACAAACCATAAAAAGATACACGATTAATAGCAAAGGAACCAGCGGAGGTCTGACATCATTAGTTTGGGCGTGCGTTGCCAAGGATGGCGTTTATGCATGCAGCCCCGGAAATAAATCTGATTTATCTGACACGCCGGCTTGCAAGGGTCTGGAAAAAAGTGCCATCAGAGTTGAAAATCAAAATTGCGGCAAGCCCGCCAGCAGTGTTACCCAGTCTGGTGTTTCGGGAAAATACGAATTCTCGGTTCCTAATTTCATAAAAGGCGGGCCGGAGACAATACTGGATTTAATCAAAGTGATTCTGGATTGGCTTATTAAGATAGCAATCCCGATTGCGGTCATTATGATAATTTACGGCGGCCTCTTGTTCCTGTATGCTGGCCAAAAGCCCGAACTGGCTAAAAAGGGGAGGGCCATTGTAACATATGCCGTTCTTGGCCTTGCCATCATATTCATAGGCGGCGGATTTATAACATTGATTCAAAGCGCTTTGGAAGCAGCCGGCGGCGCCGGTAATCAAATCAATTCTAATGGTTCAAATGCAAATCAAGAACCAATTGACGGTCTGCAATAATATGAAAATATTTAAAACAATTTGGGCTTCCGCGTTCTTGTTTATTGCCGATTCGGTTCACGCGGCAGTAAATGTCAACGGCTCGGAATTGCCGGGTTATAACTTAACGATTCAGGCTGTATTTGGTATCATTACCATGGTCGCTTGCTGGATTTCCCGTTTCGCACTGATTGCAATGGTTGTAGCCATAATCTGGTACGGCATGAGATTCATGATTGCCCAGGGCAATCCGAAGCTTCTGGAAAGCGCCAAGAAAGGTTTCTGGAACGCGATAATCGGCATAATTATAATCATGGCCACTTATACGATAATCGCCACAATCGGAAACGCGTTTGATGCCAACTACAGCGTGATTCCGTTAAGCTGCCCCTCATTTTAATGACCAGGTATTTAGCCAATTTACCGGCCGGAAAGCCGATTACGGTTCAGGAAGTCAATTCCATTGTTCATTACTTGGCCGACTTCCTCATAATCATCAGCCTTGTGCTGGCAGTGATAATGCTGACAATCAGCGGCATCAGATATATGACCGCCGCGGGCAGTCCTGATAGAATTAAAAAAGCGCAAGCGACGCTAAAGAACGCAATTATCGGAACGTTTATCATAATGGGAACGGGAGTGATAATAAACACGATTTATGGGATTGTTACTCGAAATTTTTTCTGCAGAGTGGGATTTGGGGGCATATGCATATTTTAATTTAGATGATTAAATTTATTTTTTATTCAGGAAGGGAGGTGGGGGTATGAAGTTGATGAAAATGGCATACGGAGCTGGAATAGCGGCGTCTTTGATTTTACCCATAATAGCTATGGCGGCGTTGCCGAATCCGACACCGGCTGTGTCGGGAACAGGATTTACACTGTCTGAAGTTGAAGGATTAATCAGACAGATAGCCCAGTTCTTAATTGTGGTTTCGGTCATAATCGCTGTCGTGGTGATAATATACGGCGGTATCCGCTGGATGTTGGCCAAGGGTGATCCTAAAGAAGCCAAATCAATTGTTTGGAATGGTATTGTCGGCGCGGCGATAGTTTTGGCCGTTGGCGTAATCTTACAGACGATTGCCGGATTAGTGACGCGAAATTTCTTCCGATAGTTTTATGGTTCGAAGAAAAGTCAAATACCGCCGTTGGCGGTTTTGATTTGGTATAATCAGAATATGGTCATTTGGCTTCAACTGATTGTGCTGGTTTTGGAAATTGTCGCCCTTCTCCTCATTATTTTTATTTTTGTTTCCGGAATACATTCAGTCATGGCTGGCGCGCCGTTTGTGCCCATGAAAAAATCAGTCATCAAAAATCTGCTGGTTTTCGGCGAATTGAAAGCCGGCGACGTGTTCTATGATTTGGGCAGCGGCGACGGCAGAGTTTTAAGGACAGCGTCGGAATTTAACGTCAAAATCGCAAAAGGTTATGAAATTGCCCATTGGCCGTATTTAATGTCCGTCTATTTAAATCGCAAAAAGAAAATGAAAAATGTTGAGATTAAACATGGCAACAGTTTCAATGCCGACTTGTCAGACGCTGACTTTATTTATCTCTATCTTTTTCCGCCGCTAGTAGACAAGCTCGCCGGAAAAATCGAGAAAGAAGCCAGGGCCGGCGCCAAAATTCTGTGTCCGGCTTTTTCCGTGGATACGAATAAACACCCCAGATTCAAATTGAAAAAAGAGGCCAAATTTGATACGATGGCTACTTATTTGTATGAAGTTATATAGGGCGAGTGGCGGAACTTGGTATACGCGCAGCGCTTAGGACGCTGTTCCCAAAAGGATTGAGAGTTCAAATCTCTCCTCGCCCACAAAGATAAATTTTTCAATCATTTGTGCTATAATAATTGTGAAAAGCTGGTCGACTTTTTCACTTAGATCTAACCTAAAAAATCATGCAACAACTTAATCCAAAAGCGGTCTGGTTATTCTTCGTTAGTTTAGTTTTACGTGCGTTTATTCCAATCATATTTCTGAGCATTTATATTGCAGCAACCCTGAGTGATATCGGCGAGGTTCTTGATAACGGTGGCGAGTTTTCATTCGGTTTTTTAAATTGGCTGTGGGTTATTATTCCAGCATTTCTTGTCTTGTGCTTCATCTGGGCTAAACTCAAGTACCACTTTTATCGCTACGAGTTGACTGACGCTGGTTTTCGCAAAGAGCTAGGAGTCATCTATAAAAAGTATGTAACTATTCCCTACGACCGCATTCAGAATGTTGATATTTATCGCGGCATCTTGGCTCGCATGCTTGGATTGTCTGATCTTAACATCCAAACGGCCGGAATGAGCGCAACAGTTGGAAGATATGGCATGTCCGGTGGCGGCTCTGAAGGACGCTTGCCAGCGCTCTCTCGAGAAGTAGCCGAGCAGCTTCGCGACGAGCTTATCCAGCGAGCTCGACAATCTAAAAATCAGGGACTCTAGTTATAACGAGTCACCCACTACTCTAACGGATTCTTTTCTAAAGGATACAAAAGAGGAGAACGGTAAATTGAATTAAAACGTTCCTCTTTTTTTGTGCCATCGGCGTAGGATATGGCGCGTGTAAAGTATGCTTTCATGGAGCCGTCGCTGGCTTGGTCATACAGGACCGGCATTGATACTTGAACTATTCGGTTGTTTTTTCCGCCGTATATCTCAAAAGATATTTTGGTCCCGCTTATTGCCGACTGCATTATCACGTAACCTCCGGTATCGTTTTTAAATCTTAAATCGGTAACGCCGGGATATATAGTGGCATCGAATCCCTGCGGATTATAGTATTGAACAGGGAAAGCGTGGGGCCGGCGCTCCAGAATGGGAAAACCGGCGGCGATGGCGGCTCTGAAAAGGGTCGTTGAAACCTGGCATATGCCGCCGCCGTATTCGTAAACGAGCTTCCCGCTTTTTATAACCTTCTCCGCCGCGTAGCCGCCCGTGGCTTCAACTTCGCCCAATACGTTGTTAAAAGAAAATTCTTCCCCGGGTTTTAATATCAGGCCGTTATATTTTGCCGACGCGATTTTGATGTTCAAAAGTCTGCCTGCGCTAGAGCCGGCGAAGTCTGATGTGCCGGTGGCTAAAAGCGTGTCAATGCCGAGTGAGTTTATTTTTTCGAGTGTAATTTCGGGTTCGATTTCGTCCACAATCAGAGAAATCGGATTTTTATTTTCGATGAGGCCGTCTACGATAGCGGCGGCCGATTTATCAATGTTAAGCCTCCGGCCCGGAGAATGGGCCAGAAAAATTTCAGCCCGATTGTTTAAAAACGTAAATCTGGCATTGACCGGTTCCCGATTTATATTCGGGGCGATAGAAATTAAATAATCTTCCACCTTGTCCGTGCTGACCCTGACATCTTTTTTGCCGGTCCAGAATCTGATGTATTCTTCGAGCATTTCCCCAACTTCCTTGTTTTTTAGTTTAATCGTTTTATCGTTCGCTATAAGTTCGAAATTTTGGTTTTTGGATTCGCTTAAAACCGGCTCAAATTCCTTTGCGCTTACAATCGGTCTTTGCGATCTTAGCTCGTAGATGTATATCCCGTATCCCAGCCAAAGGAGGAGAAATATAAAAACACCGGCGAACATCAACCGGTAGACGACACTGAGTAATTTATTTCGGGGCGGGCGCATTAACCGGATATTTTAATTTTTTTCGTCTTAATTTTTTCAAGCTTGGGGAGGCGGATTGTGAGAAGGCCGTTTTTGACGCCAGCCTTGGCGCCGTCAGAGTCAACGTCAACAGGCAAAATGATGGAACGAGAGAATCCGCCCCAGAATAACTCCTGATGATGATATTTTGATGTTTTTCTTTCAAACTCGGCATGACGCAAACCCCGGATAGTGACCATGTCCTGAGTCACGGATATGTCGATGTCTTCTGAACTGGCGCCGGCGACGGGGGATTGAATTATAATTTCGTCGTCTGTTTCCACGACGTCAACGGTTAACTGGCCCTCCTGTTTGGGTTTCGTTTCTTTTTTCGATGTCAGCTGCGCCTCATAATTGTCATCAAGTTCTAACATGCTGTAATTGTATCAATTATATATTTGTTATGCCAGACGGATTTCTTCGGAAATATTCTGGCTTCTGTCTCGGGATCGCTGGAATAAGATGGAAACAAGAAGAGATAAGCCGACTAGCAGGCCGGTGGCCATTGCCAGTCCGGCCGTTTGATTTTCGGTTGTGGCCAGGAAGATGTTGAACACGAAGTGAAAGAAGGTGGCGAATACGATGCCGCCGAATATGAATTTACGGCGGTGCCGGACCGAAAACCAAGCCAAGGCGAGGAAGTAGCCCGTAACCGCCGAAGACAAGGCGTGCAAAAGAGTGGCGCCAGTGAAGCGCAGGGCCAATACGCCAAGAGTTACATTTATTCCGTCAGGAATTGTCTTAAACAGAACTAGAATATTTTCTATGGCCGCGAATCCTAATCCGGCTGTAATCATGTATATCATCGCGTCAACGGGTTCGTCGAATGAAGGGTGTTTGATTGCCACCGACCAGACAGCGACGAATTTTACGATTTCTTCGACAAGAGCGGCCCACAAAAAGAAACCAGCCGTATTTGCCTGGAAAAAATACAGCGAGGAGATATTATTGAAGGCCAACTGCAAAAATACGGCAATGGGGGATATGATTATGCCCATTAAGAAAACCCGGCCGATTAGAGATTTCGGCTCGGGATGGCAATCACGACGATAAAAGTATATGAGCCAAATGATGCTCGGCAGTAATCCCAAACCGACCAGCAGTCCGTAATTCAAAAAAGATGATTCAGTCACTTATTTATTTTAGCACAGGCCAAGGCTCAATGAGAAGAAGTTTTTTGTCTTCAATCGGAATTTTGGAATATATTTCTTCGGTCAAAAAAGGCATAAATGGATGGAGCAGTTTAAGGCAGTTTACCAGAATATACATGAGAGTTTCTTTAGTTTGGGCATCATCAAGATTTTTCGTTTCCTCGATGTATTTGTCAGCCAAATCATGCCAGATAAAATCATATGTAACATGAGCGGCTTCGCCGAATTCGTAACTTTCAACATGATTTGTCACTTTGAGAATCGTATCCTCAAGTTTGACGATAATTGGAAGGCCGTGGCTTTTCGGTTCGACTTTATCATCCCCGATTTTCATTAATATGTATCGGGATATATTCCAAATCTTATTAGCAAACTTCTTGCCCATTAACATCGTTTCCTCTCCGAATTTCATGTCCTGTATGCCTGTTGTCTGATATGCCAAACCGAATCTCAATGCGTCCGCTCCATATCGGTCTATGAGATCCAAAGGGTTAACGCCGGTGCCCAAGGACTTGGACATTCTTTTGCCGTCTTTTGTTAGTATTGTCGGGTGAATCACAATGTCTTTGAACGGCATCTTCCCTGTTAATTCGATGCCCGAAAATACCATCCGGGCTATCCAAAGATACAATATGTCACGGGCGCTTGTGATGTATTGAGTTGGGTAAAAAGAATTATAATCATCCGTTTTTTCCGGCCAGCCCAGCGCGGCAAAAGGCCATAAGGCTGAAGAAAACCATGTGTCCAGAACATCTTCTTCGCCTTCGATAGGAATTTTGTGGCCCCACCACAGTTGGCGCGATATGTTCCAATCGCGAATATTTTCAAGCCAAGATCTAACCGGCCCGGTCCAGCGCGACGGGTGGAATCGGATTTTCCCGTCATCCAGAGCCCGGATTGCCAGAGCGGCCAGGTCTTTCATTTTTAGAAACCACTGCTCGGACGGCAGGGGTTCGATTACGGAATTGCAGCGATCGCAGCGTCCGATATTATGCTCATATTTTTCCATCTTTTCCATTAAACCGAGATATTCCAAATCCTTAACGATTTTTTCTCTGGCTTCAGAAACTTTTAATCCCTCGTATCTTTTACCGGCGTTGGCGTTCATCCTCCCATGTCTGTCGATTATGGTCACCGAAGGTAAATCGTGTCTCTGGGCGATTTCGAAGTCGGTGACATCGTGAGCCGGGGTGACCTTGATGATTCCCGTTCCGAATTTAGGATCAACGGCGGCATCTGAAATAACTTTTATTTGAATCGTTTTTAATTTAGTTTCATTTTCATTTTCGTTATCAACCGATTGTATTTCCAAATTCTGATCCGTGAATTTTGAGTAGCGGGAATCATCGGGATGCACGGCCAAAGCCGTGTCTCCGAGTTTAGTTTCGGGGCGCGTCGTGGCCAGCGTGAATTGACCGTATTTTATGTAATAAAGAGTCGTAGTTTCCGGCACGTAGTTTACTTCCAAATCGGAAATCGAAGTTCCGCAGCGCGAACACCAATTTATAACCCTCTCCCCTTTATATATCCAGCCTTTTTCATAGTAATGCTTAAAAGCGGCTTCGACGGCTTTTTGATAGTCCGGATCAAGGGTGAATTTTGTTCGGGACCAGTCCACGGAAAGACCTAATTTTTTGAATTGGCCCAGAATCGTATCGCCATATTTTTCTTTCCAGGCCCACATTTTTTCCAGAAATTTTTCCCGGCCTAGATCTTGCCTTTTTACCCCTTCTTTGGCCAATTGTTTCTCGACGACGTTTTGGGCGCTGATGCCGGCATGATCTATGCCCGGCAGCCAGAGCGTACGGTAGCCCTGCATTCTTTTCATCCGAAATATTATGTCCTGGAGCGTATGTTCAAGGGCATGGCCCATATGAAGCTCCCCGGTAATATTGGGCGGAGCAATGGCGGCAACGAAATTACCGGCCTTGGCATTTTCTAAATTATCCGGATTAAAAAAACCGCTCTCCTCCCAGAGCCTGTAAATTCTGTCTTCCGTTTCTTTCGGATTGTACGTTTTGGATAAATCCACTGATCTGATAATACTAAAAGCCAAGGTTTGCGTCCATTTCCACCGACTGCCAGCTAAGCTGGCGTTTTGTTTTTTTCAGAGATTCGAAATATCCGGCGACGGCAATCATGGCCGCGTTGTCAGTCGTGTATCGCATCTCCGGTTGAGAATATTGCCAGCCGTTTTTGACGGCAATATGAGACAATTTTTCTCTTAGCATTTTGTTGGCCGAAACGCCGCCGGACAGGCACAGAGCTTTGATGCTATATTTTCTTCCCGCCGCTTGAGTTTTTTGGAGCAATACGTCTATGGCCGCATTTTGGAACGATGCGCATATATCTTCCTTGCGGAATTTAATTTTTTTGGCATTTAAATCTTTTAGAAGATACAGGACAGCGGTCTTAAGACCGGAGTAACTGAAATTAAAATCTTTCGATTTAATCATCGGTCGAGGCAGGGCATACTTAGCCGGGTCGCCACTCTCAGCCATTTTTGAAACGACAGGTCCGCCGGGATAACCCAAATCCAATAACCGCGCCACCTTATCAAAAGCTTCACCGACAGCGTCATCCAACGTCTCGCCGACGATTTCATATTTGCCATAATTTTTCATCAACACCAATTCTGTGTGTCCGCCCGAAACAATCAAATTTAAAGCGGGGAATTTAATGTTGCCGCCATTAAGCCAATTAGAATATATGTGGCCTTCCAAATGATTTATCCCGATAATTTTTTCCCCATATTTCCAAGCCAGAGTTTTTGCAAACATAAGCCCCACCAGAAGAGCCGGCCCTAGTCCGGGGCCTCGAGTTACGGCAATCAAATCAATTTCGCTCTGGAAGTTTTTTATTCCAGCTTCTTTTAGGGCAAGATTAAAAACATGGCTGATGTTTTTTACGTGCTCACGGGCGGCCAGATTCGGCACCACGCCCCCAAATTTTGCGTGCATTTTTACCTGTGAAGATACGACATTAGACAGAACGTTAAATCCGTTTTTTCCAGCGTCCAATACAGCCATTGCCGTTTCGTCGCACGATGTTTCTATGCCTAAAATTTTCTTCATAGATTAAAGATATTAACAAAGATTGTTGATTTTGGCTAACAAATATGGGACAATAGATATGTATCATGGCCCCGTCGTCTAATGGTTAGGACATGATCCTTTCACGATTAAAATACGGGTTCGATTCCCGTCGGGGCTGCCAGTTGAGATTTAGGATTTACATTTGGCTTAGAAGCCTCGAAAATCCAATGCAATTTAGGTGTTCCATTAAGAATATCATTGTAGGTTGGCATCTCCTCAAAGTAGAGGTTAGCCAAACCTTGTCGGATGTGTGAATCCTCTTGTTCTATAATGATTTCTCCTGGGTGTTCCATTAGATAGCGTGCCTGTTTGATAAAACCGCTTATATCGTCTTCTGTTATCTCAATCTTGGTTCTCTTGGTTCGGATATCCTTTATCTGTTGCTCAAGGGTTTCAACTTGTCGTTCTATCTCGGCAATAATAGCGGGGTTTTTAACTCTGGTAATGCCGTCTATCTTTGTAGCCATCTCGCTTTCCATGTCAGCGATGTGTTGGCTTATATCTGACGAACTGGATACGATTTCTTTCTGTTTTTCTCTGTATTTGTTAATGAGTGTAGCATGGAGGCTTTCCAGGTATTCTGGACAGAATTTAAGATTACGAAAGAAAGTATTAATAGTATCTTCAAACCTTACCTTATTTACCCCAATATATTTATGATTTCGTGAACAATGATATGTCGGAAAACCTTTGCCGGACTTACCTTTAGGACAACTGCCTACCATTGGCTTTTTACAAGTAGGGCAAAGAATAAACTTATAGGGGAATAGAGGATTGTCTTTATTCTTCCTTTTAGTCATGTTTGGATTAAAGTTTTCAATTATTTCTATAAACTCATCCTCTCCCTCTTTGATATACACCTTGCCATGGTTAGCCTGATTAAATAGGTCTATTGAAACTAATCCTTTCCATTGAGCCTTAACTGGTAAATTTCCAGTCCATTTTTCACACACCATACCGCAATAGATAGGGTTCCGAATTATTCTTTGTAATTGTTTTACGGTTAAGGGTATTCCGCCTCTTTGTCCGACTATCTTCTCTTTACCTTTATCCCACCTATTATTTACTTTTGTTCTAAAGCCTTCGGAGTTGAGAGTATCAATAATTTCAAGGTCAGATAAAGCATTGAGTGCCCTAAGTTCAAACATTCTAGTATAAAACTTGGAGCGTTCTGGATCAGGAACTTGGATTGTCCTCTTTTTATTTCCCACATAAACACGTTTATTAATATATCCATCATTGGGGACTCCAGTTTGATAGCCCTCCCTAGTGAGTTCTATTTGTTTTCCGATGGTTCTTATTAGAATATTGGATACTTCGTTTTTACTTTGGTTAGCAAGAACTAGTTCAGTTACCTCGCTAGGGGATGACTTGCTCCAATCATACTCAATTCCTAGATGTTCCAGGGCGTTCTTTGTTGGTTGAATTATGTGATAGGTATCAATTAATTCAACACCATACTTTGCCAATTCTCTTTTCATAGTTTCGTACGACAAAGTGCCGGCACGAGTAAATCTATCTATGCTTCTGATTATATAGTATTTTGCTTTGCCAGGATGGTCTGCGATAAAAGTAAGAGCCTCGTCAAAGTCATCTCTTACCCCTACTCTTCGAGATTGAGACCATTTTGTAACTAACAAAACTTCTGCACCTATTTTATCGGCAAATGAGCGATTTATTTTCTCTTGGTCTGATAAACTTTCTCCCTGCTGTGCCTGTTTAGGAGTGCTTACGGCACAGGCTATTATTGCACCTGGTTTTATGTATTTTGTAGTCATGTCTATTATCATTTTAGCATGGTTTTAGGCCATAAAACAGGTGTTTCTGTGGGCTGTTTAAACCTATCTTTATCCCTCAACCATTGCTTAAAAATTACCTCTGCTACTTTGTCTTCCAATTCTCTTAACTCTATAATTTTGTCCTCTGCCATCTTATTACCAAACTTACCTAACGACTTCCTAAACTCTTCTAAATTTATCACTTGGAACGCAATACTCTTTTTTCCGAGTAGTATTAACAATTTATTTAAAAATAAAAACGGTGTCCAAAGAAACTGGCGCGAAGGATAGTAGTCCTCGTGCCGATTTCTCTGAATCACCGTTTTTTCACCGACGATTAGAATCTTATTGAGTTTTACTGAATCTCTAGTGTTTATATAGTATAGCAGATTCTGGCTCACAAGTAAATATCCTTATCAACACCCCTAGGCAGGTTAAGGTTTTAATGGCTAGTTTTCATAGACAAAACCCGCCAGAAGGAGTATAATTGAACCAACAATTTAATTCGCCTAAACCCTACTCACACTAGGGCATGGCATAAAAACGTTCTACATATTAACCCCGTTATCAGGGCGTGTAGAACGTCATAAGCCGAAAGGCTTGTGTGGCATCCGCAAGGGTGCTCCTGGTGGCGGGTTTTGTGTTATGGAAAACAAAGTTAGTAGAGAATTAAAACTCTGTATCGGTATAATACTTCTTTATAGTGGCTATCACCCGTCTACTTATTGGGGAACGGCCAGGGCTGTGATGGGGATATTTTTAATAGTGAATTTATTACGGCAGTTTCGTAAATAAAAAACCAACCAAATATGAAAAAACATCTAAAAATCATAATTCCAATTGTCTTAGGGATAGCAGGTATAATAGTTGTTTATCAATTTGTAATAGTTTCAAGAGAAGAAGCAAAGAAATTAGAATCGGCAAGACAGGATGCATTTTTTAAATGTGATAAAAGATTTGATGTTGTAATGCAACAAATAAAAGGTCTGCCACAGTCAATGCTAGACGATATTATGTTAGATATTGAATTTAAGTGTGCTGTTGCCCAAACCTCTCAATTCAACATAGACAGCCCCCTACACTGCGATCTCGGAACCGATGGTCAATATCACGGCTTTGTCCATAATAGAGATAGTTATATAAATGGCTGTGTGATTTGGACAATGGATAAGTTGAGCCATTAATGAGTTTTATTAAGAAACACCAAGCATATTTACTTCTATCACTGGCCATATTAACCATTGGCTACTTTGTTTTTATTCAAGGCGAAGATGACGAGGATTTATTGGTGGATGGCTGGGTGTGTCCGGAAGAGGATGTAGATATAAACTTTACTCTGGCCTATATGAGCAAGGTGGACATGAATGGCGTGTTTAAAATAATTGATTTTCTGAAGTCACAAGGATGTGATATGGCCCTCCAGAAACTACAGGCAAGAATGTCGGCAGACATAGAAGCAGGTATAAGCCCAGGTTCACAACCTTAAAACCCTTTGCAAGGGGGTTTATAATAGCGTGAATGATATATCATTCTAACCAAGATTCTCTATATAGCCCCGTATTGTATCTGATAAGGCACTACGCAGGCCATATACGAGTATATGGTAGATAATTGTGGGCATGTGGGGTTATTTAGGGACAGTTTGGCCACTGGTAATTAGATTTAAAAGATAGTAAAATGAAGTAGTTATTAAATGATAATTTATGGAAGAATATAAAGATTTTAACGCTAGATTAAAGTTGCTGATAAGTAAGCGCAGGGACTTAATTGTAAATACTTTGTCTAATATATTTACGATGAGGTTAATTGGCAATAAAACTCATGGTGACTTAGCCGAAATAGGGATGGCCGAGTTTATCAATCAGTTTATGTATGATTTTAAAAGTATACATGTTGGAAAAGATCTTTTTCGTGCCAAAGAACGGGAAGAAGATATTGTGATTATTAATGAAGTTAAAAAAACACAATTTCCTCTTAGTCTAAAGGCGTATGGAGATGGGCCTCTACAACTTTCAACAGACTCTGATCAAAAGATGTTTCCATACCTTGAAACGCAGGGCAAGGATATTACGGACAAAAAACAAATTGCGGTCATATTTGCTTCACACGCATTTGCTGACTTCAATAACATAAATGTTATGCCTCTTATATACAATGAGAAAAAGAAGCAGTGTAACATTATGGTTTTTGACCATGAAAAAGCAATCAAGAACACAGCACGTATTTTTTATATAGGAAATGGCGAGAGTTTTAGGGATAAGAAAGCAGGCAAATCTAGAATGCACCCTATTTTTGTCTTTTTAGATGACAAGAATAACTATATTTGCGAAGTTCGTTATGGTGGTGCATCGGCAAATGCACTTCAAAGAGGTCTTTGGACAAATACAAAAAATGCCGTTTCGTATTTTGACAGCATCACAAATGGCTGGGTTGATTATTCACACAACCTCACACTAGTAAGACTGTTTAGTTTGGCATTGAACAGTACAGAGGAGAGCCATAAGAAAGCCAACATAATCTTACAAAAAGACATTAATAAGTTAAAGGAGGGATAATATGCAAAAAACTTTATTTAATGAAAAAGACTTCTCTGATATAAAAACTCAAGGGATTAAGTATGCTGGTTCAAAATTAAAAATAATCCCTTATATATTAGAAGTGATTAAGGGCTTAGAAGTTAAAACCGTATTAGATGGTTTTAGTGGTTCAACTAGAGTAAGTCAAGCATTTGCTCAAGCAGGTTATGATGTCACTTCTAATGATATAGCCCACTGGTCTGAAGTTTGTGCAAAGTGTTTCTTACTACACAACAAGGATAGGCAATACTATCAAAAGAT
>MGKT01000004.1:28204-58418 GCA_001794755.1 Candidatus Yanofskybacteria bacterium RIFCSPLOWO2_02_FULL_44_18
GATATGATGGATGGTTTACGGCTCATTATGGTGGAGATGAAAATATGGAGAGGAAAATGCCGTTTCAGATAAAAAACACACGGAAACTTGATGCAATAAGAGATAGAATTGAGGAATTAAACTTAAATGACATTGATGGTTCAGTGGTTTTGACAAGCCTACTTTTCGCGTTAGATGCCGTAGACAGCACTCTGGGACATTTCGCATCATACCTCTCCAGGTGGTCTAAGAGATCTTACAATGATTTATTTTTAAAACTCCCAGATTTAAAAAGTACAAATGGTAAGCACAAAGTAACGAGAGAAGATATTTTTAAAGTTGTAGACAATAATAATTTTGACCTTGCCTATTTTGATCCTCCTTATGGCTCTAACAATGAAAAAATGCCACCAAGTAGAGTCAGGTACTCTGCCTACTACCATATATGGACATCTGTTGTTAATAACGACAAACCAAAACTTTTCGGCAAAGTAAACAGAAGAGAAGATACAAGAGATTTAATTTCTGCTTCTGTATTTGAAGAATATAGAAAAAATGAAGATGGCAACTTTATAGCGATGGAGGCGATAAGACAACTTATTCAAAAGACTAAAGCAAAATATATATTACTTTCTTATAGTTCTGGCGGGAGGGCAACAAAAAAAGAACTTGAAGCAAGTCTCAATGAGGCTGGGAAGATTCTAAAGATGGTAGAGATAGATTATAAGAAAAATATTATGGCTAGCATGAGTTGGACGAATGAGTGGTTAAACTCAAATGATGCCCATAAAGAGTACCTCTTTTTGATGAAAAAAACCTTACCAAAAGAACGTAGTATTAATAAGAACAAGTCCATATCCCAGGAATTAGCCAAGGAAGTCCGAACTCCAATTGTTGCTATATAGCGTACCCTGGTTAGTAGTAGATACTACAACACATTCTTCTCAAAACTCCTCTCTATAAAATCAATATGACAAGCCATTATGTTGCCTAAAACTTGACAAGTTTTTGAGAATTTATGCCATTTGTGTGAATTCGCTCTATATTGCGTTTTAAGCGTGGTATTTTCTAAAAACGATACGGGTATCCCTTGAAGAGTGTATTTATGAATTTTATGGCTTTGGCCTAAAAACGACTGGCAATCTATGCCAGTTTTTGTTATCATTAATTTAATGAGTTGTAAAAATTGTAAAAAACTTATAGTCGCAGGGGCAATATCAGTTTCCCTAATAGGTTCTAGCCCGCTATGTAAAGAGTGCCTTGCTACCCAAGTACCAGATTTACCGTCTGGTAACGAACCTTCTAGCAAGGGATACAATCTTGTAAATAGGGTTTTTGTCTCTAATTCAGGAACATCAGTAATAGCAGGAGTTTATATTGAGGAAAATGGAACCCTTGTCGTGATTTAAATAATCAATCTGTTGGTTGCTTAAACTTTTTATCCATAATATAATACTTATTATAATGATTACGGTTGAAGAAAAAACAAAGAGTGGGTCAGATGAAAAAGAAATCGTAGTCACCATTGACAACGGTGATTTTAAGGTAATTGATTCTCTTGTGGATGCTTATTCTTTTAAAGACAGACAGTCGCTTATTAAATTCGCCATTGGAACTTTACTTGAAGGAAATAATAATGAGGGTATCTTTACAATAAAAACAGGAGAGGACAATAAAAGAACATTATCAAAGATAGCACCCTCGGCGGATATGTTGAAACCTAAATCTGAATAATCCGCTATGGCTACTAAATCTTCCAAAAAGATAGTCGTTCCCCAAGATTCTGATATTGGTGGGGCAATAGAAATTAGTGATTTTAAGCAATCTCTAGTAGACACTTTACAAGAGAGTAATATGGCAAGGGCTGAAATGAAAGCGGTTCTACATGAGATACTAAAACAGCCAGACACGATAACCGAGATAAAAGATATTATTGATAAAACTGACAGAGATTCTGTCAAAGCATTTTGGTCAAAATTTGGATTTACTGTTTGGTCTGCAATCGTGTTTATCCTAGGCGTAATAGCCACTGTACTGATGCAAAACTACCTTAATAAGTAGTCATCATGATGAAGGGTGCTACTATACACTATATCGCTAAACAATCAACATTATCTATTTTAACCCCACTTCTTAAAATAGTGATTTTACCAATTCTTGAACATCAGCCACTTCCGAAGTGATTACTTACTCTTTGGTCAAACGGGGACAACGGTTTATGCTCGTTAACTACTTATAGAGTTGGTTCTTAATCTATTAGTAATGTCTGTGTTGCTACTATTCCCTTCGGGGTAGATAAGGCAGAGGGAGGAGAAGGCATTAAAACTTCATAAAACCTAAGCAAATCGCTATTCTGGGAGTATCAGTTTGGGTGTCTGAAAAACAGACTTCCACTTTAATATGAGCGTTTCTATGGTGTTCCATCCTAGAACTTCCAGTCCTGCATGGACGTCAGAGTTAACTATCAAAAAGCTTTGGAGTTAAGATTGCAGGGTCAGACTTATGGAGAAATAAGAAGTCTCTTCGGAATTCCTAAATCAACTCTTAGTAACTGGTTTTCCAAGCTAAAGATTGGCAAGAAAGCTCAAAAAACCCTTGAGTCTAAAAGAAAAAATGGGTATTTAAAATTGGTAGAATTTAATAAAGTTAGGACCGTAAATATTAAAAAAGAGAATGAGAGTATTAGAAAGAAATACGAGTCTGGGATCGGTAAATTAACTAATAGAGAGCTTGCATTATTGGGTGCAGCTCTTTATTGGGGAGAGGGATATAAGAATTTTAATCTAAAGAGGGGAAATTACCCGTATATATGTTTTGGTAATTCCGACCCAGAGATGACAGTTGTTTTCATGAACTTTCTTGAAAGGATACTTAATATTCCGAAAAGTAGGATGTCTGGCCATGTAATGATTTATCCGAATCTAAGTCCCATCAAATCAGTAAAATATTGGCAAAACTTAACAAAAATACCGAAGGATAGAATTCGCTACCAAGTGGCTCTAAGCAGAGCCAGTCAAAGCAAAAGACCGAAGCATTTATTACCACATGGGACTTTTCAGATTCGTGTTAGCCAACGTCAAGATTTTTTCAAAATCAGGGGTCTAATTGACGGGATAATTAAGGCAGGCACTTCAAATAAGTGACTCCCTTTGGTGTTGTCTAATCTAGGAGGTTATAATTTTATGCAGGTACTTGTATATGATTAATCTTCCCAATCTTCGATTTAATGTAGTTCTTGCTCCATATTCAACTTATCAAATTGGAGGCAAAGCTGATTGTTTTTTTGTTGCTTCGACCAAAGAAGAACTTATTAAAGCAGTTAGAGAAGCCAGGGAAAAATCCATTCGATATTTTGTTTTAGGAGCAGGTGCCAACGTCCTTTTTAGTGATAAAGGATATCGAGGGTTAGTAATAAAAAATGAAGCAAGGGGTATCCAGTTTTATAATGACAGAGTTACTGCTGAGAGCGGAGTTATGATATCCAATCTCATAGAGGAGGCAAAGAATAGAAATCTTTCTGGGCTTGAGCACTTCGCTGGTATCCCAAGTACTGTTGGGGGAACATTATGGCAAAATTTACATTTTCTTTCTCCTGATAGAACGGAGACAATCTTTATTGGAGATATTTTAAAATCTTCTGAAATCATGGATGAGAACGGGAATATACAAAATGTTAATAAGGATTTTTTTAATTTTAATTACGATTACAGTATTCTTCATGATAGAAATTTGTTAGTGACCGAGGCCACGTTTAATCTAGCAAGAAGAGATAAAGAACTTATTAAAAATCAGATAGAGGAGAATTTAAAATGGAGGAATGAGAAGCAACCCCAATTAGATCAGTTTCCTTCATGTGGCTCGGTGTTTAAGAAAATTAATGGAATTGGTGCGGGACGTTTGATCGAAAGAGTGGGTCTCAAGGGATATACTATCGGCGGTGCTAAAATATCTGAAAAGCACGCAAACTACATTGTAAATACGGGCGGAGCGACAGCTCAAGACGTGCTATCTCTTATTAAAATTATCCAGGATAAAGTAGAAACTGAAACAGGTCATAAATTACAACCGGAGGTTGGTGTAGTCGGAGAAATTTAGATTGAGTATCGAGTACCAACTCTTAACAATGGCGAATTGAGGATGCCCATTTAATTGCATTAAATGGGTTCTAACTTTTTCCCAATCCCCGCTGCCGGATTTATACACAGGGCATGCTTCCCTGTTTCTTATATAATTAAATAGTGAGATATCAAATACGCTCATGATTGGAGGTGGGGAACATTAAAGGATTACATTCTGTAGCTTGGTGGCTTATGGTTATCGGCAGCTTAAACTGGCTTTTAATTGGTCTTTTTAACATTAATGTTATTACGAGATACCTACCTTCATTAGCCACTGTCGCATACATCTTAATCGGTCTTTCGGCCGTTTACGCGTTAGTGGGAGGAAAAAGAGCTTCTGCCTAATTTTAGTAAATAAAAACAGCCCATACGGGCTGTTTTTATTTACTTTAGTTCGACTATCTTCTTGAAAACTTCGGGATTATTTTGGGCCAGGTCGGCTAATATTTTTCGATCCAGCTCTATGTTTAATTTTTTAAGATGGTTAATAAGTTTGGAATACGACATGCCGTTTTCCCTTGCGGCCGCGTTTATCTTGATTGACCACAATCTTCTGGCGTTTCTCTTCTTTTTCTTTCGGTCGGCAAATTGGTGCGTGCCGGCATGAAGCAGGGCTTCTTTGGCGGCTCGATATTTCGTGGATCGGGTCCACATAAAACCCTTAGCTTTTTTAAGCAGTCTCTTTCTCCTTCTGTTTGCGATTGTTCCCCGTTTAACTCTTGGCATTAAAAATTAGAAATTAAATGTTTTGCGTCTTTGATTAAATGATGCGGCGTGGCCATGTCGCCATGTTTATTTCGGCGATGATTGCTGTCTACTCTGGCGTTAAAATGATTTTGATGGTTGGGCCTTTTCAATATCTTTTTGCTGGCCGTTATTTTAATTCTTTTCGATAAAGCTTTTTTTGTTTTCATTTTATTTTTCCTTCTTTACGATCGTATACCAGCCGTAGGGAGATTTGCGAGTCTGGTCGCGATTGAACGGCTCTGTTATCCCTTGCAGGAAAGCTTCCAGTTTTTGTCTGCCCATCTCGGCCAAAGCTTTTTCTCGGCCTCGCAGCGTCAACTCGACTTTTACAAGATGGCCTTCCCTGAGAAATTCATCTATTTGCCGGGCTTTAAACGATATATCATGCTGGCCGGTTTTGAATCCGACCCGCACGGTTTTCATTTCCTGGTCTTTTTGCTTCTTGCCGGATTTTTTTTCTTGGCGCTCTTTCTGGTAGATGTACTTCCCGTAATCCATTATCCGCGTCACAGGCGGTTGGGAATTCGGGCCGACTTCGACTAAGTCCATATTGCTTTCTTGGGCTATTTTAAGAGCACTGGAAGTGCTCATTTTGCCTAGCTGCTGCCCGTCGGCTCCGATGACCTGAACTTCGGAGCTGCGGATATAATTGTTTATTCTTAATGGTTTCTGCAATTTGAAAATGATATCACGAGTTTATATATGTGTAAAGTCTCTAAAATTCATTTCTAACCGGCGAATTTTTTATTATCTCGAATGCTTCTTCGGCCGAATCGACTATCTTGTAAAGCAGAAGATCTTCATGATCGAGGGCATGATGTTTTTCGCAGACCTCGTTTTCCAGCCAGGAAGCCAGAGTGCCCCAAAAGTCTTTTCCTATTAGAATCACGGGTATAGGCGGAACTTTTTTTGTCTGAATCAGCGTCAAAAGCTCGAACACTTCATCCATGGTGCCGTACCCTCCTGGAAAATATATATACGCCTGGGCATAATATGACAGCATTACTTTTCGGACGAAGAAATAATGGAAAGCCACAGATTTATCGACGTATTTGTTTATTCTCTGCTCCAGCGGCAGTTTTATGTTCAATCCGATTGATTTTCCGATTTTATCAGAATCATTTGGACTGCCATTGTTAGTTGTTTCCTCATTAGCCTCCCAGGCTCCGCGGTTGGCTGCTTCCATTACGCCCGGTCCGCCGCCGGTGATTACGTCATAACCGTCTTTGGCTAACAGATGGCCCAATTTTCGAGCTTCCTCGTACCACTGAGTTCCTTCTTGGGTTCTGGCCGAACCGAAAAAGGTGACTGATTTTTTTAAATCGGCTAAAAATTGCCAGCCATCAACGAATTCGGCGATGATTCTGAATACGCGCCAATGGAAAGACGACCTGAAATCCTTGTCTTTTAGCTTTTCATGGGGCGTTAGCGGCAGCTGTTTTGCCGGAACATTGTATTTCTCCTGCTGCAAAGAAGGCGTCATACTTTAAGTATATTAAATTCCCGATGCGCCGACAATGTTAATATGAAGAACTGAATATAATCAATGCTTCGGAATAATAATTTGGGTTTACCGCAATTCGGGTCGCTTGGACAAAGGCTCCAGACGATGGCTCTTGAACCGGCCCTATTACATATTGGCCGGGGGCCAGACGGGTCGAAAAACGGCCGTCCGTTCCCGTCTTTATATTAGCGGCAATAGCGCCGTCAAGTTGCCTGACGGCAATGCTTATATCGGCCAGGCCCGATTCGACGCAAGTCGGGCATTTTTTGAGAGTGACTTTTCCGTATATTCCGGAAGAAAGATACGCATCCAATCCGCCCTTTGTGACATTGGGCGTCGGTGGGGGTGTGTATATCGGCGTTGGATTTGCCGGCGGAAAAGGGTTGAGCGTGTATGAAGGCGTTCTTGGTCCGGCTGACAGCGTCGGCGTTGGACTTAAAGCAACATCCTCATCGTCTTTTATCAGACCAATGATGTAAATGATAAACCAGATTCCGATTACAGCCACCACGACACTCAAGATGATACTTATTAATTTAGACATTACATTATTTGATATTTGGATTTAATGAAGTCGGGATGAATATATCTTTTCGGCTTCGACCACCAAACTTCGAATTATCTCAACTCCGCCCATCCAGAATTCCGGATCGGAAAGCTTTATTTTAAACGGCTCAAGGAGATCGTCAGGAGATTTCAATCCGCCGTTTTTCAGGAGGGTGATATATTTCGACACGAACGATTTTCCCTCTTTCTTATATTTCGCGTACAGGGAGAGGCTCAACAATTCGCCGAAGGCATAAGCGTAAACATAAAATGGGGTATGCTTGAAATGAGGAATGTAAGACCACCAGAGATCGTAATCCGGAGTCAGAGCTACTGACCGGCCGAACATTTCGGCCTGTCTTTTCCGCCACAATGCCGAAATTGTCTCGCTTGTCATCTCCCCATTTTTTCTTGCCTCATGCAGATCACGCTCAAATAAGAACATTGCAGTCTGGCGGAAAACAGTTGCGAACGTGGACTCTATTCGCCTTAGCAATAATGAAAAGCGCTCCCTGTCCGGAAGTTTTTCCTTCAGGTGGTCAAACAATATCATCTCTCCGAAAACGCTCGCGGTTTCAGCAACAGTAAGCGGCCAATCAAAGTTGAGATAGGTCTGTTTTCTGGCCAGAGACGCGTGTACTCCATGCCCCAACTCATGAGCCAAAGTTTCAATGTCGTCGATCGAGTAATTGTAGTTCAGAAAAACGTACGGGTGCAATTCCGGGGAGACATACATGCAATACGCGCCGCTTCTTTTATTTTTTTCCGGTTTTGCATGAATCCATTTTTTTTCAAAAAAATCATTTGCCAGATGTGCGAATTTTGGCGAAAAACTTTCAAATGCATCCAATATTATATCCTTCGCTTCCGAGTAATCGTATTTCTTTTTAGACACGGACAAAGGAGCGTATCGGTCGTAATCGTAAATATTTTTAAGCTTCAGAATCTTCTTTTTTAATTGGTAATATTCCTGGACCAGAGAATAGTTTTTGACAACGACATTTATCATCGTATCCACGGTTTCTTTGGTTGTCTCGTTATCCAGATGGCGCGAGTCTTCCGGCCGGGTATATTTAAAGTATTTGTCACTGATGCTTTTATCTTCGGCCAGCATATTTGTCACAAAAGTCAGGCGGCGGGAAATTGATTTAATTCCTTTGGTGAATGATTGGGCCGCCAATTTTCTTTCTTGGCCGTCAGGACTGTGCAGATAATCCAAAATTTCCGATTCGTTCAACAAAACTATCTTTCCCTTCTTTTTAAATTCATATTTTTGCTCGGCCAGTTCTTCGTCGAACAAGCGGTTCAAAGCGGAACCGCTTGTCAGATATTTGTCGTTGAAGATTTTTTCTTCGGCCTCAGTCAGGCGGTGCGGCTTTTGCTTTAAAATTTTCTGGAGAAAATGCTTGTAATTTTTTAGTTCCGGATCGGAAATAAGGTGCTTGAGTTTTTGCTCTGACAGGTTAATGAGAGCCAATTCGAAAAACAATATTCGCTGATTTATTTCAATTGATTTTTTCTTGGTTTTTTGCAAGAGGGCGGCATTCCGGGGATTGACGCTGTCAACGGAATATTCCAGGTAAGCATAGCAGCCCGGCTTATTCGATTCGACTAAAATTCTCTCATACTCCGTTACGGCCTTTAATATCTGCTTTGAATCGGATTTATCATCAATCTTGCCTCTGTAATTTTTTTCAAACATTCCGGCCCTCTTTAAAGCCGTGGCCAACGCCGCATCTATTTTAGGGTCATCAATGCTCGAGTACAGGTCTGATAGGTCCCAGTCCGGAAGAGCGACGTTTCGTTTTTTCATATATTGAAAGATAATATACTCCTGATTATTACAATGCAAGCAAAAACTCGGCAAGCGTCCGACGCCGCCGAAAAAGAATATTATATTATGTGGAGATGGCGGTATTGAAACCGCGTCCAGAGTCTGACCATCAGATTTCTACTAAGATATCCGATTTATTTTTTTCACGGCAGCGTAGTAAATCAGCAAAATAAACTGCCGCTATCTTTTCGATTGTGTCGCCGCGTGTCGGAAAGAAAAACACTTGGCCAAGCTCGCTGTATGACACCTCATAACCCGTTAGTGAGCATCACGGATGAGATGGCTCTCACGTTTTAGGCGAAAGCGTAACCGGTATTTTGATTGCCAGTTATATATTTTGAACGGATAATTTACATGGTTAACGCTCATCCATGCTTAGCATCCAAACGGAATAAAAACCCTGTCGAGGCCTTTCATCCCCAATATATCAATTATACCACATTTTTATGAAAAATAAAAGAGGACCCGAGGCGAGCACGCGATGCGTGTCGCCAGGGGTCCGGTGTTTGGTGTGCCGCCTATTACAGCGGTAGGGACCGCCCCGCTTACGGCGGGGCCGTTTTCTTGCCTGCGGAAGTCCGCGAGGACTACCGCGGCGCGCCGCGATTGAAGATCACGAGGCATTGATTCCAGCCCCGGATTTCAATCGCAGGTTGGGCTTGCCTGATCTTGCCTGCCGGCGTATTCGCGCCGGCGAAGAAAGACAACAGGTACCGCAACCGCTCTCCTTTCGTATCTGTCGCCAGTACTAGGAGACCCGGCCAGGAACATGGCCGGTGTGTGAACCCTAAATATATACCCAACCATTTTATTCGTCAATACCGCGCTGTTGAGAACGGGCGATGTCGCGTTTTTTGATTGTTTCGCGTTTGTCGTATTTTTTCTTGCCTTTGGCGATGCCGATTAGAAGTTTTATGCGGCCCTTTTTGTCGTAGAACTTGAGCGGCACGAGTGTCAGGCCCTGAGATTGCGAGAAACCGATTAGATTTGAAATTTGTTTTTTTGAAAGCAATAATTTGCGGCTTGCGGGCGGGTCATAATCGCCGGGCATATTGGCCGGTTGGTAGGCCGCGATATTGGCGCCCACCAAATATGGTTCGCCGTTCAGCATTCTCACGTAAGCGCCTTTAATCGAAGCCCGGCCGGTTTTGATTGATTTGACTTCGTATCCTTTCAGTACGATTCCGGCCTCGATTGTCTCCAGGATTTCGTAATCAAAATGCGCTTTCGGATTGTCCGCGTATTCGGGCATGTCATTTTCTTTCTTCAACGGTTGCCTCAAGATGTTTTTTTTCTTTGCCGCGCAAAACGGTCATATCAACCTTTTCTCCGACTTTGAACTTCTGCAGCCTTTCGGCCAAATCTTGTTCGCCGTCTAATTCCTCGCCGTTGAGCTCAAGAATAATGTCGTTTTCTTTTATACCGGCTCTGTCGGCGGGGGAATCGGGCATAACGGCGACTGAATTGGGCCGATGGTCCCTGATTACCAGCGCGCCGTAATCAACGGGCAGATTATACTGCTTTTGTATCTTTTTATTGAGCATTATGAACAAAAGTCCCAGATAGGGCTTGATGATGCGTCCGTACCTGATTATGTCTTCCAAATCCTGCTTGGCCCAGTTAATGGGTATGGCAAAGCCGATATTCTGGGCACCAGCGATAATAGCCGTGTTTATGCCGATGGCCTCGCCGTCCAAATCAATGAGCGGTCCGCCGGAGTTGCCCTGATTAATGGCGACATCAGTTTGCAGTACGCCTCTTAAATGTTCCATTTCCCCGCCTGTCCCTAAAGCTGCCGAAATGGAACGGGAGAGGCCGGAGATAATACCTTTGGAAACAGTGTTGGAAAACATGCCCAAGGCGTTGCCGATGGCGATGACCGTCTGGCCGAGTTTAATCCGGCTGGAATTGCCGAGACGCAGCACGGGCAAACCTTTTTGCTGTATTTTCAAAACCGCAATATCGTTTATAGGGTCTCGAGAGACGACTTTAGCTGGATATTCTTCCAGGTCGGTAGTGATAACGGTGTATTCGGCTTCGGGATCAAAAACAACATGTTTGTTTGTTAAAATAAGTCCGTCAGGGTGGACGATAAAGCCCGATCCGCCACCGACTTTTATTTTCTCCTTGGCGCCGTCGTCAATATCGCCGAACATAAACGGATTCGGAAAAGGCAACGCTCCCGGATAAACATTTTTGATTCTGGGGAGATATTTTGATATGACAATGCTTACGACCGAAGGGGCGACTTTTTCCACCGCGTCAATCGCCAGCCGGTCAAATTCGTTTGAGTTCATATATCCGTATTATGCGAATTAAAAGAGATTTTTACAATAGATCAGCTTTAAAAGTGGCCAAAGAATTGCTCGGCCATTTTTTAGTCAGAAAAATCGGAAGAAAAATATACCGGTGTAAAATTACGGAAACGGAAGCGTATTGCGGAATTAAAGATTTAGCCTGCCACGCGTCCAAGGGCCGGACAAAAAGAACGGAAGTCATGTTCGGCCCGGCCGGCCACGCTTACGTATATTTAATATACGGAATGTATCACTGTCTGAATATTGTGACCAAAGAAAACGGAGGGGCCGTTTTAATCAGGGGCCTGGAGGGCATTGAAGGCCCGGGCAAGATTTGTCGAGATTTGAAAATCAATAAAAACATGAACGGGGCTGATATTACTAAAAGTCAAAAGCTTTGGATGGAAATCGTAGAAAAACCGAAAAAGATTACACGTGCCGCACGCAACGGAATTGATTATGCCGGAGAGTTTAAAAACAAGCTCTGGCGATTCATTATAAAATAATATAAAATTAATACATGCCTATTCCTAATCCATCCATCCATCCATCCATCCATCCATCCATCCATCCATCCTGATTATTAAAAGAGATATTTTTTTGGAAACAAGCCCTTTGGTAGGGGTTCTTAATTTTCTGTAAGCCAGAACCAGAATTTATTTTTTAGTTCTTGTGACAATTTATATGAATCAGCATGGCCCAAAACGCCGAGGTATGATTGCAGGGATTGTTCGAGAGTTTCATTGGAAATAAGACCTTGTTTTTGTTCAAGGACTCGTCGAAAAACCTTCTTGAATATGCGCTTCTTTGTCTTAGTTCTAATCTGTTGGTGGTGCGGCAAGATAACATAACCCAAGAAATCTATACCCTGACGAAATTTGCGGATAGTAACTTTGTTGGGATGTAAATCGAGTCCAAGCTTTTCTTTCAGAAATTGATTAACCTGCGGAATAAGTTTTTCCAGATAATCCTTACTATCCGAGATAACCACAAAATCGTCGGTGTATCTTAAGTAATGTTTAGCATGAATCCCATGTTTCATAAACTGATCAAATTCATTCATGTAAACATTTGCAAAGAGTTGGGACGTAAGATTTCCAATCGGCATACCTTTATGCTCAAATATATTAGCATCCTTGGAGATAAAACTTCTTACAATTTCGGACAACAGCCACATCGCGTCGTCATCCTTAATCTTCTTATCGAAAATTTTGATTAAAAGATCATGGTTTACCGAATCAAAAAATTTTTTAATATCGCATTTCAGGGCAAAGATATTTTTATGCCCGTTTTCGCTGATTTTGTCGGCTATCTGTTTGAGGGCTTTAATTCCTTTATGGGTTCCTTTGCCAATACGGCAGGAAAAAGAGTGAGAGATGAACGTCGGTTCAAATATCGGATTCAGGATGTTGAATACGGCATGATGCAATACCCGATCCCGGACTGTGGCTTTGTGAATATGCCGGGGTTTGGGATCCCGAATCCAAAAACCAGTATAAACGCCGTGCTTGTATTTCTTTGTTTTCAAATCTCGATGCAATTCAAAAATATTTTCTTCCAGTCTACGCTCAAAAACTTGTACATCATACCGATTGGTTTTGTCATTTTTGAAGGCATCCCATGCGGTGAAAAGATTTTCCAATGAAATCAATTTTTCAAATATATTTTTGTAAATCTTCATAATATGGAAGACCTGGATATACCAATTTTCAAAAAATCATACGATTTATACAAGGATTTTTACGCTTTGCGTAATGGCGTGCCGAAACAGGACAAATTTGCTATCTGGCTGCGCTGCGAGAATCTTATCCTCGAAGTTCTTGAAAGTATCGTCGCGGCAAGCCAACTCTCTAAAATAGAGAAATTACCGATCCTTCAAAAAGGTAGCATAAAACTCAACTTTCTTAGAGTACTTATCCGACTTTGCAAGGATACAAAAATTTTAGATGATGAGAAATATATCCAGTTGGAACAGATTATAGATAACATCGGGTGTCAATTCGGCGGCTGGATAAAATCAACCCGCGATAGTTAAAGAAATATCCTCCACTCGGGAGGATATTTCTCATAAGAGAGAAAGAAGTTCCGGGAGGCGCCGACGCCAACGTTGTCGTTGCGATTGCCGTTCCAATTGTTGACGTTGAGGCCGTTCTCGTCGAAGTTGCCGACACATGAAACGTTGCCAGCGTTGGCCGAAGAGAACGCATAATGCCCGTCTCCATCCAAGTCACCGAGTCTTGAGGTTTACCACCTTTCGGCCTATATCCTCTCAACTCTGAATTTTATTCGGGAGCATCTGCTTTTAAACAGAATCTCCACTAAAGACAGGCAAGAAGTTCAATCTCTACTTTTTATCGCACGCTACCGTAATCCGTAAACGACGATATTCTGGCGATCCTCAAAAGAGAGGCGTCCGCGAGGTGAAGCCGGAGGCGATTCTTGAGCGGCTAAAGCACACTCTAGAAACTTCGCCTGGCAACCGCACCTCCATTAGCAGACGATAAAATTGTATCAATTATTTTTTATAAAAGAAAATGAGCCTCCGGCGCTGCGAAAAAAATCGCGCCGAAGGCTCAAGTATTCAAGAGGAACAAGTCCTCAAGATTTCAAGGTTCAGGACTTCCGGGAGGCGCCGACGCCAACGTAGTCGTAGCGATCGCCGAACCAATTGCCGACGAGGAGGCCGTCCTCGTCGAAGACGCCGACACATGAAACGTTGCCAGCGCGGGCCTTGTCGGTCTTCACTGTGCGTTCGGTGCAAGCCGCCCACCGAGATCCATTGGGACGAACGTCCGTCTTGCGGAACACGAGGATGTCTTTGGTGGTCTCGGCGATGGTCGTCGGAACCTCGTACTCGGGCGGGAGCATCGCTACCTGTTCTTCGGGCGTCTGGCCCGTTGAGCCGGGGACGATATCCTTGAGCATCAGGTACCAGCGAAGTTGCATCGTCGCCACGTCGGTATGGGGCTGGCCCTCGTGCCAGGGGTTGCTGTTGAAGTAGAACTTCGGCTGACCCGTTGTCGGATGCAGTTTAAGCCACTTAGCCACCGTGAGAGGCGAGCCGTTGATGGCGGTCAGCCCCAGGAATGCGAAGTGTGTGTCCTTCACCAGCATGCCCTTGTTGAAGGGGCAGGGGCTGTTGAGGACGTCTTCGCCCCACGGGAACTTCCCGGCGTCGCGGAGCTGCTTCTTGGTGAACCTGGCGTCGTAGTAGCTCATCCAGTCGGCGACATCAAAGATGTTGCGGCCGAGAACCATACGAGCCATGCGTGACTCGATCGATCCGATGAGGCCTTTTCGCAACATCGCCTGCGCGATGCGGCGCGTGTACTCGTTGTCTGTGCGGAAGAGATCAAAGAGTGGAACGGGTTGTCCGCCCTGCCTTCGAATCTCATTCTCCAGCGCCTTCAAACTTCCTTCTCTGTCTCCAACTGGCATAGTCCAGAGACCCGGTGCCTTTGGGTTTGTGCCCATGACACACCTCTTTTTGCTTGCCCTCCTTGTCTTTTAGAGACTTTGGAGGGCGAGTTACCCCTTGCCGCGGAGTTGCGGTCTTGTCTCAGAAGTTGAGACGAGCATACCGGAAACCATTTTTTGACTTCCAAAATGCTCGTCTCAAATAGAATTTTGTTGTAAGGAACTGTATTTTAATTATATCAAATACAGCAAAAAAGTCAAGGTAAAGACATGAATACTTGTTTTTTGCTATTATGTTAATAATATGCCCAAGACAATAAAAAACCAGATTAGAGATTTAATTTATGCATATTCCAGAGGAGTCAGTTTTGACATACTCATTCCTCCCAATGATGAAATGGGCGATTATTCAACCAATGTCGCCTTTTCTTTGTCAAAGGTTGAAAAAAAATCTTCGGTCGAATGCGCCGATAATATGAAAGAAAAATTAGACAAGGACTCGGACCTGACCGACTACATTGAAAAAATAGAAATTTCTCCCGCGGGCTTTATAAACTTCTTTCTTAAAAAAGAATACCTGTTTCAAAATCTTAAAAATATCATTTCCCAAAAAAATAAATTCGCCGATCTTGATATCGGAAAAGGAGAGAGAATAAATCTTGAATTTGTTTCCGCAAACCCAACCGGGCCTTTGACTGTCGGCAACGCCCGGGCCGCTTCTTACGGGGACGCATTGGGCAATATTTTCAGAAAAGCAGGCTACGATGTCTGCAAGGAATACTACATTAATGATGTAGGCGCCCAAGTGGAAAAACTCGGAGAGTCCGTATTAAAAGCATTAAGGGATGAAGATATTTCCGAAGGCGACGATCTTTATCACGGCGGATATATTTCGGCGATTGCTGAAAAAATTAAAGCCCAGAACATTGAAATCCCTGAAGATTATCAGTCCGCAATCATTGTCTGTAAGAATTTTGCCGTAGCGGAAATGATCCAAGCCGCCCGAAATTCAATCTCCAGCCTTGGAGTGCAATTCGATACGTGGTTCAGCGAGAGCAGCCTTCATGAAAACGGCGAAGTCTCGTCGGTGTTTGAATTTTTGAAATCAGAAAATCTGGCATATGAAAAAGAAGGCGCTTGGTGGTTTAGAGTCAGCCGATATGTTGCTGGCCAAGATGACGCCGTGATTGTCAAAAGCAACGGCGACGCGTCATATCTTCTGGGGGACATGGCTTACACGAAGAATAAAACGGTGAAAAGAGGGTTTGACCGGGCCATAAACATCTGGGGCGCGGATCATCACGGCGATGTGCCCAGACTTAAAGCCGGCGCCATGGCTCTGGGCATTGCCGAGAATCAGTTGGAGGTTTTACTTCACCAGCTTGTCTTCATCAAACGGGGCGGGGAATTGGTGAGAATGTCTAAAAGAAAAGGAAACTTTGTATTACTTGATGACTTGCTGGCCGATGTCGGGCGCGATGCGGCCAGATTCTTTTTCTTAATGCATGACTTAAACACGCACATGGAATTTGATATTGATTTGGCCCAAGAGCGGTCAAAGAAAAATCCCGTCTATTACGCCCAATACGCTTACGCTCGCTCCCAAAGTATTTTTGAGAAGATTCCCGGTTTGGAAATACAAACCGATACTCTGGAAGAACTGGAATCCGAGGAAGAGTTTTCCCTATTGCGGCATATGGCAAAGTTTCCCGATTTGCTGGCCGATATCAGCCAATCGTACCAAGTTCACCATCTTGGCCAGTACGCCCTTGAATTGGCGAACAAATTCCATAAGTTTTACGAGACAAACAAAGTAATCGGAGAAAATACAAATCTTCAATCGGCTCGCTTGGCCCTGGTTTCGGGAATCGCGGACATTTTAAAAATCTGTTTTGGCCTCATGGGCATTTCGGCGCCCGAGAAAATGTAGAATATTGACTTTCGAATTAAAGCCGATTGAAATTAAGCGCGTTTTGACATATATTTGATTAATGCCGTATGACTTTGATTCAGTAGAGAAGAAGATTCTCGATTACTGGAAAACACACAAAATTTTTGAAAAATCTCTGGCTAAAAACCGCAAAAGCGGTTTCTTCGGCAAAACAAAAAAATTTGTTTTTTTCGAAGGCCCGCCCACGGCCAACGGCCTGCCGGGCATCCATCATGTCTTGGCCAGGGTGTATAAGGATATTATATGCAGGTTTAAGACAATGCAGGGTTTTTTTGTTCTCCGCAAAGCCGGCTGGGACACTCACGGTCTGTCCGTCGAGATAGAAATTGAGAAAGAACTCGGATTTACGTCAAAGAAGGACATTGAAAGTTACGGAATAGACAAGTTCAACAAGAAAGCCAAAGAAAGCGTTTGGAAATACAAAAAGGAGTGGGAAAAAATGACGACCCGGATGGGATACTGGCTTGATTTGGATAATCCCTATATCACATATGAAAATGAATATATTGAATCCGTCTGGGCGATAATAAAGAAAATATGGGACAGGGGGCTTTTGGTAAAGGCTCATAAAGTCGTGCCTTTCTGTACCCGGTGCGGAACGCCGTTGTCATCCCATGAAGTCGCCCAAGGGTACAAAAAAGTGACGGAAAGATCCGTATATCTGAAATTCAAAATCAAAGACAAAGAAAATACATATATTCTGGCTTGGACAACAACACCTTGGACATTGCCCGGAAATGTCGCCTTGGCTGTGGGAATCGACATTGATTACGTATTAGCCGAAAAGGACGGAAATAATTACATATTAGCCAAAGAGTTGGTCGGAAAAGTATTGGAATCGGCGAACATCGTGAAGGAATTTAAGGGCAAAGAATTAATCGGCATGGAATACGAACCCCTTTTTGCCGTTGAAGAATTGAAATCGGAAGCGTCATATAAGATATACGAAGCCGATTTTGTGGCCACGGCCGAAGGCACCGGCGTCGTCCATACGGCGGTAATGTACGGCGAAGACGACTATGTTCTGGGAACCAAACTCGGTTTACCGAAAATACATACCGTCGACGAGCAGGGAAAATTTAAAGATATCGTTCCTGATTTCGCCGGACAATTTGTCAAATCCGGAAAGACGGAAAACTTAATTGTTGAGAAATTAAAAAATGAAGGGAAGCTCTTCAAGGAAGAAAATTATGAACATGACTATCCTTTCTGCTGGCGCTGCGATTCGCCTCTGCTGTATTACGCCAAAGATTCCTGGTTCATAAAAATGTCGGCAGTCAACAAGGAACTGCTGGCTAATAATGAAACTATTAATTGGGTGCCGGATCACATCAAAGAAGGCCGGTTCGGGCAGTGGATAAAAGAAGGCAAAGACTGGGCATTTTCCCGCGAGCGTTACTGGGGCACTCCGCTGCCGATATGGGAATGCGGAAAATGTAATCACCGGGATGTAATCGGATCCATAAAAGAAATCGAAGAAAAAGGGGGCAAGCTGCCCGTGGACGGCGATGGCAAGATTGACCTTCACCGGCCGTATATTGACGGTGTGGTTTTGAAATGCAAATGCGGCGGAGAGATGAGAAAAATTCCCGACCTGATTGATGTCTGGTTTGATTCAGGAGCGATGCCTTATGCCCAATGGCACTGGCCGTTCGAAAATGAAGATATGTTCAAGGATCAATTTCCCGCCGATTATATAGTAGAGGGCGTTGATCAGACCCGAGGCTGGTTTTATACCCTCTTAGCCATAAGCACTCTTTTGGGCCGAGGCGCGCCCTATAAAAATGTCGTCTCGCTAAGCCATATACTTGATAAAGAGGGAAAGAAGATGTCTAAATCAAAAGGCAATACCGTTTCTCCGTTTGATGTTTTGGCTCAATATGGAGCGGACGCCACCAGATGGTATTTGTTCGCGATAAACGGACCGGGGGAATACAAACTTTTTGACATTAAGGACGTGAACGCTCAATTGATCGGGTTTCTTTCCACTCTTAGGAATTGCTTGAATTTTCATGATCTCTACAAATCCACGCAAATTAAACCGAAAGCGAATCTGCTGGATGCCTGGATATTTTCAAAATTGAACAGCCTGGTAAAAGAAGCAACCAAAGAATTGGAAGAATATAATCCGACAATGACGGCCCGGCTAATAGAAAAATTTGTAACCGACGATTTTTCCAATTGGTGGCTAAGGCGATCCCGCAAGAGGCCTGAAGCTATTGAAACACTGAAAAATGTATTAATTGAGATTTCCAAGTTGTGCGCCCCCTTTGCTCCTTTTGTGGCCGATGACATATATTTGCATCTGGAGGGCGGCAAAGAAAGCGTTCATCTTGAAAATTGGCCGAGGGCTGAAGATAAATACATAAATAAAAAACTGGAAGAAGAAATGAGAGAAATCAGAGACGTGATAACCGCCGGATTGGCGGCAAGAAAAGCCAAGCAAATAAAAGTCAGACAGCCTCTGGCCTCGGTGTCCCTTAAAAGGAGCGAGTCTTTTCCGGCCGACTTGTCCGGTCTTATAACCGAAGAGCTCAATGTTAAAGAAGTAAAATACGATTCCAAGCAGGAAGACTTGGTTGTGTTTGATTTTGAAATGACCGATGTCTTAAAACACGAAGGCTGGGTCAGGGAATTCATGCGTCTTGTCCAAGACATGCGCAAAGAAGCCGGGTACAAACCGACTCAAAAAATATTCGGCCAATGGCACAGCGAAAGTCGTGAATTGACCGAGGCCGTCACCAATTGGATGAGCCAGATTATAACTGATACTTTATTTGAGAAGTTCGAAAATGTTCCCAATACCGGTCAAAAATTCGACATTGAAAAAGAAGTTGAGATGTCGGGAAACAAAATATGGCTCGGACTAAGGCGATAATCGTCAAAAAACAGCACACAAACGAAAATGACCAGATTCTAACCTGTTACACGGAGGAATTCGGGAAAATAACGGCCATTGCAAAAAGCGTGCTCAAGAGAACGTCTCTCCAGTCGATGCATTTGGATATATTTAATCTTGTGGATTTTGAATTGATTGATTCTAAAAACATGCCCATAATCGCCAGCACCCATACCGAATCGGCTTTTCCGAATCTGAAAAAATCAATGCCGGCCATAGAAGCGGCCGGATATTTCGCCCGGGAAATCGACCAGACCATGTTTGAAAACGAGAGGGACGATAAAATGTGGAGCTTCCTGGTTAAAGTTTTTACGGGTTTGGATCAAAATGCCTCCGACAGAACGCGGTTAAACGACTTTTTTTCCCAAAACCGGGAAGAGCTGATTCGAGTTTCGGGATATTGATTTTAATGTTAAAATATTACCATGGAGCCTAATTTCCAAGTCACACCCATACCCGATACGACAAAATCCCTCATAACTCCCCCGCCCAAGATAAGCCGCCATGTTTTGAAATGGCTCATTATCCTCGCCTTGGCCCTGTTCATCGCCAGCGCGGGAATATTTTGGTTCGGCGGGCCGTCATTTAGGGAAAGCGGAGTCCAAATGTCAATCGACGGGCCGACTCAAATCGGCGTCGGGGACGAGGTCACGTACAAAATTAAATATTCCAATTCTACCAAATCAAAATTGAGTAATCTGCGTTTTTCTTTTTCGTATCCCGATGAATCGGTGGTTTTAAAAGACGGTGAAGTATCTTTGAACACAAAAGAAACGTTTGCCATAGAGACGCTGGAAGCGGGCCAAAGCGGAGAAAAAGAATTCAGAGCGTTTTTAGTCGGCAACAGGGGAGATATTAAAATCGCCAAACTCTCCCTGATATACGCGGCCGGCAATCTGAGAACCGAATTCCAAAAAGACGCGTCATTGGCCACCACCATTACCAGCATACCGGTATCGCTGACGTTAAGCGTTCCGCCGAATCAAATTTCCGGCCAACCGATAACATATATTCTTGACTATCGGAATGAGACAAACAATTCCATTTCCGACTTGCGCTTCGTGTTCGACTACCCCGACGGCTTTACATATCAAAGCGCGACTCCGGCCGGCAGCGGAGACGGCCAAACATGGAATGTTGCCAATTTAAACAAAGGCCAAGGATCAAGAATATCAATAAACGGCGTTCTCAACGGCCAGCAAGGCGAGACAAAGAAGTTGTCGGTTACGCTTCAGAGAAGAATAAACGGCGCATATATCGATTACGAAAAGACGGCAGGTTCGACTGTGATATCAAGTCCGTTGCTTGGCGTTGACGTAGTTGTGAATGACAGCAAAGAATACACGGCCGTGACCGGAGACACATTAAACTATACGGTTAAATATTCCAACACTTCCAATTACACGCTGGCCGGCGTGGCATTAGCCGTGAAACTAGAGGGCGCCATGTATGATATCGGTTCTCTTGATTCCGGAAGCGGTTATTTTGACGGCGGCACGAATACAATCATTTGGAACTCCGCCGCTATATCAGATTTTTCAAGCCTCGGTCCGAATAAGAGAGGGCAAGCGACGTTCAAGATTAAAACTAAGCCCGGTTTTCCATCCGGCACGGCTGGGGCCCAAAACTCGTTCATAAAAGCCACCGCGCGGATATCAACCGCCAACGTGCCCAGAGAAATATCCGACGGCGAAGTTTTCTCAACGGCCAGTTTGATTACCAAGATTAGCAGCCAGCCGACGTTTGCACAGCTGATGTATTACAACGATCAAGCCTTCAGTTCATCAGGCCCTTTTCCGCCTCAAGTCGGCAAAGAGACCTTTTTTACGGTCCACTGGCAGCTTGTTAACCCGGGCAACCAAGTAACGGAAGCCCGGATATCCGGAGTATTACCGGCTGGCGTCAATTGGAAAAACATAACGAGCGTCGGAGCCGGCCAGGCTGAAATCACGTTTAATAAAAATACATCCGAAGTCGTCTGGAACATCGGTTCTCTGCCTTCGGGAGTCGGCATAAACGGGACCAACAAATATGACGGCAGTTTTCAAATCAGCGTCACGCCGCAGGCAAATCAGAAGGGCTCTGGCATCCTGCTTCTTAAAAATGTAAAATTCTCGGGGATAGACTCCTTCACCAGGCAATCAATTATCATTCCGGCAAATGATTTGACTACCGACGATACGGCTGACCAAGTGGAACAGGGAATCGTGCAATAACATGAATATTGAAAAAGAGGCGTATCATGGGAATAAAGACAAGATTGTTGATTTTGAAAGAAAAAGATTTAAGTTCTGGCTGGAAACGGTTCCAAAAGATATCCGCCATCTAGAGTATGAGCTTTGGAGATGCTGGCGCAGGCTACACCATTTGAAAAGTTATCAATTCGAAAATCACATCAAAATCGGTAGACATAATGTTATTCCTCCGTTCACATCTGATATTGACAAACAAACATGGGAATTATTTAGATCCAGCTTTCTTAAAGGAAAAGAGAGACATGACCGTTTGCAATATATAATTAATCAATCGATAAATGATTTTCCAAAAATATTTTCGGGAATTCCGTCAGAAACACTAGAGAAAATTGTTCTCGTAGCACTTACCGGATCGTCTGTTTATGGGCCAAGAAGAAAAGGAGAAATTCTTTCTGACGTCGATATTCATTTTCTAATAGATGGAAAAGATGCATCACTGAACTTCGAAAAGATGCCCGGGCAATTTGACGATATTCCCTATCACATAATAGGAACTGGTAAATCAGATGCTGCAAGAGGCAGCCGCGGACAAATTCATTGGCTTTTATATCCCCATATTCCTTTAGAAAATAAACTAAGTCATGACAGACTGATAGAAATCATCGATTTACTTATTGAGGACACAAGGAAAAGACAACCCGAAATACAAAAATATATTAAATCACTTGAAGTGAAGATTAAAGATCTTTCTGAGGGCGTTATTTATTGATGAAAAAAATAGCATTAATATTTGGTGGACCATCAGGGGAACACGAAGTTTCCGTAAATTCTGCTGAAAATATTGCTGGAAATTTAGACTTGTCAAAATACGAGGTTCATAAAATTTTTGTAAGCAAAGACAAGAAATTCCAATTTTTACCTGATGATAAAAAGTTAGTTTTGCCCGAAGCTATACCTAAAATCTACTCCCTCGAATTTAACGTCGCGATTATTGCTATTCATGGAGAATTTGGCGAAGATGGACAGCTTCAAGCGATATTAGACTCGATAGATCTTCCATATGTGGGATCTGATATGACCGCGTCTGCGGCGGCAATGGATAAGAATATTTCCAATATTCTGTTTGAAAAAGCCGATCTAAATGTTCCATCGTATATTGTTTTTTCAAATAAAGAAATCTCGGATTTAAGGTATCCTATCGTAATTAAACCCGTGCGCGGAGGTTCAAGTGTCGGTACGGTGATTCTTAAAGATCAGGCAGGATTATCCAAAGCCCTAGAAGAAGGCTTCAGATATGATGATAGATTAATGGCCCAGGAATACGTTTTCGGGAGGGAATTAACATGTGGCGTTTTGGAAAATGAGAAAGGTGAATCTTTTGCACTTCCGCCAACAGAGATAATCCCACAAAAAGAACCTTTTTTTAATTACTCAGCGAAATATACTCCTGGAGGAAGCAGAGAAATTACTCCTCCTGATTTGCCTGATCAACAAATTGAGGAACTGCAAGGATTGGCATTAAAAGCTCATAATATTTTGGGGTGCAAGGGAATATCACGATCTGATTTTATATTATCCGGGAATAAGTGGTATATTTTAGAAACAAATACGATTCCGGGTATGACCAAGACAAGTCTTATCCCACAGGAGGCAAATGCCGCAGGCATCAATATGTCTAAATTGACAGATATTCTTATCCAGTCAGCATTAAACAAATGAACGATAAACTCGAAAAAATAGTTTCCCTCTGCAAGCGCCGTGGCTTTATATTCCCTGGCTCTGAAATATACGGCGGTTTGGCCAATTCTTGGGATTATGGTCCATTGGGCGTTGAATTGAAAAAGAATATTAAAGATTCTTGGTGGGACAAGTTTGTCAATCAACGCGATGATATCGTCGGAATTGATGCGGCCTTGCTGATGAATTCTAAAGTATGGAAGGCTAGCGGACACTTGGATAATTTTACTGATTTACTGGTAGAATGCCGAAAATGTCATCAACGATTCAAAGCGGAAGATCTAGGTTATAAAAAGGATGAAGCAGGCTTATTTATCATTGAGGCGCCTGGTGAAATAAGCAAGTGCCCAAATTGCGGCTCTGACTTCGGTTATGTTGAACCTGAAAAATTTAATCTTTTACTCCAGACGTTTATTGGACCAGTCGATCCCTTAAATAAAATATTTGCTTTATGGCTCCAATTCAAAAAATCTGATAATCATCAAGATCAGACTGGCAAAAAAGCGATTGTGAAAAAAATTGACGACCTCTTTAGTAATATCATGGACAGTCTAGTTTTTTTCCGCCCAGAAACTGCTCAGGCGATGTTTGTTGACTTCAAAAATGTGTTGGGCACATCAAGAAAAACCTTACCTTTCGGTATAGCGCAGATCGGAAAAGCTTTCAGGAACGAAATCACACCGGGAAATTTTATTTTTCGAACTCGCGAGTTTGAGCAAATGGAAATCGAATATTTTCTTGAAGAAAAGGATTGGGATAAATATTTTGAATATTGGCGTGAGGAAATATGGGAATGGATAACTGAGGATCTGGGCATTAACAAAAATCATGTTCACGAATTAGAGGTGCCTAATAATGAGCGAGCTCATTATTCGAAAAGAACTATTGATTTTGAGTATGATTTTCCGTTTGGGAGGAAAGAATTATACGGATTGGCTTATCGGGGTGATTTTGATCTGAAGAATCATTATCCGGAGCCGCCTTATCAAGATAAAAACGGTATTAAATTTTATCCGCATGTTGTAGAGCCGACGTGGGGTGTTGATCGTTCTGTACTGGCTGTTTTGTGTGATGGATATGATGAAAGTGATCCCGATAGAATTGTTTTAAAAATAAATCCCAAACTGGCGCCGTATAAAGCGGCAGTGTTTCCACTGTTAGCTAACAGGCCGGAGTTAATTGATAAGGCAAGAGGCGTATATGATAATTTAAAAAAAGAGATAACTCCGATCGCCTGGGATGACCGGGGGAATATCGGCAAAAGATATTACGCCCAGGATGAAATCGGCACGCCATTCTGTATAACCGCAGATTTCCAAACTTTAGAAGACGACACGGTTACCGTCCGCGATCGGGATACGGCCAAACAAGAGCGTATAGCCGCATCTGAACTCGCCGCTTTTTTAAGAGAAAAAATAAAATGACCCTTTCGGGTCAGATGATAACTTGTTTGACAGCATCAAGCAGGAATTTGATTATGCATCTCGTTTCATATTCCGCATCGCTTGATTCAAAGGAGTTAAAAATATCACCGCAATACTTTGCGATATCAAGGTTAATAGTCGTTAATAACATGACGTCTATGGATCTGTTGCCTTGAGTGCAATCTTTTGTGTCCAGAAAACTCGTGAATCGGGGCTTGTTCAAAAGATCGAGAGGAAAGCGATTATTTAGAGTGTGTATGAATGCGGAATACACAAGCCCGATCGCCGCCAGCATTCTTTTTTGATCGTTAGGCTGCCTTTTTGATGCTCTCCACAGTATGAATGAATAAAATTCTAGACATTCGGGTTGATTAGCCAGATGCCGGCCCCATATTGTTTTGCCCATAGCTTCAACCGTCGCCACGCCAGAATCAACAGCCCTCATATATACCAATGCGTCTTGAAGAGCAAAATTAAGAATTTCCCTGGGAATAGTCATCGGAAATTGCGGTGGCGGATCTTTTTTGAAGAACATTCCTGCTCCTTAAAGTGCTTGCCGGATGTTATCATCTTGTGTTGCTTTTCGCAACTTCCCTTTTTGGTTATACTTATCTTGGTTAAGTTCTAATGATTAATTATGTCTTATCTCAACATCCGCTGGCAGAGGTTCGATAAGAAAAAAAGAATCATCGCTCTTTGGGCTATAATCGGAGTAACAACCGGCTTGGGGATTTTTATTTGGAAATTCTCTGATTTTAATTTGAACCAAGAAACGTTGGTTTTACCGCCGTCAAATATAAAGATTCAAACATATTCTGTTTCGGGTAAAGTCGACAGCGTCGGCAAAGATAGGATTTTCTATACCGCCCCCGTCGCTTATTCCGCCGGTGAAAACGTAACAATCAAATATGAGCCCCGAATTGCGCTGGTAGACGAAAAAACTGAATTTACCAAATCCAGCTTCATAAGCGGCAAAATCAGTTATCGTGCGATTAAATTAAGCGACATAAAAAAAGGAGATAAGGCCATTTTCTATTTTTCCGTTCTCCCTTACGACAAATCGGAAACTCTTGCTTCCAAAATAGACCTGCCCGTGAACTACTAAATTAATGGGCCCGTCTGATTAGTGCGACAAGTCGGCGAATCATTAGCGACTTTTTCCGTAGTCATGCCAAATTCTGGCTGATATGGTATCGCAGCAGTGTACGAAAGCGGCCAGTGGCTGCATAACTCTTTCATTGGCAGAGTAATTTTTTCCTTCGCCGTGGATATATTTTAATGCGTTCAACTCTTCTTGACTTAGCGAGTAGTTAAATTCTTTTTTAAGAAAATTCTGTATTTCTTCAGTCATATCAGAGTAATCATCTTTTCGTTCAAACCCGTTTTCGGTTTTTTGGTATCTTACCAGCTTGTCATAATCGTGAATAAAAAGAATAAAAAGAGCTGAATCTAATAAAAAAGGGAGTTCTCTGAGTTTACTTAAAGAGTCAAAAAGCAATTCGGCAATATTCATAACTTCCTGAATGTGGTCTTTATATCCTCCTGGCCATGCCTGATGTTTGTTTATACTTCCTGGCAATGTTTCAAATTCAATTTTGTATTTTTGCCAAATTGAAAAAGCAATATTTTTTTTCTCTTCCGGCATTAAGTTTAATAAATCTTCTAATTTTTTAATCATGTTTAAATAGTTTAGCTAGTGACCGTAATAAATTATCAGGCATCCTATTAGATTTGTCACCTCATGTGATTAACTAGACGTGGTATTGACAATCGCCTATCAAAATAATATACCTGTTTTTAGGAGGGTCAGATGTGTGACGAGCAATCTGATCTAGTGCCTTTGTCTGGCCAGTCTTCAAAAGGGTGCACTGAGCACTTGAGCATGCCTGGCAAGCCAGAGGCGGAGCCGCAGCCATCCCTGCGGCAATACTGTTCCTGGAGGATCCGATGGCCGATGATGATGTGGACCTCTCGTCTGCCGAGGAACAGGGCAATCTGCCTGGCGGCGACGAAGATGGTCAGTACTCTGGCTGAAGCCGGAGAGGGAGTGGCAGCACGGCGCGGCTACTCCCATTTTTTCATTATGCACACATACTCAGAATCAATACTGCCCAATAAGCTAAGAGTGATTACGAGCACGCATGTCGACTCTTGGATTAATTTTATGGAATTGTGGGTCAACGCTGGCTCGAGGCATGAGAACGCCGGAGGATTGGGCTACGCGCACATTCTTGAACATATGCTATTGAAAGGCACAAAAAAATGGCCCACTCCATATTTGCTTGGACTTGAGAAAGATCGCATCGGCGTTTACTCCAATGCTCAAACAAATCTCGAAAAGATATCGCTCACCATCAATGGGTTAAGTAAGTACAAAGATAGAATGATGCATGTTTTGGCCGAGCAAGCATTAAATTCAATAATTGATGAAATCGCTTTAGAGAATGAAAAAAAGGTGATTTTGGAGGAGTATAAGAAAAGTGCGGATGATCCAGTAAGGCATATTGCCCGCATATCTCAAATGAATTTTTTTGAAAATCATCCTCTTGGCAAAAATATTCTTGGCAACCCTGAATCAATCAAAGCCGTTACACAGGATTCTTTGCTTGCATATCATCATTCATTTTTCGTTCCCAGCCAGACTGCTTTGATAATTTCGGGCGATATAAAACATGGTGAGGCCTACGATATGGCCTCAAAATATTTTGGCGGGTGGAAAGATGTTAAATCCAAGAACAATTTCCAAAATTTCAGACTTAATAATCACTCTTTTTTTGAGAAAAGAGACATAAGCCAATTTCACATCGCTATTTCATATAACACAACCGGCGTTGAATTATCAAAACGACAGCTGGCTTTATCAATTCTGGCAAATTATCTCAATTTCGGTTACACGTCGCCATTGATGCAAGAACTTAGAATTAAAAATGGGTTAGTGTATCAGATTAATATTATGAACGGCCGCTATGTCGATGCGGGTAGATTTAGTATTCAGACTTCCACAACGGAACCGCAGAAAGTAATAGACATAATTCTGGAAACTATCAATTCGATTCCAGACAAATTAACCCCATCATTATTTGAAGAAATAAAAAATCAATATATCGACGGCCTTCTTGTGAACATGTCTGATTTCGAGAAAGAAATCAGTTTTCTGGGAACAAATTTTATTTTGAGGGGCAAAATGAGCAGTCCGGCCGATACGCTTAAAGAAATAGAATCAATAGACAGGGATTTTCTGATGGATACCGTTAAAGGTTTTTTTGTTGAAGAAAGAAGACATATTGCGGTTCTAGGACCTTGTCAAATTTTTTAGATTCACGATATCTGTAATAAAAAGGAGCCGTCAGGCTCCATAGTCCAATTCATCAGGACATTGACATAAAAATTGCACCCACTCAATGAGCAATAATACTTCCAACATCGGAAATACTCCGGCATTTGAAGCGGATTTACACAACATCAATTGATTTCGCGTGTATCTGTAATCACTTTCTTCTGAAAGAGTTTGAAATTTTCCGCTTCCTTCGGATTCAAAAAACATAGTAATCTCCACCCCAAAAGACCATAAGCAGATTAACATTGAACATATCTTTGTCAATAATACTTATAACGTATACGCTGATCAACCATTTTGTGGTTTTTTAACGGCTCAAGACCGCATTTTTTTCTTCTTTTATCAATCCCTTTTTTATTATAGATTTTCCAAAGGTGCAGTTTCCCACTTCTAGTTTTTTTAAAAAATTGAGTCCCAAACAATTGAGGTTTTCCTTCAACCATTTTTATTCTGTCAATTAAAAACGGAACCGTAAATTGGGGCATTTTTTTATCAGCCACGGCTTTTTTCAAAAGGCCAAGACAGTATTTTTGAAATTCAATATTGAAAACCCCATGTTGAACTATTAGCCATGCTCCCAGAGCCGCTTTTACTCCGACTAATTTTTTATCGGGCCAGCCAACTTTGTAGACGATCTTTTTTAGTTCTTTTATATTTTTTTTATCTATGCTCTCGTCCCACTTATTTGAAGCCCGCATTTGATGATCTCTACGAGCCAGAAACAATATTTTATTTTTTATTTTTTGATTCATTGCAATAAAATGGCCATGCTCGCGCATGGCCGAGAGAGGCGACCGGGACGATGCCTAGTCCGAGTCGTAGCCGCCGCCGACGTGACAGATTGACTCCTCACCGTTGAAAGGAGATGCCAGACACTCGACGATGAGTTCTTCGTTCGTTTCGCCGAACTCGAACGTCAGTGGCAGACTGTCCTCTTTTTCTCGGGAGAGGAGTTCTGTTGCCTTCTGGTTCATGGCCAGCCCTCCTTAGATCAAATATATTAAATTGTTAATCTTGTGTCAACGTTGATTATCAAGGCACAATAAATCCGTGATAGCATCTCCGATGGGCAGATTTGTTAATCTTTCGATCCAAAGCCATTGTCCGTTTGGGTTGATCTCCAAAAATACAAACTGGCCTTCCGGTGTGACTATCATATCTATACAACCAAATTTAAGCCCTAATTTATCGACTAATGTTAGACACTTCTGGTTTATGTCATCGGGGAGATTAAAAACCTTATGAGGAGTATGGGTCAGATCATATTTCCTCCAATCATGGGTTGTCCTTTCAGTTTCTTGCGAGTATATAGCGCATGCGAAAGCTTGATTTCCGACGACAGTAATTCTCAATTCAAATTCTTTTGGTATGTATTTCTGAACAGTAACTGGACAATTCACTACTCTTCTCGTTTTTTTGATAATCTGATCATGAGTTACGGGTTTTGTATAGAGGATTAAATTACTGGCGGGATCGTTTTCCCCGTCGCATAAAGAAACAGTTGCCATAGAAAGTGGCTTTAATGCCAGCATGCTGTCTAAAGAAACATACTTTTCAATCATCTCTGATGAATTTCCGATCACCGTCTCTGGTATTGCGAGATTTAACGATTTTGCAACAAGTAATTGATAAGGTTTTCTGGCGGAAATTGTTATTGCATCTGGATGGCTAATCCAATCCGTCTTTATTAAGTAAGGTAAAGAGTCTAATAATATTTGACTTTCTTGTTCTATATATTCAGTTATTTTTGGGTTTTTTATGTTAACCCCCGCTTTTGATTGACCACGACGCCTATTCCAGACCGATCTAATCTCTTCACAATTTAATCTAATGTCTGAAAAATGTAGCCATAATTCTTTAGAATTTCGGTCAATTTTAAGTCCTATTTGCGAATTACTGGGATATTGACCATAATCATAAACGACAAACTTTCTATTTCTTGCTTTAATTTTTTCCACTATATATTGGCAATGAGGATCTTCCGAACCAGAGAGGATTAAAATCACAAAATCTCCTTTGTAAAAGAAACAATGTCAAGTTACTAAATTGATAGCCGCTGTCAATCTCTGCCCCTCGCGACCAAAATTGTCTTCCCTCAAAATTATTAACTCTCCAGCGCCGATTAGGAGTTGAGCTAGATAGACATAGCCGCCAACTACTGATCCACTTGGAGGCTCAACCTCCAGACAGGGGTGCAAAAAGGCCCGTATTACGGGCCTTTTTGATTTG
>MGKT01000005.1 GCA_001794755.1 Candidatus Yanofskybacteria bacterium RIFCSPLOWO2_02_FULL_44_18
AACGCGGCGGAAATTACAATCCATCGCATCAAATCATACGATGAGCTCTATGCTTCAACGCTTCAAGAAGGCAATGATATGTTCGCGGAAAAAACGAGGGAACTGTGGCAACAATTGGCTGTGCACGGCGTCTTAGGTCAAGACAAGGAAGGCAAAACAAAACTCCTTGAGTATACGGACCTGGACGGGAACGGCTGTATTGAATTATTAAAAATGGCCGGTATCAGACACAAGTTCACGTTCACAGAAAAAGGATCTTGGCGCGATGGCTATATTCATTTTGACACCGGCGGCCGGCATGGACTGATAATAGAAGACGGCGGAAAAACAGCCTTCTTTGATCATCACACTTCATCATACGGTATGCCCACTTCGGCATCGGAAATCACATATCAAGCCCTGATTGATATGGGATTGCTCAAAAAGGAGGAATGGCTGGACAACATGGTCAAATTCATCACCCAAGTTGACAATCGAACATATCCGCATGAGGCCGATTATTGGAAATACTCCTGGCGGACCGTGTTGGGCTTGCAAAGATACTTAAACTCAAAACATCTAGTCGAATATTTTAGATCCGGCCGAGATCCGACAATACTTCTTTCAGAGAATGATTTATCAAAAATGGGGTTACTGAAAGCCTCTTTAAAACAAAAGGCAATAGTTGAAAAATCATTCGCGAGATTGGCGGAAATGGAAAGAGAGGGATTGGTAATTAACAGCCCGCGCTACGGAAAAATTGCCGTTGACATAGGAAAGACCGTGGCCGGTGGATTTGAAGCGGCAAAAGCGCACGGCTGCGATGGTTATATTATTTGGAAGCCGGATGATAACGGATTCTTTGTTTCGATGTCAAAATCAATAGCAATAACGCCCAAGGAGGGTGTTTTGGTCCGCGGCACAATGTGGATAAAGCCGCAAGACGATTTACCCAGACAAACTAAACTGAGTGAAATCATAACCCAGCTTGCCGCTCCGATTACACCGCAGGGGAAACTATTGGAATATCTGGTTGAGGAATTAAAAAACGACCTAACCGCTCGCTTGGACAAGGGGGAAATGAAAGCCGCTGAATATGCACAAAGCATGGCTCGACTTTCAAAGGAGACTGAAATATCATTAAAAGAGATGAGCACCGAAACACCGACAACTCCGCAGCAAATAGAAACGGATTCGAACATAACTAAGGGTAAAGAAGGATTAAGAGAAGAAAAACTTCGGGCGCTGGACCAAACGATTGAAAATATCAAGGTTTCAGCTTCACCCAAAAATACCCTAATCGAAGCGCTGGCGGCCGGCTTAATTACGGCCAAGGAATTCAAATTTTTAAACGCAACTCTTTTTGCCACGGAAAAGAAACCCAGAACGCCCAGAAAAAAGAAGGTTGTTATTCCCCAAACGGAGCTTGATGCGGCTGACGCGTTGCTAGGCAAAGAAAATCAACCCCCCAAACCGTCCATGACTGAACAAGAGGCCCAGGACATGCTTTTGGGCAAGGATACTTCCGCTGAAGACAAGCGCAAAGAAAAAGAAGCGGCAGACATGCTGCTCGGCAAAGATCCGGAAGATGAGCGCAGGGAGAAAGAAGCTCAAGACATGTTGTTGGGCAAAGAAATTCCGACTGTTAATATTCCCCCAAATATACCGCCGGAGCCAGAGGCAAGAACAAATATTCCCAATGTTCCATCTGATCTTGAGGCTAGAATAGCCAAGCAAAGGGATTGGCTGGATATTGTACGCGGGCGGGCGGAAAGATCTACGCTTGGCATCAACGGCGATTCGGCCGAAGACGTTCGAAGAGCGGAAGAAGAATTACGACGATTGGAATCATTAAGACCCGGCCAAGAAGCAAGCCCCATCCAGACCGAACGCTTGGAAAATAGCCCTTCGCTCGGACCCGAGTTTCAAAACCGCGCGACCGTTGCCCATCAAGAAGCCAAAGGACGGATTCAAAAGGTCGGGGGATGGTTTAAAGAAAGACTTAAAGGGTTTTTAACTTTGGGTTTCACGGAATTTAAACAAGCCCGGAATTTTAAAAAAGCGACCGAGAGGGGCGGCGATGAAATTAAATCCATGGTTAATCGTATTCAAGAAACCCATAATTTGTCTCTGTCTGCTTCCGAAGAATACGTTTACGCGATTGACAAAATGCTTGAAGAACAAGGTTTGATTCAAAGGGATGTTCAAGGCCGCGTTAGACGCGATATCACGCCCGATGAATACTGGGATACCGTTGATTTTGTCACAGCAAAACGAATCAGAAAAAACGACGAAACAATCAAAAAAATTGTTGACATAGAAATAAACAACCTGCGCGAGCGCCTCAAGGATGGTAAATGGAATAGTTATAAAACCGCTAACACCGGAGAGAGTGTCTTCGTCTCAGAAAAGCTTGAAAAAATGAGAGCCGAACTGACAGTTAAACTCAAAGAAATGCAAAACGGCCAAGCCAGAAAAGACGAAGTTGGGTTCGCGAAAATAATAAGAACAAATCTAGATAAGAATTGGTGGGCCCGCCGAATCTACGGCACGGCTGATGTTTTGGTCTGGTTGTCGCTTTTGGGCGCGGGTGCTTTGAATTGGCTGGGCGGCAAAGGCGTTGCCGGATCGGCGGCAGCGACGGAACGCGTGGTGGATCACGTCAAATCAAGCGGGGGTTTGGATGGCGTTCAAATCAGAGAGAATCCCTGGAATACGCTCAAAGAAGTGGCTCATGCTTTGGGATTGAATCCGACCGACGCCCAGATGGAGGCAGGCACGAAAATATTGGACGCGGATAACGGCATATATGAGCCGGACTGGAACACCGGCGACACCACTGGCCTTGTAAGTTCCCGCACCTTGCCCAAAACTTTTATATTTAAAATATCGCAGGCCGCTTTGAGAGCTGTAGGCGCACCTGTATAATAAATTTATGGCACTGACACCGACCCAAGAAAAAATAGCGGATCGGATTGGAGAATTGCTCGCCGAGTCGCTTTTGGATGAAGAAACAAAAGATCTGATTTTGTCGAATTTGGGAAACATCCCGGAAAATTTAGTAAATTCGCTTTTGTCCGCCCTTGAAGCCGAACACGAAAAACTTGACGAGGTCACGGCCGAAATCCAAACTTTCATCAAAGAACAGGATGGGGACTGGCAGACATTGGAAACTAATCAGCAAAACTACGCCGCCCAATTCATGGAAAAGGCTCTGAAAAACTTGGAAGCCGAGGCCGAGATTGAAGATATAAAAAGCTCGATGTAATAGTATTTTCACATTTTTGAAATAGCCTTGTAAAAGGCTGTTTTTCGTGTTAAGATATGTTTCTACAATGGTCAAACAACTCGGAAAATATATAGGAATCGTTTTCTTGGTTTTAATGATAGCGGCGGCTTTGGTCGTTGCTTTCAACCCCGTATCGAAGAGCCAGGACATTTCCCTTTCGGATGCGGTCGCTAAAATAAACTCCGGAAATGTAAAGGAAATCGTAGTTCGCGGCGACACTTTGGATATTACGGCCGCGAATGGAGATAAGTTTACAAGCAAAAAAGAATCGGACGTGTCAGCCGTTGAAACGCTTTCCAGTTTGGGAGCGGAAAAAAACAAGCTTGCGGCCATTCAAATAACGGTGGCTGAAGCCAGCGGTGCGGCTGTAATATTCAGCGCCATAATTCCAATCGTGCTTCCTTTTCTTTTAATTATTTTTGTATTCTGGTACATGTTCCGCCAAGCTCAAAAAGGTTCGATGCAGGCTTTCTCATTTGGCAAAACCAGAGCCAAGCTTGCCAACGGTGAGGGAAAGAAAAAACTATTCTTTAAAGACGTTGCGGGTTTGGTGGAAGCAAAGGAAGAAATATCCGAAGTTGTGGAATTCCTTAAAGATCCAAAAAGATTTCACAAACTCGGCGCCAGAATCCCCAGAGGAATTCTACTTGTCGGTTCGCCGGGTACCGGCAAAACATTGCTGGCTAAGGCTGTGGCCAATGAGGCCAATGTTCCGTTTTATTTCGTTTCCGGTTCGGAATTCGTGGAGATGTTCGTGGGTGTCGGGGCGAATCGAGTCCGCGACACATTTGAGATTGCCAAGAAAACAGCTCCGGCAATTATTTTCATTGATGAAATAGATGCTGTCGGCCGTCATCGAGGGGCCGGGTTGGGCGGAGGCCATGACGAACGCGAACAGACGCTCAATCAAATCCTCGTTGAAATGGACGGTTTTGACACGGACAGCGCTGTCATAATTTTGGCCGCGACAAATCGTCCAGATATTTTGGATCCGGCGTTGCTGCGCCCCGGCCGGTTTGACCGCCGCATCATTCTTGATGAGCCGTCATTGAACGACCGGGATGCGATACTTAATATTCATGCCCAGGATAAACCTCTGGCTAAAGACGTGAATTTGAGAGTTGTGGCCGAACGGACGCCGGGATTTTCCGGTGCCGATTTGGCCAACCTTTTAAACGAGGGGGCAATACTCGCCGCTAGAAAAAACCAAAAAGAAATCGGCCAGGATAACATATTGGAAGCGATTGAAAAGGTGATTCTCGGGCCGGAAAGACGCAGCCATATTTTTTCCAAGAAGGAAAAAGAAATAACCGCTTTCCATGAAGCCGGCCATGCTTTAGTCGCCATTTCCCTGCCTCATACCGACCCCGTCCACAAAGTTTCCATTGTTTCGCGTGGCCGAGCCGGCGGATACACGTTGAAATTGCCGACCGAAGATAAGCACCTTAAATCCAGATCCGAATTCGAGTCGGAGTTGGCCGTTCTTCTCGGCGGTTATGCGGCCGAAAAAATAATGTTCAAAGAGGTAACCACCGGAGCTTCTAATGATTTACGGGTCGCTTCCGATCTGGCCAGACGCATGGTCACTGAATTCGGCATGTCTGAATCACTGGGGCCAATTACATACGGCGACAAGGATGAGTTGGTATTTCTCGGAAAAGAATTGTCCAATCAAAAAAACTATTCTGAAACAATCGCTTACGAGATAGATAAAGAAATAAAAAGACTGGTTACAAAAGGATTAACTCTGGCTAAAAAGGTTTTAACGGAGAAAATAAATCTATTAAACAAGATCGCTCGAGAACTCATCACCAAGGAAACGTTGGAACAAAAGGAATTCTACGCCTTAATACGCTAATTGTGCTAGAATTCCGTTACGGGCGTGTAGCTCAGTGGTAGAGCGCCAAACTTATAATTTGGATGCCGCAGGTTCAATCCCTGCCACGCCCACCAGCGGGCGGTTAGCTCAGTTGGTTAGAGCGCGTCGTTTACACCGACGAGGTCGAGGGTTCGAGCCCTTCACCGCCCACAAATGAATGTTTCCATCGTCTACGAGGATAGTAATTTAATTGTTGTTAATAAACCCTGTGGTCTAATTGTTCATCCTAAGAATAAGAACGACGAGCAGAAAAGTTTATGCAATTGGGTTAAGGAAAATTATCCAAATCTGGAAAATGTCGGCGAACCTTTTGATGCGTCAGGTGATAAAATCCCGCGCTGGGGCATTTTGCACCGTTTGGATAAAGAAACCTCCGGCCTAATCATCATCGCCAAAAACCAGAGTTCTTTTGATTATTTTAAAAACCTTTTTCAAACGCACGGCATATCGAAAAACTATTACGCCTTGGTTTACGGACAACCCAAAGAAAAATCCGGCACCATTGATTTGCCTCTTGGCCGCATCGGCCTTAAAAGAACAACCCAGATTACAGGCAAAAAACTAATCGATAAAAAGGAGTCCGTCACAGAATACGCGGTTCTTAAATTATTTGATAAATATTCCCTTCTGGATGTTTCCCCCAAGACCGGCCGGACGCATCAGATTCGCGTTCACTTAAAATCAATCGGCCATCCCATCGTCGGAGATTTTGTTTATGCCCCCAAAGACTGGCCCTTGCCCGAGGGTCTAAACCACCTTTTCCTCCACGCCTATAAACTAGTATTCACAGCCCCTGACGGCAAAGCTTTAAGCATTGAATCGGATCTGCCTCAAGATTTGCAAAATGTGATAAATAAGATATAATATCCAGACAATGCAGACACACATCAAGGCCGCGGAGAACCCAAGTAAATTTGAAGGTATTCGTCCGGGCTGGACAATTAAAGTTTTTCAAAAGATTAAAGAGGGCGAAAAGACCCGTGTTCAGGCATTCGAGGGCATGGTAATCGCCCGTAAACATGGTTCAGAAAACGGCGGAACAATCACTGTTAGAAAAGTTTCGGGAGGCTTTGGAGTTGAAAAGATTTTCCCCGTATTTTTACCGACAATCGACAAGGTTGAAATCGTAAAAAAGAGCCATGTCCGCCGGGCAAAGCTGTATTATTTGAGAAGCAAGTCCTCTAAAGAAATCCGCCGCAAAATAAAAACCGAGGCGCCGGTCAAACAAGAAACTGTCGCCGTCTAGCGGCGGTTTATGCGCGGGTGGCGAAACTGGCAGACGCACTACCTTGAGGTGGTAGCGCCCGCAAGGGCATGGAGGTTCAAATCCTCTCCCGCGCACCAAAGCGCGCTTAGCTCAGTGGTAGAGCATCGTCTTGACGTGACGAGGGTCGTGGGTTCAATCCCTACAGCGCGCACAGATAACTTGAAAATTAATTATGCCGCGGTAGCTCAGTGGATTAGAGCGCATCCCTGAAGAGGATGGCGTCGGGTGTTCGATTCACCCCCGCGGCACCATAATTAAAACCAGCTAATAGCTGGTTTTAATTATGTGTTATCCCCCGTTTTTCTGTTATATCCACTTTCCCACTTTCAAAACTGAACCTGCTTGATATAATAAAGCTACTGTATCTAGACCAGTACAATTATTTATACACAATATGAGAAAGGACAAGGTAAAAGCATTCGAATTACGAAGACAAGAAAAAAGCTACTCGGAAATTAGTGAGCTCCTTGGAATACCAAAGAGCACTCTCGCAACATGGTTTAAAAAGGAAGAATGGTCCCAGCAAATAAGAGACCGTCTGGGCTCAACCGAATCACTCGCCTATCCCGAAAAGCTCGCGCTGATGGTTAAAGCCACCAAAGAAAGGTGGGCCAGATTGCACCAGCAATATCGGGACCAGGCTGATAAAGAGTTTTTTAAACTTAAAAAAGATCCATTATTTATAGCGGGGCTAATGCTCTATTGGGGCGAAGGTGACAAAGTTTTAAAGAATTGCCAAGTCAGATTAAGTAATAGCGACCCGAGAATGATAAGAATGTTTTATGTTTTTTTAAAAAAAACATTAGTCGTCCCCGAAGAAAAAATTCGGGCAAATCTATTATTATACCCTGACTTAATTGATGAGATGCAGAAGAAATTTTGGAGCAAATCAATTGGAATAACCTTAGATAAATTTAATAAATCAGTTTACATAAAAGGCCGACACCCAACAAGACGCCTTTCCTATGGCGTATGTAATATTTTTGTTATGAGCCGAGAATTGAAAGAAAAAATAATCAGGTGGACAGAATTGATACAGGTTGAATTGCTCAAAAATATGGTTTGAATTTTGCCACATTTTATTATAAGATTGTTAAAAGTTTTTGCGGGTGTATCACAGTGGTAGTGAACGGCGTTGCCAACGCTGGTACGAGGGTTCGATCCCCTTCACCCGCTCTAGGGTTTGGTCTCGTCAATAATTTCTGATAGAATGTCTCCAATGTTCATTTTAAGTTTCATAAGCAGGGTAAATAATTCAATAGCCAGAAAAGTAAAGCGCGACGAATCCGGGCTTTATTTGTATCTGACTTTTCCAATATCAGTCGCCTTTCTTGTTACTTTCGTTTCAGCCCGAATAATCAGCCACTTCGCTCCCTGGCTGTTTCTTTCCATAGACGGAGTTCACGTCCATCATTTTGCCTACGGTTTCTTTATCCTCACAATATCCGGTTATCTAGCTTTGACATTCAACGGACCAAGGGCAACACTTTTAATCGCTTTTTTGCACGGTATTGGTTTGGGCCTTGCCCTCGATGAATTTGGCATGTGGCTGCATCTCCGAGATGATGATATCGCCCGATGGAATTTCGACGGTTTGCTCATTTTCGGAGCTTTAATCATAGCCATCGTATCGGCAAAACAGGGGTTTAAGACATTGCGCACTCATTTCCCGTTTAGGTGGGTTGTAAAGTTGGTCCAAAATAGCATCGAAAAGGCCTGAAAAACAGGCCTTTTTGGGCCCTTTTTATACTTGACTTTTGGGGCTGTTTTTGATATAATGTATATGTAAGCTGAAGAGGCTAGAATTGGGGTTAAATGGCTACTGTAGCCGTTTTTTGTTACCCCAAATCCAACCTTAGAAAGCACAACATGAATAAGATAATTAGAATCGCGATCGTTTCTTTGTTACTTTCAAATTTAATAGCAATACCGACTCAGGCTGCTTTCTATGATTGGATGAAATTATCCAAAACCGCCGATGAAAAGATTGAACTGCCGCAGTCTTCAGATTGGTCATTTGATTCTCTGTACAGCAATATAAAGAACGTCGGAATGGGTTCTGTGAAGAATGGCAACATTGGAAGCGCGTCGGTTGTCGGCGCTTCGGCCCCTATCACAATTAAGAAGGCCAAGGCCTCAAGCCGGACTTTCAAGGTATCCGCGTCCGCGTACTCTTCAACCAAGGACCAAACCGATGATTCTCCGTTTATCACCGCTTCCGGAACTTATGTGCGTGACGGCATCATTGCCGCAAACTTCTTGCCCTTCGGCACCGCAGTCAAAATTCCGGAAATATACGGCGATAAGATATTCATCGTTGAAGACAGGATGAATAGCCGATATTGGTACAACGTCGATATCTGGTTCCCGGAAAGAAGCATGGCCAAAGACTTCGGCCGAAAAACGGTTACGATAGAAGTGGTCTCATAAATCTAAAACTCCCCACACGGGGAGTTTTAGATTATCTTGTCCGCCCCCTGGGACTCGGACCCAGAACCTTATCCTTAAGAGGGATCTGCTCTACCAATTGAGCTAGGGGCGGATATAAAATTTTATCACATCGTGCGTCCCCGGCAGGAATCGAACCCACATCAACAGCTTCGAAGGCTGCTGCTTTATCCGTTAAGCTACGGGGACTAATAATATATTAAATATCATATTTTACCTCAATGAGCGACATTTTTCAATTACTTTTGGCAGTACCTTTAATACATAATCAATATCTTTTTTTATTGTCTGGCGGCCGAGACTAAAACGAATTGCGCCGTTTAAGTATTTTTTAGGAACACCGATGGCTTTCAGAACATGGGACGGTTCAACGGCATGCGACGTGCAGGCCGAACCGCTGCCGGCATGTATGCCGTGCTTATCTAGCTGAAGCAAAATCTCTTCATTGCCAACACCGAATATTGAAATATTAATGTTGTTGGGCAATCTGTTTTTCTTTGGCCCGTTAAGCCTGACATCGGATATTTTTTTTAAAATATTGGAAATAAAATAATCTTGGAGTTTCGGCAGTTTTTTGTTTTCTTTTTTATTAATCAGCGATATCGCTTTGGCTAACCCCAAAATAGCGGCCGTATTTTCCGTTCCCGCTCTGCGGCCTCTTTCCTGATTGCCGCCGAGGATGAGAGGTTTAATCTCTAAATCTCTTTTGACATACAAAACGCCGATGCCCTTGGGGCCGTATATTTTACTGCCGTTGAATGTCAGAAAATCCACGCCCAACTCGTGGACATTCATATTAAGGTACTCCGTCGCCTGGCATGCATCGACATGAAACAGTGGTCCACGATTGCGCGCGCTCAATGGTAGTTTACTCCTATATTCTTTTAGTAACTTCCCGATTTCTCTTATAGGCTCAATTGTGCCAATTTCGTTATTGGCATACATGACGGAAATGAGAACAGTGTCTTTTTTGATTAAATTTAATATATTTCGAGGATTCACAAAACCTTCCGCATCCACGCTGACTAAATCAATCTTGAATCCTTCCCCGGCGAGTTTCCCTATGGGCTCTAAAACTGACGGGTGTTCTATGGCAGTTGAAATAATGTGGCCAGAGCGGAATTTGTCCGCAACTCCAAATATGGCCGTGTTATTCGCCTCCGATCCCGACGATGTAAAAACAATCTCCTCGGGTCTGGCATTTATAAAGCGGGCGATTTGGGCTCTGGCCTGTTCTGTCTGGACTCGGGCGGCCCTGCCCCCATCGTTAAATGACGAGGGATTTCCGCACAGGTCCATAGAGCGACTCATCTCTTTTTTAACGCGGTTATCTATCGGAGTCGCAGCCGCGTTATCTAAATATACAGTCATGTTCAAGCATTGAGGCATTGGGTCTCCAGGTATTGGAGAACTTTTTCGTTCAATAGAGCAGATGAAATATTTTCTCGTATCGCCTCGAGATTCAAGGGCATATTTTTATCAATCTCTCCTCTTAGGGTAGCCGTTTGAATGGCTTCTTGGATTGCTCCTTCAACCTCTGATTCTGACGGCTTAAGTTTTTCTTTTTTAGCCATAGCTTGGATGACAAGAGAAATTTTAACCTGTCTTTCCGCATCTTTGCGCCATTCTTGCCTTAAATCATCCTGAGTTTTTCCGATGTGAGCAAGATATGGGCCGAGTTCCAAGCCGTTGCGGTGAAGGTCGCCGTCGAATCCTTCAATCATGCGGTCCAGCTGCCGGTTCAGTAGTATCTCCGGTACATCGAATTTATTTTGACCGATAATGTAATCCAGAATTTTCAATCTGACTCTTTGTCTTTCTTTGGATCTTTTCTCGACCTCCAGGCCTTCGCGTATGTTCCTTTTTAAGCTCTCGACGCCGTCAAAGTCGCCCAAAGTCTTAACAAAATCATCGGTCACGTCCGGAAGTTCCGTTTTCTGTATCAAATTCAGATTAACGGTGAAATCTAGCTTCTTTCCAGCTATTTCTTTGTGGTAATAATCAGCCGGGGCAACAAGAGAAAATTTCTTTTCCTCATTTTTTTTCATTCCGATAATATTATCTTCAAATCCGGGCATAAAACTTTTACCGCCCAGGACAACGGGATGATTCTTGCTTATTCCGCCTTCAATTGGCTTGCCGTCCAGGCAAACTTCAAAATCAACTTCCACCCTGTCGCCGGATTCGGCCGGGCCGTCTTTCTCAATCAGTCTGGCTCGGGAATTTCTTATCGTCTCGAGTGTTTCATCTATTTCCGCGTCATTGATTTCTACGGGATCAGGACTCACTTTAAAATCGGAGAAGTCGGCAACGGCCACATCGGGATATATCGCCAATTTAACTTTGTATACAAGTTTCTGCGGCGAGTTTTCAATAATCTTAAATTCGGTGGCGTCAATTAGCTCGTATTCCTGTTTCTGCAAACATTCGGCCAGGCTGCCTTTAATGGCCAAGTCCAGAGCTACTTCCCTTATTTTTTCTGGCCCGATAGATTTGCGGATTTGATCTTTTGGGACTTTGCCTTTTCTGAAGCCGTCAATTTCAAGATCTCGGCCCAACTCGGACTCGGCTTTATCCACGTATTCGGCCAAATCGTCTTTACCCAGTTCTACTGTGGCCTCCAATATGGTGCTGTCTATTTTATTGTACGTCGCTTCCATCTTGTTTTTCGTTAACTGTTTCTTCGACTTTAAATGCTTCCTGGGGCGAACGGACATCTATTTTCCAGCCTGTAAGCTTAGCGGCCAAACGGACGTTTTGCCCCTTTTTACCGATGGCCAAAGAGAACTGATCATCGGACACCTCGACCAAAGCGTGCTTTCTGATGTCGTCTAAAATTTTAACATCCAAGACTTTGGCCGGAGAAAAAGAGTTGGCGATGAAATCGTTAATTTTTTCACTCCACATGATAACGTCAATTTTCTCCCCTCCGAGATCGTTGATAACAGTTTGGACCCGCACTCCTTTTTGTCCTACCAATGATCCGATCGGATCGATGCCTTCTTCTTTCGACGAGACGGCTATTTTTGTCCTTGATCCGGCTTCCCTGGAAACGGCTTTTATTTCAACGGTGCCCGAATCTATTTCCGGAACTTCGACGCGGAATAGGCCGGCTACGACTCCGGGATGGGCACGGGATAATATTACAACCGGGCCGCGGGGGTTTTCCTCAACCTTCAGAATCATGAATCGGTATCTCTGGCCCATGCGATAATTTTCATTCGACACCTGTTCCAGCGGCGGCAGAAGACCATTTGTTTTTCCGAGATCGACAAATACCAACGCTCCGTCGCGGCGCTGGACCAAACCGCTGATGATTTCCCCTTCTCTGCCTTTAAACTCAGAAAAAATCGCTTCCCTTTCAGCTTCCCTCAATCTTTGAATTATTACCTGTTTGGCTGTTTGGGCGGCAATGCGGCCGAATTCCGTTTTGGGTTCAAGCGTTGCAACCAGTTCGTCTCCTACTTTTATGTTTTTGTTTTTTGTTTTGGCCTCTTCCAGAAGAATGTGTTTTTCGGGATTATATTTTATTTTTATCTCGCCCGTTTCCGTCTGGCTTATCTCATCTTCCGAGTGTTCCATTCTCCGGCGGCTTTCCATGTCCTGAAAATCAGGCTTCTCATCAACAATTTTAATCGGCAATTGTCCCGTTAAATATCCTTCCTCATCCACGCCTTCGACGACATAGTGGGTCTGGGAAATGTCCAAAGCTCCCGTATCCATATTTAATTTGGCCTTTATTATTTGGCCCTTCTTGCCGTAATCTCTCTTGTACGCGGCCGCGATTGCCGCCTCTATCGTCTCCAAAACGCTGCTCTCGGGAATGCCCTTCTCTTCGGAAATCTGCTTTATGGCTGACACGAATTCTTTAATGTTGAACATATTCAATTGTGCGTTGATTTAAGAAACAAGCCCGCCAGCGGCGGACTTGTCTAGATTAAAATCAATCAGGTACGTATATATTATCAAAAAAGAAACAACCTGTCAAATAAGTTTTCTTTTATTGACGAATTCATACAGCGGGCCAATGAAAGCGCCGGTAAAAAAGAACCAGATGTATTCGCCAAGTGGAACACCGAAATACAGGCGCGTATACCAAGCCTCTCTAAGATACCAAAAATCTTTGATAAAAGTCGGGTATATGAAGATAAGCAGATAATAAATAGCGGACCCGATAAAAAGCATGAATAAGCCGCTAAAAATAGAATCCGCAAATAAATCGGTCCGCACCGATAATATATAGGCCAAACTAATTAAATACGCCAAAATAGAAGAATAAAATGAACCCATCTGCAAGACATAATACAAAAATAAATATAAAAGCGAAAAACTTAGTATAAAAATTACCGGGTTGCCCGGATCTTTGATTTTAATTCTTCTCTTTCTGAATCTTTTTCGATATATTTCTTCGTAAATTACAGCGGCAATTCCACCAATTGAAAAGCCAATAATAAAATCTTCAACACTTACACTTGTTCCCAGTACATTCAGGGGTCTCCACCAATCAATAATATTTGTGGTTTGGCTGACTAATCCGCCAAAACCAAACAAAATGCTCACGTAAATTATCTCATATCTTAAGTCCCTTCTGTGCATAAACAAAACTAACCAAACCGCAAAGAAAATTAGGGACCAAAATAAATACAAATACTTCGCCATAGATACATTTTATATTATTTTAAATAAACAAAAAGCCGGCGGTTAGCCGACATTAGTTCCTGCGGACAATGTAATGTAAAATATCACCCACCCTTTCGTAGGCGATGAAACCGAAGCTGACTTGTCGAAGAAGATCGTCAAAATCGGGTGGCAACCAGGAATTGACCAATACGGGTCTGTCATTGCCAAATTTTTCGCTCCGACCGTTGTACATGCCGCTCATGGTTCCATACGGAATGCTGATATATCCAATGGCGCCGTGCTTTAACACTCGCCTGATTTCCTTGAGCGCCGGCAACGTTTTGAATCTAGGAAGGTGCATCAATGTCGTGAAACAGACGAAACCATCAAACATTTTAGATCTAAGAGGTATGGCTAAAATGTTGCTTCTCATCAAAAAGGCCCGGCCCTTCGCAATCTCCGCACCAAGAATCTCTTTGCCTTTCGCCAACATCGCAAAAGAAAGGTCGACTCCCACACACCTAAATCCATCTTCGGTCAGCATTTTGGCATCTCGGCCTGTACCACAACCGACATCGAGAATGAGTTTTCCTTTTAAACGTTCAGTGAATATATACCAAAATTCATCTCGCCAGTGGGCCGGATTGACGTCATTCCACTTATCGGCAATCCTGTCATAAGACTCAATCGTCTTTTTTTCTTCCGCACTCAATGAGAGAAAATCTGCTTTCACCATTTTCCTCCTCAGAAAGAACTCGAATATTATACATTAATTTTGAAATTCGTCAAAACATAGAAGACTATCCACAAAAAAATATGGACAAATAGCCATTTTGGGATATCGTGGCGGTGTGGATCCACTTCAAAATCAAAACGAGCTCGACAAAAAACTTGCCGACATCCAAATGAACCGGGCTGATGAAGACCAGCAAGCCCTGGCCAGTAAACTTGGCTTGCCCTTTTCCGATTTGAAAGGCAAGCCGATTGACACGGAAGCCTTGGCCATCGTCGAGGAAAATATCGCTCGGGCCGGAGGGTTGGCCGTAATATACAAGCAAGGAAGCAACACAACCTTAGCATTATTGGATCCCGACAAAGAGGAAGCCAAGCAGGTATTAGCCGGCCTGAAAACCAAGGGATACGCAATTTCAATAATCATCACCACCCAACGCGGCATCGAGAGGGCCTGGGTCCGCTACAAGGATGTGATTAAAAAGGAGGTTTTTGAAATTGGAGCCATAAAGGTGAGCGAGGAGGAAATAGCAAACTTTCAAAATCAGATCAAGAGCATATCCGATCTAAAGAACAAGGTGGCCGGTTTGTCGGTCACCAAACTTTTGGAAATACTGCTGGCTGGGGCATTGAAAATCGGCGCTTCGGATATTCACTTTGAACCTCAAGGACAGAAAACACGCTTGAGGTATCGCCTGGATGGTGTTTTAAACGATGTGGCCGATATTCCGTCTGAAGAATACAAAAAAATAGTAAGCCGGGTAAAAGTCCTTTCCAAGCTTAAAATAAACGTTTCCGACAGCCCGCAGGACGGCCGATTCACGATCCATCTCTCAAATGTCGACATTGAAATCCGCGTTTCCGTTCTGCCTAGTGAGTACGGCGAAACTATTGTCATGCGCTTGCTTGATCCGCGAACGATTCGCCAGCAGCTGGAGGATTTGGGCATGCGTCCCGATCTGCTCGAAATCGTCAAAGAGCAGCTGAAAAAATCAACGGGAGCGATACTGACAACGGGCCCCACCGGTTCCGGCAAAACCACCAGTCTTTATGCTTTCATTCAGTACGTCAATTCGCCTGACGTGAAGGTCATAACCATCGAGGACCCGATTGAATACCATATTTCCAGCATATCCCAAACCCAAGTTGAGCCGGAGAAGGGGTATAGTTTTGCCACCGGATTGCGAGCCATCGTTAGGCAGGACCCGGATATCATCCTTGTCGGTGAAATAAGAGACGCTGAAACCGCCGAAATCGCGCTGAATGCCGCTCTGACCGGACATCTCGTGCTGTCCACGCTTCACACCAACAACGCGGCCGGCACAATTCCCCGCCTCATTGATCTGGGAATTCAAGCTCAAACAATCGCGCCGGCCATAACCATGGCCATGGCCCAGAGATTGGTGAGAAAACTATGTCCGTCGTGCAAAAAGGAAAGCATTTTATCTCTCGAAATTATGAAAAAAATAGAAGCTCATTTGTCAGGCATAGCTAAACGGTACGGCATAGATTTGAGAAATATTAAGATTTTTGAAGCCGGCAAATGCGATAAGTGCAACCAGACCGGATACTTGGGACGAATAGGAGTATATGAAGCATTTTTAATCACGCCGGACATGCAAAAACTCATTCTTTCTTCACCTTCTATTCCTGAAATTGAAGCAGCGGCTGTTGAACAGGGCATGGTTTCAATGCTTCAAGACGGATATCTTAAGATGATTGAAGGCCTTACGACCATGGAGGAAATTGAAAGAGTTTTAAGTTAAAAACAAAAACCCTGTAATCTGTAGGCAAAACCCGGATTTTCAAAAATCCAGGACAGGATAATTCTAAGGAGTTATCCAGTCGGAACCGAATAATCCATTATGATAGTATCCCGAATTAGGTCGGTGGTGTATGAAAATACGCTGACCCAATTGCCTACAGATTACAGGGGTTTTTAAGAAAAACGATCCCTTTTGGGGATAAATTAATACTCTTATTTTAATCTAAAAACAAATGCCTGTCAATCCTCCTAAAATGGCCCCAAAAGCCACTCCGGAAGACCAAATCCTGGATTCGACTTTAAGGCCCGGAACATTTGAAGAATACATCGGTCAGGAAAAAATTAAAGCCAACCTAAGGGTCGCCGTCGGCGCGGCCAGGAAAAGAAACGATCAGATGGAGCACATCCTTCTGCACGGCCCGTCTGGCCTGGGCAAAACGACTCTTGCCTTCTTGATTGCCAAAGAATTGGGCAGCAACCTTCGAATAACGTCCGGCACTGCTCTTGAAAAGGCCGGTGACGTCGGTTCGATTCTTACCGGTCTTTCAAACGGCGATGTTCTTTTCATAGATGAAGTCCACCGTCTAAATCGCAACGTCGAAGAAGTTATATATCCGGCCATGGAGAACTACAAGCTTGATATCGTTATAGGGAAAGGCAATTCGGCCAAAACGCTGCAAATAGATCTGCCGCGTTTCACCCTCATTGCCGCAACCACCAAGATATCGGCCCTTTCGGCGCCCTTTCGCTCACGATTCGGCCTTAACTTCAGACTCGATTTTTACAATGAGAAAGACATTGAGAAAATATTATCCCGATCATCAAAAATTCTGGGTGTTAAGGTCGAAAAAACCGCCCTTGAATCGATGGCCATGGCCTCGCGCTGCACGCCAAGAGTGGCAAACAGAATATTAAAACGCGTCCGGGACTACGCCCAAATGAAAGACGCGGATATCATCACAGCCGACCTTGCCGCCAAGAGTCTGTCGATGCTGGAAATAGACCAGAAAGGGCTGGAAGAAACGGATCGGAAGATTCTTCTTGCAATAGCCAATAAATTCAACGACGGGCCGGTTGGCTTGAAATCGATTGCCGCCGCCATATCGGAAGAGGAAGAAACGATTGAAAGCGTCTATGAGCCGTATCTGATGCAACTTGGCTTTTTGGCCCGCACGCCCAAGGGCCGCGTCATTACGGCGGGCGGCAAAGAGCATCTGGGCATTATGCCGAAGCAAACGTTGGATCTTTAGCAACGCTCGGCTGAATAAATTAACGGGCGTCCTCGACAATCACGGCCACGTCGAAGACGTTATCATAAACAACGCAATGAGATGTATGGGAGTTGACCCCGGAACGCACCGTATAGGCGTCGGGATAATTGATATCTCCGGCCCAAAGATGATTTGCTGCCACTACGAACTAATCGAGAACTCCGGGGATGACAAAATAGCGAATTTTAAAACGACAGCGGCGGCGATTTCAAGGTTGGTAAAAAAATATAAGCCCGATATTGCCAGTGTGGAAAAATTATTCTTCACCAGCAATCAAAAAACAGTCATGGCCGTGAGTGAAATGCGCGGCGTCATAATAAACACTATCGCCGGTTTTAATATTCCCTTATCCGAATACACGCCGTTACAAATAAAAATGGGGGTCACCGGTTACGGTAAAGCCGACAAGGGCCAAATCGAAAGAATGGTCAGGTTAATATTGGGAATCAAAGAAAAAATAAAACCGGATGACGTGACTGACGCTTTGGCCATTGCAATTTGCGGAGCAACTAATTATAATCCCTATTAACATTTCGACATTTTAACCAATCTCTGTTTTGGTTATTGGTAACCCTAGGTAACCGAAGAGCCAAGCAAAGACGATTTGCCATGTTCGAAACAAAACTTATGTGGGCCGACGAGATTACGAGAAAGGGGTCTGACGGTGACCTTGCCGATGGTGTTGTTGACGATGCGGACGACGACGACACAGACGATGATGATGACGATGTAGAAGACAAGGATTTGGGTGATACTGGCGAAGAAGAGTGGTAATAAAAAAACTCCGGCCGCGCCGGAGTTTTTTTATTTTATCTTCAGAAATTTTCTAGGCCCGATTTTCAAAATATCGTCTTTTTTAACAACAGCCTCCCATTTTGTTTGAATATCGCCGTTAATCGAGACGCCGTTTTGATCCATTAGCCGTTTGGCCTCGCTCTTTGATTGAACCAGTCCCGACGACACCAAAACATCCAATATGTTTGCCATGCTTTCTTTTATTTCATATACCGGCATATCCGTGGGGAGTTCGCCCTTGGAAAAAACACTGTCAAAATTTTCTTTGGCCTTCTGGGCTGCCTCTCGGCCGTGGTACATTTCCACAAGTTTAAAGGCCAGCTCCTCCTTAAAATCCTTGGGATTCCCCCCGTCTGCCGTCTCTTTTTTTCGGCGCTCAATCCATTCCATTTTCTCATTCGTGCACAGTTGAAATACATCGGCTATCATTTCATCGGCAATTATGGCCATGGTTTTGCCAAACATCTCCTCGGGATTGTCATTGACTGAAATAATCCCACCCTCGGTCTTTGACATTTTTTTCCCGCTGGCTAAAATCAAAAGCCGTGTCGGCAGAACCATTTTGTCTTTCCCCTTCATTGCTTTCATCAAATCTCGACCGACAACCATGTTGAACACTTGGTCGTTGCCGCCGGTTTCACCGTCAATATCCATCGCCACCGAATCATATCCCTGCATCAGAGGATACAGTAATTCATGAAAGCCGAGCGGTCGGTCTTTCTCTAGCCGGTCGCGAAACAAGTCTCGAGCCAGCATCTGTTTGGCTGAAAACTGGCCAGCCAACTCAATAACGTCCCTGAATGTCAGTTTGGAAAGCCAGTCGCCGTTATATTTGATTTCGAAAGATTCCGGCGGCAATATTTTTTCGAGCTGTTTTACGTAGGTAGCCATGTTCTGTTTGATTTGCTCGTCAGTCATCGGTTTTCGGGTTGAATCATTGCCTGTAGGGTCGCCTATTAGCGCCGTAAACGTGCCGATAACAATAACCGGCTTGTGGCCCAAATCTAAAAGATCCTTAAGGAACAAAAGTGGAATTGTGTGGCCAATATGAATCTCGGGTCCGGTCGGATCTATGCCGAGATATACTCTTAGTCCGGATTCATTTTTCAATCTTGCCGATACTTCGTCAAAATTGGGAAAAATGTTTTTTATCTCCAGCCTTCTTTCGAGAACCAATTTAATGTCAGACACATCTTTTGAGAGCATAATATGATAAATGATATATGTTTAAGAATGGCTTGTCCATAATCATTTTTTATGGCAAAATAGGGGCACCGTGATTAAAAACCACTTGAAGCGAATGATGCCGTTTTTTCGATTTAATAAACGACTCTTAACTAAAGGGTTTTTTTTAAATATTTTTAAAAAAATGCTCGTTCTGGCCGCTTGGGTCGTAGTGGTAGGCAGTATTATATTCCTGGTCTTGTTCATATATTATCAGCAAAGCCTACCCGATCCCGAAGCTATCGCATCCAGGCGTGTCAATGAATCAACAAAAATATATGACCGCACTGGGGAAACGCTATTATATGATATCCACGGCGAAGAAAAAAGAACTATCATTCCGTGGGATAAAATTCCTCAAAATTTGAAAAATGCCGCATTGGTTGCCGAGGACAGCAATTTCTACAATCACAATGGAATTGATTTCAAGGGCATCGCCCGGGCCTTTATAAAAAACATTGAGGATTTTGATTTGTCGCAGGGCGGATCCACGATAACACAGCAGCTCGTAAGAAACGCCCTTCTCGGACAGCAGAAAACCATTTCCCGCAAGCTCAAAGAAGCGATTTTATCCATAGAGGTCGAGCGCCGATTTTCAAAAGACCAGATATTTTGGATGTACCTCAACGAAATTCCGTACGGCTCAAACACGTACGGCGTCGAAGCGGCCAGCAAGACTTATTTCGGAAAGTCAGTTTCTGACATATCTCTGGCAGAATCAGCCATTTTAGCCGCCTTGCCTCGAGCAACCACGTATTATTCCCCTTATGGCAACCATGTTGACGCCCTGCTCGCTCGGAAAGACTTTGTTTTAAAGAGAATGCTGGATTTAAAATATATATCTCAATCCGAGTATGAGTCCGCCGTAAACGAAAAGGTCGCCTTCAAGCCGAATCTGGAAAACATCAGGGCTCCTCATTTTGTGCTGATGGTAAAAGAATATCTTACTCGAAAGTATGGCGATGATGTCGTCGAAAACGGCGGCTTGAAGGTCATAACGACCCTTGATTCCAATCTCCAGGAAATTGCCGAGGAAGTGGTTCAAAAATATTCAAAGATTAACAAAGAGAGATACAGAGCCAACAACAGCGCCTTGGTGTCTTTGGATCCTAAAACCGGGAATGTTTTGGCTCTGGTTGGATCCAGCAACTATTTCGATGTTGAAAATCAGGGCAATTTTAATGTTGTGACGTCCCCAAATCGCCAGCCCGGATCCTCATTCAAGCCTTTCGCTTATGCCACCGCCCTGGCCAGAGGGTACACCGATAGCACAATACTTTTTGATTACCGCACCGAATTCAATCCCTACTGTTCTCCCGATTCTTCCCAATTAAGAGACCGCTACGGCCTTAGTTGCTACCATCCTCAAAATTACGACGGCGTCCACCGGGGACCGGTTACGATGCGCCAGGCCCTTAGTCAGTCATTGAACATACCCTCGGTCCAGGTTTTGTATCTTGCTGGAATCAAAAACACCACAGATACGGCGGAGAAAATGGGCATAACCACTTTAAACAAGCCCAGTGGTTACGGCCTGTCGCTTGTGTTGGGCGGAGCGGAAGTTCGGCCAATTGATATGGTGTCAGCATACGGCGTTTTCGCGAACGATGGGGTGCGCAATCCCTGGGAAATCGTTCTGCGTGTCGAAACTGGCGACGGAACGGTTCTTGAAGACAAGAAAAATCAGCCGATTCGGGTTTTAGATTCCCAAATCGCGAGATTGGTTAATAATATGCTTTCAGACAATACTGCCCGAGCGCCGATTTTTGGATATAACAGCCCTTTATATTTTCCGGGACGCGACGTGGCGGCTAAGACAGGGACGACCCAAGAAAATCGGGATGCTTGGGTGGTGGGCTACACGCCAAACATTGCCACGGCCGTATGGAGCGGAAATAACAACAACACTCCCATGACCCAGGCCGGCGCCGGCATCAGCGCCTCGGGTCCGATGTGGCATGAATTCATGAACCGGGCCTTTGCTTACGTCAGTGAGGAGAGTTTTATCAAACCTGACCCGGTTAATGTTGGAAAAATAATGCTCAACGGAGATTACGCGTTTTACAAAGACGATGCTTCTACTCCGGAATACCACAACATCTTATACTACGTCAAAAAAGAAGACCCTTTAGGAAATTACCCGGCCAACCCTCAAGAAGATCCACTTTTCCACAATTGGGAGTGGCCGATACAAAATTATTTAGGATCGACGGCTATATGACGACAAGTCTAAACTTGTCGGAATCCTGCATTTGCCTTCTTATCTCGGGCAGACGCCACCTTAATTCTTGCGAGACCAGCCTTAGTTTGGGTTTTAGATAGATAATATTTGACCGGGTGTCGATTTCCAGTTCGATGTCCAATCGGCCGAACATGTTAGACAATACTCTATTCAGGGAATCAAAAATTTGATTCGGGGGACGTATCGAATCGGTGTTTTTAATTTTTTTGTTTGAGTTTATGTGTCTAAACATCAAGTTCTAAGAGGCATGACCAAATACGTTGAGTCTGGTTTATCATGGTGCGGTTTTAAGACAAGGGGGCTCCCGGGGCCGGTAAACTCCAGCACAACATTCGGCGTCATTATTGTTTTGAGGCCGTCAAGCAAGTAGTTGTAGTTCAGGGTTATTTCAAAATCATCTCCATCAATAAGAGCGCCTATTTTTTCTTCAATCTCCCCCTTGTCGGAATTCTTGGCCGTTACTTCCAAATTATCAGTCCGGGCTTTGATAGTAATATCCGACACGTGGGACGAAAAAAGACCAGCTAAGCGGATACTGTTTTCCATTTCTTCTTTTGCTAATATAATTTTGGTTTTGAAATTTTCGGGAATTATTCTCGCGTAGTCTGGATAAGAACCTTCAATAAGCCTCGAAACAACCTCAATGTCATCATTCTCAATCGCGATTTGGTTTTCATGTATATAAACATCAACATCTCCTTCAATTTCGGAACAAATCCTTATAAACTCGCCGGCTGTCGGCCTGGGTAATATTATTTTGATTGGTTTTTTGAGTTGAAGGCTTATCTTTTTTTCTGCCAGCCTGAAACTGTCTGTGGCCACGAAATATACAAATCCATTGGCGTTGTATATATAAATGCCGGACAATTCGGGCCGCGCCTCTGATGAAGAGGCCGCGTCCATTACCGCCGATAATCCTGATTTTAACAATTTAGCCGGTAGTGTTGTAACGGGTTCACTCTTGATTTTAGGAATAATAGGGAAATCTTGCCCACTTAGACCGAGTATTTGAGTTTTGTGTTTCTGGGAATTAATATGCAAAATATTGTTTTTTGCCGTGAGGGTTAATTTGTCATCCTTCATGTTATAAACGAGATTGGAGAATATTTTCGCCGGTACTGCTATTTCACCAGCCTCGTCTATTTTTGAACCTATAAAACAATTTATACCGACTTCCAAATTTGTGGCTGAAACTTTAAGCCGTCCGTTTTCGGTTCTTAAAAGAACATTATTTAATATCGGCAATGTCGTGTTTCTATTAACTATCTTCTCGGACAATCCCAACGCTTTTTTTAAATTTTCTCCGGCGACAGTTATCCTCATTTATTTTTGATTAATATCTGCACGTATTAATATATATTTAAAAAATTATTACTACTATTAAGAATGTGTTTATGTGGAAAAGTTTTTATCAATATATTTTTAACAAGGAAATATTGATGAAATTTATATGAATATAAGTTTGTATGGTTGTTAATAATTACTACACAAAAAAGATATTGTCCGGGATAAAATATTAAATATTAAATATTATTCCTTGCGTATCCCCTATCTATCAAGTGAGTTATAAACACGTTCTTTGATAAGCACTAACTCCTGTTTCAATGGTTCGTCTCCGGCGGATTCCCCTCTTATTTTCTCGCAAGCGTGAATAACGGTGGAGTGGTCACGGCCGCCGAGCTTTTGGCCGATTTCTGGAAAAGATAGTTTAGTTTCTTCCCTAAGCAAGAACATTGCTATTTGACGCGGTTTGACCACTTCTTTTTTTCGACTTCTTTTCAAAAGGTCGTTAATGGATATGCTGTAAAAATCGGCTACCGATTTAAGGATTGTCTGGGGCGATGTTTTTCGATAAGGAGTCGTCAAGTAAGCGTTTAATATGTTTTTAACTTCTTTTACATCAGGCACCCGGTTGTATATTTGACTGAAAGCAATGACCCTGTTTAAGGCCCCCTCTATCTCCCTGACATTTTTTTGAATATGGGTGGCGATGTAGCTCAAAACATCATCTTCAAAAGACTGGTTTTTTAAATTGCACTTGGCTCTTAAAATGGCAAGCCGGGTTTCATAATCGGGAATGCCGATATCAGCTATCATTCCGCCTTGAAATCGCGATCTTAGCCTCTCCTCGAGGGCGGCAATAGCCTGCGGCGGCCGGTCTGACGATAATATTATTTGCTTGTTCTTTCCATAGAGCTCATTGAACACGGAAAAAACTATTTCCTGCGTTTTTTCTTTAGCGGCGATAAACTGAATGTCATCAATCATTAATAAATCCAGTTTTGAGCAGTTATTTTTGAATTCTTCTATGGTCTTGTTCCTAATCGCCTCGACAATATCAACCGTGAATCTTTCGGCGGAGGTGTATAGAACTCGGCGGGCTCTGTTTTCTGAAAATAGCTTGTTGCCGATGGCGTGCAAAAGATGGGTCTTGCCTAATCCTACACCGCCGTACAAAAAAAGAGGATTATACATTCTGCCGGGGCTTTTGGTTACTCCTTGGGAGGCGGCATGGGCCAATTCATTGTTTGACCCTACGATAAAAGATTCAAATGAATAGCGCTTATTAAGATTAGTGACACTGTCGATGTCCTGATCATCGGCAGGCGTGGACTTTTCTTCCAGTTCCTTTTCCAGAATAACTTTTGATATATCATGCTTGAGCGTTTCTGGCTTGGGCCGGCCGACAGCGTATTTAACTTCCCTTACCTCGGGAGACAAAGTCCTTATTGATTGAAGAATTTTCTTGTTGAACTTGTTCTCAAGCCATTCTTTTATGAAGCCATTAGGAACGCTGACCACGACGCTGTTTCTATCCCGGGCGATTATCACTGTGTTTTTAAACCAGGTTATAAAAGTTGCTCGCGACAAAGACAATTCCATTTCACCAAGCACTGCCTTCCAAAGCTCTTCATTGGTCATGATGCGAAAAAGTTAAGAATACTACGAGGTCAATTATGACATTAAAATTATTTGGGCCGAAAGTGCGCTTAAGTTGATATTCTGTTTATAACTTATCTTATTTTCAATTTTTTATGATTTTCCATTTCTTAGCGCTCAAATAGATATAACAGTCGGGAAAAATATGTAAATATTGACCGGTTCAAAATTCATCGTGCGGTGATGAAATTGATTGACGAATGAGTTTTTTCGGGTATCATAAGGGTATGACTAAAGCCCTATCAGGCACATGGCGGCCCAAAAAAAAGAAAAGGAAGGTTAAGCATGGGTTTCTTGGCCGCATGAAAACAAAATCAGGCCGGACGGTACTGGCTCGTCGACGCAATAAGAGCCGGGCCAGACTAACGGTTTAATAATATTGGCAATCCCAACAGTAAACAGACTGACGCGGAGGGAGGATTTTGAAGAAGTGTTTAAAAAGGGAAAAACTGTTAGTGGCAGTTTTTTATTTTTGAAACGATTGATTGACGGCAGAAAGACTAAACCAAGAATAAGCGTTGTTGTTCCGCTTAAAACCGCCAAAATGGCGTCCCAGAGAAACAAAGCCAGGCGGATCGTGTCCGAGGTCATCAATTCCCTACTTGATAAAATTGATTCAAAATTGACGGCGGTGATAGTTGTAACGAAAATGCCGGAAAATAATATAAACAAACTGCTTCGGGACGATTGTTTGAGTGTTATTAAAAAATCTAACATATTAAAATGACCAAAGCATTCATTTTTGCAATAAAGTTGTATCAAATTTTGGGAAATTCTTTTCGTGCCTCCTGGCTCTTTCCGGTTCAATCACAATGCCGTTTTTATCCGAGTTGTTCAGAGTATGCCGTAATGGCAGTGGAAAAGGATGGTTTCCACCGCGGCTTCACAAAGAGCATCCGCCGCTTTTTAAGATGCAACCCGCTTTTTAAAGGCGGCGTTGATTTACCGTAACCATGTCCTCACTTTTTAACGAAATACTGTACCGCCCCCTGCTTAATCTGGCAGTTTATATTTATGCCGTAATCCCTGGACAAGATTTTGGCATCGCAATAATAATATTGACTATAATAATCAGGTTTATTTTTTTACCGCTTTCAATCAAGGCTCTCAAATCCCAGCGCTCTTTAAGCGAGCTTCAGCCCAAAATGAACGAGATAAAAGAAAAATACAAAAACGATAAAACCGCCCAATCGGCGGCAATCATGCAGCTCTACAAAGACAACAAGGTAAATCCTTTTGCCGGATGCCTGCCGCTGCTTGTCCAGTTGCCCGTAATTTTCGCGTTGTATGCCGTGTTCAGAGACGGCATCGGTTCCGGGGTTGCCGGCTATCTTTATCCGTTCGTGCCCCACTTTGACTCAATCAATCCGATTTTTCTGGGTTTCTTGGACATATCAAAGCGCAATATCCCCGTGATTATTGTCGCCGGTTTGGTTCAATGGCTGCAGTCAAAACAGCAGGCCGCGTCAATGAAGGTTCAGGGCGCCGGCAAGGAAATGGCCGCGTTTAATAATCAAATGTTGAATTTTATGCCCATCATGATTATAATTATTGGCTGGAGTCTGCCTGCTGGTCTGATGCTGTATATTATAGCCACCACCGTCTTTTCAATATTCGAGCAGGCTCTGATTAAAAAGAAATATGATCAACAACGAGCATAAATCCCAAATTGAAAAATTCGTGGCCAGCTTTGCCCATTATCTTGACGTGCCCTGCAGCGTGGAAGTGAGAGAAGAAGATCAGGCTGGACGGAAAGCAGCTTTCGTTTCGATTTCGACGGCTGGCGACGCCCGGTTTTTGATAGGCAGAAACGGCCAGAATCTCCAAGCTTTAGAGCATGTGTTGAGAGCCATTGTGCTTAAAGAGAACGAAAATATCCAAAATATCGTTGTTGACATTAACGACTACAAGAAGTCAAAAGCGACACGAGTCGTGGAATTGGCCAAAATGGCCGTAACCAAAGTCAGAAACACGCAAAAGGCCGAGGTTCTTTCCCCTATGTCCTCATACGAAAGAAGAATCGTCCACATGGAATTGGCATCATATCCTGATATCGCCACCGAAAGCATCGGCGAAGAGCCGCAAAGACGAATAGTGATAAAGCCCTACTGATTTATTCTTAATGAGTAAATCAAATTGTCCGGCCGATTAAGAATAATAAGGCGGGATTCGTCAGGGGAAAGCATGACTTCTGACGGATTGAACGATTGAGATGTTTTTGTCAGGGAAATGATATCTCCTTGGGGGTTAATTAGAAATATTTCATCGCCCGAGCCGCCATCTTGGCGGCTTACGCATACTACTGAGTTTGTCCCCCAGGAACACTGACCCGCCGCAATATTTTTGGAAATTTTTACCTCGGTACCTGTATTTAAATTCAATATTCGGGACTCCAAAGAACCGTTGTCAAAACTTGAATATATAACCGCAGCACCATCGCCGCGCCAGGCGGTATCAAGTTTCATTAATCCGTCAAATATTTTTCTTATCTCCCCGTCTCTGTTGAGGCTGAATACATAGTGGAGCTGGTCGGCCGAATTTATGGCGCTGACGACTATCAAATCGTCGGCGAGCCATTTTAAATCCGTGTCCAGGAAGGCGGTCTTAAAGATTCGATGGCTGTCGGAACCGTCGGGATTAGAAATATAAATTTCCCCCCCTTCGGGAGTGCTCTTAAAGTAGGCGATTTGGCTTGAGTTCGGCGAAAAAACGGCGCTCCTCACGTTTCTGTCGAGAGGAATTGTTTTTTTCGTGTCGTAGCTGTAATACCTGAATTCGTTTCCGAGTGGGCCGTAGAATTTAGCGATGACCTGTCTTTTATCTGGGGCCCAAACCGCGCTCAAGAAATCGCGCAAGATACTTTCCGAAATCGTTTCGGTTGTATTCGTTTCCAAGCTTGTCTTAAAAACTCTGCCTGTGCCTTTTTCGTAATAAATGACAGAATTTCCGGACATTACCGGTGAGATAGCTTCGTGGTTGCTTACCCGAGACGCGCTTTCTTTGTTTTTTTCAGCCGGTGCTTCGTTTGCCGAACCATCAAATTTGTCTATTAGCCGGCCTGACAAAGCCTCGCCGCTCGGATTTAAGATGTAGCTTAACAAAAAAACGTTTACGCCGATTAAAGACAAAATGGATATCGTAATATTTTTTCTTGACATTTTATGCGGCTAATTGTTCAACTTCGGCCAGTGTTCCTTTGACGCCCTCGACGGCAGCTTCATTCGCGTTTCGGTAAGAAGCTTTTTCGTCTCGGTAGCTTAACCATACGCCGACTATCACCCACGGCATGACATCAAGCAAGGGAATGAGGTTGGCGACCGCGGCGGCGGCGAATTTCGACAGGGGCGATTTTTTTAATGCCGCGTATGATTTTACGGCCATTTTTCTTACCGGTTTAAACTTTCTGACGAGGCGGGCCGCCTGGCCGCCGCGACGTTCGATGAGGGCCATATTTTTCGGCAATTCTTGAAGCCAAGCACTCGCTTTTTCCGCAAACTCATCGGCCCTTTTTTGTTTGGTATTCGTGAACCAAAATATCAAGAACATCAGCGTCGACAGTGCAAATGATACCAACATTGCAACCGGAATTCCAAAACCAGTAAAAGTGGTGAGATCGATTAGCTCGATTACGACTGCCAATCCGTACAGAACAGAATATTTAAAAAAAGACGGTTTTTTGTATTCCATGCCTTCTTCGTACAAGCTTTGGCTCTGCTGGTACATGTTTTCCATTTCCCTCTCTGTCTCCATAGCGTTTGAAATTTCAATTTGCTTAGCTAGTATAAGTTTTAAATGGTTTTTTTCGTCCATGTTTTTATTTAATATTGGTTTGGGCCCACTCTTTCTTGGCTTGCTCGATTTCCAATATCTGTTTAGGATCGGATGTTATGATTTGGTCTTCGGCAAATGAAGCCACCACTCGGATTCCAACGTGAGATTGGCCCAGGAAAAATAACCCGTATCCGACCCGGGCTTCCAAGAGATATAATTTCTCGGCGTCGGTCAGATTGAATGTTTTTTGGAGTAAATCTATGGATGCCGGGGATTGTTTCATCAATATCTGAATCGAAGAGTTGTTAATTATTGACTTTCCCAAGTCTGTCGCCAAAAATTCGGATATATCCTGGGAAATAGTGGTAAGTCCGGCGTAATATTTTCGAGCCCTCTTGGCAATGTTAAACAGAAATTGGGCGCCGATTTCGTATTTCATCAGAAGCCAGGCTTCATCGACGACAATTAGCCTTTTTTTCAGTTCACGCCGCATCGTGGTCCAGATATAGTTAAGAATCGAATACATGGCGATTGGCCGCAGCTCCTCTTCCATATCGCGGATGCTAAAGACGATTAATTGATTATCCAAAGAAACATTCGTCGGCTGGTTGAGAAAGCCGCTGAATGTGCCATCGGTATAGCGTTTTAATCTCAACACCAGCGATTCAGCCCCGGTCATGCCTTCCAATATACTCTGAAGGTCAGAAAGTACCGGCGGCTCTTGTTTTGTGAAATCACCGGCGGCGCTGATGTCTTTAATAGCGTATGTTTGATGGATGGCCTCATCGAGAATGGAATTTTCTTCCGGTGTAAGCTGGCCGAACATCAATCGGAATAAGCCCACTAAATTTAAAACGTGGGATTTGAACACGTCAGCTGGCGATTCGTCCTCGTCCGGTATCGGTAGATCGAAAGGGTTTATGTGTTGGTCGGAATTTATGGATATCTTTACATTTGCGCCGCCCACCGTTTCCGACAGGTATTTGTATTCATCCTCGGGGTCGATAATTATGGCTTGGGTGCCAAAGACAAGACTCCTTAAAACTTCCAATTTGATTGTGTAGGATTTACCAGCACCCGATTTGGCGAAAACTGTGCAATTCGCGTTCTCCAGATTGAACCTGTCAAACAGCACCAAGGAGTTGTTGTGCGTGTTTATGCCGTACAATATTCCGTCGTTGGCCGTAAGATCAAAGGAAACGAAAGGGAAAATAGACGATAACGGCTCCGTATTTAATTGAGTAAACACATTCAACCGGTCTTTGGCTAACGGCAGGGTGCTCATATATCCTTCAGACATTCTGAAGACCGATGATTTGGGATACACAAGCTGATATTCGAACATGCCCTTTAATTTGCTCTCCGTTTCATCCAAATCTTTTAGAGAATCCTCATATATCGTTATATACACACCGACGTCAAAAAGTTTGTCCGTCCCCTGCTGTAATCTGTCGCGTAAGTTTTCTATGTCGCCGACAGCTGTTTCCAGAATGGGGTCGCGGACTTTTCCGGCCGAGGCTTCTTCCATCATTTGCGATTCGAGTTTGGCGAGGTGGTCCCGGAGCTGTTTCAGGGCCTGGGCCGTGTTTTTCGGGTTGACGTAAATGGCTATATCTAAAACCCGATCCAGATTTATTATCGGCGAAAACCAGCTCGTGTTTAAATACCGAGGGTAAGTCGAAAGGAATATCGTGCGGGCGTATTTGCTTCCGACCTGAATGTAATTTGGTGTTACGTTGATTGCCGGAGGGGCGAATAAGTCGTCGAATTGTTTGTTTTGATCAAGTATCGGCATTTGCGCTTAATTTAGACCCGGGATTGTACAGTCCATAGAAAACATTCATCAGTTCCTGGCCCCGAAGCGTCTTTATTTTCACTCCCAGCCCGGCCAGGCCTCCGAAAACAAGCTCCGTCCTTTGGGCCATTTGATTGCGGTATGTTTGGAGATGGGCTTCGTCAATCTGAATCGCCTTGCCCTGTCCGCCGAAAACGTTTTTTATGGTGGCCAAAAACCCCTTGCCTGTCGGCTTTTCGAAAACATAAAAAGGAATTACAACATAAAACTTTTTTGACATAATATTGGCCAAGGTAGATATTTCTTTTACAAACTTTCCATACTCGGCGGCCTGTATTTTTAATAACTCATTGGTGGCCTCATTCCCGGCCGCCTCAACTATTTTAATATAGTCATTGATGTCATATTTTCGAGAGCTGACGACGATTTGAATCGGAAAATCAATCGAATTTAAAAAACTCTGGAATCCTTGGGTGATTGCCGCCTGCTCGTCATTGGACCGCAGTTCAAAGTTGATGGCCGCGACTTCAACCACGCTTCTCAATGATCCGTCTTTGAGTATGATTATCTCATCATTGATGCCGCTGATGTCTATGAATTGTTTGGTTGAAACGTCGGCCATTATATTATTTTATCATTATCTTTCCGGAACATATATTTCTTGGTGCGGAGGGAATAATTTATGAAATATACGATGTAGTTAAGAAGGGGTTCGTCGTCTATTTTTAGAAAAGCCAGAGCTAGAGCGATGGTGGAAATCGGTATGGCAAGCACCCAAAACCAGATTCCGCCTTTGAGCGTCAAAAATAGAAGGTAATCAATGCCGGCGCCGGAGGCAATCCATATGAATTGTTTCAAAGTAAACGGCCCGACCAATTTCACCTCCGTCTCGATAAATTGTGGTATTTGAAATCTCATGAGTTGTCTCGATCCTCACCTTTGGGTGGAGCCGATTTTCCTGTTTGTTGCCTGTATCTCCTTACCGCTTCAGTTATTACATCTTTGGCACTCATTCTCGGATTTTCTTTCAAAATTTGAGGCTCAAGATCTGCGGCTTTGAGTTTATCATCTCCCGACAGACCGGTGTAAAGATTATCATAAAACTGTCTCTGCCCCTCTTGGTATTGTCTCTGTGACTCCTGATAGCGCATTCTTCCTTCTTCCATTTCATTTTCTATTCTTTTTTCGCGCTCACTGGGTAATTCATCGTTGTCAGAGTAGGTATCGGATTCGCCTGGTCCTTTTGTATTTTCCGCAGATGAATCTAGTGGGTTACTTAATGTGGGTGGTTGATTTTGGAACGGCGCAAATCCGGCCTGTCTTTTTGGTTTGGGTTCGTCGGCCGTCAGTGTCGTGTCTTCATCTATCTCGATTTTTCCAACCTGTGGCCCGGGGTTTCTCAAATTTATTGTATTTTGTTCACTGACACCTGAGGTAACATTACTGGTAGGCGTGCCTGGTGAGAACCCTCTTATCGGATTGCCACCCGTCCCCCTGCCGCGGCCGCCCTGGGGCTGATTTTGATGTCCTTGACTCGGTTCTGATCGTTGGAAGTCCTTACGGGGTGCCTGTTCATTAAGAATTCTAAGCTTTTCGTCCGCACCTTGCTCATTCAAGATTTGCTCCAGACGATTTCTCATATTAGCGCGAACCTTTGGTGATACTTTAGTGTCATAGAGTTTATCTTTAAGGGAGGTTTTGAATGATGGCGATGCCCAAACATCGTCGGGCATGGCGGCAATATTTTTTGGCTCTGTGTTCAGCGATTTCCTAACAGCTTGTTCTTCAGTAGTGGGCTTTTCAAGTATTCCAAGACCTCCGCGCACTTTATTGACATCGGCGGCTCGAACTTTGCCAACATCATCCAAGAATTTTCTTGTTTCCGGAGAATCCTTCCCGCCCAACACATCGACAGCTTGTTCGATGTCGGTAATATTAAATTTACCCGCCTGTTTTGATTCAGAAGCCATATGCGATAAAACATCTCTTCTGGCGGAAAGAGGAAGGCTTTTGTTAAATGCGACTTTCTTCAAGTCCTTAATTCCTGCAAATTTCGCTTCTTTGGCCGTTTTCATTAAGTCCTGGACCATGAAAGGATTCATGGCGACACTAGACAAGGTTTGGTTGAATTGATCATCACCCAAGGCACCCTTTTTAACGGCTAACTTGCGATAAGCATAACCTTCGGCCGAAGAAGCATTTGTGGATTTAACTTTTTCACGAAGCTGATTAATATCTAATTTGCCGGTATCATAGGCATCCTCGATTTTTTCAAAGGCTTGACCAGCATTTTTAACGAATTCTTTATCAGATCCTTTCACGCCAAATCTCTGTTTCCAAGTCGCCTCTCTCCTCTCCTGTTCCGCTTGGCCGCCATAGAGCAAGTTCATGCGCCCGGGCAAACCGGTTTTCTTTATTTCTTCTCCCTTAGCCCCCAAAGCTTTAATTGCGGCATCAACCTGATTTATGCCCCATATCGATTGCTTGCCCCAGGCCACGGTTTTACCGATTCCGGCCTTGGAAAACATGGAGAAATTCATCGCGCCCCTAGTCCCAAATATTAATGTTGCGCAGACAATGCCGTATCTAACAATGTCTTGAAATGGAATTGAAATGTTGCCCAACGTCGAAGGCGGTTGGGCAGCGAATTCCTTGGCGATTTTTGGCCAAACTTCAGCCTGTTTGGTCAAAACAAGTAGGGCAAAGTACATAATCAGTAAAAAATAAGGCAAGAATAGATTCCAGCCAATGAAAAAATCCCACCATTTTGTAAACCATTTTTTACTAAATGGGAGCAGATATGCAAGCCAGGCGACCGGAGAGACGATTAAAAGAGCCCATAGAATCGGAATTCTAAGAAAAGTAAAAACGACGGCTGTAAATATACTTCCGGCGTAAACGAACAGAAAAATCACCATTGCCGCCAAGCCGACGATGGAATTTGAAAGTTGGGTGCTAAAAGCGCTTCCAGACATACCGCCCTGATTAAAGGTTGTTTGGAATAATGAAGCCGGATTCCAGGCTTGGCCCAGACGAACCGATATGTCGCCAATCGCGGTCAAAAAAACATTGCTTATGATCTGACTGAAATCGATAATTAAAACGCCAATTACAAAACTGAAATTAATCAGAACAGCGCTTATGATAAATCTGGTTATGAAGTCTCTTGAAAGACTGTATGGCCCTACTTGTTTAAAGATATCAAATATGGTCGCGAAAGCAGCAACTACCAGGACAATAATAAAAAACATATTACTGATATCACGAAATATTGTCCAGGATTCCCTGATTATGGCAATGTCGGAATTGTTGGTTGGATAAACGGGGACGTGAACCAGATAATTTAGCAGATTCGCAAGCCAGGAAATAGCGGTGCCAATGGCCGTGCCGAAAATAAAAAGCATTGACCCAACAAGTTGGGCGATACCGCTCATGGCAATTCCTGTAATCCAGCTGAACATTATTGAGATTGCCTGATGACGTCTCCGTCACCAGGAGTATTGTCTGATCCGCCCAATCCTCCATCGCACTGGGCGATGCAGGCCCGGAAGGCGTCAGCGCTATCAATTAAATTACTGCAACCTAGTATGCATTGGTCGCGATTATCTCCTGAACCGATTCCTCCGCTGTCTTCCGACGGGAAACTACTGGGATCGGGGAGATCAGGCAGATTGCCGCTGTAAAACTCATGGCTTTCCGTCGAATCTCCCAAATCGGAAAGTCGACGCAATAAAAGGTTGGTTCCGACCTCAATTATACTTCCGAGTTGTGTCGCGCTTGATATCCAGTTGAACTCGGATTGCAAAGCGGCGCTGACGTTCGCCTCGATAATGCTGCCTGGAGTTTTAATGTCTTTGTAGGCTATGCATCTTCCGTTAACTCCTTTTGATATACATGATTCGGTTGCGTTATTACCCCTTTTTGACGTGAAACCCTTGCCGGAAACGGCCTCATTTATATCAGCGCTCAACTCCGCCGATTTTTGCGCTTCCAATTCATCAAGTGATTGGAATAATACGCCGTAATAATTGTTCTGTGGTTCCAACAATCTATTAAACGCTTCCCAGCCGCCGTTTTCGCCGAAATTCTTTTGGTAGTCCTCATAGCTGAAGTTGTTAGGCATGGTGCAGTTTGTTTTTCCCGATAGAGAATCCAAGCTTCCGTATCTGGCGTTATTGCTCGGTACCGATGTTTTCTTTTTCACACCGAATGTTTTTTTAACTTCCTTATCAATGTAATTGCAAAGGTTAGAGTTGCTTAACTGGGCCCTAAAAAAGTCTTCACCGCGATACAAAGCGTTTGCCTGAAATGTGCGCCAATTTTTCACGTATGTGGGTCCGCCGTCACGGCCAGCCGTGCGGGCCAGATTAAGGATACCCGAAACAGCGGCATTCAATACTTCTCTTGCAACACACCTTGCAATCACATCTCTAACGGCTTCCTTGTCTTTTGAGTTTTTGAGAATGCTTCTGACTTCTTCTTGCGTCTGCTTGTCTGATACCGGTACGGCCCCGATGCCAACTAATCCGCCGAGTTTGTCGGTAATGGGTTTAGAAGCCAACACGGGTTTTTTAAATAAACCTATAACACCGTTTTTAATAAAATTTATACCTTTCGTTTCGAGCCAATTTACCCCACCATCTACATATGACTGAAATTTGGCCGAGGCGACGCCGCCAGCAACGCATGAAGAGCCGCCGATAAGATAATTGGCCACGGCAGCCGAAGATTCAACCGGCAAGGATATTCCCAGCAATGAGATGATTAATATAATACTTGTAAATTTCACTGAATTGATTGAAAATAATTTTTTACGCCCAACTCCTCTTTTTTAATTTTTTGTTCATAGGCCTCGACTAAGGAAGGAACTGATTCAGCCATGTCTATCAAAGCATTAAGGGAATTAGTGGCATTGATCGGATCAACTTGCCCTTTTTGAAGAGAAGAATTGGAGTTTCTAAAGTTTGTGACAAAAGACGATAAAATTTCATGCTCTTTTTTCCAATTTTCCGGAACTTTTACGTCCTGAAACGAGCGCGATATGTTAAGAGCGATATTCGTATATTGGCTGAAAAAAGAAATTACTTCGGAATTAGAAAATCCCTTTGCACCGATATTTTCCAGTTGATCTATGAGCTGATACGCTTCGCCATAATAAGCAATGAGTAGATCTTTGAATATTGGTTTTAGAGATTCGAGATATATTTGCTGGTTTTCTCTGGTTGATTGGACAGTCGGAAATTCAATAGAGGCAATTTGCCCCGCTTCGACACGGTCGATGACGCTTGATGTGATGTCGTCCAGCGACTGGAAATAGTTTGGACTGTCTTCTTTAAGCGAGCCCTCCACAAAACCTGACAAAGTTAAATTTACGAACTGATCAGTAACGCTCCCTCCAATCGGTGTCAATCCTGATATTAAAGGGTCATACCCATTAACAACCTCATCGCCGTCTAAATAGCCATCGCCGTCCGTGTCCGCATTATTAGGATTAGTTGTCCAATAATCTTCTTCGCTATTTGTAAGGCCATCATTATCTGGATCATTGTTCACGCCTGGAAGCTGGCTCGTCACGGGGATTCCGACATCGGCTAGAGACAAAAATCTAAACTTGCTTGATGTTTTATACAAAGCAAAAACGGCAATCACTGCCAGGAATGCCAGGAAAAGTTTAATTCTTAACTCCATTTAAGTTTAGTATATCACTTTTTATCATAAAAAATGGGCAAAAATGTGTATATCTTAAATAAAAAAACAGCCATTTCAGCTGTTTTTAAAAGAGTTGATAAGTTGTTAGTTTAAGGTGTCTTACTTGTGCCAATCATGTATATTATCTTGGCATAAGCGACAGGTACACAAATGAGACCGGCGTAAACAAGACAAGGTGCCTTTCCCGTTGACATTCCAAGGACGTTATTTCCTATTATTGGCTTATAATTTTCATACAATTTGACAGTAGGAAACATTACGAACGTTCCCCCTTTTGGCGGCCCAATGATTAATAATTGATTGGCACTGCACGTGCAGGGCATTTGAAATAAAATGCGGCCACCAAACGGAGTACTCAATGGATTAATAAAACTAATTACGCCGGCATTGGAGGGAATTGGAAAAAGGATTAAAAAAGAAAGAGATATTATTACAAATGCGCCCAACAATCTCTTAAGCATGTTTTACATTATAGCATTTGTTTTAATCTCGCCCAATCGTCAAGACCAAGATTCTCGGACCTGGCATTGGGTGATATCCCAGCCCTTTTGAAAATATCGACTATCTCTTCTTTTCTAATTTCCAATTTTTTAGTCAGGATCGAGGCTAGTTGCTTTCTTTTTTCGCCAAATCCCAAGCGCATTAAATTAAATATTTTCTTGGCGTCGTCGCTGTTAATTTTTTCCCCGGGCTTTAATCTGATGATGGCTGAATCTACTTTTGGGGACGGTTGAAAACTGCCCTTTTTTATCATGTCAATTTTTTTTGCATCGGCATACATCTGAACGGACAAGGCCAGCAAATTCATGTTTGGCGGTTTGGCCATAATTCTTTCGGCCACTTCCTTTTGAACGACTAAAACTATAATTTCCGGTTGCGGCCATTGTTCAAGCGCGAGACGAATAAAGTGAGATGTGATGTAGTATGGTATGTTAGCGACTATTTTGTACCTCTCTTCTTTTAGAAATTCCCTCGGAATAAATTTCAAAATATCACTTTCGATAATTTCAACATTGCTGTCAGAAAATCTTTCTTTCAGAAAAGGGATTAACCTAAAGTCTTTTTCTACCGCAATAACGCGAGATGCCCTTTGGGAAAGAATATCAGTCATGCTGCCTTTTCCCGGCCCGACTTCAATAACGGTATCTTCAGGTGTGATATCGGCCGCATTAACAATCTTGTTTAAAATTTTTACATCCGTCAGAAAATTTTGTCCCAGTGATTTTTTTGCGAATGTCATTTATAGATAATTAATGGTTTCTTCGTCATTTCCGAAATCGAAGAATTTGTAATCAGCGACATGGGCCGGTATCTCTCCGATAAAGCGGGAGGGCAGATTTGATTCCGTGGAGCCGTATATGGATCGGTATTTCGTATGGGTCAGAATCAGTCTTTCTTTGGCTCTGGTTATGGCCACATAGCAAAGACGACGCTCTTCTTCCAGCTCTTTAGGGTCTATAATTGCCCGGTTTTGAGGAAAGAGCCCTTCTTCCATTCCGACGATAAAAACATTCGGGAACTCCAGTCCTTTTGAGGCGTGCATGGTCATGAGGGTTACTTTTTGAGCCACTTCATCGGCGACGGGATTTTCTTGGAGCAGCGCTATTTCCGCCAAAAATTTCGCCAGACCGGTCTCCTCGTCTTGAGATGGGTTGCCAGCCGCATCGTATTTTTTGGCGACCGTCAGCAGCTCTCTTAGGTTTTCCGATCGTTCTTCAAGATTTTCATAGGCCAGCTTTGTTTCGCTCAAAGACTTCAAATATTCTTCGTATTTTGTTTTTTCTATAACGTGCTTGATTAATTGGGTGAGTTTTTCCGTTGCCGCCCGATTGCGCAAATCCAGAATTAGATTCCGGAACGCCTTTAAGCTGTTTGTCTGCTTTGGGGCAAGGCCGTCGTCAATAATTTGAGCCATGGCCTCGACAATGTTTGATTCATTTTTTTGCGATACTTTTTCCAAAACTGCGTTGCCTAAACCGCGGGGCGGGATGTTGATAATCCGCTCGAAGCTGATTGCGTCAGCCGGGTTATTTATGAATTTTAGAAATGCCAGTATGTCTTTTATTTCCTTGCGTTCGTAGAATTTGATGCCACCGACGATGTGGTACGGCAAACCATGTGAAATCAAAGCCTCTTCAATGGCCCGGGATTGGGCATGGGTTCGGTACAAGACCGCAAAATCGTTTAATGATTTTCCGTTATTGGCGAGATTGACGATGTTTTGGACGACAAAATTTGCCTCCCCTCTTTCATTGAGCGTTTCTTTGATTAGGATTTTGTGGCCGTGGTCATTTTCCGTCCAAAGTTCTTTCGAAATCTGGCTCTTATTTTTTGATATGACTTCTTGGGCGGCGGCAATGATGTTTTTGGTCGAGCGATAATTTTGTTCGAGCATAACAATCTCGGCTTCCGGATAATCTTTTTGAAAGTTCAAAATATTTCGGATATCGGCCCGGCGGAACTGATATATGCTCTGCGCGTCGTCGCCGATGCAGAATATGTTTTTATTTTTTTGAGACAGCAGTTTAATCAATTGATATTGATCATGGCTGGTGTCTTGATATTCGTCAACCAAAACGTATTGCCAAATATCCTGATATTTTTCCAGTATATCGGGCCGGGTCTTGAATATTTGAACCGTAAAAGATATTAAGTCGTCAAAATCCAAAGCATTCATTTTTTTAAGCTGATGCTGATACTGCGAAAAAACTCTGGCCACAAGTTGCGAATAGAAATCATTTTTGGGCGCGTTGTCAGGCGAGATAAGTTCCGTTTTCAGGCCGGATATTTTAGACAGAATAATTCTGGGGTTATATCTTTTTGTGTCAATTTCGATGTCGTTCATTATTCTTTTTACCAAGGCCGTCTGGTCATCGCCGTCAAGAACGTTGAAATTCCTGCCGTAGCCCAATATTTCAATTTCTCTTCTCAATATTTTCAGGCAAACCGAGTGAAAAGTGCCGATAAGCGGCACGTACGGATTTATGAATTGCCAGCGCAAATTTGTCGGGTACTTGCGGCCCAGCAAATGACCTATCCGTTCCTGCATTTCGTCAGCGGCCTTGTTTGTAAACGTCAAACACAATATGTTTTCCGGCCTCACGCTGTTTGATATTAAGTTCGCCGTTCGGTGAGTCAGGCATTTTGTTTTTCCCGATCCGGGGCCGGATATAACCAAAACAGGCCCTTTTAGGGCCTTGACTGCTTCGATTTGCTTATCATTTAAACCGTTGAATATTTTGTCGGACACGCAAAGATTTTATCAGAAAAATGAAAATAAAAAAACGGACCAAACTGGTCCGCTACATTCGTAATTTGATACGGCCGACAATATCTGCGATCTGGCTTCTAGTCGTCTTTTCGGTGCCGCTGTTATTTATGGAATAAAGATTGTCCCTCCGAGCCACAAATTCATATAATTTTCTGGCTTGCTCGCACATGTACTCTTTTGGATATGGCGCGCTGGGTTGCCAGTTATCAAATGTTGACGGTAACAATGGTCGTTCCTCATCTCTATCGAGAGCGATTTGAATCTTACAATCCACGGCAATGAAAAAAAGCCCAGCGCCGTGTTTATTAGCTGCCCCCTCAAGCCGTTTTTGTTCCCCCTCTTCAAGAACATGCCCATCCATTACAACTATACGTTTTTCGGAAAGAAGTTTTTCCAGTACGTTGCCAATTATCGCCGTCACATTTGTGTTCCACATCAGGCCCGCCTCCCTCAAAATCTGGCGGGCGGAATTGGCTTGGATGTGTGTGCCGCCAAGCAATTCAGTAACATGTTTGGCGACTGTGGTTTTGCCCGAACCGGGGAATCCGGTCACGGCGATGATAGTGGGCTTTTCAGATTTTTCGCCTAATTTTGTCAGAGATAAAAAATAGTTAACCAGGGAATCTAGTTGTTGTGGAGTCATGCCTTTCTCCATAGAACTGGCACTATAGTACATTCTTTTTGTGATTATGCAACTCGCGGTCACAAAGGGATTTTGCCTTTCGATCCACTCAAACAAACACCACCAAATTTGGAATTGTGGACCTGGCGAGAATCGGACTCGCGCCTCCGCAATGCGAATGCGGCGTTTTACCACTGAACTACAGGCCCAAATTTTATATATTTTACCATAAAGTTGAGTTTTTTCCAGGATTATTGTAGGATTCGACAGTTCTTTGAGGTAAACCATGACCGAAATTGATCACAAAGTTATCATAGAGCAATTTCGCAAAATTTCATCCTTGCCGCCAGACCAGGACTTTTCGTGGGCGGATGTGGATTTTGCCGTAGCGGCGGCCAAAAATTTTCTTCTCGAGGCATTGATTTTTGGAAAGCCGACCCATTTGGCAAATCTTTGCGACGAAATCGATAAAACATGGCAAAGAGTTCAATTTTCACCATGTGCCAACGAGAATCATCTTCGATATAAGACCAGACTTGAGTTTCTCTGGAATCAGTCCGTTTTTATCAAAACCGTTCTGCTGCCCAAACTCAAGGCTCGCAAAATGATCCGGCGCGACTATTGGCGATTCCGGATTCTTGAAAAGATGAGAAGTACCGAGAAGATTACGGCAAAAAACATTTCCATAGCCACGAATCTGAAACTTGGGACCGTCTTGCCGATATTGCGCGAACTTAAATCAGCCGACTTCATTAAACAGGTCAGTAATAACGGCCATGTCACTATTACGCCCGAGGGTATCGCCTATTACAATGAAATCGCAGACATGTTTGCTATGAGCAAAATGGTTGCCTCCCACTAAGGGGGGTTTTCTTTCGGGTCAGCGCAAGTCACTTTTTAAGTGCTGATAGTTTGCTGTCCAAAGATGTCATCGGATATAGGTCGGCAGGGTAAATATCGATTAATTTAATACCAAATTTTCTGCAAATGCCCTTCTTGTATTTAATAGAACGATCATACCGGGGACTATCTTTGGCCAGACCAAAATATTCAATAAAAATTTTACCGTCCTGAACAGACCAATCCGATTTATGATTTGAATTCGGGTATTTTTGATTTCTATTATGCGGGATATCATTCCTTGTCAACCAGTCGTCAATAATTATTTCTGATGCGGAATCACACTTATGACCGTCCGAGGCCATACCCATAGTTCTCTTATACATTTTGTTATCATGAGATCTATTTGGAATTAACCCTGCTTTTGTAATAGCATTATTCCAGGATCCAAAAATATTTATAGCCCTATGGGATGTCTGGGTTAAATCTCTTTTGGGCGGAATGCGATTCTCTTTTTCATAATATTCTCTGATGGATTGAATTATCTCTTCTTCCGAATATTTAAATCTACTTAATTTTGAGCAATTCACCGAGCAGTACAAGGATCCACCCCTTTTGTTTATTTTCTGGCACCTGTTGCAATATCTTGTTGGCCATTTTGGATATTTTTGGTTATTAACACGAGCCGCGCAAGATCTAGAACAATAGTTAAATAAGGATGTACAACTCCCAGGTCTGTAAAAAGTATTACTGCATTTAGTGTTTGAGCAAGATATAATTTTACCTGTCCTTTTAAATTTATAATGGCAATTTTTGGAACAAAATGAATGATAGCCATTCGCTTTGTTAAAAACAAAATAAGCTCGTTTTGTCAGAAAGTATTTAGAGCACAATTTGCACCTGACCCGCATGTTGTTAATGTACCAAGGAATAAGTCGGCACGCAATGACTCGAACTTAGATGTTAGATTCCATTTTTTGTCAGGCTGGAGGGAGTTGAACCCTCTGTCTCTATCGCCCGAGGATAGCGTGTTACCGGTACACTACAGCCTGATCTTACAAATAATATTTTTTCATTCTCTCCTTCTCGTCTTCTTCCTGGGCCTGTTCAATTTTCTGCAAGGCGGACTTCAGTTCTTCAGGCGATTTTTTATCGAGCTCACGGATTCGTTCAATCAAATATTCCTCGGTATTTCTTGCAGGGTCATCCAATACTTCCGCCAGCAAAGAGTTCAATATTAACCCAATCTTGGGCCCGGGCGCAACATTCAGCTCCTTCATGACATCTTGGCCGTTAACTTTAAGCATTTTTACGGATATTGGATCGCTGGAAACTTTCTCAATTACGTATTTTAGGTGCCGCAGTTTGTATGGTACCGCTTTGGGCCGGCCCGATCCGATTCTGTCGGCTTCCCTGACTTTAATAAGGTCGTATATGTTTTCTTTGCCGACATTAACCAGAAGCCTTCTTACCGATGATTCCGTTACTTCGCCGACATTGTAAAAAAACATATGGAAGCGCACTAGTTTAATTATTTTTTCGGCGATGTCATTCGGGAATTTAAGCCGGGCCATAATTTGGGCAACCATTCTGGCTCCGACGACGTCATGGCCGTAAAATGTCGAATATTTGCCTTCCCCCCTTTTAGTGCGAGGTTTGCCGATATCATGGAATAAAGAAGCCAGCCTTATTTCAAATGAGTATTCTTTTTCAACAGCGTATTTAAGAGCTAAAATATTATGTTCCCAAACCGTATATATGTGATGTAAATTCTGGGTGACACCGATTCCTTCGCGCAGCTCCGGCAGAATATATTTCAGCAATCCTGTTTCTTCGAGAAGCAAGATTCCTTCATGGGCCCACTCGGAGTTTATTGTTTTTATAATCTCGTCTCTTGTCCTCTCTTTTGATATTGCTTCAAGCCAGCCGGCATTTTTTTGAATGGCCTCTTTTGTTTTTTCTTCAATTTTGAAACCTAGCGCTGTGGCCAGGCGCGTGCCGCGTATCAGTCTTAACGCGTCTTCGCCAAATCTTTCCTCTGGCTTTCCAACGGCTTTGAGAAAACCCTTTTTTAAATCTCCTTCGCCGTCGAAAGGATCAATAATTTTGCCATCTAAGCCCATGGCCATAGCGTTTATCGTAAAATCCCTTCGTCCCAAATCATCCTCGAGATTGGCTACGAATTTTATGTCTGTCGGATGCCTCTTGTCGGAATATTTGTCTTCTATCCTATACGGAGTGACCTGGATTTCTTTGAGTGTCGGATCTTCAGAATCTGTTTTAACGGTAACCGTGCCGAAGTGGTTTTCGTAAAAATGGTCGGAAAATATTTTTTGTATTTCTTCCGGTTTGGCGTTAGTCGTCACATCCCAATCTTCCGGCGTTCTGTTCAAAAGCAAATCTCTTACGCATCCGCCCACAGCAAAGGCCTCAAACCCATTTTCTTGAAGTTTTAACAAAATCTCGATTATTTCCTTTGGTAGTTGCATCATCTTCGTACCCCCGGCAGGAATTGAACCCACATTTACCCCTTAGGACGGGGCTGTTCTATCCGTTGAACTACGGGGGCAGTTGAATTCACACGAATTATATCAATTTTTTATATCATTGACAATGAAAATCGGTTTGATAAAATGTAATAAAAAATATTACAAAACATGAGAAACATAATTAATATATCCCTACCAGAGGACATGGCTAGAAAAGTGGAGCGAGAGGTCAAAAAAGGTAAATTTGCCAGCACAAGCGAATATTTTAGACATCTTTTGAGAATGAAGGAATTTGAAGAGGAAATGGAAAAAAGACGAGAAGACTTTCAAAACGGGAAAGGTATCAAGCTCCGTAATGTAAAAGATTTGTTCAGATAATGGAAATTATATTTCTTCCCGTTTTCAAGAAAGAGATTGACGAGTTGCCGGAAAGGATTAGAAAAATGGCCGAGAAAAAGCTTAAAATTTTTCTTAAGGATCCTTTTGAAAAAAGCCTGAAAACACACAAACTCAAGGGCAACCTGAATTGGATGTGTTTTTTTTGGATAAACAGAGATTATCGAATTGGTTTTGAGATTGTAAATAAAAAGACAGTCCGACTTTACTATGCCAGGATTCACGATAAAATGTATAAGAAATGAGGGCCGGTAGCTCAACTGGTAGCAGCGCTTCCATGGCATGGAAGAGGTTGTGGGTTCAAGTCCCATCCGGTCCACAAATAGTTTACATAAGCCTTAATTATTGTTTAATTAATGAAGTTCAAAACAGACAAGGAAATTCTCATGGCCCATGCAGAATTGTTCATTCCCAACAGAGAAGAGCTGTTATCCCTCAAGACCCATGAACCCTTAATACAATTTGAAATCCTGCCGCCCAAAGGAATCTCCGAAGGACGCCAATCAAGAGTTTCAATTTTAGAATATTCTGTTGAAGGAGTTTCAAGGAGAGTAATATGGAAAAGAATGGGTGTTGGTAAAAATCTAACAGAAAGTGAAGCCAAAATTCTGCAATCCCGCCTTGTTCCCTATCGTGGTGAACTTGTTGGTTCAGGTTGGAATATACCCGAAATCTATCACAGCCAGATAGTCCCCGTTAGCAGTGAGTTTCAAATTTTTTCTTATGAACAGTACATTCCCGGCGGCGACGGCCAGCTGATGGTTGAAAATCCGGACGAACCTCAGTTTCTGAAGTGGATGCTTTTGAGAAAAGTTATTGAATCTCTGGCCTCATATTCGGATATTGGAGAAATTGAAGTTCAAGGAGAAAAATTATCAGGTCTACCCCAAGGATTAGATTTAAAACTCGCCAATATCGTTGTTGAAAGAGAAACCGGAAAAATGTTTTTTGTTGACCTGTTTGGCCCCAAGGAAATCAAAGACGGAAAATGGCTGACCTATTCCAAAAAACTCGACAGCTTGTCAGAAAGCAATTTGATGGCGATTGCCGCGAGCCGTGAGGGAATGATTTTGAGACTTTATCGTTTAATTGAACAAAAATGGGTAGAGTCAGGTGGAATAACTCAAGAACGATTACGAAAAAATCTTTTTCATTTGTTAGACAATTCCTCTTTGCCTGAAAAGGAAGTTTCACTGATAAAGAGAGAAATAGGAGCAAATTTCCCTTGGCTTGATAAAATTTATTCCGAAAGACAGATATAGGGCCTCCAGTGGGGCCTTTTATAACACCCCCAATTCTTTGAGGATTTTTTCGAATTGACTTACGGCGCGTTTGGCTTCAGCGTAGCGCAGGAAGTAGTCAGAATCATGAGCCAGTCTGTTTCTAATTTTGTGCGCCTCCCATAACGCATCGAGATTTTGAATTTGGCCGGATTGAATATTTTGAAGGCGCTCGCCCATTGTCTCGCCGGCAAAACCGGCCCTTTTTAAGGCATCGTTCATCAAGGCATCGGCTTCGATAACGGCAAATTTCCATTCGCCCTCTTTGGGCGAATCAATGTGCCTTTTTATCTCTTCCCATCTTGCCTGCCAGGGACCGCCGGGTGCCGTTTGGGGTGGAGAAATTTCCTGAATAAGCGACGGTTTCGGTTTGACTTTGTGGGTTTTAATTTTAAGCCAGACCAGAATAATCAGAAGAACCAAAGTTATAAAGATGCCTAAAATTTTCAGATTCTGAAAAATCCAGTATGACTGCCAGCTTTCAATGAAATCAAATATCCGGGCGTATTGAAAATTAGAAAAGTCGAAAAGTTGAGCCGTTTCTTCCAGTGCCGAGAATTGAAAAATCATATGTTTTGTTCTAATTGATGCCCGACCCTTAAAATAGTTTCCTCATCAAAAGCCTTTCCGATTATATGGAAACCGACCGGCATATTACTTTTCGAACCCAGGCCGCACGGCAAGGACAAGGCCGGCAGACCGGCCAGATTTATCGGCACGGTATAGATGTCTTCGAGATACAAA
>MGKT01000006.1 GCA_001794755.1 Candidatus Yanofskybacteria bacterium RIFCSPLOWO2_02_FULL_44_18
ACCTGGTTAAGGGGACGTTCAGCTTGCCAGGGATAGTCGCGGAAAAAGCCGTGGTAACGCCGATACCCGCCGGAACGGCATGCAAAAAATCTTTTTCGAATTCTCCGGCCGCCGGCTGTCAAAATACATCCCAGTGCTTAAATATTTCCAGTTACACTTCGAGCCGGGGTTGTGAATCAAATGACGGTGTCTGCTTGGCTTCTCCCCAAACCGCAGCCAAAGTAAAAAAATTAGTCGACCTTTACCTCGCGTCTGATGCCTCTTGTTCAATCAAAATCGCCTCCTCACTGCAAGTTAACGGCGGACCGAGTAAATCGTCCTGCCATAAACCCGGAAATCCGAATTCCGGCACCTGCGTGGATTTTAACATCTCACCCCATCCCAAGTGTTATTTAAATTTTTATTCGGCTGCCGAAAAAGCCGGCGCGGTGTCGTTTATCGATGAGTACGTTTGTAAAGTCGATACCACGACCGGAGGAAACATTCATGTCAATTTTTAAATACATCCCGCTTTTGTTTATTGCCGCCAACGCCTTTGCTTTGAATCAGGGCGCTGTTAATTTCGAAGATGCGCCAAAGGCCCAACCTCTTGATTATTATATTCAAGCCGATGACGGCTGGTGGCCGTATTTATCGCCTGACGGGAAAAAAGTTGTTTACGGCAATGGCGGCAGCTATCTCGCCGAAATCGGAAAACGATATGAATTCATTGATTTACAAAAGATTTTAAATGATACATGCCGTCAATTCACTAATTCCGGACGATGGATAAGCGCGAATAAAATATTGATGGGATGCCTCGACAATGGCGCTGAATTATACGAGGTCGAATACGGCACGTGGAAAACCCGTAAAATTGACACATCGGATGTCGATTCGTCTTTTCTTACTTCACTTACCGGGGGCGGGCTCGTGGCCGGCGATGGCCACTGGGCCGCGGTATACGCGGGCACGCCACTGATTTATGACGGCGCAATTCTCGGTGGCGATGGTGAATTGGGCCTTCCTGCTATCACAGGCAATCTTTTATACACACCTTGCGATAATGGAACCAACGAAGGCCCTATATGCGTTTATCAAAATTCCCAATTGAAGGATGAGTTTGAAATTCAAGGCCTTGTCGGCGGAATAGATGCCATAGGCGGCTATGTTGCGTGGGGCGGGTACGGGCCGGGGACGTTCGGCCGCGATCCGAGCGGGGAAATAATTAATCTCGGTGTGGCCGGCGGACAGTTTGAAGATGGAGCGCCGAAATTATTCAGCGTTGATGGAAAAATATGGATTGGAGCGTTTAACGGATTCAATGCTATCTTTCTGCGGCCGTGGGGCCAGAAGGAAGTGATAATCGTAAACGATGCTCCGGCCGCGGCCTGGGATGTTGGTTATGACGGAAAAGACATCGTTATTACCGCCGCAAGCGACAAAGGGAAGCTGCATATAATCAAGGTTTCCAAAAATTCGCCCAGAGTTGATTTATGCGGCGATGCATGCTCTGATTTGCCCGACAGCCAGGTACCAATTACCCAAGTCGCCGCAAGTACAAACGCCTCCTTCTCCTCCCCTCCCCAACCATCAATACCTACCGGATATCCGGGTTTTGGCCAGCTGATAGCATTAATATTGACATGGGCATTTAGAATAGTGGGGATATCTGTATTTTTGATGGTATTTATCGCCGGTTTACAGTGGTTCATGGCTGGAAGCAATCCCGGAGCGTATGATCAAGCCAGGAAGAGAGTAACCAATGCCGCCACGGGCGCCGTCTTCCTCTTTGCCGCCTATGTCATTCTCTACACTATTAATCCAGACCTGGTTAAGGGGACGTTCAGCTTGCCAGGGATAGGATTTTGATTAATATATCCATATGTCATACTTAATCGGTTTAATAATAATTCTAGGCCTTATTTTCACCGTCGGAATAAAAACCGACTTACTTGGATCCAACATGCTTGAAAATATTAAAGCGAAAATCGACACGACAATATTTCCCAAGTCCGAAAGAGAAATCGTTATTGATAATTTGAACGAGGGAATCGATACCCTTAATTCAAGTTTGTCATCTTCTCTAAACAACATCCTCAAGTCAAAAGACATATCGGCCAAGGACAAGGCGGCGATTCAAAAGGCCGTCAATGCGTTAAAAGATGTGAAGGAAAAGGCGAAAACTGCCAAAGAATTGACAGCCCAAGACAAGGGCATAATTAAAACTATCAGCGAAAAAATCACCGATTTAATTTCCGGTGAATCTGGCCCGGAGCCGACATCAATTCCGCCCCAGTGTAAGATGGTTTGCGACGAATAACATGAAAATATATTTTTTTGAAAATTCCGCCGAGGATAATGCCATTGTCTCATCTTTAATTCTCGGGCATGAACTATTTTTTTCCGACAAAAAATTGAACGTGGAAAACGCTGATTCGGCGGCGGATGCCGATATCATATCCGTATTCGTGAATTCCGTGGTCAACAAAGAAATTTTGGATCGTTTACCCAATCTTAAACATATATCAACGCGATCAACCGGATACGACCATGTTGATGTCGACAACGCGAAACAAAGGGGCATTTCCGTGTCATACGTTCCCTCGTATGGATCAGAAACTGTCGCCGAATTTACATTCGCGCTGATATTGGCCCTGAACAGGAAAATATTTCCGGCCTATCATCAATTGCGTGAATCGACTGATTACAATATCTCAAATTTGGGCGGATTTGAACTTAAGGGCAAAACTTTGGGCATTATCGGCACCGGCCGCATCGGCAAGAATGTCGCGCGCATAGCCAAAAACGGATTTCAAATGAACGTCATCGCCTTTGACGCATTTAAAGACGAGGGCTTCGCCTGTGAAATGGGGTTTGAATACGTGGATTTGGACAGTCTGCTTTCTCAATCCGATATCATATCTCTTCATGTGCCGTATACGAATGACACACATCATTTGTTAAATAAGGAAAACATGGGGAAAATAAAGAAAGGGGCATATTTGATTAACACCGCCCGCGGAGAAATCGTGGAAACGGAAGCCCTTCTGCAGTCCCTTCATGACGGCATTCTGGGAGGCGCGGGGCTGGATGTTTTGGAAGGAGAGAGACCGCTCAAAGAGGAAATGGAAATATTTTCCGACCGCATTCCGGACAATGAAAATGATGTCAAAGCGATTGTACAAGACCACGTATTGATTGACATGCCCAATGTCATCGTTACACCTCATATCGCCTTTTTTACTGCTGAGGCCAAGAGTGAAATATTAAAGACTGCTTGTGAAAACATTGATTCCTTCATTTTCGGAAAAGCCGGAAATAATATATGAGGATACGAAATATTTCAGTTGAAAAAATATTAAATTCGCGGAGTGATTTTACGATTTCAGTTACGGTTGTTACGGAAAACGGCCGAGGCACATTCTCTGTTCCTTCGGGCGCCAGCACGGGATCGCGCGAGGCACATGAGATAAAAGACATAAACAGAAGCATAGCTAACATTAACGGTATCGTCGCGCCCAAATTAATCGGCGCTGACGCTCAAAACCAGTCTGAAATAGATTCGATTCTTCAGGAGATGGACGGCAGTCAGGATAAGTCGAATTTAGGCGGAAACGTATTAATCGGAGTCAGTGTCGCCTGCGCTAAGGCCGCGGCCAAGAGCCTTAATTTGGAGCCATGGCAGTATTTGAGAGGTATCGAAGACATGAAAACATCTAGGCCTGTCCCCTATCTTTTTTTTAATTTGATTAACGGGGGCAAACACGCCCGATCCAAACTTCCGTTTCAGGAATATCACATCGTGCCGCAAACGATGTCCGTATCGGAGTCGTTGGAAATTTCATCGGCCGTTATGAAGAACGTCCGAGATATCGTCGCTTCGGAAATGTCCCAGTCTTACGCTAATCTCGGTGATGAGGGTGGTGTTACAATCGACACGGGCGAGATAGTCGACACTGATGACGTAAAAAAGCCTCTGCAAATTTTGACCCATGCGATTCAGAATACCGGCTATTCGAGCATGACGAGACTGTCCATGGATGTGGCGGCCTCAACGTTTTACATGAATAATTCATATCAAATCGGTGGAATGAGCATGACTGCATCTGATTTAGCCACCATATATTCCGAGATGACTCGCGATTTTGATATCATGGCCATCGAAGATCCTTTTGAGGAGAATGATTTTGTCTCATTCAGAAATTTAAAAAATTCCCATTCCGGCCTATATGTCGTTGGCGACGATCTGACGGTGACAAATCCGGGTATGCTAAACAAAGCTTTAAAAGAGGATTCAATAAATTCTATTATCATAAAACCCAACCAAATCGGCACGCTGACGGAAACGCTTCAAACAATGAAAATTGCCAGAGAAAACAACATAGAATGCATTGTCAGCCATAGGAGCGGAGAAACAGACGATGACTTTATCGCCGATTTATCTTACGCTTTTGGCTGTTTCGGCCTCAAAGCCGGAGCGCCAAATCGGGGCGAAAGAATCGCAAAATATAACCGCCTACTACACATATCAACCAATGCCTAGCCGAGCCCAAATAATTGCCACAATCGGACCCGCGTCGAGCGGAATAGATGTTCTTCGGGAAATGATGACGCATCAGATGGATGTCGCTCGTTTGAATTTTTCATGGGGCAGCCACGACGAGCACGCACGTTACATATCAAATATCAGATTACTGGCCGGCGAAGCAAATAAAAAAATTCCAATCATCCAGGATCTTTCCGGGCCGAGAATTCAAACCGGCGCGGGCCATAAATTTGATGACGCGAGTGAAATTATTACCGACAAAGATATTTTGGATTTAAGATTCGGCATTGAGCAGAATGTTGATTATGTTGCCATGTCATTTGTCGGAACCGATACTGATATCGTCAAGATGAAAGATGAGATAAAAAAATATGGTGCTCGGATTCCGGTTATCGCGAAGATTGAAAGAAAAATAGCTATTGAGAATATTGACAACATCCTGCTTGTCGCCGACGCGATTATGATTGGCCGCGGCGATATGGCCAACGATGTGCCGTTTGAGCAAATTCCCTTCATCCAGCAAGAACTGATAAACAAGTCCAAGGCCTTTAAAAAACCTGTGATAGTGGCCACCCAAATGCTTTTAACTATGGTCAATAATCCTGAACCGACTCGGGCCGAATTGACTGATGTATCTCAAGCCATTACTCAAGGCGCTGACGCCTTGATGCTGTCTGAAGAGACGGCTATCGGCAAATATCCGGCTAAAGCCATTGATATCATGGAGCGGCTTATTCTGGAAGCCGAGAAGCACGGCCAGACCCCCGATTGCTGCCATCTATAACATAATCCCGCCATTGGCGGGATTATGTTATCTAATTTTAACATCTATATATCTACTCACTGGTATCCCCTTTACCTATTTCCTCATTTACTTCGGCAGTATTGTCATATGACTTATCGGGCAATCTCCTAAGTGCGCCCAATATGTCTTCGCCGGCCCCTTTTTCCGTGGCATTGGAAATAATTTCATCTTTCTCGGCCGGAAAATTAAGACCCTGCAGATATTGCTGAACCTGGCCCGGATTTATGTTAGCCATAGGGGTATATGACATATCCGCACAAGCGACATCGGAACAGTGTTCCGATGATTTGGCGAAAAAATGTAAGTTAATACCCCGGAATTGTATTTTTTTATCGTGAACTGGCCATGAAATTACTGTTCGCCCAATTTACAATTATTCCGAATACGATTCCCAATATCATTCCGCCCAGAATATCTGTCGGCCAGTGAACCCCGCCTGCGATTCTGGCGATTCCGATTACAAAACCAGAAATATACGCGAACCACGCCATTTTTTTATTAACGGCATACATAACCGTTCCCAGCGTGAAAAAAAACATCGCGTGGCCGGAGGGAAACGAATAGTTAGAGTCGAAAATTAAATTGTTTATATCCAAAAATGTAAACGGCCTGGGGCTTTGGTAATAAATACGAATCAAACTTACAATGCCATATCTTGCGAAAAAAGCCGAAATCAATCCTAAAATTATAGCCCGTGAATATTTTCTTTCGTCGGCCATGTAATACCAAAAGGCCAGGAGAATAAAAATCCCGCCGGCTATCATGGCAAAGTAAGTGCCAAAAAATATTATTACCGAATCAAAAAATATATTTTGGCCGGAAACTGAAAAAATTAGATAAAAAAGTTTTTCCATTTTTACAGACTCACTCTCTAATGCATTTCAAAAATTTTTTGGACGTAATCAATATCTTCTTTTCTTAGTTCTCTTATTATTCCCTTAAACATTGATTAAAATTTTATGCTTATTTCGAATTTACCAATCTGTCTTCTTGCCTAATCTCCAAAATTTACCAGTTTCTTTGACGTCAGTCACTAATTTAAAAATATCATCGGCTGCCTGTTCTGGAGTTCGATCTGGTCCCTCTGTATCAGTGGCAACCATATATCCCATATCTGATTTAACCCATCCAGGAGCTAAAGATGAAACAATGATACCTTTGGATTCTAGACGAAAAGCCAGATGACGCGTATACATATTCAGCGCAGCTTTAGAAATGCGATAACCAGAAGATGTCTCGTCATCCAATATTGGAGCTGATATGGAACCGTAGCCAGAATTTAGATTTACTACGTGGCCCTCTTTCTGCAATAACGGAATTAGGCGCTCTGTTAAGTCAACTACTCCCACAACATTAATCTCTAATGTATTTCTAACTTTTACTGAATCAGCGGTTGTATCTTGTGCATCAAGAAGGATGCCTGCATTGTTAATTAATGCGTCAATATTCGGGCTGATTTTTTTTATTTCTTCGACCGCTCCGGCAATACTTTCGGGATCGCCCTGATTATACTTTATCGCAAATAAATTCTCAGCTTGAATCGGCATTTGAGTATTCAGATATGTGCCAATAACCCGCCAGTTTTCGGCTAGAAATTTCTTAGCCGTCGCCAATCCTATCCCTCTGCTTGCTCCAGTTATTACAATGGTCTTCATAAAATTATTCTAATTCTAGTGCAATCAAGCCAAACTTTTTAATTTTCTCTTTGTAATTCGGATATTTATATAATTCTTCTTGCCATTTTTTTCTGAATTTAATTCGGGCATTATCCGTTTTAAATTATACGAGCGCAATAAGGACCTGACTGTTGTAAATATTTTTGCCTTTTTAACTTTTTTCTGGAATCTGTCTTTCCCGCAAACCAAAACTACTGAGTCTCCGCTCTGGATGTTTCGGTATTTTTCCGAAGCGGCCCTAGTTTCCACAGTTTTCCTGCCGGATTTTATATTCAGAAAAATGTCTTTATTTACTGCTCTGAATCGTAAAGTGTATTTAGGCATATAATTACGTGATAATATTTTTACCTAGAACAGCTTAATGCCTTTAGTTGCGTTGTTGACGATGTATTTAATCCTTTTGGCTCTGGTCGCCGGCAGCTTGGCTCTGTAAAGCCAACGATACAGGACTTTCTTTGCCGAAGGCGGATAAGATTCAAAACTAATTTTGGCTTTTGGCTTCTTAGCCAAAGCCTGTTTTAAATCATCAGGCATATCAGGATTTTTTGGTATGCCATAGTCGTGGGTCGGTTTGGACAATCCGAGCTTATAAAATTCCGTGCCGTGTTCCGTCATTCTGCCGGACTTAATTAAACTCTTAGCGTAACTGATTGTATTATCGCTCCAGCGGCTGTTTTTAGTCCGCTTGGAAAAATGTCTGATATATTTATTATCATCCAGACGCTTGATTGTGGTGTCAATCCAGCCAAAACATATTGCTTCCTCCATCAACTCGCGATGCGACGGTGCTGTATGACCGGTATGACGCTTGTACAAGACCACAGCAACCTTGGATTCTTTAGCATGATTCTTCACCAGCCATTTCCTAAAATCTTCTAATTTATATACTGTAATCGTCCTCATAATAAAATACTCCACCTCACTCTTACCCCAGGCGGGCCGCATCAATAGCAGCTACGTCGATTTTTTTCATCGTCAGCATCGCTTCGAAAGCGCGTTTCGCCTCCGCGCCGCCAGCTACAAGCGCCTCGCTCAACGTTCGCGGCGTGATTTGCCATGAAATTCCCCAGCGGTCCCTGCACCACCCGCACACATTCTCCTGACCGTCATTCCCAACTATCGCGTTCCAAAAGCGATCTGTTTCTTCCTGATCGTCCGTTACGATCTGGAAAGAAAATGCTTCACTGTGCTTGAAAGTCGGGCCGCCATTGAGGCCAATGCAGGGAAGACCACAAACCGTGAATTCTACCGTTAGTACGTCGCCTTTCTTGCCGCCGGGAAAATCACTGGGCGCATGAAAAACAGTGCCGACTTTACTGTCAGGAAAAGTTGCAGTATAAAACTTCGCCGCCTCCTCCGCGTCCTTATCAAACCAAAGGCAAATTGAATTTTTCGGTATCATACTTATTCTTGTTGGCTGCCGGGCTAGGGTTCGAACCTAGTGTCTCCTGCTTCAAAGGCAGGCGTGTTACCCAATACACCACCCGGCAAATTTTCTGTCATACCGATTACCCAACCTGAAATTTTTCTATTTAACTCTGAACTCGCGGCAATACTTAGTCTCAATAATCCATGATAATCTTCTCCAATATTTTTTCTCTTTGTATTAACTTTATTTCTTTTAAAATAGACATACTTAAACCTCTCAATAGGGAGCTGGGTCTGTTCAGACCAGAATTTTAGAACAGAAGAAACTTTATCCTTGTGGCTTTCATGGATATAAAGCGCCGGAATAATCCTATCTAATGAAATACCACAAATACTATTCACCCAAAACAAGAAGAATCTTATCATTTTGGGATCTGAATTACCAAACTGGGTCCTTGAACCAGGACTCCATTCTTTTTCTTTTGAACCTTCAGCCCAATAGAGTGCTGCCCCGATAAGCCAAGCCTCTCTGTGTGTTAATTTTCCAATTTCCATTCTGGCGAGATTTTTAATTGTATCGGATCTAAAAATTCTGTCTTGCTTCTTTCTTAAAGCGCCCCTACGAGCGGAGGCCAGTTTCTTTTCAGTTAAACGTTGTTTTTGTTTTTTAGACAAACCAACTGATTGCAGCCAGAGAGCTAAAGTAGATTTAGCAACAGGAACCTGGGCCATTATTTCTGAGTATGAAAGACCTTGCCGGCGAAATGCGATTGCTGCAATTTTCTCTTTCTTTTTTTCCATTATAGGTAGGATACAAACTTAAGTATACTACCTTAGTTCACTTACACAAGTTGGCAACTTATAGCAAGTTCGAAGAAAAACTAATGTATGGGCGAGAATTTGATTTGACTACGGACGCTTGTGAAGTCGTTTATGATTTTAATTATTTACTGAACATTCAAGTCTGTGTTCGGCACCACGTTCTTCTCCAATTCCACCGGCGCGCCCTTGACTCCGCAGGCCTTCATTGATTTTCTGTAGCTTGCCCATATGGTATCTCTTGAATTCTTCAGCACTTTATTTGCGAGTCTCATTTCAATATTATAATCCGCCGCCGCTTTTCTTATCGCCACATTTCTTTCTTTCCGATCTGTCATTGTCCATGCTTTCGACAGAACGGCCCTTCTTGTTTCCATGGTCTTCTTCATCACTGCGAAATGCGTTTCCATGCCTGCCAATAGGCCATCTTCTCTTGCTTTTACGGCTTCACCGGCGCAAAGCAAATCTGGATTTTCCAATATACCAGCCTTTCCTGTTCTTTGTTCGCTAATCTTGGCAAAAGGATTCCACCGAGCGGCGCTAGACAACGTAGGAACCACTAATATTCCGACCAATATGACCAACAACGAAAATTTGATTCTATTCATGCCTAAAGTATACCATATCCCTGTCTGTTATTTACCCACAGCATCTAAAACGGCCAATTCCAATGGTAAAATCGGTATCGGAGAATGGCGCATGCCCGCTCGGGCATGAGAAAAAATATTAATAATATTAATGAGTTCTTGTCCGTCAATATTAGATGAGTGGGCCATAATCTGATCGTCATTTCCATGAATGGCCGATGCCAAAACAGGATTAACTTTTGTAATCAGCACTTTTCTGGCGTATTCAAGAAATTCTTTGGCGAAATTTTCAAGGTCAAACCCTGAATCGTTCAGCGTATGCAGAACCGATATCGCCTCGGGCCCATTTGAGGCCGCGAGCTTTGACAGAAAGTCGGGATAATAGTGGTAAGGTATCAATCCGAGCGCGTCATGGACTGATTGGGCGGAAATATTATTTTCATCCCCGTTAATCGCGATTAATTTTGACAATAATACCTCGCCGTCTCTCAAAGCTCCGTCAGACGCTTTAGCTATGGCTCTAAGCCCGATGTCTTCAATTTTGATATTCTCCGTCTCCGCTATTTTTTTTAACTTGGACAATATTTCGTTTTCAGTCAGTTTTTTAAAATCAAAGCGTTGGACTCTGGAAAGCACGGTCGCCAGTATCTTGTTCGGTTCCGTCGTGGCAAGAATAAAAATGGCATGGCTGGGCGGCTCTTCCAATGTTTTTAACAGAGCGTTGAATGCTGATTTAGAAAGCATGTGCACTTCATCAATTACAAATACCTTGAAACGGCCGCCGACAGCCGCCGTTCTCACTGAATCCGTCAATTGGCGGATATCATCGACTCCGGTCTGGGAGGCGGCGTCAATTTCAATCAAATCAAGAGACGTCCCCTTGTCCATGGATGAGCATGATGCGCAAACATTGCATGGAATCCGGCCTAATACTCTTTCTTTTTCTGATTTTCCGGCGATCGAATATTTTTCGCAATTAACGGATTTAGCCAATATCCGGGCTAGAGTCGTCTTGCCGGTACCCCGCGGTCCGGAAAAAAGATAGGCATGGCCGACCCGGCCGCCCAACAGAGCGCCTTGGAGTGTTTTGACTACGTGCTGCTGGCCGGTAATTTCAGAGAATGTTTTAGGTCTGTATTTGCGATAGAGCATTGGCAGTTATTTCTTGAATACTGCCAGTTTAAATCCTAAGAATGAGAAAATCAATGCCGTTGCCGATCCGGTAACGGCGCCGACAGTCGCCCATGCTTCCGGCATGATGCCGAATACGGGATTTACGTAGTTCACGACAATCGATGCGACGGTTGTGTTGACAAAAATCGCCGTCAACGCCACGCTCATGAATTTTGAAAATTCGAAAACTCCGCCGGTAGAATTCCCGGCCGAAAAAGCCCAATATTTGTTAAGTATGTAACTCGGCACGATGGCGCAGAGAAATGACACTCCTTTGAAAAATACATATTGCCAGCCGGCGTGAATACCGGTCAGAAAAATCAAAAGGTTAAGTATGCCGATATCAACTGACGAATTTGTAAATCCGATTACTGCGAACTTTCCGAACTGCCTGAAAAATGACGCCAATCCTCCCAGCGCATAGCCGAGACTCACGCCGAGTATCCAGATAACAGGGATGATAATCATCAGCCAGCCGTACGACGGCAAATAAAGAAGCGGGGCATTAAGAAAATCCAATATTCGCCAAACGGAAAAACCGGTTATAAAACCGGTCAGAATGCAAAAATATATATCTCTCTTACTTAACATATTTTTTCTTAATCTCTTCTTCGACTTCCTCCCGAGGCCGGCCGAATCTCAACCTGGATATTTGTTTTAGCTTATCGGCGTAATCTTTTGATCCAGCTCCAAAAACGAGTTCCGTCAGCGCCTTCATGTTAAACGGCCTTGATGTTTGGCCGCCTATGAGCAGGTTAACATAAGCGTTGAGATTGTCTATATTCATAAGATCGGATGGCGTAAACACCGGCTCGAATTTATTTTTCATGTATTCCGCGTCATCGGGGCCGATTCGGAATGAGACAATCGAGCCGACATTGCCGAATACCGCGTCTCTTATATTCTCCTTCAATTGTTTTATGAACTGGTGAGCGATTATTAAATTCAAATGATACTTTCTGGCCTCCGAAAGTATGATTCCTATGCTGTCGGTGGTAAAGTTTTGAAACTCGTCAATGTATAAATAAAAATCCCGTCTTGAACTTTCATCAGAAATATCAACACGAGAAAGTGCAGCCATTAAAAGTTTGCCGATAATAATCATGCCCAGCAAATTTGCGTTTAAGTCCCCTATTTTGCCCTTGGAAAGATTGACGATTAAAATCTTACCCTCATCCATGGCCCGGCGGAAATTGAATGCACTGATTTGCTGGTTGATTATCGGCCGCAGGAACTCATTGTACACAAAGGAAGTGATTTTGGATGAAATATAGGGAGCCATGTTGGCAAGGCTCTGATCTCCGCCCGCTTTTTCCGCTTCCAGCTGCCAGAACTGTTTTATCAGCGGATTAGTCTCCCTCTTTAATTTATCGGCCCGATACTCATCATCGACTAAAACTCTGGAAATATCGGCCAGAACCGGAATTTCATTCGTATAATCATCAAGCAAAAGATAGGCCGCGTTCTTGAAATATTTTTCAAACATAGGTCCGCCGGTCTGCTTCAAGTCGTATAATTTATCAAAAATTCCGAATAACTCATCTATGACCATTGATTTTTGCTCGGGATGGCTGGGATCTATTTCCAGCATGTTAAGACCCATAGGCCTTGCCGTATCGCCGGGATCAAAATATATGACGTCGTCAATCCTTTCTTTGGGCACAACTGACAACACAAATTCGGCAAACTCGCCGTGGGGATCAATCACGCATACGCCTTTGCCTTTGGCCATATCCTGATGAATCAGCGATTCCATAAAAACGGATTTGCCGGTTCCGGTTTGGCCTATAACATACAAATGGCGGCTGCGGTCTTTGTCGGCCATCCTGACAAGAGTTTCCTTACCCCGGAATATGTTAATGCCCAAACCGATACCCGATTGCGGCAGATTCGCCGGCGGTTCGGCGGGCTTTGATTTTAAAAATTTCACCTTGGGGGCCAAAGTCGTAGCCATAGGAAAATGGTACAGACTGGTTATTTCTTCCGATGAAAGAAGGATTGATTTGTCACTGTCAAAAACTCGGAATGAAAAGTTGAACAAGAGCTTGTCCAAGGCCTTGGATTTTATTTTATTAATTTTAAATCCGTTCATTTCCGGCGCCGAAAACTGAACAAAGGATCCGCTGATTTCGTTAAACAACTGCACAGCCCGGGTTTCATCCGGAGCGGAAACGACAATTCTAATATTTGAGTCAAAAAGCGGTTTTGATGCTTTGGATTGCACCCCTTTAATAATCTCCTCTTCAAAGGGAGTAACCGCCTTCGGCTGTTCAGGCTTGCTTTCTTTTTCTTCCTTCTTGGGGTGTTTGGCCGCGTATACGGCCGCCGAAAATTTCAAGCCAGACTGCATTTCTTTGGCCACTTTCTGGGCTAATTTCTTAATTTTATCTTTATGAGAAGGCCGAATGAGTATCTGGATAGCTGCTCCTTCGCCCTCTTTTTCAAGTTTTGAAAGCGATGTCAGAATTCCGCCCAAAGGATCGGACTCCAAATGCTGGTATGATTTAATCGGCAGAATCGGGTCACCGGTTAAGCTCGCATATCCGCCGACGGACGCACCATGAGGATTGAATATGTTGTAATCATGCACGTGCTCGACTTCAGACAACGGAAAAACACCATGAACCTGCTTTTCAAACACGTCTTTGTACGTTACTGGTACGGCGATATAGAAATTGATTTCTTCGCCGACGTGATGGACTGATAATTCTAAGACAATATACGGTTCGCCGTATGCAAATTTATTCCATCCCGATGAATGGATATTAGACAAAGATGAATAAAGCTGTTCCATGACCGAGATGAGCTCCTTCTCTGGTCTTTGCTGTTGGTTGTTTGTCAACGGTTCCCTGGGCAGAGTAATTCGAAACAGCGCTAAATTAAGAGCTCTGGCCACGCTGCCCCGTCCCTTAACGGCTCCGACGAGAACAAAACCGGCGATTAATAATATCGCCAAGACGCCAAGATATACGATTAATAACGTTGTGGAAATCAATAAGCTATTTTATTTCTTTAAGCTTTCGGCGCTCCAGAAGTTGGGCATACAATTCGTCAACCAGAATGTCATGAAACGCGTCAATCAGGGCCGGGTTATTGGATTTCACGGCCGCCTTAACGGCATCGGGTATGCTTTTTGAAAAAGCGATATTGACTAAATCCTGAACCATGGGCTGCAGCCGGGGGTCCTGGTACATAAGGCCGGAAGAAGAATTTGATTTTATCTGGTGCATCGGAGCGTGTTGCTGGATTTGCTCGCCGACAATTGAATGCACAATCTCTTTTTCAGACGCTTGCTCCCCCGCTTCACGCTGTTCGGTTTGTGTTTTTCTTTCTTCTATTTGCTTTTCCAGAGACGAAACTTGTTGTTCAATATTGCCCTCCATGCCTGAATTATATTACTTCTGCCTGAAATGAGCGAACCCATATGTGGACAAGATTTATAAAAATTCTGATAGAATTAAATATAATGAAACCGTCCCGCAAAGCCCAGGCCTGGTCGCTGTTAGGTGTTACTGTTACGGCTCTTATTTTCCGGTTCTTTCGGGTGCCGTTTTCAATATCCAGTGAAGAGGGTTTGATAATGGCCGGGGTTCTTTCGGTCATCGGATTATATATTCTGGCCAGGCGCATATACGGCTGGCAAATTGCCGGCATCGCCGCGTTTCTGGCGGCTATTTCCCATTGGCATGTTCAAATCTCGCGGAGCGGTTCCGAGGAAATATGGCTGGTTTTGATAATAACTTTTGTTTTTTATTTCGTCTGGGAAGGATTGCGAACCAATCACTTGACCGATTATATTTGGGCCGGTGTTTTGACGGCTGCAGGATTGTACAACTATGAAAATTTTTATTTTATCATTCCGGTTTTGATAATAATTTTTCTAAGCTACTGGTCGTTCTTGAAGGCAGACTTCAGCCATTCAAAATACGACCATAGCCGGCATGTGCTGCTAAAAGGTTTCTCCGTGCTTTTGTTGACCGGCATTATAATTTCACTGCCGCTGCTATTTTCAATTTGGATGAATCGATTTGAAATTTTAAACACCGGCGGCGCATCATCCGTATTCTCCCAGCCCCAAATACTTTATTCGTTTTATGACAGATTTGCCGCGACTTTTTCCCAGTTTTGGTTCAGTGACAGGCCGCTCCTGCCGTGGCCGATTGGAATATTTTTCGCAATTGGCTTAATTAAGGAGGTGACCCATCTCTTTAAGAGAAAACACGGCCATCTGTCTGTCGCCCACGTTTTCATGGTCAGTTCGCTGTTTATTCTTCTTATTCCAAATTTTATCTCAATGCATGCCGTGTCGACAGCCATGGTTATTCCTTTTGTAATGATGTTCTCCGCGCGCGGCATTTGGTGGCTGATTAATAATGTAAGCAAGTGGCAGTATATGACAACCGAGGGTCCGGCCGCGGAAACTCTGCATTTCAATGCTCGACTTGCTCTGGCTGCGTTGCTCATTGCATTCACGGTTGTTGAATATTATTGGCTTTTTGGCCCACTAATATAATGAACCATCTGGCTACTAAAATTACCGCGGCAGTAATAATCGCGGCCGCCGCTTTTCTGGCAATAAACAGTTCATGGGACGACAGTTTTATCGTTGATGAAATTCCTCATGTCGGAGCCGGATATTCGTACGTTACGAAAGGAGATTACCGATTAAATCCCGAACACCCGCCGCTAGCAAAAGATCTGGCCGGATTGGCGCTGCTTTTCCTGGATATTAATCAATCTGCGTTTGAAACGCCCGTTTGGAAAGATAACGTCAATGACCAATGGAATTTTGGGCGTAATTTGATTTTCGGGTCGGGAAATAACGCGATTCTGATTACTCACGTAGCCAAATTCCCGATGCTCCTATTTTTTGTCCTCTCAGCAATAATTATTTTTGTTTGGACCAGAAAGCTTTACGGAAATGGGGCCGGTTTAATTTCCGTTTTTCTTTTTTCTCTGTCGCCCACCGTTCTGGCCCACAGCCGTTTCGTAACTACGGATATTCCGGCGCTATTCGGCGTTCTTTTAAGCAGTTATTTTTTTATCAAGTACTTGGAACAGCCGACCCGAAAAGGTTTGTGGCTGGCTGGCATCAGCTTCGGCATTGCCCAGCTCACCAAGTTTTCTCTTATCCTCCTGGTGCCTTATTTTATCGCCGTTGCTCTCATGTGGGCGATCGCGCATCGCGACATCGTTCGTTCGTTGGCGCGGACGATTACAGTTATGGCCATTGGATTTATATTCGTCGTCTGGCCGGTATATTATCTTCATACCATGAATTATCCGGCCCAGCGCCAGCAAAACGATACGGCAAGCCTGCTCGGATCATACGGAAACAAAACTTTGCGGGAAATTGAGATTAAGGCCGCTGGAGTGCCGGTCATCAGGGCAATGGCCCAATACGGTCTCGGCCTCATGATGGTCAGCCAGAGAAGCGGCGGCGGTAATACCACATATTTCATGGGCGAAGTCAGATCTCAAGCCTGGAAGGAATATTTCCCGATTGTATATTTCATAAAAGAGCCTCTGGCTTTTTGGATTCTGGCCTTAGTTGTTTTTATCGGCCTGGGCAGCCGCGCTTCATTGAAATGGCCGCGAAACATAAAAGACATCATAAGGAAAAATTTTGTTGAATTTGCGCTGCTCGGCTGGCTGGCCATATATTGGATTACGAGCATTCAGGCCAATTTGAATATCGGCGTCAGGCATCTCATGCCCGTATACGGGTTTACGTTTATATTGATATCGGGGCAAATTTCGAATATATACCAGAACGTTTCAAAACAAAAAAAAATCGTGTTGGCGTCGACGCTCGTTGCCATTCTCGGCTGGTATGCTTACGAAAACATCGCGTCATATCCATATTACTTGGCATATTTTAATCAATCTGCCGGCGGGCCGGCCGGCGGCCACAGATACGTGGCGGATTCGAATCTGGATTGGGGACAGGATTTAAAGCGTCTGTCCGATTGGACTGATGGCAGCGGAATCAAGAAAATATATTTGGATTATTTCGGCTGGTCCGACCCTTATTATTATCTTAAAGATAAATATGTTTGGATAAATATCAATTCATTCTCAAGTGAAGAAGATTTCCTGTCGCGTCATCCCGAGGGCGGATATATCGCTATATCGGGAACATTTTTAATGCAGTCGCTTGATTCGTCTAAACCGAACTACCTCTGGCTATATGCAAAAAAACCGACTGTAGTTGTCGGTAATTCTATTTTCGTGTGGAAAGTCGCCGGTTCAAGGTAAATAAAAAGGGGAGGACCTTTCCGACAATCGTCGCCTGCGTCATGCAGGTCGTTGTCCATCAGGTACTCCCCACGAAGGCGGGTGGCCGACGATGGCCAGTTCTCCCAGGCGGAGGGTCTGGTGTCGGAAGACCCGATCCCACCTCGGGAAACACCGCCGGCCATAATTTGAGCAAGAGCTCGAAAAAAGCAATACCTACAACCTGAATTCTATCGGCACATTTATAATTTCCGTGTGTTGCCTGAATTTCTTCAATAAGACTGATGAATACTGCCTTTTTCGAGCCCTCTTTCAAGGGCCCTTATATAAGGTACTTGTATAATAATTATAGCACGAAAGCCAAGTAAATGTCAAATTGGCTCAAAAGTGGCTCTATTTATAGTAAATTCGGCCATTTATGCGCAAATCTATATACTCAATATTTTCGGCATCATTTGATCGCAGGAATGCCTCAAAAATCTTGAATTGCGATTCAATATCCGATTCTGTCGATATTTTAATATAATAATTTTTGTTTGTATATATAAACATGTCGTTAACTGATTTATCGGCAATTAAAATTCTTTTTATATTTATGGACTTGGGCATATTTTCCGATATCCTTAATATGGCCTCAAAATATTCCTTCTCTATGGCATCTCTCTTCTCGTCATCAACGGAAAGCAATACGTAACCGCTTGTTTGATTTGGAGCCCCCCAAACATTCATTTCCCTATCAAAATAAACGCAGCCGTCGTCCCGAAAGCACCAAATGCCGACGGGGGTTCTCTCGGAAATTGTGATTTCCAGATTATGGGGATATTTTTTTTCCGTATTTATACTCTTAATCATCGGATATTTTGAAAGCAAATATTTATTAAAATTATCCGAATTAAAAAAGAATATATTTCTCTGAGTCGGAATATATAATACGGATTTATCCATATATTCATGCGCTGCAGACACAATTTCGCCGCTGCCAATCGCGCTTGTCTGATTCGCGCTGACATTCGTAATTTTTAAATACGAACTGAAAAATATTAAATACAGAGTCAGAGATATAAGGGCGATGACGAGAAATATTATGGCCGATATTTTTATTATAAAAGCGCGGCGCCGGCGCATCGCCAATTTGTCGTGGTAACCGCTTTTTATGTCAACCGCCCTCATTTGCCGATTTTCTTTTGTCCGTCCATGTACGGACGCAGCGCTTTGGGAATCTCAATCGAACCGTCTTCCTTCTGAAAGTTTTCAAAAATAGCTACGGGAAATCTGCTTGTGACGACGGCCGTGCCGTTTAAGGTATGGGTATATTCGGTTTCGCCATTTTCTTTGCGATATCTGATATTAAGCCTCCGAGCTTGATAGTCCGTGCAATTGGACGTGCTCGTAATTTCGCCGTAGCCGTTATTCATAACCATCCAGGCTTCAATGTCGTATTTCCGATAAGCCGGAGCGCCCAAATCCCGGGAAGCCGTATCAATAACCCGATATGGAATTTGTAGGCCGTCAACAATTTCTCTTTCAATGTCCAGCAACTGTTTGTGAATATTTTCGCTTTCATCCGGCTTGCAATACACAAACATCTCCAATTTCGTGAATTGATGGACTCGATATATGCCCTTGCTCGCTTTGCCGTAGGCTCCCGCTTCTTTTCGGAAACAATGGGATATGCCGGCGTATTTTAACGGCCCTTTCGAGAGGTCGATTATCTCGTCGGCATGGTATCCGCCCAATGTTATCTCCGCCGTGGCAATCAGGCTCAAATCGGTATCAGCCAGCATGTATGTGTTGGATTCCGGCCCTCTGGGAGAAAAACCGACACCTTCTAAAATTTGGTTATTTACGATATCGGGAGTTTCCATTACGGTAAATCCGTGCTTTCTTAAAATATCAATCCCGTATCGGATTAAAGCGTTGTTTAATACGACAAGATCATTTTTGGCAAAAAAGAATTTTGCAGCCGTGGTCTTGGCCGCCCTTTCAAAATCAATTAAATCCAAAGACAGCATTAATTCTTCGTGATCCTTTGCCGGAAATTTAAATTTGGGTTCGCCGCCGGCAGTGTCAATAACTTTAAAATCATTTTCACCGCCGATTGGCGCGTCGGGATGGGTTAAATTCGGAACTGATTTCAATAAGGGCACATAATCATTTCCGATAGAGTCAAGCTCTTTCTCAAGCTGGGAAATCAAATCGCCTGTTTTTTTCATCTCTGCTATTTCCACATCGCTTGGCTTTGACCTTGAAGACAGATTTCTCTTGGCTCGCAGTTCTTCAATTTGAGAAATATGGGCTCTTCTGTCGCTATCCAAAGCAAAGAGACGCTCCAAATCAACCTCCACGCCCCTGTTTATATTATTTTGTTTTATTAGCTCCGCGTGCTCGCGGATATATTTAATGTCCAACATACAAATTGATATTTTATTATTTAACGGCAACAAAGGCGAACTGGTCAAAATAATTCTGGATACCCTTGAAGGTACTGCCGTATTCTTTACCGTCAAATATAGCATCACAAAAAACTTCCCTGATTCGAGCAATTTCCAACAACCTGCCACGCATTTTAAACCAGCGGGGATCAGACAGCGTCAAGTCAATAAGTTCGAGTCCTCGGGCCACGGCATTGTCAAAACTTTTCTGATTTTTGCCCTGAGCTAATCCGGCCCGGCTAACTTCACTGCCAATATTACCCATCTGCTGGGCAATGGTCATTTTCCACCATTTTTCTTCGATATTGGGTCCGTGGATATAGTTAGTCATGCACTAATTTATTAACTATTTCAACTATCTTCCCCTTCACAATTGTATCCTCAACACCGCGTGTTCTGTTGTTTTGATTAGGTTTAATGTTAATCAAGGAATCAAATTCAATAAACTCATCACCACGCTCCTCCGGTTTGATATTAATTCCCCAGATATTTTGTTGCTTTGAACCTGCTTCATTATAAAGCAAAACTTGTTCTTCCAAATGAAACTCACCGCCTACAGCCATTATCTCCTGTTCCACATCAACAGCAGCTTTTACTAAATCACCGAATCTTTCTTCAGCAATTTTTTTTAGATCTGCCCGCGATATGGGTTCCTTTATAATTTTGATTTCGCTCATTATGATTTCTATTTAGGGCGCATCATGGGGAATAGGATAATTTCGCGAAGGGAATGGGAATCGGTCAGGAAGGTCACGAGGCGGTCAATACCGATGCCGACGCCGGCCGCTGGCGGCATGCCGTATTCAAGAGCTTCAATGAAATCTTCGTCCATGCGCTGAGCTTCTTCGTCGCCTTTAGCCCGCAGATTCTCCTGGGCCGCAAATCTTTCGCGCTGATCAATTGGGTCGTTAAGCTCGGTGAAGGCTTTGACAAGTTCAAGGCCACCGACATAAAACTGAAAAGCCTCGACCGTATCGGCCATACCAGGCTTTAATTTGGTCAGCGGCAGCATGTCCTTGGGATAATCCGTCACGAATGTCGGTTCAATCAATGTCGGCCGGACTTTTTCTTTAAAAACCGCGTCTTCCAAACTATCATGCGGCCTCATCAACTCGGCGAATTTGACTCGGCGGAAAGGTTTTTTGAACCTGTCGGGCGCCACCGTAACGAGCATGTCTTCCACCAAATCCATGGCCCAATTGTAGTCCTTGTAGGCGGCATAAAATTCCACCGCTGAAAATTCCGGATTGTGCTCGCGGTCAATGCCCTCGTTTCTGAAATTTGTTGTGAATTCAAAAACTTTCTCAAAACCCCCGACTAATAGCCTCTTCAAATAAAGCTCCGGCGCGATTCGTAAAAAAACATCTGTATCCAGCGCGTTGAGGTGAGTCTTGAACGGCCGGGCCGAAGCGCCGCCGTAGAGCGGCTGGAGAGTCGGCGTCGTGACTTCCAAAAATTCCTGCTTAAGGAGATAATCCCTCATGGCCTGGATAATCTGCGCTCGTTTCACAAACTTAGCCTTAACATTGTCGTCCATCAGCAAATCCAGATACCGTTTACGGTACCTCTCCTCGACATCCTGCAAACCATGCCATTTTTCCGGCAGGGGCAGCAAAGCTTTGGTCAGAAGTCTGATTGATTGGGCTTGGATGGATTTTTCGAGCTTACCGGTGGTAAATAAAATTCCAGAGACTTCAATGATATCGCCGATATCAATTAAATCGTTAAAAAACTTAAAGACCTCGGCACCCAGAATGTCTTCTTTGGCCACACATTGAATTTTTCCTCTAGAATCGTTTATATCAAAAAACACCAACCCGCCATGGCCGCGCCGAGCCATAATCCTGCCCGCCAGAGTCAAGCTTTTTTTCGACAAAACTAAATTATCAAAGTCAGCCAAGGCATCGGCTACGCTCGTCGTCCGCTCCGAAACCGCCGGATAGGGCTCAATCCCCACCTCCCGCAGTTTTTTTAATTTATCTAATTTTACCTTTCGAATATCATCTAGAGGCATAAAAATAGTATACCGCATCTGCTATGAAGTATCTAGTATCAAAAAATCTCTTTATTTAGTGATCTCGGACGCCGTCTTCTCCGTCAAGGAATGATGATCTGATAAATCGGTTTCCCGACATTTTATTTATAGAAAATAAAGAGGCCCATGTTGAGCTCAACGTGTCTACGACACGGAACTTTTCACGGGCCTTTAAGAGCTGGTCACTTTGCGACGATCTGTCTGAATCCACAACAATGGCTTCAGATACAACGGCCGTCTTTCGAAATCAGTCCGATACTGATCCCGACGAGGAGCCCGATTCAGAAAGCACCACATAGAGGCCCATTGCAGAGACCGTGGCCATGAGGGCGGCGATCACCAGAAGACGCGGATTGTGTTTGAGCGTCCAAGAGTAGATGGCGAACACGGTCAAAATGAAACCCACTATCGTCACCAACAACCACACAAGGGACAATCCCTCGTGCAGAAATTGCCTAACAATGAACTTAACGCTATCATCCCTCGTTTCCTGATTCATGATTTACCTCTTCGATCCGGGAATGTAGGTCGGCACAAGTGCATCGGATATGACCTTGGAATACGGGCCGGCGTCAACGGACAGCTGGAAGTACCGAGTCACGGGACCGTTCTTGTTGGTTACCGTGCGGACAACATTATCTTGTGTCGTAAAGTTCCATGTGGCCGTCAGGTTTTTGTCGTTAACCTGATCCGGGGGAAGCCATTTGATGCTAAGTGGGAGGGGTGTATCGGATTTATTGATAATCCGATATTTGTATTGAAACGAGCTGCCCCGACGCTCTACCGATGAATAGGTTTCGATGGCCACAGTAGCAGCCTCGCCGTTCGGAAGCGCGATCTCATACTTAGCCAGAGAGGTGAAAGCTGGATACTCGTCGACAACCATCCGACTTTCCGCTCCGAGAACTCCAAATACCATCATTTGAAGCGGTAGTAGGATTGCCGAGAATACAAACCACTCAGAAGGTGCGACTGGCCTTGCATTCTTTAAGATCCCCACCTTGAGCAGATCAACCAAGATCAGGGTGCAGATTATGAATGCAAATGCGACCGATCCGTCATATATGCCTGCCATTAGTATGGCTCGTATCATCGAAGCCTCCTTTTTAAAAAAGAACTGAAGTTCACTGACAACTCAAGTCTAAATCAAACAGTGATTAGAATCAATACTCGAGCAGACTCGGCAGATCACCGGCCAACTTTTGCCAAAGCAATGAGCAAATCGACAGAGACTGGGCCCGGATCGCGTCTGTCGCCAGCTTCCATTACCTGCGTAATCCATGAGTTGGTGAATCCTCTTTTGTGAAGCAGTTTGGAAACCTTATCGCTTGAATATCTACCATAGATACTTTCACCTCTCCAGAGGCACTCGTTATCTAAATCGTTGATCATGAAACTGCTACCGGCTCTAGGCCCAGCGACAAAATTGGCTGCCGGACCGAGAAGAGAACTAAAGCCAATGTTGCTAATTCCACTTAAAAACCAGAGGACCTCATCACCCACGTCAACCCCAGGTGATGTTATTGATACGAGGAACTTTAAGTTGAGTTTAGTCCCTTTCATCCAAGGGGCCGCCAGATTCTTGCCACGCACGAACTCTCGAACTTCTAATGTAATCTGCTCGACAATTGAACTGGTCGGGCCTGACTTTTCAACACTGCCCGGGCCTACGCTTCGGACAGTCCCCCAGACAATGAGCTTGGCCTCCCTTTCGATAGTTTGAAAGTTCAGCGTATCTTGGAATATCTCATCGCGGTGGTCACAAGTATCTTGACCAACATTTGCGAACACGCACCTCGACAAAAAGAACACGCACACGAAGACGATTGCTCGCTTCATGGTCCCTCCATTCCGAGATCTGATACCTCGGATAGAGCCAATTTAATAATATCACCCCATTATGTCAATAGTTTTTGCGGCAATATTAATGCACATCGAGTATCTTGTACTCGACCGTTCCTTTGGGTGTTTTTATTTCCAGAGTATCTTTTTTCTTGTGTCCTATAAACGCCTGACCCAGAGGCGATTCATTTGAAATTAAACCCTTGCCCGGATCGGATTCCGCCGCTCCGACTATGACGAATGTCCTTACTTCTCCGGATTTAGATTCGACTTTTACCGTCGAGCCCAGATCAACTTGGCCGCCGTTGTTTCTGTCGGAAAATATCACGGCCGAATCAATTAATCTCTTTAGTTCTTCGATTCTCCCCTCATTAAATGATTGAGCCTCCTTGGCCGCGTCAAATTCCGAATTCTCCGACAAGTCGCCGAGTTCTTTGGCTTCTTTAATTCTTGATGTTATTTCCGGTCTTATCGTATTGATTCTTTCCTCCATCTCCTTCTTCAACTTTTCTAATCCTTCCTTCGTGAGATACTGATTCATTTATCATTATCGCGTTTACATTAAATCCCTAGGCCGAGTGGGCAGGGATTTGAAAAGCAAAGGCGAATGTCTAGTTATATATTGCGTAATAATATATGCCAGTTTACAAAGATTGGCAATAGTTCTGTGGACAATCACCTACTAAAGTACCACCTCATGAACTCATGGGCGGTTCGGGTAGCGTAGCCCTCATTCGAGGTTGACCCTTCGACCAGGACGGTAATCGCAATTTCTGCATCGGTTGCCGGCGCAAATGCCGTAAATAACGCGTTTACCCTCTGGCCTTTTATAACCTCGGCCGTACCGGTTTTTGAGCCGACGCTGACCGGCAAATCCCGCAAAGACTTAGCCGTGCCGGACAAAACCGTTTCTTCCATGTCGCTCTTGATTTCATTTATAACATCGTCTGAAAAAGGTAATTTACCTAACGGTTCGGGGTGTTTAATTTCTATAACATTGCCGGCAGTATCAATGATTCTATTGGCAATCCGGGGCTTATACGCGGTTCCTCCGTTGGCGATGGCGGAAACATATGTGTTTATCCACAGCGGCGTCACCAGAAGATCCCCCTGGCCGATGGACGTGTTATACGTGTCGCCGAGATACCAACTCTCTCCCCTATTTTTTTCTTTCCAGTCCGGGGTGGGGACAAGCCCTTTCTCCTCGGCCGGAAGATCAATTCCCAAAATGGTATCCGCAAATGATTTTTTGAGATAATTTGATATCCTTTCAATTCCCAACCCTTTAATGTCTTTAAATCCGCCTCCGGCGATGTAGAAATAAACATTGCATGAGTCGGCTATAGCCCGGCGCAGATTAAACAATCCGGTGTCGTGCCGCCAGTTTTTGAATATCGTAGGGGAAGAAGGGTCAAAAGGATTGGGCACGCTCAATTCCACGCAATCACGGATATTGTCCGTCGGCTCGAATATTTTTTCCTGCAGAGTCATGAGGCCAATCATGGGCTTTATCGTCGAACCCGGGTTGTACAATCCACTGATGACCCGATTAAACAGCGGCCGCGATTTATTCTCAAACAATTTCTTGTAATCGGAAGCGGACAGACCTTCAACAAACAAGTTATTGTCATAAGAAGGAAAGCTGGCCATGGCTATCACCTCTCCCGTAGAAGGCTTCTGGACGATAGCCGCGCCCTTGTCCAGATTGGATGCTCTTAGAACTCCATAAAGTGTGTTGTAGAGCTGTTTTTGGGCGGCGTGGTCTATGTTTAGAACTACCGAACTGCCTATAACCGGATCCTGCTGGTTATTCTCGCCGTCCTTGCTGAAAAATACCCGACCCTGCTCCCCTCTCAAATATTTTTCATATTCGCTTTCCAGGCCGGCTCGCCCGATTAAATCAGTCGGCTGATAATACGGGCCAGAAAGCTCGTCTTTGTTTACCTTTCCGGCATAGCCCAAAATTGAAGAAAATTGAGCTCCGCTTAAATACACCCTTTTCGTATTCGTTATGATATAAAATCCGGCTGGGTTTAAAAACTTTATCGCCAACACTTGTTCTTTGCTTAAACCTTTTGATACAAAAAAAACTGAATTTGATTTAATCGAATCATTTAAGGCCTGGTTTAAATTCTGAATTTCGATTCTCAATATATCCGACAATTTGGACATAAAATCCGCGTCGTCAACCGCCTTCTTGGCCTCATTGGACACAACCAGTAAATCGAAACTGGGCTCATTGGAAACAAGAGCCACCCCCGAGGAGTCATATATGATTCCCCTCGGCGCAGGAATTGAAAAATTGACCGATCGATTCCGGAAGGCCATGGCTGACAAACTATCGTGATCGACCAGGCTAATCTTGGCCGTGAAAGCATATATAATTCCAAAAAGCAGAAAAGACCCGATTGCCAGGAAATTAAAAACGTTGGGAGAAATGGGCTGTTCCAGATCGGTATGCTTGCTATTTGAGTCTAGCAGTGTTTCCTCCGGCGTTACCCAGTCTTCAGTCGCCGTAATTTTGTATTCCTTGCCGTTTATCATTTCATTTTATTAATATTATACATCCGAAACAGAATATTAAACGCAATGAAGGCATATATCTGAAATCCGAACGATAAATATTGATTCGGCCAGAAATCAAATCCGCCGGTTCTGAAAAAAATTAAAGACAGCAAAATAAAGCTATATTGGAAAATAATTAACAGAACCAGGCCGATTATTGAAACAGCGGCATATCCGCTAATGCCGCGAACCGCTCTTGCCGCCGGCAGGGATACAACCTTGCCCAGAAAATACATAGCGAATCCGGCTAAAGTTAAAGCCAAAGCCGACGTTCCCGGATGAAGACCGTGGCTTATTTCATAAATTAAGGCAACCATTACTGTGCCGATAACGGGCGCCGCTGAAAATCCGAAGTACATAAGCAGCGATATTAAAATTACATAGACGAGTTGATTGTCGGGAAATAAAAAAAGGCCTGGCAACAATATGTCGCCGATAAAAATACCGAGGATTAAAGCCAATATGATTAAAATTTTGGACACTATCTATTTTGGCCGATTACAACAACCTTTCCGAACCGCACATCGCTGAATGCCGGCCGGATTTTTACATCTTTAAAAACATGGGTTTTGCTCACACCAACGCTGGATACGGCGCCGATAATTAGGCCGGGCGGATACTGATCATCGCCGGTGGATATTACAATGTCCCCCTCTTTTATTTCATCGTCTTGAATTATAAGTTCGAAATTAATGGACCCGTTCCCAAGCCCCTTCGCCAAACCCGTCGTTTTCTCGTTCAGGACTCTGGAAGTAACCTGAATATTTACGTCATCAACGGCAGTTACCGTGCTGAAGCCATCATGGGCATTAGCGACTCGGCCGACAAGTACGCCGCTTTCCAAAACGACAATATCGCCTGCCTCAATGCCTGAGTCTGAACCCCGGTTAATTAGCCACCTGCCTTCAACCAGGGGGTTTCCTCCATAGATTCCGGCCGCTATCGTCTTTTCGCTTCCAAACCTCTTTTTTATATCCAAGGCGTTTCTTAACGCGTTGTTTTCCGATTTTAGCGATTCGATAGCAGCCCCTTGGCCTTGCAGAGATATAATTTTTTCTTTTAAGGAAATATTTTCATTGATAATGTCTTTTACGGCAAATATTTTCCGGCCGAATACTCTAATATAATCAAAAACAACAAAAGCCCGGGAAGAAGATTCTTTAAAAACGGGCAGGGCGGGAGTTCTAATTACGGCGAAAACGGCCGTCCCGATGATGATAACTAGAATAACCGCAATCCAAATGATATTTCTTAATGTCTTATATGTATTCACCTTTATCAGTGGCGACAAGAACGCTCTTGAGCTGATCAATATTCTCAAGAACGAAACCGCAGCCGCGAGCTACGGCAGTTAAAGGATCATCAACAATTTTTACAAAAAGTTTGACTTCTTGAGCGATTAATCTATCCAAACCCAAAAGCAGGGCGCCACCGCCGGCCAGATATATGTTTCGGTTTATAAGATCAGCCGTTAATTCGGGTGGCGTTTCTTCAATCGTGCTTTTCACGGCGCCGACGATGCTGGAAATGGATCTCTGCATCGCCTCTCTTAACTCTTCCGACGAAATCAATATCTCTCGAGGAAGACCGGAAACCAAATCTCTGCCCCGTACCCTCCCCTCCAATTCCTCTTCCAACGTATGAGCGGATCCGAGAGAAACTTTCAGAGATTCGGCCGTGGCATCGCCGATAAGCAAATTTCTTTCTTCTCTCAAATATCTCAAAATGTCGTCATTGAGTTTGTCGCCAGCGATTCTTAAGGATCGAGAAGCAATCAGACCGCCCATTGAAATAACCGCCACCTCCGTCGTGCCGCCGCCGATGTCAACTATGACATTGGCAACCGCCTCATGAATGGGAAGACGGGCCCCGATGGCCGCCGCCATCGGTTCCTCGATTAAATAAACTTCCCTTGCTCCCGCGTTATATGTTGCGTCTTCAACGGCCCTTTTTTCGACTTCCGTTACTCCTGACGGTATGCCGACAACAACGCGGGGCCGCGGAACGAGAGTAAAAGACTCCTGGTGGACCTTATCAATAAAATACTTCAGCATCTGCTCGGTTACTTCAAAATCGGAAACCACGCCGGAAACCAGCGGCCGAGAAACCATAATGTAACCGGGAGTCCGGCCGACCATTTTTTTAGCCTCCTCGCCGATGGCCAGTATCCTCCCCGTCTTTTGGTTTACGGCCACGATAGACGGTTCGTTTATGACAATGCCCTTTCCGCGAACATAAACAAGGGTATTTGCCGTACCCAAATCAATTCCGATATCTTTTGACCAAAATCCGAATAGTTTATTGAGCATTTAATCAAGGGCATCCTAGCAGAATACGCATTAACAATCAAAAAAACTCATTATGGAACGAGCTTAGAGTGAATTCTGTCTCAAGAAGTCTAAAATAACCGCGCCACATCCTTCACGGATATGTAGAGCATGAGGAGAATAAGGAGGGCGAATCCGATTGAGTTGATTGCCATTTCAATTTTCTTGCTTAGTGGGCGGCCTTTTATTTTTTCAATGCCTAACAGTAATATTCTTCCCCCATCGAGAGCCGGAAATGGAATGATGTTCAAGACTGCCAAATTCATGGAAATTAAGGCCACAAATTGAATTAAGTAATTGAAACCGATTCGGGCGGCTTGGCCCGTTAATGTTGCTATCCCAATCGGGCCGGACACATCGCCCAGAAGTTTACCTTGTATGATAAGAGATTTAAGAAACAGCCAATATCCGTACACAGTGTTCAATAGTAGAACGCCGCTGTCTTTCAGGCCGCGCCATATAGCCTCATACCAAGGATATGAAACCACACCGGTTTGAATCAATGAAACTCCCAGCGCTCCCTCGCCTTGGGGCGGAGCCAACCTCGGTGTCACATTTTTTTCCACTACTTCTCCGCCTCTGGAAATCAACATCGTAATTTCTCTTCCGGAATTGATGGCTATGTATTCTTGAATTGTCTTTACGTCATTTAAATGAACCGTCGCGCCGTTTGCCTTAAATCCCTCGATTGCGTCCAATAACTGCAGACCGGCATTTTCGGCCGGGCTGTTCTTCGCAACATGGGCAATCTGTACCTGGATATCTCTGGCATTAGAATTGTTTAATTGGCTGTCCAATCCGATTCTCAGGCCAAGGGTATTGCCGAGCATCAGGAGAACCGCGGCCAGAATAAAATTCATTAATACTCCGGAAACAAGAACCATAAAACGGGAACGGACCGGTTTGGACGCGAAACTCCCCGGATTATCCCTGGCCTCCCCGTCTTCGCCCAATATTTTTACAAAACCGCCGAATGGTATCCAATTAATGGAATATGTCGTTTCGCCTTTCTTTACGCTCCAAAGCCGGGGCGGAAAACCGAATCCGAATTCTTCGACTTTCATTCCGGCCCGTTTGGCGAATACAAAATGGCCCAGCTCATGGACTAGGATTAAAACCGCCAAAACTGCGATGAATATGATAGCCGTAATCATCAACTGGTCATCAATTCCTGTTCTTTATTTTTACTCAACTCTTCAAGCCTTGAATTAACATCGTCAATAATTTTCTGGACCTCGTCTTTGGTCTTGTATAAATCATCCTCTCTCGCCTTTTTTTCTTTAACTTCAAGCTGGACCTTCTTTAATATGTCTTCCCGTATCTGCCTGGCCCTGATTTTTGATTCTTCAATTTTTTGGCGTAGAAGTTTGATGAATTCCTTTCTTCTTTCTTCCGTCAAAGCTGGAAGAGTTAAGCGTATCCCGTTGCTGTCGGATACCGGATTCAAGGCCAGGGAGCTGTCTTTAATCGCTTTTTCAATCGCTGGAATGGCCTGTTTGTCCCAAGGCTGGATTAAAATCATCCTCGGCTCGGGAATTGTAATTGACGCCAATTCCTTTACGCGCATTTTCGTTCCCATATATTCGGCTTGTATATCTTCAACCAGAGAAGAATTAGCGCGGCCGGTGCGAATTGAGGCCACCTCATTTTTGGCATGCGAAACGACAGATTCAAAATCCGCCTTTTTTTGCTGAATTATGTCTTTATACACGCGGTAAGTATATCAGCTATTGGATATTTATCAAAAAATTCTCAATCGCCAATTTGTGGTTATACTGGGGCTGGGATAATATCCGATGCAGTCCGAGAAGTCCTTTTAATATTTTCCGGTTATTTTGAAAATCCGCCGAGAAATAATTTATGCAGTCTTCTATTATATCCCCGTAATTGCCAGCATCAGACAATTTCTTGGCGTACTGGATTTTTTCAAAATCGCCCATTCCTAAAACTTTCTTAAATTCCAAAATACTTTTTTTGATTTCCTCGATAATATTTTTTTCAATAATTGAAATGGCTTTGCCTATCCTTTTGCCGCTGATTTTTAATATAAAATCCTTGTCATTTTGGGATAATTTCCGCGAACTTAAATATGTCTCGATTTCCTCCGGACTTTGGCTATGAAAATTGACGGTATGGCATCTAGATTTGACCGTATCTAATAACAAAGCGGGTTTAGAGCTTACTAATATAATGACGGCGCTCTTGGGCAGCTCTTCAATTATTTTCAACAGGGCATTAGATGCTTCAACAGTCAGCATGTGGGCATCGTCAATTATTAAAAATCTATAGGGGCCGGCATGCGCCGACAAAGAAAAAAAGTTTTTTATCTCTCTGGCCTCGTCAATGCCAATGCTCGAACCGTCGGATAATACGATTTTTAAATCGGGATCAAGGCCGAAAATACTTTTGTTTGCTTGAACATATATCTCTAGAGCGAATTTCTTTTTTCCTATCGCGTCCGGGCCTGCGAATATGTATGCATGCTCTAAATCGCCGTTCTTTACGGCCTTTTCAAAATACTTCTTTTGTTTTGAGTGCCCTATGATTGACTGCATAATACCGAGGCAATTCTATCACCCGCGTCGGGCGTGGCAAATTCATTTATTTTTTGCCCGACTTCCTGGGCATTTTCAAGCAGACGGCCCAATTGAGAAATAAGAATGTTGGGCGTGAGGTTGGATTCTTCGATTACTACAGCGCCAAACTTGCTGAATTCCAGAGCGTTGACAACCTGATGATTTCCATTTGATTCGGATATGGGAATAATAACGGCGGGTTTGCCCATATTTGCTATCTCAAATATATTTGCCGCGCCGGCTCTGGATATAACAATGTCAGATGCGGCGTATGCTCTGGCCAAATCCGGTGTTGGCAAAAATGGAAGAGGGCGGTACCCGTTTTGAATCGCGGAATTTATTTCCGGGTTTTCCTTGCCCAGTTTGGATATGTATTCCTGAACATTTTTAATGTGGGCATCCCCGCACTGATGAATAATGTGGTAGCGCTGCAGCAATGAAGGCAGGGCTTCCAGAATTATGGAATTTATAACGCCCGCTCCTTGGCTGCCGCCGGTGACGAATACTATTTTTTTGGAGCCGTCGAAATTAAAAAAACGCAATGAATCGGATTTATCAGCCGTAAACAGTTCGCGGCGCGACGGATTTCCAGTTAGGATTGTTTTTTCTCTTTTAAAGAAAACTCCCGCCGACTTGAATGAAATGAAAACTTTCTTGGCCCATGAAGCGATAATCACATTGGCCCTTCCCGGCACCGAGTCGGATTCATGAGTGAAGACGGGTATAAAATAGAGTCGGGCCGATAAGGCCGGAATAATGGAAGCGTACGAGCCCTTTGTGAATACCGCGTCAGGCATGTACCAATATATGTGCCAAAGGGATTGAATGAAAGCAACCGGAATTTTCAACAAATCGATGAAATTTAATACGCTAAAATAGCGGCGCCATTTAGCGCCCATTACAGATTTAAATTTCAAATTATTTTCGACGCAGGCCTGGCGAATGAATCTTCCCTCCCCTAAAACTCTCAAATCAATTTCAATGCTGTTTTGACGCGCAAATTCCTGAATTGCCTGGGCCACGGCAATCAGAGGAAAGATGTGGCCGCCAGTGCCGCCGCCGACTAATAAAATCCGTCTCAAGGCTGTAATATGTCTTCAGTTCTTCCGTTAATTGATATAACCACTTTCTTGACCGATGAGAATTGCTTTAATGTCTGAGTTATTTGGGCGACAATAGCCTGAACCCGGCAGGAGCCGCCGACGCCAGCCTCAAGGGTATCGTCAAAATCAGCCGTTATGACTCCGCCCTCGAGAACAAGGCTGTTAATCTTAACTCCCTGATTGATGCTCGTTCTATATCCGTCCTCATATTCCTTAGAGTCAACGCCAATTAAAAGCTCCTCGAGGGCGGCTCTGGCCGGAGTCGTGGTTTTTGGAATGCGGCGGGAAATAGCGTAGACATTAGAACAATTTAACATATTGGGATCCTTCTTTTCATTGGAAAAATATGCTTTTACGGTCTGGGACTGGACATCGGCAAACTTAATCGCCACAACTACTTTGTTTATTTCTGTTCCGTCCTTAGCGGAGTATTCAAAGACTTCAACCGAGCCGGAATCGAACTTGGGGACCGAGTAGTTGATAGTGACTTTAAACGGGCGGAACTCGCCGATGTCTCCTGTTCCGGCATCGGTCATGGCATGACGCTCAAGAAGCAGTGATCCGTCGCCGTCTTTTATTCTGTAGGCAAATGTCGCTTCAAAAACCCTCGCTTCACCTTCAATAACTAAAGGCAGTCCGACAGTGTCGCCCGGCTGGGGTTTACTGACTGAAATATTGGGTTCATTTGTCGGTGTCGGCGTGGCGGTGACACTCGGTGAAGGGCTTTGGCCTTGCTTATCAGCCAGAAAATCAAGACTCAAAAGTATGCCGATGCCGAAGATGATAATAATCGCTATTGTAAGAATTAATTTCCCCATCGTTTAATATTTTTTAATATGCTCATTCCCAGAACGAACAATAAAGTTGAAGTGGCCGCGGAAGCGACGCAATACTGGCAATAGGCCTTAATGACGAATGTCTGGAGAAACATGAAATATACTGAGGCTGCCAGGCCCAGAATCGTCAGCCAGCCGAGATTTCTGGCCATCTTCAAATTTCCCGTATCGATAATGATGATTGATAATATAAAAATTATAAGATAATAGACAACCCCGAACGCCTGGACTGGAATTCCGAATAACTTGGAATACTGGCTTTTCAACACCGTGTCGCAATCGCCGAATACGGTGCATCCCGGATCAAAAGCCATATAATGACTTGCTGTTAAATAGCCAGCGTCAAGCAAACCCAGAAAACTGAATACAGCGACAGATATAATTAGCCAATTAGACAGACGATTTGATTGCATCTTCGATAAGTTGTTTAAATTCATCATAACTTCGGGGCTGCATAAATTTGCCGTTCAAAAAAAATGTCGGCGTGGCTGAAAGTCCGATTTCAATAGCCCGATTATAAGCCTTTAAATTTCTTTCTCTGGACTCGCTTGACTTCATTTCGGAATTGAATTTTTCCATATTCAATCCCAATTCGGAAGCGTATCCTGAATAGACATCGGCGGCTTGAGAATTTGACAAGTTGGCCCATACGGATTGATTCTCATATATTAGGTTGTGCATTTCCCAAAATTTGCCTTGGGCACCGGCGGCATCGGCGGCTTGAGCGGCAATGACGGCATTGGCATGGATTTTAATCAACGGAAAATGCCGGTAGACAAAGAGGATTCTGTCGCCGTATTCGGCGAACAACTGATTTAAAATCGGATAATACTGGGCGCAGGCCGGACACTGAAAATCGGCATACTCAATAAGGGTAATTTTGGAATCAGGGTTTCCTTTTTTCCAATCTGATTCTACGATTGGGTCGGGTGTTCTTCCTGTTCCCGCGGTTTGAGGTTTACCGGCCAGTCTTACGATTCCCCAAGAGGCCACAATCAAAACAAGCGCCACACCGGACCATATAAGCATTCTTCGCATAATAATAGGAGTTTATCATATCGCCATTTCTTTTTCCAGGAGTCGCCTTTTCATGGATTGGCCGCGGTTATATCCCCCGATTTTCCCGTCCGATCTGACGACGCGGTAGCATGGAATATGAGAGTCAAAATTACGGCTTAAAATATTACCAACGGCCCGATACGCGCTTGGCCGTCCGGCCATTTTTGCTACCTCTTTATAAGTCATAACGTTCCCCCTTCGAATTTTGGATACAATCCGCAAGACATTTTTTCTAAAATTATCAATATTTGACATATATTTTAAGACTGATATATAACGTGCAGTAGTTGGAGGCAGTCATGACTATTAGTTCGGATAGATTCTACGCAGTTACTTTACAATCTATATATTTCGTCGATGGAAGTGAGACTGGGAAGCCTAAAGTTAAACTCGTTGCCACAAAAGGTGACGGACAAATCGGTTCAATGCTAAAGAATGGAGCAATGCTTGCAATCGGCAAGCGTCTCCATATGTATTTTCCCGAGGGCTGCGGCGTTCTTGCACCAGCAGTTGAATTTGAGAGAAAGCTCGAAAAAGTAAATACTGTTTATTGGGGCGGCCACACTTCAAGGATTGTCGCCCTTTGTAGAACACGCAAACAGGCTCACAAGATTCATTCTCAAAGTGATTTGAAACCATGCGATAAGAGATGGCTAAAATCAACAAGGTGTATTCTTCAATCTATTAAGAAGGACCACCCGGTTTTTGAGGTCGTTGATTGGAAAGATTTCGCATTAATCCCCCAAGACTAGCCGGCAATTTGCTGGCTTTTTATTTATGTTTCTGGGCCGCGATCGGGCACCGGTTTAACCCGGCCTATTTTTTTCTTGATGTCGTCAAATATCCGAATCTGCTGCAGAGCTCCAAACACAGCCACAATTCCGCCGATAATGAAAACGAAATTAAAACCGAATTTCTGGGCCAAAATGCCTCCGACCGCCGCGGCCACCGCGCCGGATATGCCTATGCCGATTGATTCCATAGACCATTCGATATTCTCGTGCAGCTTATCCAGATGTTTGCTGAATATCGCGAACCACGGCGGAATTGAAAATCCGGCGCCGATGCCGTAAATAGCCTGAATGATATAAACATGGTACGACTCGGTCGCGAAAATATACAAAAAAGGCACTATGCCGACAATCAGGCTTCCGAAAAGCATGGAGTAAAAATCGTCGTTCTGCGATTTGGTCTTGTCCAGAACTCTGGCCACCGGAATTTGAATGATGGATTTAAATATCTGAAAAATGGCGGCCGCAAATCCGACAACGGCCAATGAGCCGCCGGTAATCTGTTTCGTCACGAATACCGCCAGTACCGGAGCAAAGATGCTGAAGCCAGAATTAATAAAAAAATCTGATACTACGAGCGTCCGAATAACATGATTGATTTTCACGACTTAATTATACCAAAAATAAAAAAGGCCTTCACGGCTAATTTGTTGATATTGATATGAGGCGTAGAAGCAATAGGCAATTAGAGCTGGGGCAGGCCGAAACCGGACATATCATCGTCGCCAAGAGGCAAAATATCAGACGCGAATTTTTGAAGCAATTCTCTGGTCGACAGGGACGGGGTCAGGCTGTCTTTCTGCCACAATTTAGCGGCTAATCCGGAAACATGAGGAGCAGACATGGAAGTTCCCGAAAGAGTGACGTATCCGCCGTCTTTCCATGTTGATTCCACATTTACGCCGGGTGCCGCGAACTCTATGTCCTTTTCTTCAACGACATAAGAAACAGTCGTTTCGTTCGCGCCTCGCGAACTCCAATCAGGTACAATAAATAATGAATCAATCGCTCCGACAGCGATTACGTTGGCGTCTTGAGCCGGAAAATCAATGCTACCTTGGTATGGGCCGTCATTGCCGGCGGCAGCCACAACCAAAACTCCTTTCTCGACGGCATAAGCCACAGCGTCAGAGATTAATAAACTTTGGGCGTCTGAACCCAAACTAAGATTTATAATATTGGCTCCGCTGTCGGCCGCCGTTCTGATGGCCGCGGCGACATCGTCTGCCCAACACGTGCCCGTATTTGAACACACCTTGTACGCGTAAAGAGAAGTTTCCGGAGCAACGCCGAATATACCCTTCCCGTCATCGCCGCCGTCGGACGCTATTATTCCCGCCACATGAGTGCCGTGGCCGTTTTTGTCGTCGCATTTACCCTCGACGAGGGCTCTAGCCGGACTGGAAAAATCCTTGCAATCTTTTATCCGATTCTTCAAATCAGGATGCTTAACAATTCCCGTATCCAGAACGGCAACGGTAGCTTCCGCGCCGCCGCTGGATTTTAGCAAGTTTTTGTCATCATAGATTGCCTTAACACCCCAAGGAACAGATTCGGTCGGAACAGGCCGTAAAGCGCTTTTGCCTTTCGGTTCCAAAATACTTAGACGCCTTACCGGCTCAATTTCAATATTAAAGACTTTGGTCAGTTTTAATTGAAAATCGGTCAAATCCGCCGTAAAACCACCGCTGAATACATGGCGGGCGTTAAATGATTTTTTCCAGAAGGTCGAGTTTGTTTTTACGAAATATCGGCTGTTGTCTTCTGCCGCTGAAGCACCGTTTGAAATTAGTAGAAAGCTTGAAATTACAAGGAAAATACCGACTTTTTTAATATTCATGATTCTGAGATGAATGCTAGCATAAATTGTCAAAACGGGCAAAGTGGACAACCTACTTTTTGTCCGCAAACATATCGCCGAAACCGCTCTTTATTTTGTCCCCTATTTCCTGCAATCTCTCGGAAATCGTCATCGATTTCAGTAATGACGATTTAACCGCCATTCTTAACATGTAGATTACGATGACGGTTGCCGCCGTAATCAAGGCCAAAACGGTGAAACTTTTGATGTAACCGAATAATAGTTTATAGCTTTCGCCGAAGAAATAGCCGACGGCGAGCGTAGTTCCGACCCAGCCGGCCGCTCCCAGTAAATTATATAAGCTGAATTTTTTGATGTTGTATTTTAGAGATCCGGCCATTATCAATGTGGCCACGGTCAGCGACAGGGTCATACGGGTAATAATAAGGGCCCGGCCGCTGTACCTGTCAAAATATTTTTCAACTTTTTCTATTATTAATCTGCTTTTTTCATCTTTGCGGCCCCATTTGTCCAGCGGCTTAGCGCCAGCAAAGTATCCCACAGTATACCACATGTAACCGTTCAAAATATTTCCCAATAACACAACTCCGATTGTCGGAAAGACCGGCACAGCGCCAACCGAGATTAATATTCCGGCCAGTATCAAAACATTAAAACCCTCAAGAGCCGCTCCCAAAAAAAGAAATGCGAGTTTGTATGTAAAGAGGAACGGTAAGTTGTCTTGAAGAAATTGAAAAAACGCCTCCATTAGATTGATTTTAATACTTGAAAGTCATTCTTCAAAGTATCTTTAGTCGAATTATCGTATATCGCCACGGCCGGATGGTAGAGAGGAATAATTTTAACAGATCCGTATTCGGCCCGGGCCGGAAACATCAATCCGTGTATTTTGCTTATTGGCTGCAATTCATCCTGCAGATTAAATTTGCGCATAATATATTCCATCGAGAATCGACCCAGGGTAGCTATGACATGGGGCTGTATTATATTTATTTGCCTATCCAGAAACGGGCCGTAAGTTTTGATTTCTTCCGGCAAAGGATCCCGATTAAACGGCGGCCTGTCTTTTACGATGTTGGTGATGTACACGTCGTTTCTTTCGATTCCGGCCGAAGCCAGAAGTTCGTCCAATATACGGCCGGCCGCTCCGCAAAAAGGCCGGCCCGTCGCCGCTTCATTTTTTCCGGGCGCTTCTCCGATAAACATTATTCTACAATCGTGATTTCCCTCTCCGATTACTGGAAACACGGCATTTTTCTTTCTTTCCTGATATAATGGCGACTCTTTGAGATTGAGAACTTCATCTTTTATCTGGCGCAATAACTCATCTTTCATGAAAATAAGTCTACCAAAATGAAAAAGAAACAAAAAGAGCCCATTTTATATATTGTCTAGAGTATGTTTGTCCGTCATCAGGGCAATCATTACCCAGAGTAGCAGTTTTCCCTCTTGAAGAGACCATAAAAAGTGGTCGGTCAGGCCCATCAGTAAAAAACTGGCGAATAAAATCAAAAAAGAAAAGTGATAAAGATGACTCATCATGTTTCTGCGGACAAAATCAACTATCAGGAAAAACATGAACAGCAAAAATGACATTAATCCTAGAATTCCGGTTTCATTCAAAATAAGTAAATATATGTTGTGGACGGGCTGATACGCGTTTCGGGGCAGAGCGGGCAATGTTTGGCGCAGCCAAGGTATATGATTACCTATGCCGACACCGAACCAGCTGAAATCGCGGTCTAACGTCTGTCTGGCATAAAAAACCCTAAGCTGTACCGCCTCCTCCGTACCTGAAATATTTATACGGCTGGAAACCTCCGGCCAAAGAAGGTATGAGAAAGCGGATGTCGTAACAACTGTAACGACAAATATCAGAACAAAAATCTTCCGATACTGACGGTCTTTTTCCAGATATTTATTTCTGAATCGAGGGATTATGTTCGTGACCAGGAATCTAATCAGAAAGCCCAGAAAGAATAATGCCGCAAGTGTTCGTGAAAAAGTCAGAAACAGACCCGCCATTAAAAACGAGTACGCCGCCACGCCGAACCAGTTATTTTTTTTGCCGTATATCCAAATAAAATACAAAGCGAATATCGCAAGAAATATGTATGCCCCGACAACGTTTGGATGGGGAGTTGTACCGTATCCTCTTAATATTTTGTCTCCGCCGGAATTGATAAAAACGGCCACTCCCTGGAGATCTTTCAGCAGCAAGCTTTCACCCAGATATTTTAAGCCCAGACTCCCCTGTTTTAAATACTGAAGAAAAACAATAAGCGCCTGGAAAATGCCGCCGGCCAAAACGGCCGTCAAACTAAAAATAAATGGAAATTTCCTTAAAGCGCAGCTCTTGAGATAAAAATAGAGCAAATAAAATTCCGCCAATTTTAATAATTGATACCAGGCAATTTTGGAATCAACGGCAAAATATGCCGATCCGAACGAAATCAACGCGAATAAAAAGAGGAAATAATCGTATTTATCGATTAATATTGGGTATTTTTTTCCGTTTATCAGCCAGAAAATAAGAAGAATAACGATTAAAATATCCGTACCGTACAAAAAAATTGATTCCCATTCGTTGAAAAACCAGCTTTTCTGCCATAAAATTTTCCGAGTATGAATCGGAATGGCAAAAAGGAATGTAAAAAAAATATATTTTTCGATTTTATTTAAATAGCGCATAAGACACGCCGACAACGAAAATAAATACGAGCGCGTATAAAGACCACACCGGAAGATTAATGCTGTATTCCGGTACTCTGTTTCCTCGAGATTTGGCTCGGGCAAACATAAACACCAAAACCATCGATTCCAGGCCGATAGCCACGGCTCCGGCCATATCAATGATATCTATGAATGATCTGATACCGGCCAGAAAAAATAAAAAAGGCGGAAATATTACCATAAGCCAGGCATATTTTCTCTTAAACCCGTAATCGTACGCGTACAAATCCAGCATCGCCGATCCAAGCATTAAAAAAGAACTGAATACGGCCAGAACACCGAAAACAGAACCCGCAATCGCGATTTTCGGGCCCATGAATTCGTATAGACCGGATACGGCATCGGGACTGGTCACTTCCCCGGAAATGCCAACCACGGTCAAGGCAAAAATAAAGTACAGGACAGAGACAAAAAGCACCGCATATATTATTGCTTTTTTTAATTTAACTTCCTGGCCGTCAAGGATTTTTCTTTGAATCGGAATTGCCGGCAAGCCGGCAAACGCAAATAAAAGAACCCCGTAAGGTAGAATCCAAAATTCAGGATTCCAGCCTGTCAATAAGCCGGTGTTTATTTTTGTAAAGCCAAAAGCAAAAATCAATCCGATAACGGCCAAAAACATAACCGATAGGAACAACTCAAGCGGGGAAAATCTTTTTACGCCCGCCAATATCAATCCAGCGACAACAAACGTGAAAATTACGCTGTATTGCCCCGGTGACAGTTGGAAAAAAGAGGAAAAAATATTATTTAGAAATTCTCCCGATACGACAATATACGCCAGAAGGGCGGAATAAACGCTCAAGGCAATCGAGAAAAACAGAATATTTTTTAAGAAACCTCCCGCATATTTTCCGGCGTATCCGACAATCTGGTGTTTTTCCTCGGTTCTCAAAACAACCTCCCCGTACATTAAATCCATAATCAGAGTCATTGCTCCAACGGCCAGCAGAAATGAAAAACCGACCCAAAAGCCGGCTTTCATAAATGAGAACGGAATGCCGAAAATTCCGACGCCAACCATGGTTCCGACAAGCACCGCGACGGCATACAGAAATTTCTTTCTTGTTCCGAACAGCATACAGTCAGTATAAAACTAAAGAGCGCCTTTTCAAAGGCGCTCTTTAGTTTTGAGTTTCATTTCAGAGCAGTCTTTAAAACATCATCCATTGTTTTGACAAATACGAATTTCATGTCCCGCTTGACTTCAGCCGGCACATCTTCCATATCTCTTTTGTTTTCAGCCGGTACAACCGCTATCTTTATTCCTGCCCTGTGGGCCGCGAGTAATTTTTCTTTTAATCCGCCTATTTCCATTACCTTTCCCCGAAGCGTCACCTCTCCAGTCATAGCCACATCTTTTCTGATCGGTTTTTGCAGAAATAAGGAGATTAAGGCCGTGGTCATTGCGATTCCGGCCGACGCTCCGTCCTTTTTTATTGCCCCGGATGGGACATGGACATGAACGTCTTCCTGGTTAAAATCTTCTCTGGATCCTTTTTTGGCCACGTAGGCCCTGGCAAAACTCAATGCCGTCTGCACCGATTCTTTCATGACCGATCCCAGTTGACCCGTAAGAATTAGTTTGCCTCGTCCCGGCATTTTTGTGGCCTCGATGGGCATAACTTCGCCCCCAACCGGAGTCCAGCCCAAGCCCGTAACAACGCCGATTTCGTCTTTTACTTCTGCGGCTTGGTGGGTATATTTAACCGGCCCCAAGTATTTATGAATCACGCTCTTAGTAATTTTGACCTGCTTATTTGCGGATCCGTTGACAAGCCGGCGTATGACTTTTCTCAAGATGGAAGCAAGCTGTCTTTCAAGATCTCTGACGCCGGCCTCCCGAGTATGAGAACGAATAATATCCACCATGGCTGAATCCTCGAATGTGATTGAATTCTTTTTTATGCCGTGATCCTTGTATAATTTAGGCAAAAGAAAATTCTTGGCAATGTGAAACTTTTCATCCTCGGTATATCCGGCAAATTCTATTATTTCCAACCTGTCCCTTAAGGCCGGAGGAACCGTATCAAGCATATTGGCAGTAGCAATGAATAATACTTCGGACAAATCGAACGGAACTTCCAAATAATGATCCGAGAAGGCGTGGTTCTGCTGGGGATCGAGGGCCTCAAGGAGAGCCGCCGACGGATCACCCCTGAAATCCATCCCGATTTTGTCAATCTCATCCAGCATGAAAACGGGATTTTTCATTCCGATGGTGTGAATGCCCTGGATAATGCGGCCCGGCAAGGCGCCCACGTATGTGCGCCTATGTCCCCGTATCTCGGCCTCATCTCTCAAACCGCCCAGCGATACTCTGACAAATTTCCGGCCCAAGGCTCGAGCCACTGATTGCCCGATTGACGTTTTGCCCGTGCCCGGAGGCCCGACTAAGCACAGGATCGGACCTTTTAATTTACCGACTTGTTTTTGAACAGCTAAGAATTCCAGTATTCTTTCTTTTACTTTCTTGAGACCGTAGTGATCTTCATTTAAAACTTTTTCCGCCTCCTTGAGGTTTATTTTCTCCTTGGTTCTTTTTGACCAAGGCAATTCCACTAACCAATCCAGATATGTGCGCAGATACGAAACCTCGGGATTGAACGATGGCATCTTCACCAGCTTATTTAATTCCTTCATCGCTTTATCTTCCACTTCTTTGGGCATTCCGGCGGCCGAAATTTTGTCCTTGAGAATATCAGCATCTCCCTTCTCGTCATCAACTCCTAATTCTTTTTCGATGCTTTTGAGCTGTTCTCTCAAAAAGAGTTCCTTCTGCATTTTTCCTATCTGTTTCTTTGTTTCCTTGGTTACGGATTTTTCAGCTTCCAGTATTTCTGCTTCGCGAGCCAAGAAAACATTCAGCTCTCTCAAGGCGTCGAGAGCGCTCTCGAACTCAAGTATTTTCTGCTGGCTGTCTACATCAAGATTCAAATTCGTGGCCATGAGGCTGATGATATGCTCCGTGTCCTTAATCTGCATCATCATATATATGACCTCCGGCAGTATGGCCGGAAAAGCCCGGGCCTCGGATATCAATCTGAATTGTTCAATAGAGCGTCTTAGCAAAGCCTTTTCTTCAAGATTGTCCCTTATTATCAGATTATACGGCTGGGATTCGACTCTGAAGAACGGTTCCATGTCCAAAATGTCCACTATTTTCGCCCTAACTAAGCCTTCAACGTCAACCTTAGACGATCCGTCGGGCATTTTAAAAGCAGACACTATCCGGCCTATTGTGCCGGTTTCATACAAATCATTTCGGTCAATATCATCTTCCGTATTTCTTTGAGTCACAAAAAAAACCAATCTGTCCCTTGTTAAAGCACACTCAAGAGCCCCCACTGATTTGGGGCGCTGGACGATGAGCGGTATTATGACTTTTGGGTAAAGGACGGTGTTTTTTAAAGCGATAAGGGGAAGTTCGTCTGGGATTATGATTTTATTTTGTTTGATGTCAGCCATATTTTAATGCTGGTTATTATATATGAAAATCCGCTTAAAATCAAATTTTAAAGTTCGATTTCTTGACCGAGGGATGGGATAATGGAATCGATATTGAGATCGTTTTTTATTCTTGCGGCCAAGGCTTCGGCCGATTCTAATTCACCTTGAACGATAAAGACAGTTTTCAATTTTCCGGCTTCATTGCATTTAGCCACCCATTTTAAAAGCAATTCCTGGTCGGCATGGGCCGAATATCCGCCGATAGCCACGACGTCGCAGCGGACGGGGATAATTTCCCCTAATATTCTAACCGTCCTTTGGCCGTCTAATATCTTGCGGCCCGGAGTCCCTTCCGACTGATAGCCGATAAATAGAATCGTCGAATTAGGATCGGGAAGATATCTTTTTTCATGATGCTGTATTCTGCCGCCGTTGGACATGCCCGAACCGGCGATAATGACTTTCGGCCCGATAACTTCGTTTATTTCTTTAGACTCTTCGGAGCTTTTGGTAATTCTTAGGCCCGGAAAATTAAATATATCATCGTCGGACTTAAGAATGTATTTAGCAGTTTTGTTAAAATAGCCCCCGTATTTGTGGTATACCTCCGTCAAACTGATGGCCAACGGGGAATCCATATATATCGGAACGGGCGGAATCTTTTTTTCGTTGATTAAATTATTTAACTCGTAAAGCAATTCCTGTGTCCTTTCCAGAGCAAAAGCCGGAATCATTAATGTTCCCCCGCGATTGATGGTATTGATTATAGTTTGAATCAGCAGCTGGCTCCTTTCTGATTTGTTTTCATGGATTCTGGAGCCATAGGCCGATTCAATGACGATATAATCGGCATCATCGGGAAAGAACGGCTCGGGGAGGAGCGGCGTCGGCGGATTCCCCAAGTCGCCCGAAAAATATATCCGTTTGCCGTCCCACCTGATTTCCACGATCGCCGAGCCGAGAACGTGGCCTGCGTCGTGAAACGTAACGGTAATTCCTCGGCCGCAGTTAAACGCATTTCCATATTTTAAACCCTGACTTAAATTGAGTATGTTTGTAATATCCGAAGAATCAAACAACGCCGCGTGGCCGTGATATTTTGCCTCGTCTTTCAACAGCGATAGATTGTCGGGCAGTGCCTTTCTAATTAAATCCAGCGTCGGTTCAGTTGAGAGCAATTTACCCCTAAAACCCTCCTTATACAGCTTCGGGAGCCGGCCGGTGTGGTCGGCATGGCTATGGGTTACAAACACAAAATCAATTTCCGAAGCCGTGTAAGGAAAATTCTCATAATTCAAATGTTCAGCTTCCGGCGAGCCTTGAAAAAGGCCGCAGTCAACGAGCATTATTAATCCGTCATGTTCAAGCAGATAATTGGCGCCGGTTACGGATCGGGCGCCGCCGAAAAAAGATATTTTCATTGAGTCAGCCACGGCCGGGCCGGGTATTTGGATATGACATAGCGATAACCCTTACCGTCGGGTATTTTAATATCATTCTGCTTGACCCAGTCCCTGATTAACACCGACTCGGTCGCCGATATTCCTTTGACTTTTGCCTGGGTTGAATTCATTATGGAAATATCGGAGTTGAAATTTCTCATGGTGATAAATATGAGGCCTACGAAAAAAAGGGCCAGGCCGATTACAAATACGGAACCGACCCATGATTCGACTTCCATTGTCAGAAAATTTCTCATCGCACGATTATGGCCCCCGTCTCATCTTGGTCTTTTTCATTGCGATATCCGAATGTGCCCTTGGCGGCAAAAGTATAAGAAAAATAGCTGCCGGGCGGGATGTCGCCGACGCTGTCGAATCCAACCAAATCTTCCGGCGGATCGGCTATTATGTGAATCGCGAACAGGCCGTCATTTTTGAAACGAACTGTATCCCCAGAGTGGATTCTTAAATTGGTGGGGCTAAACACTCCGGATTTGTATGACACCGTGTATATTCTGGCTTGCTTTGAATCGCTGGGAGATTGGGTCGGCGAAATCGTGGCTTGGCCGATATCGTGTTCGGCCTGGCCGAAAATTACGACCGCTGCGGCCATCAGCATCAGCGAGATTACGATTAAAAGCCAAAACATTCCCGGACCGTTTATGGGTTTGACTTTCGGCTCCCTTTTCACGACTAATTGCGGCTCGATTTCATCACTCATTTTTCTTAATAAATTCTAGCACAATTTCTTTGTCTGACCAGGGGATTTTTTTGCCGCCGGCCACGGCCATCGATATTTCCGAACCCTTGCCGGTAATCACAACCGTGTCGCCCGGCTCGGCCAAAGATATGGCCTTGCCAATCGCTTCTTTTCTGTCAATCAGTTTCCGGAATTCTTTTCCTTTCAATCCCTGGCCAATCTGGCTGATAATGCTTTCCGGATTTTCCTCATAAGGATCCTCGTTCGTCAGGATAATCTCGTCCAGATATTCGGCGGCCGCTTCTCCGAATTCACTCCTTTTCCATTTGTCCCTGCCTCCGCCCGCCGCGCCCAAAACGCCGATGAGCTTTCCGCCGGCCAGCTGGGATTTTAAAGTATGATACACCTCTCTAAGTGAATCCGGCGTGTGCGCGTAATCGACGACAACCGCAAACGGCTGTTTTTGAATATATTCCATTCGCCCGGGTATGCTTCTGATTCCCGCGATTATCGGTTGCGAAGTCGGCAAATCTATACCGTACATGGCTACTGTCGACAGGGCGGCAAGACAATTTAATACATTGAATTTTCCGGACAAGTACGAGACAAATTCGGTTCCATAGACGATGAATGTCGTTTTTTCGGGCGATATTTGCACCTTTTCGGCCTTGATGTCGCCTCTTGAAATTCCGTAGAATACTTTTTTGCGGGCCGGATAATTCATAAAATCTTCTACGTGCATATCGTCGCCGTTTAAGACATGAATGTTTTTTGTGCGCTTGAATAATTCCTGTTTCGCTTTTTTATAATTGTCAAACGAGCCGTGGCTTTCGATATGTTCTTTGTGCAAGTTGGTGAAAACGGCGCAATCAAAATTTATTCCCAAATGCCTCCTTTGCTTTATGCCTTCCGAAGTCACTTCCAAGACGCAGAATTCGCAGCCGGCATCGCGGGCGCGAGCCATGAATTTATGAATCCGGAACCGGCCGGGCATGGTCATCTTGAGGGTGTTAGGCCATTCTTTGTCAAGGATTTTAAATCCCAGAGAACCAATCGCCGCCACTTTTTTATTTCCAGCCTCTTCGAGAAGTTTAGAAATCATATAGACTGTTGTTGACTTGCCCTTCGTTCCTGTAACGCCGATGACTTTCATCGAATTAGACGGAAAACGATAATAAGCGGCGCCGGCATGGGACAATAATGCGTGATAATACGGAGCAAAAAAATTAAATACCCGTTTCGGGATTATCTTTTTTATCCTATATAATATTTTATCCACCCAGGATTCCGTAATCATTTGTTGTTTCTAAGTAATTTATAAACCAAGTACCAGAATTTTGAAACGGGCAAGTCAAAAGAGCCGGGATATTCAATTGTCTGCCCGCCCCAATTTAGCTTAAAACGGGTCACGCCCGGATACCTCTTTGCGTCAATCCCCCAAAAATCATAATTATTCAGGCCATATTTTTTTGCGACCTTGATTAGTTCCCAATGTAAATAATAAGGAGCCATCATTGGTTTATATTTTGGATTTCTGTCCATGCCGCCGTGAAGATAGTACGCGGTATCGCCGTGAGCAAGCCAAATCGCGCCCGCGATTGGCACACCATCGTGTTCGACAAAAACCGTTTCCGCGTTCATTCCCGGCATAGTGCACAATTTTTCGTAATAGCTTTTCTCATGCGTGCTGAAATTGTCATTTTTCGCGGTGTGTTTTAATAATTTCCAGAATCCATCCGTATCTTTGCGAAAAACCAATTTAAAATCATGTTTCTCCGCAACTTTAATATTGTACCTTGTTTTATGATGCATCCGGCCAAGAAGCTCCTCCTCCGATTTGGTCAAGTCAATCACCACGGTTTTGGAAGGCTGTAGTTCCTTTTTTGATTTCTTAAAACCAAATTGACATAAAAGTTGAACCACAGAATCGTCTCGCGGCTCCGCTTTGACATAAAAAGATTTTTCAGCCGCCGCTAAATTTTTTAAATATTGAATGAAATTTTGCGTCACGCCGCTCGGGCCATGAGGGATATACAAGTAATTTTTTCTAAACGGTAAATCGTGTCGTATAATATTAGCTTCAATCCCATCTTTCTCATATCGAAAAACTCTTCGGCCAAGAGATTTCTGAAAACTTAACCATTTTCCAGTCTGAAGAAAAGACACTATTTTTTTCCTAAAAATTTTAATGCGTCGGCGACCTTTAATTCCAACGTCTCGCCCTTTGCTTCTTTTAGAGCTTCCTTGGCTTGGTTCAACGAATAGCCAAGAGTGAGTAGGGCTTCCATGGCTTGACCCTCATGACCCAGATCCATGCCACTAACGTCAGTTGAATCCAGATAGTCCACTTTGCTTTTGAGCTCTAAAATCAGGCGAGACGCCGTTTTCGGTCCGAGACCGGAAACTTTTTTTAGATAGTCAGAATCTTCATGGACCACAGCCGCTTTGAGATGCTTAGGTTCGACAACGGCCAAAATCCCCATCGCTCCTTTCGGCCCGATTCCGGAAACGGAAGTCAGCATATGAAACAAATCCAAATCTTCTTTTTTATCAAAGCCGTACATGTCAAAAGTGCCCTCGCGCATATTGAGCTGGGAATGGACAAAAAGCTTTATTTTTCCATTGACTTCAGGTTTGCTTTTTGATAAAATGTTCAGCAACTTGGGGGATACTATCACCCTATATCCTATGCCCCCAGTGTTCAAAATGACTTGTTTATCCCCTAAATGCTCGATTGTTCCCTCTATCAGACTAATCATACCCAAAGAATAACAAATGTTTAAACTCGCGTCCAAATTCCAACCAACGGGTGATCAGCCGGAAGCGATAGATAAGCTGGTCAAAGGATTAAAATCAGGCAAAAAGCACCAAGTTCTTTTAGGTGTTACTGGAAGTGGAAAAACTTTTAGCATGGCGAAGGTCATCGAGGCGTACAAGAGACCAACTTTGATTGTTTCCCACAACAAAACATTAGCCGCCCAATTATACAAAGAATTCAAGTCGTTCTTTCCCAAGAATGCCGTTCATTATTTCGTTTCGTATTATGATTATTACCAGCCCGAAGCGTATATTCCCCACACTGACACATATATAGAAAAGGATTCGAAGATTAATGAGGAGATAGACCGCTTGCGTCATGCCGCAACCCAAGCCCTAATGAACCGGGACGACGTAATAATAATCGCCTCGGTATCATGCATATATAATCTGGGTTCGCCTGAGGATTATAAAAACCTGGGGCTGGAAATTTTCGAAGGAAAAAAAATAAATCCATCGGATCTGGTCAGAAGCCTGATGCGTCTTCAATATACCGCTGATATAGAATTAAAGAGAGGAGCCTTCCGTAAAACTGCCAATGAAATTGAGATTGTGTCTTCCAACGGCCAAGACGCATATAAAATCACGTTTAAAAACGACGAGGTCGCCAAGATGTACCGCGCCGACGTAAAGGATCCAGAAGACCTTGAATTTAAAGATATGCAATACGAACGCGTCGTTAGCGCCGTTATTTTCCCGGCTAAGTATTGGATTGCGTCCGACGACAAAATATCCTTGGCAATTGAAAACATAAAAAGCGAGCTCCAAAAGCACGTCAAACATTTAAAAAAAATTGGCAAACTGGAAGAAGCGTTCAGACTCCAAGAAAAAACGATTCAGGATATAGAAATGATGCGCCAGACCGGCTACTGCCATGGAATCGAAAACTACTCACGTCATCTTGATTTCCGAAAAGCCGGCCAACCGCCATATACCCTTCTGGATTTCTTCAGTTCAAAAGGCGAATTTTTGTCCATAATCGATGAATCGCACATCACGATTCCCCAGCTTCGAAGCATGTATAACGGAGACCATTCCCGAAAATCAACTTTGATTGAATACGGCTTTAGGCTCCCCTCGGCGATAGACAACCGCCCTCTCAAGTTTCCGGAATTTACCACGAGGGTCCGGAAGCAAATATATGTATCGGCCACGCCCGGAAAATATGAAATGGAAAAAGCAGGAGAAAAAAACATCGCCGAGCAGGTTGTCCGGCCGACTGGCCTTCTTGATCCGACAATTGAAATCCAGCCGACGGAAAATCAAATCCCCCATTTGCTGAAAAATATCCAAGAAAGGGTAAGCAGCGGAGAGAGGGTTCTAGTAACGACCCTGACTAAAAGAATGGCCGAGGACTTGAGCGAACACCTTGCTGATAAAGGCGTTAAAGTTAATTACCTTCACTCGGAAATTAAAACTCTGGACCGCTTAAAAATTCTAAAAGACCTGCGCCTGGGCAAACACGATGTAATCGTCGGCGTAAATCTTCTGCGTGAAGGCCTCGATCTCCCGGAAGTTTCGCTCATTGCCATTCTCGACGCGGACAAGGAAGGATTTCTGCGCAATACGACGACGCTGATTCAAACAATGGGCCGGGCCGCAAGGCACGTAAACGGCCACGTAATCATGTACGCCGACAAGCTTACCAAATCCATCGACTCGTCAATAAAGGAAACCTTAAGGCGACGGAAGAAGCAGGAAAAATACAACACGGACAACAAGATTACGCCGACGACGATATTAAAGGACATCGGAGATTTCGATTTGCCGATATCAAAATCCGCGATGGGCAAACTGGGAAATACAAGCAGAGGCGGCGATAATGACTCGGGTATTGTCTTTTTTGGAGACGCAAACAAACAAAACGTTCTAAAACAACTTAATAGGCTTATGGAAAAAGCCATGCGCCACTTTGATTACGAGAGGGCCATGGAAATAAAAGAGCAAATCAGGCGCATGAAGGAATAAAAAACGGGCATTTTTATTTCTTGCAATATCCAAAAAACAATGATATATTTTACATAATATGCCAATTACAAAATCCGCCAAAAAAGCGCTAAGACAATCAAAAACCAGAAGAATTGGAAATCTTGCCAAGAAAAAAGCGTATAAAGCGGCGATAAAAGAACTGAAAAAAACAAAAGACGTTAAATTGCTTGCCAAAACATATAAGGCGATAGACAAGGCGGCCAAAACCGGGGTCATAAAGAAAAACAAGGCCGCTCGCCTCAAATCAAGCGCTTCCCGCATCCTTAATCAAAAAACCTCTTAATAGAGGTTTTTTGATTAACTTTTTGCCACATTTAGAACTATACCCAACCCGGCCAAGAGAGCTATCATAGCCGTGCCGCCATAGCTGATAAAAGGCAGTGGAATTCCCGTCAGCGGCGCTAAGCCGGAAATGGCGGCGATATTAACAAAAGCCTGGGCGCATATCCAAATGTTTATCCCCGTCACTAACATCATACCGAATTTGTCATCGGCATTTTTGGCGATTCTCAATAAAATAAAAGACAAAATGACAAACAGAGAAATTGTAAAAACGGAACCGACATAGCCCAATTCTTCCGCTATGACGGCAAATATCGAATCACCGACGACTTCAGGCAAAAATCCGAACTTCTGGGTGCTTTTGCCGTAGCCGACGCCGAATATTCCTCCTGACCCGATGGATATCAGTGCCTGATTTATTTGATAGGAGCTGCCCCTGGTATCCTCGGAGGGATTTAAAAACGTCTTCACCCTCTCAAATCTGTAAGGCTCAATCCAAATTAATACCGATAGGATAACCAACAGAACGAGAATCAATGATACGAATTTTTTAAATTCCACTCCGGCCACGAAATACAGGCCAAGAGCGATAATCGTAACGACGATAAGAGTGCCGATATCCGGTTGAAGGGCCAGCATGGCTCCGGTAACGCCCAAGATGACAAAAAAGGGAGCGCCGCCAAAAAACCAATTCTTTACCCGCTCTCGGCGTCCGCTGAACCAAGCGGCCAGATATATAATCAATGCCAGTTTCAACGTTTCCGAGGGCTGAAAAACAAAACCGGAAATATTAATCCACCTAGTCGCTCCTTTTAATCCAAAGCCGTAACCCGGTAAAAACACCAGGCCGGTCAATATTAAAGCGCCGAATAGAATAAGAAACGATAATTTCTTCCATATCTTGTATCTGGTTTTAGAAAGAAAGAACATTAATATAAGTCCGGGAATAATACTGTAAAAAAGCTGATGTTTGGGATAATAGTAGGAATCGCCGAATTTTTTTTGCGAGTCAATAATTCCGGCTGATGAGAGCATCACTAATCCGAAAACGACGAGAATAAGAGTGGTGATAATGAGACCCTTAACCATTCATTAATTTTATTACACATTCTAAAGTATAAAAAGGGGCGACCCGTGGGCCGCCCTGATGTGAGATGCTACATGCTACTTCGCCGACTCCTTCTTTTGCCACGCTCGATGCGTGGATACCGCGCACGCGATCTGCCGCCTCGTCGCACCGTAGTGACGTGCGAGATTGTCTCGCATCTTCCGATACTGCGGAGTCTTGTGGTCCAGTGACCCCAGCTTCGTGCGAATCTCGTCGCACTCGGACGGCGTGAGTTCCCGAGCGGCCTTCTTGAGCAGGCGCCGCCGACGCTTGCCTCCGTTCGTGTCGCTTCCGACATCCGACGACAGTCCCAGCATCGCCGCCGGGAGCTCGAGAATCTCGTCCGCCGTGGCGGACGAAACCCACTCCACCGCCCTCCTACGAAGCGCCTCAATGGCGCTCAAAAATGCTTTCGGCATGATTATCCCTCCATATTTGTATTATAACACACGCCATGGCTATCTGTCAACTATTTCACTTATTCAAAACAGGGGCGGGATTTTTGAGTCGATTAGAAAAATAATAAGCCCGATAGCCGCTCCCATGGCGTTTATCATCCAAAAGCGCATTGTAATTTGCGTTTCCGGCCAGCCGATGGCTTCAAACGTATGATGAATGGGCGTTGACGGGAAAATTTTTCTTTTAAGAAATTTCTTTGAAAACATCTGCACGATGACTGATAATGATTCCATGAGAGGCACTACGGCAATGAGCGGCAATAAAAGGGCGGTGTCAGTCAGCAGGGCCACTCCGGCGATGACAAAACCCAGCGCCATCACCCCGGTATCTCCCATGAAAAACTTAGCAGGATAAATGTTAAACCATAGGAATCCAATGAGCGCTCCCATAATCGCGGCCATAAAAGCCACTAAATCCATGCGGCCCTGATCAAAAGCAATAATAGTGTAAGCCGCAAACATAATCAGATAAATGCCCCCGGATAAGCCATCAAGGCCGTCTGTTTCATTCATGGAAAATGCCGTCGCCACCATAATGAAAATAAAATACGGAATATAAAACCATCCCACAAAAATATCGCCTAAAAACGGAACGTTAATAAAATTGCGACCGAGTTTAAAAAAGAACCACCACGCCCCGATTACGGACAGGACGGTAAATATAAGCAATCTTTTTGATAAGCCGAAACCGCCTCTTTTAAAAACGCCTAGTGCATCATCGGCAAACCCCGCAATTCCGGCGATGATAAGCAGTCCCAGCGGAAGCCATGTCTGATTTCTGGACAAGAAATTGAGACGCCCCCAAAATCCGTCAAAATAAAAAGACAACGCCCACAAGCCCAGCGTGATAATCGATACCGTGACCCAAATCGGGAAACCGCCCATCGTCGGCGTACCTTCTTTTTTCTTGTGAAGAGCGTTAAAAATCGGTTTGTCCGGCCGTTCGATTTGCTTGCCGGGTTTGAAATACCTCAATAATATCTTTGTCCAGAAATGCGTGATTATGAGATTTAAAAAGAAAGCGATGGTGGCAACGACAAAAATCCTAACGACATTGGCAACCGTAAATAAATCTTGAATATCGTTCATATTATTCCCAGCGATATGATGATTTAACCCAATTAATTAATTTTTCCGTCTCTCCGAATCTGTCTTTGGATCCGAGCACGACACTAATTAGTGTATCATTTTTTTCGGGGATACTCACCAGTAAAACAAGACAGCCCAGAGCGTTATCTGTGTTTCCGGTTTTGCCGCCGATGATATTGGGAAGATTTCCCAAAAGGATATTCGTATTCTTAAGGGCATGCATTATTTTACCGTCTAGGGATTGAACGGATGATTCCTTTTGCCTTAAGAATTCCCATATCATATCGTGTTTCATGGCGTATCGGGAAATTCTTACCATGTCCTGAGCGGATGAGTAGCCTTCGTCATTCAATCCGGCCGGATCGAGAAAGTTCGTGTCATTTAACCCCAAAGTCGAGATTTTTTGATTCATTGCTTCAACCAAGTTAATTCCCTTTTGAGACGCATAATCTTTAAGAGCGTAGGCCGCGTCATTTGACGAGTCAACCAGCATCATTTTTAACAAATCCTCGATTTTAAGTAATTCGCCTTCATAAAGATCCTGTTTTTCTCCGTCGACTCTGACAGCCGCTGCGGACACAGCCACCGTATCCCTGGTGTTAAATTTCTCCAAAACAACAACCGCCGTTATTATTTTAGTCAGCGAAGCCACCGGCAATCTTTGCCGAGAATTTTTTTCGTACAAAAAACGGCCTGAACGGATATCGTAGACGGCCGCTGATTTTGCGCCGATGCCCGAGATGTCTGAATTTGAATCCAAGATTGGAAAATAGCTGGGCTCAGCCAATGGCAAGACATACGCCTGCGTGCTGTTAAAAAAAGGATTGCGGGTTATGCCGTCCGGTTGCTCGGTTTGAAAACTCGCAAACACAAAAGTCGTCAAACCAAGGGCAATTACCGCAAGAATAATTATCGATAAATAGGGTCGGATGGCCATTGGCGATTTTAAGCATTATTTCTCCAGTTTCAGCTTCAGTTCCCTCAACTGCTTAGGGCTAATTTCAGACGGCGACTCCATCATAAGATCTCTCGCGTCTCCCGTTTTCGGAAAGGCGATTACTTCTCTGATGTTGGGTTCATTATTTAAAAGAGTAATCAAACGATCAAGGCCCCATGCGATTCCGCCGTGAGGCGGGGCGCCCAGACCCAATGCCTCCAGCATGTGTCCGAAATTATCACGGATAGCATTCTTTTCAAATCCCATAATTTCGAAAACGGATTCCAGAGCTTCAGGCCGGTGGTTGCGAAGGCTCCCGCCGCCGATTTCCGATCCATTCAGAACAACGTCATACTGGGAAGTAAGAATATCATCAATATTCTTTTTATCCAGTAAGTCAGACATATATTCGGGCTTCGGAGCGGAAAACGGATTGTGTGTGAATGTGTATCTGCCAGATTCTTCATCTTTTTCAAAAAACGGAAAGTCGATAATCCAGCAAAAGGCCAAAAGATTGGGGTCATTTTTGTCGTTTCTTAAATCGGGCCTGTCTGTCCCGTATTTTTCCATCGCCTCTTTAAAAGAAAGTCTTGGAAACGGGATTTCCTGGATTTTCTTTTCCGGGCATATTTTTTCGACGATATCTATCAGCAGTTCTTCATTGATGTTTATGAGATTTTCCCTGTCCGCGAAACTCATTTCCAAATCGAGCTGGGTAAATTCCGGCTGCCTGTCTCCCCTCGTATCCTCGTCCCGAAAACATCTGGCGATTTGAAAATATTTCTCAACTCCGCCGACCATTAACAATTGTTTGTATTGCTGGGGTGATTGGGGCAAAGCAAAAAACTTTCCCGGATACATGCGGGACGGGACGACATAATCTCTGGCTCCTTCTGGAGTCGATTTGGTTAAAATGGGCGTCTCGATTTCGATAAAGCCTCTATTGTCAAGCCAATTGCGGATAAACAATATAATTTTATGTCTGACAGACATATTCTTTGACATCCTCTGTCTTCTCAAATCAATATATCTGTACTTCATCCGATTCTCCTCGCCAATCTCATATCCGTCCGTATCCAGAGCGAATGGCGGCGTTGCCGCTTCATTGAGAATATCCACCTCCAGCGGCGACAGTTCCACTTTACCCGTTTCCAATTCCGGATTAATCATTTTCTCGGGTCTGGCCTGAACCCGCCCTTTAACATTAACGACCCATTCCGATCTTAATTTTTCGGCTTTCTTGTATATTTCCTCATTATCCGGAGTAAAAACAACTTGAATCACTCCCGTCTTGTCCCTTAAATCAAGAAATATCAGTTTGCCGTGATCGCGGCGATTATGAACCCAGCCGAATAAATTAACTTCCACGTCAATCAAATCTTTAGTTTCGCGGATATGGGTCCTTTGCATTAACTAATATTACCAACAAAAATCCGCTCGTTCAAGCGGATATCTATCTAAATGTCTATCAAGGCGTGGTCAAGAGTTCTATCGATTTTCGACATAAGTTCGAAAAGCTTATGTTTCACGTCCATGTAATCTGAAGGGCTCATTTCCGGTTTGAAGGGGCTACGTTGATGAGGCAAATCCACCAAAATAGACGCCGTCAATCTTTCGAGAAGATTTAGGGTAATGCACTCGGCCAGCCACGCTTCGGCGAAATAATTACTGCCGGCATTCACAAAGCCTCGCAGCCATCTCAAGCAATGGAAAAGAAGGGTATCGGCATCAAATTTATCAACCAGATGTAAAACATCATTCCAAATCCAGGCCGCGGGCGGATAAATCGGCCCTCTCTCCACAATCGGCGAGTTTAGAACATAATAATAATGACTCGAGAATCTGATGTCAGTGTTACCGAAATGGGCGAAAAAGTAAGATGGGACCATCATCGGCTGTCCGGCTTTTTCGATTATCCGGTCGCGATATCTGGACAATGTTCTCAACTCATCAGGCGATAATGTCTCGGGTTTGCCCTCTGCGCCGAACCATTTATCAAATCTCTGTCTGAAATAATCCGGCGCTGATAACTGCGGCGGTTTAAAATCCTTAAACACAAAATACGTCCGCCAGTAAATCAGCGTGACTTTGGCTATCTCTTCATCGGAAGGCCGCGCGATTTCTCTGACTGGAGAGATGTTGCTTTCCAATTTCTTGTGAATGACGTAGTCAAAAGCCTGACTATTAAATCTGGTCCCGCCGGCCCGTAAAACAGTGGGCGCTCGCAATGCCAGCGATACGTTTTGAGTCTGTCTTATTTTCTCGTACTTCTGCCAGTCAGCCGCCGAATCAAATAAATTAACATCGGCTTCTCCGGCCACAATTAGAGTAGCGGGATGTCCTCTGTACCGGCCGTGCTTGATAATTTCTCTAAGCTGGCCCTGACCCAGACGCACTTGCCAGCCGGGATTGGAATTATCTTCCTCAAAATCGGTCGCTGAAATTACCACATTGTACCCTTCTAGCAAATCTTGAGTTTTCATGTTTCTCCATTCTAAAACAACTGGCGATGATAGTAAACAACATTTTCCTCCTTGTCAATATTTAAAAATAATCGGATAGGAAATATAATCCCTGAAGTACATGGGTGGGATTATGAACGACTGGCGCAGAAGAGAATTGGAAATAATTAAAAATAGATTGCGTCTTGATGGCCATCCGTCACTGGCGGCCATTGAAGCGGAAATTTCAAACATCAGCTACGGCCCGCCGTTAGACCAAGTCGAGGTAGATATCCTAAAGCACATCCGTATGCTTATCGAAACTTATAGAGCATTGAGGATAAGAAGTAACTGGCAAAACCTGACTGAAGGCGACAAACAAATGCTCAAAGAATTCCACATTGCCGCCCATTAGACCCTAAAGGGTCTTTTTTCGCCTTTCTCGTCCGGCAGACAACTCCGTTGTCCGCCCTGCAGGACTCGGTCACGGATAATTTGCTCGTCAGTCACTCGCAATGAGAACCGAGCCCAGCGTTAATCACGCTGGGCTTTTTGAATGATGTGAACTACTCCTTTATTTCCATCTACTTCTACAATGTCCCCGTCTTTAATGAGGTCAGTAGCATTTCCAGTTCCTACTACACAGGGGATGTTCATTTCTCGACTCACGATAGCGGCGTGAGACATCATGCCTCCTTGATTGGTAACAATTGCAGAAGCTTTTGAGCAAACGGGCATAAGCTCTGGCGAAGTAGTTTCTGCTATAAGAATATCTCCGTTCACCATACTTTCCATTATCTTTTTCAGCCCATCAAAATTTCCATAATCAGCAATAATAACCTTTGCCATGCCTCTAACTTTTCCCTTATTGGCTGTTTTACCTTTAATTTCAGAGTGGAATTCGGGGGTAACAGTGTCAAATTTAGATACGATTACTTCCGCTTCTTTTCCATTTATATAAGTAAGATTCTCCCCATCACCAATCATTACATATGCACACTTTCTATCTTCTAAAATTGATGTTGAGACTTTTTGGTTTTCAAACAAATTAAGTAAATCACTCCTACTGTAAAGCATCAAAGAGTCCACTTCTACTCTAAATTGCTTTTGGAGTATGCTTAATATGGAAAAAAGAGCACTTTCGCTACCAAAGAATAATTTATTAAGATATTCACGTCCCGAATTTTTGATGCGCTCAAAATGCTTTAGATTCTCACTAGTTATTTCATCATTAAGTGAATACTGGTAAGCATCATCTGTAGCAAAGAACTCTGTTCTTCGATAAAAATGAAAGAGAGTTGACAAATTGATTAAAAACTCTTCCAAGTCTGCTCTAGTCAGCCTATCCTTTTTAGAGATTTTCTCAAAGTGTTCTGCTGTCTTCTTTTTATATGCTTCAAAACCATTACTATACTCATCAAATTTTTCCTTACTGCTGTATAGTTCTACCCCTTCTATTAGCGTATCTTTTATAGATTGTTTTGGTAGATAAGTAGTCCAGATTCCATGTGCCAACATAGAAAACCCTTTAATCTTTTTGTATTCAGTCATAAAGATATCCGAAATGATATAAGGCATTCCCCCTACTTGGAAAAGTCTCTGATAATAATTGGGATCTTTAATGCCTAGATTATTTTCAATTATCTTTATAACACCAGTATCCGCATTCACTTCCACTAAGTCTCCATCCTTGAGTACTTTTGTTGCAATTTTTGTTCCTATAATGCAGGGTTTTCCCATCTCTCTTGCTGTAATGGCGGCGTGACTAGTGACACCTCCTTCGTCAGTGACAAAAGCTGATGCTTTCTTCATGGCTGGTAAGAAGTCTGGGTTTGTCATCGGAGTCACCATAATGTCGCCTTCGTTTACTCTATTGATATCAGTTTTAGTTAAGACTATTACCACTTTTCCTTTTGAGATTCCCTTATGAGCAACATTACCCCTTATCTCATTTGTTCCACTTATAACCTCATCTTTTTCAATTTCAATACCAAGTTCTCGTTCGACCTGGATTAATGTCCTGTTATAGTAAAATTTATGGTCGTGAAAGATAAAATGTTCATCTCGTTTTCTCAACTCGTCTACAGTCGGTAACATACCTAAAATCTCATTGATGCTTAAAATCTTGGAGAAAGGAATTGCATAATCGGGGACAATCATCGGTATTGCTTTTTCAAATGTGGCGTTGGCATTGTAAAAGAAGTCTTCTGTTGATTTTCTTTGCTCTAGGCAGGCTTCTTTAGCTTTTGATGGCGCATCTTCAATTGCAGGCACAAAATATATTATTGCGAATAAACTTTGAGTTCTGGCAAGCTTTTCGAAGAAAACTTCAAGGTTTTTCTTATTGGGTTTACTCAACAGCTGGCTTTCAAGCTTTTTTATTTCCTTTAATGCTTTCTGATAATTTTCAGTGATTTCTTCTACCCAGCCACTTCTAGCCAATTTTTTCTTAATAGCTTTAGTGGCATCAGCAAAAATCTTCTCATCTTCATATACTGTAAGCATTCCATTCGCTCGCTCGTAGACCAGTCTATCTGTAGTAACTCCTATCCAATTTTCAAGATATTCCGTATCGCTTTTCTCCCAAAATTCGATAGCTGCTACGCATACATCTCTACTAACATTTTTTTTAAATAATGATTTCTTTTCACTGAACTCACCAATTATAGATAAATCTTCATCGATTAAGATATTATTTTCTTCTTGGAATTTCTCTAGATCTTTCCCAGTCGTTATATTCCCTTCAAAGAAAATAAAGAAGTCGTTTCGATTATCAAGAGTTTCTTTATTTGGGATTTTATTGGAAAGCAATTCCTTAATTGATATGACATTTGCGTATTCCGCCAAATCAGGATATTGAAATTTAATTGCTCCAATTAGGGCATCTCCATGTTCATACTCGCCTGCCTGTGAGAGTTCTCTTAATTTGTAAGATTTTTCTATAATCGCTTTTGGAAGTTCCTTATTTGTGCTATTCCCAAATTGAACTATCACAGGCAAAAATCCCCAAAAATCCACGGAAGTTTTGTAAAAATCTTTTATATTTGTGTTTCGATAATTTATAGCAAATTGATGCAGTTTCTTATAATCTTCCTCAAACTTTTTAGCTAAAGGTCTAAATTTGTCAGGATTATTTATAAAGAAATCAAAAAGCGGCTTAATGGCGGTATCCGGATTGTTGATGTCGTAGTAAACACTTGTATTGCCATCACTCGTTTTTATAAATAATGGATTAAATCTAGTTGAACCTTGTAGGAGTTTATTGAAAGCATCATATTCGCCCTCCCACCAGTATTCCATAGTTACGAGGGAGAGCTTCCTGGTAAAGAATTTTTTGAAATGTCTTATGGGAGTTTTATTGGAAAGAGTGGTAATAGGTCTGCTCTGAGTTATGTAAAATTTACCATCCTCATATGCCCACTCAATATCACAAGGAAATCCGTAATGGTTTTCAATCTTAATTACAAGGTCAGCTAATTCCATAATCTGCGACACATTTAACACCTGTGATGAAGCTTTTGGCTCTGGTATTTCCTTCCACTCATTTTCTCCCCTTCTCGATTTATACAGACCTCTCCTTTGAGTATTTACTGTTGTATCAATTATTTGTCTCGACTCCTTTTCAACAACATAAGAGTCGGGAGTTATAGAACCAGATACAATAGCCTCCCCAAGCCCAAAGCCAGCTTCGATGATGAGTTGATTTCTATCCTCCGTAATTGGATGGACCGAAAACGCTATTCCAGATACTTCCGACTGAACCATTTTCTGCACCACAACGGCTACGGAAATACCCGTGCCGTGAAGTTCTTTTTCGAAGCGATAAAAGATTGCTCTGGGAGTAAAGAGAGAAGACCAGCATTTCTTAACTTTATCGAGTAAGTCATCTTCCGTGGTATTTAAATAACTCTCTAACTGACCTGCCCAGGCATGCTCCGCTCCGTCCTCTGCTGTGGCAGATGAGCGAACGGCCACAAACTCCGCCCGGAGTGCCTTAGATGCCCTTAAAATCTCGTCAGAAATGTCTTGCGGCAATTCTTCATTCTCAATTAGCCCTCGTATCTTTTCGGAAGCGCCCTCTACGGTGTGTATTGCTTTGTGGTCTACAGTCTTGAGTATCGCCTCAATTTCTTGAGCTAAATCTGTTTCGTGTAAAAATCGGTCAAAGGTTCCAGAGAGCACAACAAAACCATCTGGCACAGGAAGTCCTGCTTGTGTCATCTCACCAAGAGATGAACCTTTACCACCAGCGAGAAGTGAGTCGGTCTTCTTTATTTCATTAAAATTTTTAATCAGTTCCATAATCCCTTATCATCGACGTTAGCGACCCTATGTTTGTCCGCCCTGCAGGACTCGGTCACGGATAATTTGCTCGTCAGTCACTCGCAAATTTCCTTGACCACGGCTCGCGGTTGCAATCTGCTGATTGCAACATCGCTCCGCCTTTCTCGTCCGGCAGACAACTTCGTTGTCCGCCCTGCAGGACTCGAACCTGCGACCCTCTGCTTAAAAGGCAGGTGCTCTACCAACTGAGCTAAGGGCGGAATATTTATGAAATCATACCACATAATGGACTGAAAACCAACAAAAAGGCACCTTGTTAGGTGCTTTACGACAAAAGAATCGCCCGCCTTGCTTCCCTGATTAATTCATCGTTTATAACTTTTTGGCATTGCGGCGCTTCTGCAAAGTTCTTAGCCCGTTCTTGCTCATACCGCTTTTCCTCGTTTCTAAAATCGTTCAGTAAATCAAGATAATGATAATACTTCGCAACACGCTCTGAGGTATCGCGATGCAACAGAACAAGTGTGATTTTATCTTCCTCATTAGTCCATTTTACGCCTACGTCACCCCTAACAATTCCTGCATGAGGAAGGGTGAACCTATTCTTGAATTCATTGTTGAATGCCTCTTCCTCCCTTTCTTCCTCCATATTCGATGCCGGAACGACTACTTGGCTATGGTGAAGGTAATAATAATAATACCCATTATGAACTTGAGAATAAGAACCGGGATTTGACCGGATGTCGCATCGTGAGATAAAATCTGCCCATTTTAAAACACTGTCGAAAAATGGCTTCAAGGCATTAGGCAATGAATCCAGAGATAATTGTTGGCCGAGACATATTATCAATGACTGACTGCTGGTTTTTTGCTCAAGTATGGGCCGAAGCTCATTTAGAATCCTATCCAGAATATCCGGCCTTCTAGTACACGCGATCCGAAATCTTTTATCTGTCATTCTGCATCTTAGACGAAAGCGAATCGCTTTTAAACCTGTTCCAACATGCCAAGTAATCCATATCACTGATTCATATATTTTACCTTTAATAAATGATTCAATGTCGATTGTGTACGCATCTTCAATGGGCGGAATCACTGGACAGGCTTCCAAGATATCAATGGATGGGATTTCACCATTTACACCTTGAGCATCATACCTTCTTCTCCAGCCGTATGTTATGGGAACACTACACATATACTCCTCTCAATGAACTAGGGATTATATCTCACAATATATGCAAAACGTCAAGGCGGTGGGACAATGATTATTTTTTAAGCACTGACATTATCTTGTCGGCATTTTCAAATATTAAATTCCTGTCGCCGATGATGCAGACCCTTACCGCAAGATAGTCTTCGAGTTCTGATTTCATGGACTCAAAATATTCCTTATGGGTTTTTTTCAGCGACATAACTTCGCCGTTATCGTGGTATACAATATCCTGCGGTTCAAATCGCCAAGGATTGAGAATCGGCACAATCACAATCTTGAAGGAATCAGCGCCGATAATTTTCGAAATTTGGCTCTCCAATTTTTCCAGATTCGCCGGTGAATTTCTTTTTGCGAATTTCTCAAAAAAATTAACATCTTCGCCGACTACTTTGATATTTTTCCCGGCAATTCTTTCTCTTATCCTTCGGCTTTTCAATCTCACCACAAGCCCTGTCCGGGGCAGATTTCTTTCAACCAGGGCTTGATATTGCCAGCGAAGAACGGCATCTTCGCTTAAAAATATTCTGGCCATAATCTGATGGTCGTTCATTTTCCAAAGATCAGGCGGTTTTATTTTTTCCTTCAGAATCAGTCTGGCAATTATTTTTTGCATGAATCTCTGCGAAATCAGAGTGGATTTATGCAGATACACTTCCTTGTACATATAGATATACAGTCTTTGGATTTGTTTTGCCGCTTCCAACGCTTTTTTATCAATGACCATATTGCCGTCCATAAAAGTAGAATAATCCAATATTGTTTCGACATCCGGCCTCTGGCCGAAACCGGTATGATATGTGTCCCGCTCAAGATAATCGAGCTTATCCGTGCCGATATTTCTGTCCATTACAATCCGATAAAGGCTATTCTTGCGATTAAATAGTGTCAGAATAAAATTATAATCCCCGCCTGATTTTGTAATCGCTGTTTTTAGAGACTTGATGATTCTGGCCCCGTTTTTGTCGTGATCATACGGAGTTAATTCCTCGATAACATGGGAAAACGGGCCGTGGCCGATGTCATGAAGCAGACCGAAAAGAGAGATATTCAACGCTTCTTTATGGTTGAGAATATAATCCGTAATCAGGCGCTGGCAAAAATTCCTAGTTTTATGATAAACGCCCAAAGCATGCTCAAACCGGTTATGGGTCGCGCCGGGGAAAACGCTCAAAGTCGTGCCCAGCTGGCCGACATGCAAAAGCCGCTGAAATAGCGGATGATTTATTATCGGTAATATGTTCCTGACGTCGATGCTTACTCCCGGCGGTATTCGAATATACTTCTTGTAGTGTCCGGACTCCATATCCAGAAACTAACAAAATATGGATTACTGGTAAAGGAATGATCTACTCTTTTTTCTTCAAAGCATCCTGAAGCAGTTTTCTCAATTCATCGGTATTGGTTTCCTTTTTCTCTTTGTCCTTCTGGCTTTTTTCAACCCGGCGGCCTTTAAAATCAACGGCCCCTCTGTTTAAGTCTCGCAATGAGGCGGACCTGGAGCCGACATTGGCTTCTTGTATTCGGCTGCGGCGGTCGGCATCCCTGGCCGGTGGACGCATCGGGGCCGGCGGGCGGATCGGACTTCTCTGGGGCGTAAACTGCCTTTCTCTTTCCATATTTTCTTGGGCCACCCATCCCATCCAGTCCGCAGTATGTTTTTCGACAATTTCTTTCGGCGTCGTAAACTGTTCGCGCGATGCGGAGACAATTTCTTTTTTGAAATTTACTTCCGGTTTCGGAAACGGCGGCAATGTCCCGGCTGAAAACGGCTTAGAGGAGATACCATCAATCATCAGTCTTAAATATATGTTGTATTTTCCCAAATTGACCAAATCCGTCATTGTAAAATCAGGTTCATACCATCTTTCCAGAAATTCGGCGTCCTCCGCTCCGACGCGGAATGTGACTAAAGTGCCGACGTTGCCGAATACGGCATCTCTGACGACTTCTTCCATTTGAGTAATATACTGATGGCCCAGCGTCAGGCATAAATGGTATTTTCTGGCCTCGGATAATATGTTTACGAACGATTCGGTGGCAAAATTTTGAAACTCATCGACATAGAGATAAAAATCAGGCCGCTGATTTTCAGGCACATCAACGCGCGACATGGCTGCTAGCTGTAGTTTAGTAATCAAAAGCGCTCCCAAAAGACGCGAAGCATCCTCGCCAATTTCGCCTTTTGACACGTTTACAATTAATATCTTGCCCTCATCCATAATCTTGCGCATGTCGATTTTTGAACGCGGCTGGCCGATGATATTCCTGATAACGTTGTTGGAACTGAATTGGCCAACCTTATTTTGAATCGCGGCTGTGGCTTCGGTCGCAAACTTATCCGCATATTTCGCGAATTCATCAATCCAGAAACCTTTGACAATCGGGTCTTTGATGTTGGATACGACCTCTTTTCGATATTCCTTGTTGGAAAGCATCCGGTTGATGCCGAGAATGGTGGAATTGGGATACTCAAGCAAGGCCAGTATCGTGTTATTTAAAATATATTCCATTCGGCCCGACCAGGCATCCACCCATATTTTCTTGAAAACACCCAGAAGACCGCTGGCCACGAGATGGCGATATTCAAAAGGGACTTTCTCCATGACGTTGAACGCGATTGGAAAATCAAGGTCATTGGGTTGGAAATATATAACGTCTTTGATTCTCTCTTCTGGCACGAAATCAAGAAGGTCAATCGCTGCGTCTCCGTGAGGATCAATAAAGGCAACGCCGCGTCCGGCTTCGATGTCCTGTATGGCCATGTTCTTCATGAGCTCAGATTTGCCCATACCGGTCGAGCCGATAACGTAAACGTGGCGGCGGCGGTCATCCGGTTTTACGCCAAATCGAACTTTCTTGTTCCGAAAATTTGTCTCTCCCAAAAATACGATATCTCTTTCGTCTGTTTGTCTCATATTGGCAGATCAGCCGGCGCCTCCCCTTTCTTGGCCTCAATCCTGGGCAACGTCGCTGTTTTTACTCCAACATCGGGTATATGGAATATCGACGCCAATTCTTCCGTGTTTAAAACATAAGATTTATCCAAAAATTTTCTTTTTTTGTATCCTTTGTATAACTCCACTTTATGATTATACTCTCTGCTTTTTTTAAATACCCAATCAAAATCCGCCGAGATTTTCTTAAAACCGTTGAGGCTTAAGGACGAGAACTGCTTCAACGTGCCGGATATAACGGCCGGGCGGCTTTTGTTGAATGTCTCCACCGGAGATATGTATACCATTCTTAGGGTGGATTTAAATCCCAATTTTGTGATATTTCTTTCAATCGCCTTCAATGCCTCCAGCTTTCCGGGTGTTAATTTCATGCTTGAGAATTCATCCGCTTTCTTATCATCTTTACCCCCAGCCCCGAACAAAGAATCAATGAAGTCAAAAAACACATTGAATATGTTTTTCTTTACTTCTTCCTTCTTGCCCGTCAGCTTGTCAATTACTTTCTGGGAGTCTTTAACCCAGTCTTCTCCTTTTTTTGACTGGATTAGTATTTGTAACGCCAGACACTCGCCGGGTCCAAGCAGACTCATGCCTTCAACCAGCGAAGCCAAGGGATCAATTCTTTGATATTCGTCTTTTCCAGGATTTTTTTCCTCAAAATCGACATAGGTTCGAATCGGATAGGCATCGGGTTTTTCCAGCGTGAATTCACCGACGGCTATGTCTGTTTTGTCATCGGGAAGCGTATCGGGATACGCGGCCATATAATCATCAGCGAGGTAAATTTCAGCTTCCGGAAACTGGGCGTATATTGATGACTCGACCAGATTCCGATGCGCTTCAAGAGTTCTGATAAAAAAATGTATTTCTCCGCCCATGCTCACCAATTCCAAGGAAAACCAATCGCCGACTTTGCCTTTCCAAAATCCTTCAACCCACTTTTTTCTGACACCGCCCGGAGCGCTGTGCAAAGCGGCAAAAATCTGCTCCATGGCCAAAGGGCTGCGTTTTGATTCTCGGGGTAATTTCAATTCAAGCATTATCCACTTGAGATTGGATAGGTATATGGATTTTTTGTAATCCTTGAACATGTCAAAGACGACCAAAAACAAAATCACGGGCGCAATCGCCCACCAATATGAGAACATTGTTAAAAAAACGTTTCCGAGAATATCCCAAACGGGACCTAAAAAGTCAGTGACTAGCATATCGTAATTCTAATCTAACCGTAGGCATCAATCAATACTCCGTGTTGGGCGCAATCCCGATGGCCTCATCGGGATTGCGCGAATTGACTTTGATTAGAGTTCCTTGAGTTTATACGTTCCGTCTTCCTGCTTGTGAAAGATGTCCGTATCCTGGAGATTGAGCAAAATCGTATTTTCCTTAACCATGCGCATGTCTTTCACCTTGGCCACAAGCTGGGCCTTTGGCATCGGTTTTTGAGCGTTCCGAAGAATATCCACCAGTACGTCTTTCACGGTGCCCGCCTTATATCCCCAATCCGAAAGAGCGTACATGCCGCGGCCGACCAGAATAAAACGATTATCTTTAATCAGTTCATTATGAACAGTCTGGACGTTGGCCCGACGGTTATCAAATCTGGATGCATTTATTAATCTGGCAATATCAGAAAAATGGCGAGGCTGATTTTCTTTCTTTAAAACCAGATAGGCTTTATCCCTGACGCCTTTGGGCTGTATTTCCGGCCAAGCCGCAAGACCGATTTCATTAAAAATATTTTTATCGATTTTTTTAGACACGTTTAAGGCCAGATTGACATGATTTTCATTTAACGGCTGGCTGTCAAATCCGGACACATTCGTCTTTCTGGCCAAAGACAGCAGTTCTTCTTTTGACATAACATTGTTGTGACGAGCCAGAGTTGAAATTAGGCTCTCGGTCATAGCCTTAAATCCCTTGGAATGTTCACCGCTTAATGCCCAGAAAGCGTGATATGTATCATTTTCTGAAAAACGTTCTAATTTGTTACTAAGGGTGAGTATAAAAACAAGACCGGAATTTTGGGCCGTTTCTTTTTCTGAGCCGGTAGCAATGCCGAAAAGGCCGCTTTCTTTTATAACGCCCTGGTGATCGTCGATTATATTCTTGACGGTTTCAATGTGAAACTGCGCGTCGGGCAGGGCAGAAATGTTCTTTGCAAGCTGTTTTAACGTAGCTTCTTCAATCTGGCGAACTCTTTCTCTTGTGATTTTATAACTGGCTCCGATTGACTCCAGGGTTTCTTTTTTCCCTTTTATAAGACCAAAACGGCGAGACAGAATGTCTCGATTTCGAGGTGAAAGGGTTTTTAAGACGGCCTTTACCGTCTTATTTATTTGTGAGAAATTACTTGCCATCTATATTATATATTATATCATTTCGCATAAAATACGTCAATATCACCTCTTTTTTGTCCACCATACCAGAATCGGAGAGGCGATGAAAATTGATGAATATGCCCCTAAAAATATGCCTATTATCAAAGCCAAGGCAAAATATTTAACGGTCTCGCCCCCAAACACGTATATGGCAACCAGTGAAAGAAGCGTTGTGAAAGTAGTGCTCAATGATCGGGATAAAGTCTGCATTATGCTTAGGTGAACAGTTTTTCCGAATTCTTCTCTTGTCTTACCTCTTATAATATTTTCTCTGACTCTGTCAAATACCACCACCGTATCGGAAACGGAATACCCCAATATAGTCAAGACGGCGGCCACGAACACGGCCGTTATCTCCACATTATACAACCTGCCAAGAATGGCAAACACTCCCATGGGAATAATAATGTCGTGGACCAAAGCCGCCGTGGCCGATAAGCCCATAGCCCAAGGCGACAGCACGCGAGCAAGTTTTCGAAATACGATGGCAATGTATACGATAATGCAGGCGAGAACGATAATAATAGCGGTTAAACTTTTTTCCTTCAATTCTTTTCCGATGACCGGGCCAATCGAATCAAACCTTTTTTCCTCAATTTGGCCGAAGTCCGACTGGAGACTTGCCAGAATCCGCTGATGTTCTTCTTCGCTTAATTGCTCTGTCTTAATGATTAAACTGTTCTCCTCTGAGGGGCTGACCGATGATTTAATCCCGGATTCAAGAATGTTTTTTTGGACAACGTGGGCTTCGGGCTTTGACTGAAAAGATATCTCCATCAGGCTTCCGCCTCTAAAATCCACGCCGAAGTTAAGGCCGAAAATAACAATCATGACCACAGCCAAAATCGTCAATGCAATGGAAAAGAAGAATATTATCGGATATATCTTGGACATTAAAATAGCCATTTTTTCCGATCAAATCGGGGACCGGAAAAAACGTTCAGAAATGCTCTGGTAACAATAGTGGCAGTGAATAAACTGGTTAGGACACCCACTCCCAATGTCAAAGCGAATCCTTTTACGATTGACGTTGTAAATATATACAGGACAACGGCGCCGATTAAAGTCGTCACGTGGCTGTCCCGGATTGAAAGCCAAGCTCTGGAAAAACCTTCATGCATGGATTGATAAACAGTTTTACCAGCTTTCATTTCTTCCCTCATTCGCGCGAAGATAAGAACATTTGCGTCAACTGCCATGCCCAGGGACAATATAAAACCGGCAATGCCCGCCAACGAAAGCGTAACCGGTATCAGCTTGTATACCGCCAAAACAATTAATACGTATATTATCAAGGCAAGAACGGAAATAGCCCCGGGCAGGCGGTACATAATAATCATAAACACTGCCACAAAAATCAAACCGTATATTCCGGCTTTAAGACTTTTGGCCAGCGATTCAGCGCCTAAAGTGGCCCCAATCGTCTGCTGGGATATCAATTTAATGGGAACCGGCAATGCCCCGGAATTCAGGCGAGTGGCCAGAAGCTTTGCCTCTTGAGCCGTGAATCGCCCCGATATGACGGCATTGCCGTCCGGAATCTCTGTTTGGACAACGGGTGTTGATATCGGCTGGCCATCCAAATATATGGCCAGTATTTTGCCGATATTTCTTTTGGTGATTTCGGCAAAGAGTTTCCGGCCTTCATCATTTAATTGTAAACTAATCTCCGGCTGATATGTCTGCGGATCGAATATGACTGAAGCTCTTTGGAGATGTCGGCCGTTGAGGCCGGTGCTTGTGAACGGGTCATCGTTACTTTCTCCTTTATTAATCCGCTCGACAATTTCATTGAAATTCGGCTTCTGCTCTTTGAATTCCAGAAAAGGAGTTTCGCCTATCAATTGTATGGCTTGGTTTACGTCTTTGATGCCCGCCAGTTCGACAACCAATCTGTCTGATCCGCTGACTTGAACCACCGGCTCGGCCACGCCGAAAAGATTGACTCTTCTTTCAATGACATCCCTTATGCCGTCCATGGCATCGCTCCGTTCACTCGGACCAATTTGAGACAAGTCGGCCTCGTACAGCAAATGGGCCCCGCCTAGAAGATCAAGGCCGAGTCTAAAGGGAGTGTTTGGAAACGAGGGATAAAATTTTTGGACTGATTGAGGATATACAAAAATAAAAAGAAGCAGGGAGGCAAGAATTATGATAACCGGATAATATTTTTTCACGTCTTAATTATTAAAACACACCTATAATTTTTTGCAAATAAAAAACGGGGCTTTCACCCCGTCATCCTCGTTTAGAGGATACCACTACTACACGTCAGACACCTTGGTTTCCGTACTCGCCCCGTCGGCGATCCGGATCAACGACTGGAGAAGTTTCTGGATGACATCGGCCGGCGCCACGAGTGTCAGTTTGAACTCGAGCTTTTTTCGTGGCGGTTCCCGCACCGGCTCGGTTTTGTCTTCCCACGGCCGGCGCATGATTTGCATCGCATGGTCGGCAAGGTCGACGAACTCGAACTCACCCTTCTCGAACAGGTCGATCAACGACTGGCTGATGGAGGTTGAGCTCCCATTTCCAGCCTTTGTTCCGACCCAGACGATCCTTGCACCTCCTTCTTTCTTGATGCGAAGATTCGATACGAAATCCTGGTCGTTGGAAACGATGATGATCTCGTTCGCTTTCGTTTCGTTGATGAGCGCGTAAATTACCGCGTCATCGGCACCCGGCTCATCCACCGGAATCACTTCAAACCCTGCCGTCCGCAGGTGTTTGCCGAATGCTTTTTCACTGGCCCTATTTAGGACGTATGTCATGCGTTCAAGTTCCGCCGATTTGCCGAGTCCCCTGAGCAACGCAGCCAGCTCACCGAAGTTGAAAACCCCGATGCCAAGAGCCCGCCGCATCCATGAGAGCGAGTTGCCATCCACGAAAACTGATTTCATATCGGCTCCTAAAGGTACTGTGGGGTGAAATACCCCAATATCTTATATTATATCATAATTTTATTAAAAACGCAAGAGCGCCGTGTGGGCGCTCTGTATGGGCTACATATTATCCTGTCCTTCTGATCCCCCGGCCATCGGCGTTGAGGATTCGTCGTGTCCCTCGGCGGACGGTTGCATCGTGCTCTCGCCACCGCACTTGGAACAATTCGCTACGGCTTCGACCGATTCTTCGGTATTGCCGCATGCTGTACATTTATACATCATTAGTTTTTCCGGTTAATTAAATATTGAACCGGCATTATATTTTATTTTTCGACGCAGTGTTTCTTATTATATCACATATCTAGAAATCAAGCCATATCCGTTTCCAGCTTCTCCTTTGACTTATGGGGCTTTTGTCCGCTAAGCCATTCTTTTATGACCATAGTCGCCCGAACGTCATCTTCGTTGTATTTAAGAAGTTTTTGAAACATCTCATCGGAATGGCTGTTCAGCCATTCATTGTACCAGACCACCGATTCCGCTCCGCCGGCCTCGGGATCATTCCATGTATATCCGAAATATCCGGCCGTGTCTTTAAGGCTGTAGAAGTAGAGGGGAAGGACGACCGAATCAACGAGTTTGGCGTGCAGATCAATCGTATTTTCCTTGAATTTATCAACCAAAGATTGGGGCGCCCCGTAGCGCAAAGCCAATCTGTCAAAAACCTGCCGCTCGTAATACGCATAATGATATATGACAAAATCATCCAGACCGGTGAGAAAATCAAGAAATCCCCTCCAGATATCCGGCTCTTCCGATTTATCTTTGGCGAAAAAATATCTGTACTGGGTTTTACCGGTTTCGGTGTTTTTTATCAGAAATCCGAGAAGATAATCTATGTCGTGAGTAGGATCGCTCTCTATGTCAAAATAGACTTCATTTTTGACTGCCGGAAAACTGGACTTGGCCAATATCTTTGTCTCATTTGTTATTAAGGACTTGGCCTGATTGGAAAACCTGACAATCTTATCGAATGGCCAATCTTCTAGCTTATTTCTCAATTCTTCAATATCGGCATTCGCCAAATCATCCACTGTCTTGATTCCGATATCATATAGCCGTCTTTGGTCGGACTGGCTGACTTTGTGCACCAGAGAAACATCGTTGCAGCCTTGAGTTTCGGCCAGGCATATTGAATACCAAGGGGTGCGGCGGCAGCCGGATTTCAGAAACGGAGCCGGCTTTTCGCCGTTTAGTATTTTCTGGATTTGATTTCTGGTCAGATGAAACTGGTCAAGATAGTCGTCAATTAAAAATGAGCGCTCGTTGCCTTGAGGATCGATGACATAAGCTTCTTTGGGCCGCGTGCCCTGCAGCCGCTCCAGAATCAGACTGTAGAATATAAGCTGAAATTTGTAATCGTCGCCCAAATCCAACGATCTCTGGGCATCGTATACGACATATTCCCAATTCCCGAAATTTGATTTCCCTGGCCGAGCTTCAAGCAAATCAGGCATGCCCACCCAATCCTTATCCATTAACACGCCATGATAAATATTTTTCCCCTGTTTCATCAGATCCAGCGTCGCTATCAAAGCTTCGTCGAGGTCTTGAAGCATTTCCGGCTTTATTATTTCAAACTGCTTGTGATTGCTCAACACATTATGGGCGTCAATCATTTTCCCTTTATGTATCAAATCCAAAAGGGGCGGCACTTTCTTTTTCTTTTCGGCATCGCCGTATATGTCATACCAAATCCAGTGCGGACACTGGAAAAACTTATAGAAATGTTCAGCGGTGAGTTTTTGTTCCATTATTCTTCTGGTATTAATAAATAATCTTGATCTGTTTCAGTCGCGTGGGATACGGGCAGGTGTCCAGACGCTCGAATAACATAATTGCAATGCTCACAAGTTGGACTGGCCTGGGGCGCTTCTTCTTGTCTGGCCGCATGGACAGCTTGGTTGAATGTATTCTCGATCCAGCTTGGGTTTACACCCACTCTTCTCAACTCTTCTTTGAAGGGCAGGGAATTTTGAAATCCACCGCCGTCTTTCTGGACAACATAGAAAACAAAGTAAGCGTGGGGCTGGGTGGCGAATCCATTTTTTCCCAAAAGATAAGTGTAAACGTCCATTTGTTTCTGATAGTCATCGTAAATCCTGATTTCCCTCGAACCGGATGATTTGTAATCCACGACTGCCAAAGAGCCGTCCGAAAATTCTAAAACATCATCAACCGCTCCGTATAATCGCGCGTTAAGCTCCTCATCAAAAAATGAAACGCCTTTAAAATTATTGCGCCATTCGGTAAGTTCCGGGCCTGAATACAATTTGGCATCAATATTTTCAAAAACGGCTGGCAGTTCGCCTCGTTCACGATATTTATCGAATTCTTGTTTGACTAAATAATCCACTGCCGCCGACAGCGTATAGGGATATCCGGGCGGCCTCTTTATTTTATGGTGCAAATCAAGCCAAAAACACTTCGGACACTCTTGAAAAAGTTTCAGGCCACTGCGCGATATTTTTAACGGATTACTAATCATCACATATTATCATGATACTCTATTTTATTTCCTATTTCCCATGACACTTTTTATATTTCAATCCCGAACCGCAGGGACAGGGATCATTTCGGCCGACATTCGCGAATTTCGGATCTGAAATATTTGGGTTTTCAGATTTGTTTGTTTCAAGATTTTTAATTTCCGACGGCTGATTGTCAGTCTGTATGTTTATTTTAAATATAATATTCGCGACATTGGCTCGGATTGTTCCCAGCAGTTCTTGGAATAATTTTTGGGCTTCTGTCTTGTATTCAACCAGCGGATCTCTCTGGCCATACGCCCGCAGCTGAACCGAATCCCTTAAATGCTGCATCGTTTCAATATGCTCCATCCATATTTCATCTATACTCCGCAGTAAAACATAGTTTTCTGCTTTGCGCATATTTTCTTCCCCCAACCCTTTTTCTTTTTTTACATACATTGCATCGGCTTTGCCTGTCAGAAATGCCAGCATCTCCTTATCGCCTTCTTTATATTTATCTTCTATGTCACCGAGCAGAGATTCATTATTTCCAGTCAATGCCCTGAATGACTCGTCAATTTCCTTTAAATTCGTATTCTCTTCTGGGGCAATACCGGCTGACGCGTGAAATTGTATTAATTTTTCCAGATACTCTTGAACGCAATCAACTACCAGCTGTCTGTTGTTTTCAGAAAACAAGACTTGCCTTCTGAAAGCATAAACGGCTTCCCTGTGCTTGTTCATCACGTCATCGTATTCTAGGACGTGCTTTCTTGAATCAAAATGAAAACCCTCAATCCTGGATTGAGCCTGTTCAATGGCTTTGGATACGAATTTGTTTTCTATAACGTCATCGTCGCCGACACCGAGTCGGTTCATGATGCTTTTTAACCTGTCCCCTCCGAATACGCGAGCCAGATTATCCTCCGTTGATACGAAAAATTGCGAAGAGCCCGGATCGCCTTGGCGGCCGGCCCGGCCTCTTAATTGATTGTCTATTCGGCGGGCCTCGTGTCTTTCCGTGCCTACAACATGAAGACCCCCGAGCATTCGAATTTTTTCAGCTTCTTCGTTATCGGCCGGATTGCCGCCAAGAATAATATCTACGCCTCGGCCTGCCATATTCGTAGCTACAGTTACAGCGCCGACTCTGCCGGCCTGGGCTATGATCTGGGCCTCCTGCTCGTGATTCTTGGCATTTAATATCTGATGGGCTATTCCTTCTCTTTTCAAAAGACTGCCCAGCAATTCATTTTTTTCTATGGAAACCGTTCCGACAAGAACCGGCTGGCCTTTTTCATTTCTTTCCTTTATTTCTCCGACCACTGCTTTGAATTTTCCCTGCTCCGTTTTGTAAATCCTGTCCGGCAAATCTTTTCTTATCAACGGTTTATTCGTGGGTATAGAAACAACATCAAGCTTGTATACTTTATGAAATTCTTCGGCCGAAGTTCTGGCCGTTCCGGTCATGCCGGCCAGCTTTTTGTACAATCTGAAATAGTTTTGAAAAGTGACCGTGGCCAAAGTCCTGGATTCTTTTTGAACCATTACATCCTCTTTGGCTTCGATGGCCTGATGAAGGCCGTCCGACCAGCGGCGGCCCGGCATGAGCCGGCCGGTAAATTCATCTACGATTATCACTTCTCCGTCTTTGACGACATAGTCACGATCCCGCTTGAATATAATCTGGGCTTTTAAAGCTTGCTCCAGATGATGGACAAGACGGATTCCACCCTCGCTGTAAATATCTTTCATGCCCAGTTTCCTCTCGACTTTTTCAATACCCTTTTCCGTAATTGAAACGGCTTTTTGTTTTTCATCCACGTTATAATCTTCATTTTCTTTTAAATCAGGAATTACCCGGGCGAACGTCTGGTAGAGTTTTCCGGAATCCTCGTCGGGCATTGAAATAATGAGCGGCGTTCTGGCTTCGTCGATTAATATCGAATCGACTTCGTCGACAATCGCAAAGGCGTGTTCTCTTTGAACCATGTCATCTTTGGTTTGGACGAGATTGTCGCGGAGATAATCAAAACCATATTCGTTGTTCGTGCCGTAAATGATATCGGCCTTGTACGCTTGAGCTTTTAATACTGGCCTTAAAAATTCATGCACGATTTTAAATCCGCCCTCCGCGTCCCTTTCCTTATCCAAAGGATCGGAGGGATTTTGATGAGTCGGATCATATACGTAGCTCTCAGAGTGAGTAATACAGCCTGTCGTCAGACCCAAAGCATGATATATCTCGCCCATCCACGCCGCATCGCGCATGGCCAGATATTCGTTAACTGTCACCAAATGAACACCCTTGCCTTCGAGTGCGTTCAGATACGCAGGCAGAGTGGCGACGAGGGTTTTTCCTTCGCCTGTTTTCATTTCAGCGATGCCGCCGCGGTGCAAAACAATGCCGCCCATGAGCTGGACGTCGAAATGCCTCTGGCCGAGAGTGCGTTTTGCCGCCTCGCGGACGGCGGCGAAAGCTTCGGGCAAGATTGAATCCAGCGTTTCAGGAACTCCTTTGGCGTCAGTTGAGGGATTAAGCCGCCGGTTGAATTCCGCCGTTTTGTCTTTCAGCTCCGAATCTGAAAATTTCCCAAAGTCATTCTCTAGGTTATTAATCTTTTGGACGATAGGTTTGAGAGAATCTGTGTACTTCTGATTCGCGTCGCCGAAAATTTTTAATAAAAACATTTTATTTTTTAGGCTGGCGTTCGGAGTCTGAGCGCTTTTCTTTAAATTTCTTGATCTGGATTTTTAACTCGTTTCTGACATCAACAATCGCGGAACGGATATCGATATGATAGGCTTCGGCTCTTAACAGCGTGCGTCCGATTTTTAAGTTCGCTTCGGCGTAAAAAACGTAGCCCTTAGCATGATGCTTTGAGGGGCGGCTGACTTCAACTTTTATTTCCATCGGCCAATCTTTAATAATTTTAAGAACCGAGCCGATTTTCTGATTGATAAAAACCTCAAGGGGCGGAGTTAATTTGATGTTTTTTGCGTTTATAATTATTCCATTCATGTTCTTATTTTATCACCATTTCAACCAAAAAGAAACCCCGAAAATCGGGGTTTCTTTTGAAGTGGAGAGAAGCTTATCTTCTCTTCTTTGCCTTCTTTGCTTTCTTTGCTTTCTTTGCCATTTATTAGACAGGCAATGGAATTTTGAAATTCAATTTTTGAATTGTTAGTTCCAAATACCTTCTTGTGTGCGGCAGACGACCAACCCGCCGCTAATTTTTTTTAAAAAATTATTTTTCCTACTTACATTTTAATATATTCAACGAAACGAGTGCAATGAAAAAGTGGATAACTAGAGCAGAGAAGTTTCTTAATCGCCCGCGAGGGTCCCTTTAGGGATACGCGTTGGCGATTAGAATCTCTGTCAGCGTCCACTAAAAAGTTTCGCGGAAGAAAATTAAGATTAAATGAATTTACCGGGTGATATCTGATCCGGTTTTGTATGCGTTGAGCTCGTGCTCGTTAATAATGAATATTGAATTCCAATCGCGGCCTGTTTCGGTAAACGTATTCGCGCTCATGCGCAGCCAGTGCTTCGTGCCATCCGGCCAAACAGCATAAACTTTTTGATCGTTGACGTAGCGGACATAATTCGCGCTTATGTACGAATCAAAAGTTTTGGAATCCAAAACTATTGCCTTGGTCGGATCCAGATGTCCGTACATTTTAATAATCTCGGGCCTTAGATATCGCTTGTATCTGCCTTCAATTACATATAACTCTGGTTCGCCTTGTTTATGAACCAGCATGCCGTTTTCCAGAGTAACTCCGAAAAGGCCGGTGGGCATTTCATCGGTATAAGACAAACTGACCGATAAATTGCGGCTCCCGGTTTGATCATGAAAAGGTATAAGTAAAAAGTTCCGAAGAGCGCCGTCAGAAGGATTGGTGACGAATGCCGGGCTTGTAATCAGTCCGAGCCGGCCAAGATTGTCCACGTACATTATTTTCATACCCGCGTCGAACGTTATCTTAATCGCCTTTTTGTTATCGGAATCATTGTATATCTGATGCCAGTAAGCCTGCCACGGGCCCAGTGTGTAAGAAAAATTATAACTCGTGCCCTCCGTGACCGACGTTGATCGCGTCGGACCGATTTTGATATTTTTCAAAATATCCTGCTTATACGTCAAACGCGGATCCAGACTGGGCGAATTAAAATAATTCGCCGCCGCCCAAAGGCCGAAAATGTCTTCGAATCTTTCTTTGTAGCCGTGTCGGGCCAGAAAGTCGTTTATGGAAGACGCTCCCCGCCCGGAACTGAAAATGGTTTCTTTAAGGATATCCGGATAGTGGCCGGCAATATAGCGGCCGAACAATGCGACTTGGGAATAATCCAAAGACACATTGGGCCATTCGGTTAAGCTATCTGAGGGCGATTGTTTGAACGACTCAATCCGCTTGGCCAGAACCGAATCAGCCGACTGCGAGCTGTACCCGATGACGTCTGACGCATATTCCGACCTTAATTCATTAAGCCAAACTTCCTCATCAACCTGATATTTATTTTCCTTCTGGGCGAAGGAAATTAAATGCTGAAATTCATGGCCCAGGAAAATATTAATCTGCGGGTTAAATGCGGAATCGGCGTTCAAATACAGCATTTCACGCTGGTTAGAACCGGGCGCTTCTGATCGCGCGTAACCGTTAATGGTCAAAAAATATCCCCCGAATCCCGATTTCATATCTTCAATCAAAACAGTTATGCGCGGATCCCCGTCAATGCCGGGGTTTTCTTCAAATCCCCAATAATTTGTGCTCTTGGGGTATATCAACTCGTCAAACTCATTGGAAAGTTTTGAGATTGCGTCGGAAAAACGGCTTTGGCCCGAGGGCGTAAGATCGGTCCAATATTTATCATCAACATAAAAGTAGGCCTTATCGCTTATGGCTCGCAATGTCGCGTTTATTTGAGATCTTCCGCTTGCGTCGTATTGAGCGTTAGTGGAAAATTGGGTTCTTTGGCCAAGAGTATCGGCAAAAGCGTCACCGACATTAAACAACAAAGGCACGGTAAGTGCCAGACACAAAACGAATACTTTTAGATTTCTTTTTACCACGTTGTTATTTTATCTTATTTTGACCGGCACGTCGAATTGATTAATTGACACATACCGAATATTGAGGTATATTTATTAGTAAATAATGAAGAAATTCATACTCTTTTTTTCGGATCTTGCCGTTTTTTACTTGTCTCTCGTACTCACCCTTGTAATACGCTACGGGGAAGTGACGGATTATATTTGGAATCTTCACTTTTTACCGTTCACGATTTTATTTCTGGTTTGGTTGATTGTCTATTATATCACTGACCTTTATGAGGTAACTAATCTTAAAAATAATACGTTCTTCTACGAGAGTCTTCTTCGAGCCACGATTATCGCCAGCGCCATCGCCGTGATATTTTTCTACCTGATTCCGATTTTTTCAATTACGCCGAAAACGAATCTTGTGATATTCATCATTGTCTACACCGTTCTGGAGGGGTTGAACCGAGCCTTTTCAAACTCGGTGCTAAGCACGCGATTCCGCCGGCCGTTGATTATTATCGGGCTGAATTCGCAGTCAGTCGAGCTTGCCCGTTTTATCAAGGCTCATCCCCAGCTTGGATATGAACTGCAGTATGTTGTCAGCCTCCATGATCCTTCAATCATCAACTTGCCGGAAAAACCGGACCATGAAGGCTTACCCATAATCCACGGCATTCATAATTTGGAGCAAATTATTGATCGGGGAGCCGTCGCCGGAATCGTAATCAGCCCGGAGGCTTACCAGATTAACGACATTACGAATCTGCTGTATCGCTCTTTGGATCGAAATATTGTTTTTTATAATCTTTCTTTTTTTTATGAGAGGGTCACCGGACGAGTGCCGCTAGGCGCGATTAATCAGATTTGGTTTCTGGAAAATTTAAGCGAAAGAAAAAAGAAAACGTATGAATTTTTTAAAAGATCAGGCGACATTGTCCTGGCTTTGGTCGGTGGTCTAATATCGTTGGTTTTCTACCCATTCATCATCATGGCCATTAAATATACGTCGCCCGGCCCAGTATTTTACAATCAAAAAAGGGTCGGCTATTTGGGCCGTCAATTTACAATGACCAAATTCCGCACAATGAAGCACGGCGCGGAAAAGAAAACCGGGCCTGTCTGGGCCTCGGCCGATGATCCGAGAGTAACGATGGTTGGAGGGTTTTTGCGCCGAACCAGACTCGATGAATTGCCTCAGCTTTGGATGATATTAAAAGGCGAAATGTCTTTTGTCGGCCCTCGAGCCGAGCGGCCGGAATTCCAAAAAACACTGCAGATTAACGTTCCGTTTTATGAAGAGCGTTATCTGATTAAGCCGGGCCTGACCGGCTGGGCCCAGATTAACTATCACTACGGGTCATCTGTTAAGGATGCGGCTGAAAAATTACAGTACGATTTATATTACATCAAAAATCGTTCGATTATATTGGACATCGGCATAATTCTCAAGACAATCCGCATCGCGCTCCAGCAGTCCGGCCAGTAGAACTACAATATCAGCCGCCAGGGCAGCCAAATCGCTTCCCATATGACGACTGACGACATTTTAGACAGGCCCTCGCGGCGTTCGCGAAAAGTTATCGGTATCTCAATCGTAGTTGCGCCGGCCCGAATAAGATAATATTTAAGTTCAGTTAAAAAGGCATAGCCATCAGATTTAATAATCGAGAGGTGGTCTTTTTTCAAAACTGTCGCCCGATACCCGTTGAAACCGGTTGTAACATCACGTATCGGCAACCCGAGAATGGTTCGGACGTAAAGATTGGCAAACTTGCTTAACATTCTTCTTCGAAGACTCCAATTTTCTATTTCCCCGCCCTTAACATACCTCGAGCCTACAACCATGTCGGCCTTGGTAAGGGCCGCGATTATTTGCGGTATCGAATTAAAATCATGGGAAAAATCCGCGTCCATTGTGACAATATATTCATGGCCGCGATTGATTGCCCACTGAAAAGCCTCGAGGCACGACCGGCCGTAGCCACGATCGCTTAGCCGCTTGAGAAAAAAGAGGCGGATAAAATTGCCCCGTAAATTATTTATTAATTCTTCGGTTCCGTCTTTTGAATTATCATCAGCGACCAAAACGTTAATATCCGGAATCAAATCAAAAATAGCCGGAATAAGTTTTTCCAGATTTTCCCTCTCGTTAAGCGTCGGGATAACGATGATTGTTTTGGAATAAATATCCATATTCGTAAATAATAAACAAAATTAAAGCCGCCCAAAAAGGAATCAAATACAGCCAGAGGTTGATCCAATAATTATGGCCGAAATAATTCCAAATCGGCAGAAATACGAAGAAAGAATCGACAAACACCAAAATCATCAGCCATCTGTGTTTCAGAAGATAACCGATTGAAACCAAAGCAAACAGGGTTGTCATCGGCAGGAGATATTTTGAAAAAGAAAATGTCAGACTGCCGACTAGGACAAAATTCAAAACGACGGCCCAGATTATTTCTTTCCTTACTTTCAGGCTCTTATCCAGTAATAACGCGAATGCGCCCAAAATAATTACAAGAGGTGAAATCATAATTTTTCGAAAATGCAGAAGTAAATTGGCGCCGACCCTTAAAAATCCCTTAATTGACGGGACGAAACTTTCGGCCAATGCCGGTGTATTGGAGGGATCAAAATTCCCCTGATACGAATTAATAGCAGCGTTGTTGACGAAGTGCCCGGTCTGATAGTAATTGGCGCCCAGATACAAACCCCCAAAAGCCAGCGCCGCGAATACCCAAATTTTCGATTTAGACGTGAAAGTTTTAATTGATTCTTTTAAAAATAACGGGGCAAGAACGAGAGCAAATGGTTTTACAATACCCCCAATTGACCAGGCTAATGGCGTCCATTTTTTTTCGCTAATACTTCCGTAAATAATTAAAAGGATAAAAAACAGCAATGCTGCCTCCTGAAAACCCCGCATCATCGTCGTATATGGATACGGTGCCAATAGAAATAATATCAAAAAATACATACCCGCTCTCCGGCTTTGAAAATAATCTCTGCCGACAGCATACGCCAAGGGAATGGAAAGAAGGGAAAATATCATTGACGCGATGATAATAGAATTATGAGAACCGGTCAGCCAATATATCGGCACGGCAAAAAAAGACAAACCCTGAAATCCATAAAAAGACTTGAAATCCAGTTTCCCTCCGGCCAGCGCCTCAGCAAAGCCTTCATAATGAAAGCCGTCGTCCATCATAACTGGAGCAGCAATCAAAAAATAAACAAGCATCGCCAGAATCACAGCGATCAATAATCTTATTTCTTTTTTATCTAAATTCATTGAACCACTTTTTGATTAAGCTTTTTTATTAAATAAACAAATGATATTAGATGTGAAATCGTAAACCATATCGTTACCATTATAACTGATCCCGAGAGTCCGTAATTTTCAATTAGCCACAGTCCCAATGGAATACCGCCCACCATTACTAATGAATTTATTATTATCGATACTTTCACTTTGTTTATCGCCCGCCACATAGGACCCAAACCAACGCCTATTCCGTATAATGCTCCGTAAATGATAAGACCAAATACATAATTGATGCTCGGCAAGTAACTCTCGCCGTAAAGGATCTTGAACACTATCGGCGAAGCGATGGCAGCCGCACTCGTCAAGACAATAGAAAGCAGAAGTGAGTACAATGAAACTCTTATAAAATTTGCGCGTAATTTTTCGTTGTCTTGAAATTGCAATTTAGGAAATTCTACGTTTAAAAGTATGGAAATCGGGCCAAGTAAACTCAAAGCAAGATTGGTGTATCCGAAGGCCAATTTAAAATAAGAAACCTCGGAAGCGCTGACATAAATACCCGTCAAAATAACCGGCAGGGCCATGAAAACATTGCCCATGTTTCTATCAAGAGCCACCCACAAAGTAAATCCTAAATATTTTTTAATATTTATCCTATTGGCAGCCAAGACAAGCCCACGCAGACCGGGAAATAATGGCTCTCTTTTTGTAAAATTATTGAACAATACTGCTGATGTAATAAAAATTATTACCGCTCCAGTTAATTGGCCACTAATGGCGCCGGCAACCCCGAAACCGACAATAACCAGTACCAAGGACAAACTGTGCCTTAGCGACTGATCGGATAGCATCAAAACGGCAAGTGATTTAATTTTTCCGGATACTTGAAAAGATGAATAGGTAAGAGTAAATAAGAACGAAGACAAAATTGCCGCAACCGCAATAATGGCCGCATAAATTCCAATCAGAGAATTTCCGTACAATCTACTGGAAATATTCGGCAAAAAAATAGAAACAACAATAACAATCAAGGCCGCCAGAAAAGTTATCTTGAGCATAAACCCGAGAATATTTTCCATTTCGGGTTTATCTTTTTGAACATAAGCTCGGCCCAGTAAACTGGATACGGCCTCTTGAATTCCCATGCCCAACACCAAGCTGGTCATGCTGGCTAATCCTATAGCCAGAGAATAAACGCCGAAAAGTTCCGGTTGAAGCAGTCGGGCAATGACAATTCCGATTCCGGCTTGAATTATGCTTCCCGTAAAACTCCCCATCTGGAGTGTGGCCACGTTTTTAATAAAAGAGTGTTGTCGTAAATGTAATATATTATCTTTGATAAAATTCATTTTTCTTCGATAATTTTTCTATAAAGATCGGCCTGCTGATCAATTAATGCCTCAAAATTGAAGTTTTTTTTCACATGATCCCGACCGAAGCGACCAAGAGAGGGCCAAAGCTCCGGATGTTCCACCATAAACAAAATTTTTTGAGCAAGTGCTTCGTAATCGCCCTCATTTACCATAAATCCATTTTGGCCTTCAATAATTTGTTCGGAAAATGCGCCATGGTTTGAGGTTATTGTGGGTAATCCGGTAGCAAGAGCGTGTAGTACAGATGTGGTCATGTGATGTGTGTTACTCCATATCACCATCAGATGCAGTTTTGGATGGCTGTAAATAAAAATGAATTCGCAAAAAATAATTTATTATGTCTTCTATTTTCATATAGCCTTTATAAGAAACAACGTCATCAAGACCCAATTCCTTGGTCATTGTGCGGAGTTTGGGTTCAAGCGGTCCGCCTCCTATTATATTACACATGAATTTCTTGTCGGTTCTATTTTTCACAATCGCTAATGCTCTTAAAATATCGTCAAAACCCTTTTTCTCAACAAAGCGCCCAACAGCAGCCATTTGAACTATCTCGCCTGGTTTCAATGTTCTTTCCGTAAATGGATAGTCATTCACATCAATGCCAAATATCGGTAAAACTTTAATTTTGTTTTCATCAAATCCTTTTGTGACTATTCTATTTTTCATAAAATCAGACATCGCGATGAAAATGGAACTCTCTTTTTTGAGGCGCATATAAATATCTTCACCGGGATGATCCAAAAATCTTTTGCTCACATCCTGCCCGTAAAACGAGGTGATCAATTTTGTATTTATACCGACTACGTCTTTGATGATTAAGAATTTATTCGCGATGGAGCCGTCATGGAGATGAATAAGGTCATACTTTTTACCCACAAACGGTTCGGACCAGAAAAGAAGCTTAAGAGATAAAGAATCTTTTCCGTATCTATTTACGTCAAAAATTCTTGTGAGTGTATTGGGAGATATAAATAATAATCTACCAATTTTTGGCAATGCCTTAATCGCTCTTTCAAACCTATTTTCAGGCATACCGATATACTTGGTTCTTCCTAACAGGTTATAATTTCTATATTTTTCGGAGATATATTTTTTATCAATACCTTGGGATGTAAATGCATAAATATCAATATCAAATCCGCGATCCAGGAGTCCTGTAATCTGATTGATCATCCATGTTTCAGAGACAGCCGGAAAAACACCGACCACAAAAGCAATTTTTGATGGTTTATTTGCCATAGTCATTACAGGCGGCAATCACTTTTGATACCTCCCGGGCAGTCATAGTCGGATTAAGCGGCAAACTAATGACGGTATCATGGATTTTTTCAGAAATAGGAAAAATCATTTTGTTCCATTCTTTGTAAGCCCTCTGCTTGTGGGGTGGAATTGGATAATGGATCAGTGTATCAATACCTTTCTTTAGTAGATATTTTTGAAATTCGTCACGCTTTGCAGTACGTACAACAAATAGGTGCCAAACGTGAGCCAAATCATATGATGCAGAAGGTAAGATCAGCAATGGGTTCTTGATCATGCTAATGTAGCTTCTAGCTATTTTACGTCTTATTACATTTTCTCTATCAAGATATTTAAGCTTAACCAACAAAACCGTAGCTTGAAGTTCATCAAGTCGACTATTGATACCCTTGTATTCATTCAAGTATTTCTTGTGGCTACCGTAATTTCTTAAAAGCCGAACCATATCGGCTAATTTCTGATCATTGGTTGTAACAGCTCCACCGTCGCCTAATCCCCCCAAATTTTTTGAAGGATAAAAGCTGAAACCAGCCGCGTCGCCGAGAGAGCCGACCTTTTTACCCTTATATACCGCGCCGTGAGCCTGCGCGCAGTCTTCAATAATTTTGAGATTATATTTTTTTGCAATCCTTTTCATAGATTCTGAATATCCAACCTGGCCATACAGATGGACAACCAGGATTGCTTTGGCTTTCTTGGTAATGTTCTGTTCAATTTTTTCAACGTCAATATTGTAAGTGAGAAGATCGGGTTCGACCGGAACGGGTTTCAACCGATTTTCACTGATTGATAAAATACTGGCAATATAAGTATTGGCTGGAACTAAAATCTCGTCCCCCTCTTTGAAGACACCAAGCTCCTTGTACGACCTTATAATTAGATTCAATGCGTCCAAGCCATTTCCAGTGCCGATAGTATGCTTAACCAGGCAATACTTTGAAAATTCTTTTTCAAATTCAACTACTTTCGGGCCTAATATGTACCGGCCCGAATCAATGACCTCTGAAATCGCGGCCATTAGTTTTTTTTTGTACGAAACGTTTAGATCTTTAAAATTTAAAAATGGTATCATATCGGACTAAATATACACAAAACCCATACTTTTTACAATGATTTTACTTGACATAATAAAATTAAAATGCTATTTTAATTTCAGTACTAAAGGAGTGCCAAAAATGAACCGAACCGCCATGATCTTCTCTTCGTTAACGTTATTTTTGATTTTGATGGGCTGTGGACCAGTCGCCACAGGAGATTCTATACTGGAACGCAAAACAGCAGTTATATTAGAAAAACACATGACAGTAACAAACGATTTCTTTGATGGCACTCGGAAATACTGCCAACTTCTTTTGGAAACAGAGGATAAAAAGAGAATTTCCATTTCTGGCTTATGGACACTCGGAGCGGCTCCATATGATCTGTGTCAATATATGCGAGAAGGCGAAAAAGTTCAGATTGTTCGATATAAAGAACATGGCTGGTATTTAGCAGACGCAAGAGACTAACCAGCTCTGCCTAACACTTTGCAGAACTCGCAAAAACGAGACTAACTGCAAAGTGTTTTATTTTGATCCCTAGCTAATAATCTTAAATTCAGGAAGTGGAAGAACAAATTTTGATTTGAGACCTTTGGCACGCCAATTCTTCATAATGTAGTCGCCGTAGTGCCAGGCAAGAACAACGACATAATCCGGCCTTTCTTTCATTATTATCTCGTTTCCAACAACAGGAATGTGGGTTCCTGGCATGAATTTGCCTACTTTTTCCGATTGAGGCAATTGAGCGATATAGGGCATTATGGTTTTATCAAGGCCGTAATAATTAACAATCACCGTTCCGCGACCAGGACAAGAATCTGCGACAAAACGCAAACCCTTGCTTCGAGCTTTATGTGCTAAATCTAAAAACCGATGACGATTTTCAACAATTCGCCCTCTCCATTTTGCCCATGTTCTCGGTTTAAACAATCCGGATTTTTCCTCTAATACCAACAATTTACCCACGTCAGGACTGATGGGGTACACCCCTTTTCGGGCCACATAAACTCGAATACTGCCCTCGCGTGAAGCTAATTTTTGGGCATCAAAAACTTCCATGCCATAATATGAAAATAGTTTAACCAGAGATTTTACGCTGTAAAGACGAATGTGCTCATGATAGACCTGATCAAATTGATTTCTGTTAAGAATATCGAGAAGATATTGGCTCTCTGTCATGAACACCCCGTCTTTATCCAAAAGACGGTCTAATCCTCGCATGACCTCCCCCAGAGTAGCCATATGCGCGAATACATTTGTCATGGTGATTATTTTTGCGCGTCCATATTCTTTAACTATATCTCTCGCCACCGATTCAGTAAAAAAATTTTGAATAGTTTCAATTTTATTTTCTCGTCGCGCAAACTTAGCCATGTTTGTCGGTTCTACGCCAATGGTTCGCAGACCGTAACGCTTAAATCCGGACAGAAGAGTGCCGTCATTGCAACCCACATCGACACATAATGATTTAGGCAGAACCTTGAATCTTTTTACAACGTCATCGGCAAATCCCAAAAGATAGAGCCGGAGCGGTTCCGATATGCCGGCACGATACGGGTATTCGGCAGGATAAATAATTTTTCCGTCAACGACATAATCCAACTGTCCCAATCCGGACTCGGGACAAATCATAAGCCGTAAAGGATAATGCGCTTCTGGTTGATTTAGGGCTTCCTTTGTCAACAAAGCATCACAGGGCGGCTGATGGCCGAGGTCTATGGCTTCAAAAAGATTATTAGAACCCGTGATTTGGCAATGATCTAATATGCCCGGCGCGGCATCCTGATTTGGTTTCTTTTTTTGCTCTCTCATAAAGACCTACTATATTACACAAAGCTAACAAGTAATTCAAGGAATTATTTTTTGCCAACTATAACTATTTCAAAACCGAAATTCCTTGTGAAAAATCTCTCCGTAAACCTATCTAAAATTTTGGATAATCTATTTATCGCCCGGCCCCAAAAATGGAACATTTTATGATATCTTTTCAATCGAAACAGTCCATAGCCAACATAAAAACCATCTTCGGCTTGAACATGAAGTCCTGTATCCTTGAAAGCTTTTCTTAATTCAGACTTCTTGAAAGATTTTTCATAATCATATTCAAATTTTCTTCCGAGTAGTGGCAGGATGGATTTGTACAATGTGTGAAAATTCCAAAAATTCGGTACGGCCACGATTAATGTCCCGCCCGGCTTTAGTACCCTCACCATCTCCGAAACGGCATCTATATGGTTCGTAAACAGCTGAATCACGCCATCAGCAAAAACAACATCAAAATAATTATCTTCAAAACTAATATGCAAACAATCTTGAACGCTAAACTCTATATTACGCACATCAAGTTCATCGGCCAAATTTCTGGCTAAATCCAAAGATTCTTCTAAAATATCTGAAACGTAAACTTTACTATTCTTAAAATCCTTAGCGATACTAACTCCAAACCGTCCGCACCCTGTAGCAAGTTCCAATATCTTACCCGCCGTATCGGGAATATATTTTTTAAAAACTGGATACGCCTCAACAAAAAATCGATTTGTTATAACACCAAGGTTTGACTCTCCTTCTTTCCAGGTTTTTCTCCAAACATTATTTATTTCCTTTTGGCCAATCTTTCCATTTTCATTCATAATAAAAAATTCCTATATTATTAAAACCTACAACCAATATTAGCATGGCTAATAAATAAAAAAAGCACATTAGGTATCCTTTACAAAAGCCCTAATATCTGATATACTTTAAACCAAAGTTGGACAATTTAGACACATACTCTTGTTGTATATTCTGAAGAAAATAACCTATCTCTATAAGCTGACCGCAAGCTTTATAACTTCTTACAAAAAAAGATTTGTTTTTATAGTTTTGCTTGGTTTTATAAATGGACTTGCTGGAAGTGTTGGGATAGGCATTATAATCCCATTGTTTTCAGTGTTTACTGGCAGTGGTATTGCCGGCACAGACTTCATAACCAGCAGTACTGAAAAATTCTTCATGATATTTAAAATCCCACTAACAGCTCCCTCTTTGATAATATTTATGGTCCTCCTATTTGCGCTAAAAGCATTCGCACAATTTATCGCTAAATATAATACTGAAAAACTTGCTGCCGGGTTTGAAGAAAATCTCCGGTCAGAACTTCTTAAAAAAACCCTTAAAACAGGCTGGCCTTATTTGTCTAATCAAAAAATAGGACACCTTGAGAGAACATTATTTTACGATATTAATCAATCAACCACGATCTTACTGCAAATTGGAACTGGAATTCTTATATTAACCAGTTTCATTACTTATTCAATTGTTGCTTTTAAAATATCGGCCCCAATTACCTTGGCAACACTTTTATTCGGTATTATTTTATTCCCGATATTAAAGCCCTTATTTTACAAAATTAGAAAACTTTCAGAACAGACCAGTCAACTCTATAAGCAGGTAGCCAATCATGTCAGTGAAAATATTATTGGCATTAAAGTGGTCAAAACCACAGCAACAGAAGACGCGGTAATCAAGGCCGGAAACAATTACTTCAAAGAACTTAAACTTGCCCGGACGAAGTCGGGTATGCACAGTTATGCAATCGGGAGTTCAATAGAACCTATCGGAATTGTTTTCGTCGGAGTGCTGTTCATACTCACCTACCGCTTACCCGGCTTCAACATCGCTTCATTTGGAGTGGTTGTTTATCTTATCCAAAAAATATTTTCATTCATTCAATCAATACAGGGACAATTTCAGACTTTCGTCAGCATTACCCCAAATATAGAAAATGTGATTAGTTACCGTTTGGCGATAGAAAAAAACAGCGAGGAAAATCTTGGCTCAGATCCTTTTATTTTTATAAAATCTCTTGAATTTGTAGATGTGGGCTTTTCTCATGACAAAGATTCAATTATTCTTAAAAAAATTAACTTATCAGTAGGGAAAGGGCAGATGATAGGAATTATAGGACCTTCCGGTGCCGGTAAAACAACAACTGCAGACATTCTTTTGAGGCTCCTTGTTCCTAAAGAAGGACAAATCCTTTTGGACGGCAAGGATTATTTAAAAACTGACATAAAGGAATGGAGAAAAAATATCGGTTATGTCCCTCAAGATATTTTCTTAATAAACGACACAATAGAAAACAATATAATATTTTATGATAAATCCATTTCCAAAGAAGAAATTATAGAAGCAACCAAAACTGCCAACATCTATGATTTCATAGAAGGCTTGCCTGATAAATTCAATACTGTTGCTGGCGAAAGAGGCGTAAAACTTTCGGGCGGACAGAAACAAAGAATTGTTTTGGCCAGGGCATTGGCCAGAAAACCTCAGATTTTAATCTTGGATGAGGCCACCAGTGCTATAGATAATGAATCAGAGATGCTAATTCAGGAAGCAATACAGAAATTAAAAGGACAGGTTACCGTTATCATAATTGCTCACAGAATAAATACTATAATGAGAACCGATTATGTTTTTGTTATTGATGGCGGTAAATTAGTGGAATCTGGGCAGCCCAATGAATTATTAAAAAATAATGCTTCATATCTTCATCGGGTTTACCATCTGTAATATGCTCGTAAAAAAGATAAAATATCCATTCACGCCAAAAGAGTATAAAAAAATATACTCCAAGGTTCCTCGTCTATGCGTTGAGTTAGTCATTCAAGACAAAAAAGGTATTCTTTTTTCTCTGAGAAAAGCAAAAAGTTGGAATGGGATGTGGCATTTGCCAGGCGGAACTTTGTACCACGGAGAAACACTTTCAAAATGCATTGACAGAGTAGCCAGAGACGAACTTGGCATTAAGTTGAACAAGAAAAAATTCCTAGGATACATTGAATATCTCCAAGATGAGAAGAACCGACGAAGTTTTGGAACTTCAGTCGGATTATTATTTTTATGCATGATAAAATCGGGAAAAATACGAGGAAGCGATCAGGCTGAACAAATAGATTTCTTCAAAAGATTACCAATCAACATCATACCCGCCCATCGAACATTTCTCAAGAAAGTACTCAAAATTAAATAACCAACACTAGTTTACACTTGATGTACGGAAAACTTTTAATTTATGGAAGTAGCGTCTTTTGGTTTTAACCGCAATTAATAATGCGTCACATAACCATTTATATGCAAGAATATAGGAGTAGTTAATAGATTTATTCTCCATTTCTATAAAAGGATAGCGCAAGACATGCTCTCGGCTTTCTTTATTTTCAAAATCAGCGGTTACGTATTTGTATAGCTTAGTGGGGTCGCTCTTTTTGAAAACTTCTAACTTACGATCCACATCGGCTTTGCTGACATATCCGTAGTGTTTGATTCTAAAAGGAACGGTCCGAACTGGTGTGGTGATGCCTTGAATCCCTCCCGGGTGGATAACAACATCTTTAAAATAAGTGCCTTCAACATTGCGCCACATAAAACGTTGGGGCCTTAACGTATAGAAGAACCAATCTCGATCAAAACGGCAATACTTCATACTCTGCCAAAAATGGCACATCCTAAAACCAATGCAGTCATATGTGTGCTGCCTCATGTATTTCTCCAAAATAGCTCTTGTTAAATTCTTCTCGAATACTTCATCAGGCCACGCCATAGTAATCCAATCAGCATTTCTTTTTTTAGCTTCTTCCAATAATATATTCATGTCTCTCCCTTCATGAAAGTTGCCCGTGTCATCTCTATATAACACTTGGGCGATTTTGGGAAATTTTTTAAACACCTCGATGGTTCCGTCAGTGGATCCATTGTCCATGATAATTATTTCATCCATGAGCTCGGAAAGCTTCTCGAGACAGTCTTCAAGTTTCAATAAAGAGTTTTTTGTCCGCAATATAGCGACAATTTTCATGTAGATTAATTTCCTGTTCTAAGTATTTTATAGATCCTACCCCCAAAGAGCATGCTCAAATAATGAACAAAGTATAGCACAGAAAAATAATTTGTCATTGCCTGTTTGAACATGCTCCTAGCTTCTAGAAATTGACCATTGTCTCTATACATCAAACCCAGACCAAAATTCTGAGCGGCTAATAATTTTTTATCTTTCTTTATTTCTTCCATATATTTGGCCAATATCATCTCTCTTCCTAAAATTCTTCTCTTTAGACTGCCCCCGACCTGCTGATGCCCGCCCATAGTAACCCTCACTAATGGTTGATTAATACCGAGGCCTTTAAATTTACACGTCACTCTGATCATGAGGTCAGCTTCTTGGTGGCTTGGGAATTTCTCGTCAAACAAACCGACTTCTTCAAATACGTATTTTTTTATTATCAAAGTTACCGTCAAGAGGGATTTGAAGTAGGACAAAGCCAACTGGTGATAATCGGCAATTCCCCCCGGCACCGTCGTAATATATCTTCTGGTCGAATAAACATTTTCAACTGCCGAGAAACAAAATCCAACGTCATGGGGAGTTGATTCAAATTGAGCCATCTGAATGGCAAGTTTGTGGGGCAGCCACTCATCGTCATCGTCAAGAAAGGCGATAAATTCTCCGCCGGCATTTTTAATTCCCGTATTTCTGGCCGCTGAACCGCCTTTTTCTTCCGAATGTTGAATATATTTCAACCGAGGATCGTTGATGTTATTTATAACCTGGTCGGCTCTTATTTCTAGTCCATCATCTATGACGATGACTTCTAAATCTTTGTAGGTTTGACACAAAACAGAATTAATCGCTCTTTTAAGAAGTTCGGGCCGATTGTGAGTTGGAATTATGACAGAGACGTTAACCATTTGAAAAAATATCAGCTAGTTTTTCAGTCGCGTCATCCCAGGAAAAATTAGATCTGATAAAATCATAGCCTCTCTGGCTTATCTCATTTCTAAGTTTTTCATTTCTAATTGCCAGTCTTAATTTTGTTTCAAGATCATCAGCGTCATTATGTTTTGCCACAAAAGATGTATTTCCATCAATGGCATATTCGTTTGATCCACCAGTATCAAAAGTGACATTCGCGCATTTACAGGCCATTGCCTCCATCGGCGGCATACCCAAGGCCTCGTATTCAGACGTGCAGACAAAAATATGGCAAGATGAATATATTTTAGCCAAATCTTCCTGTTTTGGATTATAATGATATTCATCGCAAAGAGGATTATCAACTTTTTTATTTCTTACTCCAAACATCACCAATTGCGTTTCTGGAAAATCATTTTTTATTCTGGAAAATACTTCTAATCCAATCTTAGTTCCCTTCCATGGATATGTATGATTAAGCATCATGACTCTTATTGGAGCTGGCTTGCGATACTCAGGTAAAAATTTAAAAAGATCTAAATCAACAGGAATTACTATCACGTGACTGTCCGATTGAAATTTATCTTTAATTATTTTCTGGAGCCAGCGAGAAGGAACTATTTTTGTTAATGGCAAGCGGTATGTTGGATCCACCAACTCCGCAGGACCATGATAAAGGCTCTCATAATGCAGACTCAAATAAAACTTTTTCCCTTTTTGGGGGGCATAAGAATCAACTGGCCCTGCAGTCTGCCAAGCCGTAGCAACCACGACATCCCCGTCAGGTATATTATTTTCATCATAACCAGCAGTCCAAATAACTTTAGCAGCCATCGGCATCCAATTCGGCTTTATATTTAAGGCATTTTTAACAGCTCGCCTGAAATTTCCTTTTGTTGGCGCAATAATACACACATCATGCCCCTTGCGGGCAAGTAAGTGTGCATAGGTAAGAATTATCCTATTGCCGCCATTTATTTTAAGATGTGTAGCTAAAAATGTTATTTTCATATTCTAATCAATTTTAAATATTTCATAATGCCCATCATTATATACAGATGTCATGGTAAACGATCTTTGTTTGGCCGAAAGCGGACCTCGGGTAATATCACGAATGAAATAAGAGACGTGATATTTTTTTAAATACTGCCTTATATTGGGACGAATAGTTTCATTGTTTAGTTTGAACGCTTCGGCAACGGCATCATTTTTTTGCACGTTTAAGGTATCCAAAAAGTCCTCTCGGCAAAACTCGGCCCGTATTTTAAACATCGTGCACAAACTATTACGTAATTCCAATTCATTTTTTTTATAATCAAAATATGAACCTTCATATTTTACATATTCTTCCGTCAATGTCTTCTTGCTGAGATTCTCAAAGTATTGACTGACTAAATACCTTTCACGAATTTCCGATGTTTGCATAATATAAAAATGGACATTTAGAAGACCTGGATATAAAACATAATGTTTTGAAAGATAAGGAACATATCTACTAAGCTCATCGTCCGCCCAAATAACAACCGGCTCCTTCTCACTACCATCAAGCCAAGCCAAGGGGGCTCGATAATCCTGAACAGCAAGCGCGTCGGTGTAAGATATCGAAAATGGAGGAGACACCGAACGTTTAATCTCGGCAAATACGGTTAGGGTGCCGATTAACATCAGGAAAAGTGCTACTATGACTACAAACATTTTTCCGCGATATAGTTTTAGAATTATGAAATAATACAGGAACATGCCGAGTACAAGAGCAAACCAAACAGTTGTAAATCTGTTAACATGCGTAGCAATCAAAAAATCTTTTCCGGTAATAGCATTACTGACAAGGGCCAGAAAAACGGCCGCGCTTACAATCAAAAAATACCAAATGGTGATTGTTTTTTCTTTCAACTGTTTTCTAAAAAATAAAACCCAAATCAGGCCGGCCATTATCAGCCATCGGCCATAGTAATATGCTTCAATCGGTGGTAAATGAGTAGCGACAAAACCGACTCTCTGCACATTCTCCCAGTAACCGGGTGTCAGAAAACTTACTTTAAATGTATAGAATATGGCTGGTGTAGCCATAATTAACGAGAGGAACGATATTTTCAAAAGAACAGAAAACTTTTTCCACTGCCTGAATATCATTAAATATATGCATGTAAAAAATACGACAAGAACTACAATCTGCCAAAGGTAAGAATATAAGTAAAACGAAGCGGCAATAGCCAGTCCGAGAAAAATTCCATAACGTTTTTTTTCGGATTGAAGCCAGCTGAACATTGACCAGTTGAAAAAAATGAAGGCGGGCATTATTACCTCCATGACTACCGGTCTTACCAGTCCGCCGTATGAAACAACGTAGACCAGAGAAGCAAGAATTACGGCCCATAGGCGACCGACAAAAAATCTTAGAAATTTATATGTAAATAGGGCAAAAAAAATGCTCGCCGCAATAAAACCTAACAATAATCCCGCATTAAAAGAAATCCCGAACTTCATCGGAAGCGCAACAATCGTTTCAGCGATGGAAAATACGGGTTGAGAATCGAAACGATGTTCCAAATAATAGTGATTTCCGGACATGGGGAAATCGGCAATTGTTTTATTAATACGGGCGAGATAAAAAGTGGAATCAGTAATATAATTCGGAATTACTCCTCGCCAATTATCTTCCAGATTAAATCTAATCCAAAGAATGGGAAGAGCGCTGGCAAAAGCAATCGCGATTAGCCAGATAAACAATAATATTTTAAATTTATTTTTTCGTTGCATACTCGTCACTTATTAATTAATAAAACGATATTTTATAATCGTCCATAGTATTCTAAAACCGTGATGCCATTTTATTTTTTTGCCGGCATGATAGTTCCTCGGATAATAATAAATCGGTACATCAATAGTTTTGTATCCTTTTTTCAACAATTTGCAGATCAGTTCATTGTCATAATCAAAATTATTGGTATTAACTTTGACTTGCCTCAAAATATCAGCTCGAAATACCTTATAGCATCCTTCATAGTCTTTAGCGTTATTCCAATAAAGCCAATTTGTCGTCAGTGAAATCAGATGATTGCCCAGCCATGCGGCCCAGTAGTAAGATTTCTTTCTCCTTTCATCTTTATCGGGTTTTATGCGTGCTCCCATGACAACTGATGTTTTTTTCTCAATTATAGGCAATATTAATCGGGGATAATCGTTCGGATCATATTCAAGATCAGCATCCTGAATTATCACGATATCGCCTGTTGCCCTGGCAATTCCAGTCTTTAGGGCGCCGCCTTTTCCTAGGTTCCGCTCATGGAAGACAAAATGAATCCCATTGATAGTCTTGAGAATATTACGGGTCCCATCCGTTGATCCATCATCAACGACGATAATTTCTTTTTCGATATCGGGCAAGGTTACTGTTTGAACCCGCTGAATTATTTCTGTAATTGTTTTTTTTTCGTTAAAAACCGGAATAATAATAGAGAGTTTAATGATAAAAGTGTTAATTATTATTCTAAAATTTTAACTTTTTTATCAATAAAAGTCCAGTTGCCGATTTAGCTGTTTTTTGATACGATGGACTCTATTATTAAAAATTTCAATGCTCTATGCATAATTCAAAAAATGTAACTCCGGGGCATGGGCTGCTGGAAAAATTTCTTTCTAAAAAAAGGGCCAAGTTGGCCAATCGATTTATCAGGCAGCACCCGACTCGCGACCGTATTTTGGATATTGGCTGCGGAGTTGTGCCATTGTTTTTGATATCTGCCAATTTTGACGAAAAGATCGGAATCGATCCTTCCGTAAACAATTACTATCAGAATCATGGAAACCAGAAAATAAATTTGATAAACTTTGATGTAGAGACATGCCAAAACCTTCCGTTTGCCGACAAATATTTCGATGCGGTGACAATGCTCGCGGTATTTGAACATATTGAACCGGAGAAGCTTCCCTACCTTTTGGGTGAGATCCGCAGAATACTTAAGCCGGGAGGTATTTTTTTTATGACTACCCCTTGCCCGTGGTCAGACAAACTACTTAAAACATTGGCTAAATACCACATTGTAAGCCAAGAAGGCATGAATGAACATAAAGGCGCTTATACACACAAAGAGATAGCTGACTACTTTGCTAAAGGAGGATTTAAATATGAAAAAATGGGCTTTGGCTACTTTGAATTGTTTTTAAACTCTTGGGCTTATGTCCAAACCTGATCTTTTAGTATTGCGATAGAAAGTCATCAAACACCCCGCATACATAATCCACCATCTCATCAGTCATACCATGGTGAGCGCCAATAACAAATGTGTTCTTCATTATTTTATCAGCGTTAGCAAGTTTCCCCACTACTCGTTTCGGAATTTTCCGAAACGCGGGTTGTCTCAAGATGTTGCCGGCAAACAATAATCTTGTCTGAATTTTATTAGCTTCCAGATGTTTTAGAATATCTAAGCGAGTAAACGGAACATTGTCTCTGATCGTAATTGGAAATGCTAGCCAATATGCTTCTGCTTTGGGCAGATCAGTCGGTAAAAGAAAAAACTTTTCATATTTTTTCAAATAGTTTCCTAACCGATCAAAATTTCGCCTGCGGATTTTATTGAATTCTTGTAATTTTTTTAATTGCACTAAGCCAAACGCAGCCTGAACCTCGATAGGCTTCAGATTATAACCCACCATTGAATATACGAATTTGCGATCATAAGGTATACCATCAATATTGATATTGAAACGTTCCTCCACGCTTTCGTTATCATCTCCAAACCTTCCCCAATCTCTATATGCAAGAGCTCTGGCTAGTAATTTTTCATCATCCATGCACAATATTCCGCCGCCGCCGGCTGCAGTGATATTATGAGAGGCATAAAAACTGGAAACCGTTATGTCTGCAAATGACCCGGTCGGCTTACCGGCAAATCTGCCGCCTATGGTGTCACAACTATCCTCAATAAAATAAAGTTTATGTTTCCTGCATAGCTTCTGTAGTGTTTCCATGTCATTCAAACTCCCCAATGTATGAGGTAAAATAACAGCCCTAGTTTTTCTTGAGATCATTTTGGGTAAATTTTTCAAATCTAGATTGTAGGTACCCAATTCACTGTCGGCTAAAACTGGCACTAAATTATTATTCAGAATAGCAGCCAAAGTCGTGGCAAAAGTACAGGCTGTGGTTATAACTTCCGAACCGGGAGGAAGATTTAATATCTTTAAAGAAAGAAACGTTCCTGAAGAACCGGAATTAACTAACACCCCGTGTTTTTTACCAAAAATAGCTGAAACCTTTTTTGCAAATTCGGCAGAATAATTACCAAGCCCAAGCCAGCCCTTATCAAGTGCTTCCACTACCGCTTTTTTCTCTTCATCTCCATACACAGCAATAGTGTAATATATTTTGTCAGAACCCGGCTTAAATTTCTTACTTAAGAAAGTCGGCCCCAAATAAGCCGAGCTTACAAAAAATCTCTGTTCTGATTTATTGTCAGTTAGCACACTGGCAAACTTAGCCACAACCTTGCCTGCCTCACGCGATTCATTAATTGCTGAGGTTATTTTATTTTTTTTCATTAAATTCTTTTAAAAATTTTTTTATTTTAATCCAGGTCTCACCATTTCCAACATTTTTCGAAGATACGAATAGCTGTTCTTCCAAAGCAGGCATCCATGCCGGATAGCGATAAACTAGAACCTTAGCCTGACTTTTACCGATATTCTTAATTCCATGCAGATATCCTTTTGGAACAAAAACGGTTTTGAAATTGTCACCACCCATCGGAATTTCCCGCTTTGTATTCTTATTCTTATAAATAATACTCGCAACTTGCCCATCCAAACAAGTAATAAATAGGTCGGCAGCAGCATGCACATGGTAACCCTTAAATAATCCCGGTTCCACTACTGTCAGATAAATTTGGCCTCTAATGTGTTTTGTAAAGTTGTCTTTATCACTAACAATTTCTAAGACCCACCCATTTGGTTTTTTGTCTGCATCAAATGTTTCTATTTTTTTACACGGCTTTGTTTTGATAAAAGCTTTTTCCATTTTGAACTATTTAAAGACACGTCCCGTGGCAGTTTAACGCGAGCACTCTCAATTGAAATCTTTCCGACATTAGGAGAAGTCCGTCTGGCCAAATCATAAATAGTTTTTCTTTTTCCGGATATGTGTATAACCCCTTTTAACGTGGTCATCAGTGAGGCCTTAATTATATCTGGCGCTCTTTCTGAAGAAAAATCTGAACATGTCCATTGATCGACAAATGCTTTCTCATATTCCCACGAACCATCCTTTTTGAATCCCGTCCGAATGATCAAAGTATTTTGATATTGAACCACAATAGCTTCTCCGATTAATTTTGTCAATGAATAAAAATTAACGGGATTCGGTACATCGTCTTCTTTATAATTTCCAGTCATGCCGTCAAAAACATAATGAGTCGAAATATAAATGAAACGTTTCCCCTTTGAAGCACGGACCATGTTCTCCGTCCCTGAAACATTTACAGACCAACACTTGGTTTTTTCTTTTTCCGCGGCCAAAACATCTGTCCAACCGGCACAGTGGATAACAATATCGGGGTTATACTTACCGACCGCATTCACACATTTTTTATAGTCAGTTATATCAAGTTCCTTGGAATCTGGGGCATGGCATTTAACCAGCTTTCTTATATTGGATCCAAGTGCGCCGGAACCTCCGGTTATTAAAATAATTTTTTTGGTTTTAAACATTTTTTAATTCCTTGAGCAATTCTCCGGTTATGATTTTTGGCACATATCTTTCTTCAAATAATTTCCTCGCATTAAGTGATAATTTTCGCAACAAAACACTGTCATTCTTTAACTGAATAATTTTATTGGCTATCTCCCCAGGGTTAGCTCTGGGGCATAATATAGCTGTATCACCATCGGTCAATATCTCCCGGGAAGCTAAACTGTCTCCGGTAATAATGGCTTTACCGCAAGCTAAATATTCAAAAAGCTTATTCATACTCACCGTCTTTGCTTTGTGTGTATCACCAAACCCACCTAAACAGATATCTGCTCGATTAATATAATTAGGAAGTTCTTTATAATCAACGCGATCTGTCCAAGTAATATTTTTTAAATATAAATCTTCAGCTATTTTTTTTATTTTTTTATATTCTTGTCCCTGTCCTATAATCTGGAAATGGATGCTATCGTCAATTAATATGCCGGCCGCTTTAATAATATATTCTATGCCCTGAAGAGGTATAAAATTACCGTGAAAATGAACAATAAACTTTTCATTATTCTTAATAATAAGTTCGGGCTTAAATATGTTATCGTCAGTACCGACAAAAACTCTGGTAAACTTTGATACGTCCACATTGAATGTTTCTTTGAAATATTCAATGTTAGCGTTTGTGTCCAGTAATATCTTGTCAGCCAATTTGCAACTTAACCAATCCGAGAGCCAATAATACCTGGCCTTTAAGCTTCCGGGCTTAACCAGTTTTCTGTCGAATACCCAAGAATCATAAATAGAATAAAAAGCATCCCAGATTATTTTTTTATCTGATATCAGTTTAATAAAAGGAACCATAAACCTGGAATCAGAATAACCGACTAGTACGGCATCAAATCTACTTTTTAGGGAGAAATATTTTTTTCCCAAATCCGCTAATCCTCTCCAACCGCGTAGTGATGTATTGGCAAATAGAATCTCTACTCCGTTTTCCTTAAGGCCGCGAATGATAACTCTGTTCCTAGAGTAGTTGGGATTAAAATTGCCAAAATAACATATTTTCATGATTGATTTTCTTTCTTAACTGCTTTGACGACTAATGTCAACGCGAAGAGATTGGGAAGTTTTCTCATTAAAAATCGGCTTAATGTTCCTATCGCAAACTTATTCTGCCAGAATGTCCGACATTTTAGAGCAACAATGTCGAGATTGTGACCATCTAGCATTTTTTTAAGAACATCCCAATTGAACCAATAAACATGGCCCTTACCCCGCCTGTTATTTTCGGGCACCTTGCCCAAAACAACCTGCAGACGCGCCGGCAGCGAACTAAAATTTGGAACGCTTAAAATTACAAATTTTTTTGTAACTCTTTTTGCCTCATTCAAAAGCTTGGCCGGGTCATATAAATGCTCAAGCACATCAAGCATAATTACATAATCAAAACTGTCATTTTCATATGGTAATTTTCCGTCGGAAAAATCAAAATGTTCAACATCGAGACCCTTTAATTTGCACTTATTAACCGCTTCTTGAGATATATCCAAGCCTCGGGCATGTATATTGCGAGATTTAAGAAAATCCAAAAGGGTGCCATCGCCACAGCCTAAATCTAAAATTGAACCGCCGCTTATCATTTTCAATGCTGATTCGTGATTAAAACCGAGCCATGAATCTCGGTTTCGCCATCTTAAATTCTCAAAATATTCTATACTCATTGCTTAGATCTCCGTACAATTAAATATATATGAATTGATATTTTTATCGTTGAATTGCTTGTCTAATTTGCACCTTTCAAGCAAAGGCCAGTATCTTCCATTTTTATCAATGGCCGGAAAATCAACGACCATATAATAACCTTTATAAGCATTAAATCTCGGCAAATAGTCGCGAGAGGGAGCGGTAAAAAATCTTCCCGCGGATTTATCAGCCAAGATAAGATGATAATTCCCTATATCGTAATATGTTGTCACGTCCTTAATTTTAGGATTATTCAGAACATATTTGACTGATGCATCAGCCACCTTCGGGACACTTCCGAATAAACCGCCCAATAAATATTCATTTAAGAATAAAATATTGTAACCGACGCCAATAATAATAAAACCGAGGATAAATTTTTGTTTGTGAACTTTAGACAATAATCCCGAAATCAATAACACGGCCGCGGCAAGCCATGACCATAATACATATTGGGCGGAAAAATAAAATCCGACCGGACCAGAACCGCCGGTGAACGGTATTAGAAAATTGAAGTCTAAATTCTTTATGTGATTTACATAGTTTACTTTCGGGTCAAGCGGCAATACGCTGTGGGGCATCAATAAGATAACGACGGAAAACAAAATAAACGCCGCTGCAATTAAAAATATTTTCTTAGACTCTTTACGCCAATTAAAGCCGTCCATCAATTCAACCAATATTCCAGCCGAAATTATACAACATGGAATAATCAAAAACATCAGGTATCTCTCGACTGTTAATTTCGCGAAATCAAACAAAACCAAATAAAATATCAGGTTAAAAAACAGAAATACATACCAAAACCGATATCTTTTGACGGTTTCTTGTTTAAATAATCCAGCGATAACCGGCAGGAGAAGAAGTGGAGAAAGCCAAACAAATGATTTTAAAATTTTGAACGACAACTCAAAGTAAGCCCGAGACGCAAAGTTTAGCGACTGAAAATGTCGGCCGTACTCAATCACGGTATTTATTTCACCAAGATTGAAAGAATATAAAGCCGCCGCCAATAAAGCAAAGATGCCAAAAAATTTTAAGACACTAATGGAAACTTTCTTAATATTCAGCCGGCCAGAATAAAATATCGTAAAAAAATAATCAACAATTAACGCCCCGATAAAAATAATAAAGCTTAATTTAGTAAGAAATCCTCCCGCGATTCCTATTCCAAAAACAATCCACCACATTTTCTTATTTCCCGAAAGTAGCTCGAGATAAGCGTAATAAGCCAGCAATATAAAAAATGGCAAAATCGCGCCGTCGATATCTATTTGCAAACTGGCAATGGCGCTATATACGCTTAGGATGTATAGCAATACCCCAAGAAGAGCCGTGTTTGGTTTTTGAGTGATTTTCCAGACTATCAGATAAATAAGCGCCAAGGACAAAAAACTGAACAACAATGGTGTAAATCTCAAGTTTTCAAATCCCAGGATATTTCCGGTCAACCTAAAAGTATATTTACCCAAAGGCGGATGCGGGCTCTCGTAGTCAAAAACGGGGTCGGCCTGCATGGCCCACTTATATTCATCTTGGTGATAAATCTGTTGAACGGCCGGAAGGCGTGTTATTAAAAAAACGCCCGCAATAAGAATAAAAATCCAAATGTTCTTATTTGTCTTCATCGTTTCTTATTTTCAAAACATCAATTTCTTTTTCCCAATTATATTGCCAACGGCTGTATTTTTCAATTAAATCTCGACTTTCAAATCCTGGATGACAGCCTAATTCTACAATTTTTTCCGGGTATCTTTTTCCCAATTTCTCGGCCGACTTTAAGTCTTTAATCTCTAAATTTCCGGCATTTATAAACCCAACAAAAAAATCATTGCAGGTCAGGCCGAATTTTTTAATTTTCTTTTTTGCCAGTCCAGACAGAAAATTTAGGAATAATAATTGGACTTGTCTGAATAATCTACCCTCGTTTAAGAATATAGGTTCATTAACAATCCTGATACATGGAATATCAAACTTTCTGGCCAGCTCGATAATAATATCCATAATACCCGGCAAGAGATGTAAATGCTGATGGCTATTGATAAAGGCCGGCTTTATGCCTGCTCTAGTAAGTTTATTTGTTTGCGCCTCCAGCTCTTTTCTGATGTCGCCCAACCGGATTAATCCAAGGATATATTTAATAAAAAAAATCTTATGATTTGCGGGAAAGCTTTTTAAAACGAGCGGCTGTTCTTCCACAAGCACAAAATGAATTCCTATATTGGAAGTGTTTTTTATTCTGATTAAAGCATCTTCAAACGCTTTGCCATTGGGCATTAAAGATGCGCCGTCAATTAATCTTTGCTCAAAAGCAAAAAAAATGCCGTCGTTAACAGCTTTATTAAGACCCAAATCATCAGCAATGATAAAAAAACTGCGATTAGAGTGAGTGAATGCCATACGATGTTTCTTTCACGCTATCCTTCTCTATATTGAATGTTTCTGAAACAATATAAAGAGGCCGCCCTTTCACTTCATTAAACATTTTAAACATATATTCTCCTATTATTCCCAATACCATTAATTGAATACTGCCCAAAAATAAGACTATCAATGATATTGTTGCGTATCCGGCCGCTAATGGATTCGGATTCAAATAATGATCCAGGATAACAAAAATTCCCAATCCAACGCTAATTAAGAAAACAATAATTCCAATCCAGAATGATATTCTCAATGGAAAAGCCGAAAAAGAAGTAATGCCGCTCAATACTAGTCTGGTCAATTTTTTAATACTATATTTGGGAGTTCCGGCCTTTCTTTTTTCCGCTATGTATGTCACATATGTTTTCTCAAAACCGAGCCATTGAATCATGCCTCTCAGATACCTTTCTCTCTCCGGTAATTTTTTTAACGCTTCTATTACTGGTCTTTTATAGAGAGCGAAATCTGAGATATTCCTAAATTCCAAATTGGTAATAGCACTCATCAGCTTATAATAACTTCGGCCGAGTGCCTCCCTAAATTTAGAATTTTGTTTGTTGTCCAATCTTTCGCCAATAACAATGTCATAACCCTCTTCAGCGTGCTTGATAAGTGTCGATATCAGAGATGGCGGATGCTGAAGGTCCCCATCCATGGTTATCACCATATCGCCCTGAGCAAAATCGATGCCGACATTGAAAGCAGCCTGATGACCAAAATTTCTTGAAAGTTTAATGATTTTAAACTTTGAATCTTTTTCGGCGGTTTTTTTAATTAATTCTAAAGTATCATCTTTTGAACCATCGTCCACTAAAATAATCTCGAAGCTTTTATTAAGATTCCCACAAACCTTATTGAGTTCTTCGAGTAAAAAAGGGATAACCTCTTCCTCATTAAAAAGCGGGACAACTATAGATAAATCAATACTTTTTGACATAATCAAATAATACCACAAAAATCTGGATTTGTGAAGATAGGCAAAAGAATTAAATGATTAAAAAGAGATGCTAAATTTTTATACTTTCTTTATAGATAGAGATGGTGTCCGCCACGCCAGCCTTTAAATCAAATTTTGGCTCCCAGCCCAAGACCAATCTCGCCTTATCGTTGACGAGAGTGCCCCTTCTTTGCCTGTCAGAAACAGAGTGGGTTTTGTATTTTAATTTTTTACCGGTAGAAGCCTCCACTGCATTGATAAAATCAATCAGAGTCATCGCTCTTCCGCCGGAAATGTTAAAAATACCGTTTCCATCATGAAACATAAGTTTCTTAATACCTTCTGCCAAATCCTTCACATATGTAAAATCCAAAAGTGCTGCTTCGTTAATCTTCAGGTTGCCCTTGCCAGTCAAAGCATTTTCAATAATTATCTGCGGCACGCGATTGTTAAAATCTCCCGCACCATAGACCGAAGTTGTCCTGATTATGCCGTAATTGTTCGAGAATGATTTAATCAAATATTCACTGGCGGCCTTACCAATCCCATAATGAGATGACGGATCAAGGTGCATGATTTCCGTGGCAGCATGGTCAAAATGACCCATCGCAAAAAGGGATGACATATAAACAATGCGGGCATTGAATTTCTCATTTGCCTTTAGGACATTTACAATTCCCGAGGCTTCAACCGAAAACTGCTCGAACTTATCTGGATAATTAGCAAAAGGGATGCTGGCTAAAAATACAATGATATCCGGTTTTTCTTTATTGATGAATCGCTCAACTTGTTTCGGGTCCCTGACGTCGCCTTTGACTTGCCTCACGTCGGCCAAAAGTTTTTTCCTAAAATTCATTACTTTGGCCGTCCTTTTTGGGTCGTAGTCACTAAACTTTTTATGGATATCAAATGTGACGATATCGCCATGGTCTGATTTAAGCAAATTTATCAGCCATGAACTTATAAAACCGTTACCTCCAAAAATAACTATTTTGGGATTTATCATTGTTTTTGAGCAAAATTGTCTACTGTTTTTTCTATAAACTTTATCATATCCGGTGTCGTTCGAGGCGACAAACCGATGAATAAACCATTTCTAAGAACTTTGCTTGAATTCGGACAAGTGCCTAATGATTTGGCTTTGTTGCCGATTGGGTGAGATAATATATTTCCTGCGAATATCGGTCTCGTTTCAATGTTGTTTTTTGCAAAATAATTAACAAGATCTGATTTTGGAACGCCATGGATGAAAATGGGAAAAGAAAACCAGCATGGCTCGGATTTTTCTTCAGCCCGAACCGGTTTAAATAAATTCGGATATTTTGAGAAAATCCTATGGAGTTCTTTAAAATTGTTCGTTCTTATTTTTTTAAATATTTCTAATTTTTTAAGCTGAACCAATCCGACTGCGGCTTGTAGCTCTAGTGGTTTTAAATTAAAGCCCAAAACCGGATAACTGTATCTTCTGGGATAGTCGGAAGGCAAGCCGGCAAGTTGCGTCGGCGCGTCATCTCCATCTTCCCTGCCCCAATCTCTGTATTGTCTTGCCCTGTTTGCAATTACTCCATCGCTAGTAAATACCGCTCCGCCTTCGCCAGTAGTAATGATGTGGGCGGCATGGAAAGATGTAACTGCGATATCGGCAAGCGATTCTACTGGTTTGTTGTCGTATACTCCTCCGAAGCCATCGCAATTGTCTAAAATTAATTTTGATTCATATTTTTTTGTAAGTTTTCTAATAGCGACAAGATTGGGTATGTTTCCGGCAATATTTACAGCAATAACCGCTTTAATATTCGGGTGTTTTCTAAAAGCTTTTTCCAGTTCTTTTTCATCAATATTAAATGTTTCAACTTTTGAATCAACAACAAGCGGTTTGTATCCCGCGTAAATGACTGAACTAAAAGCGGTTGGGAAAGTTGTCGCCGGCAGAACCACCAGAGAATTCTTCGGCAGATCTAACGCCAGTAAACTCAATAAAAGACCCGAAGAACCCGAATTGGTAAAAATTACATGTTTGTGGCCGGTGTACTTAGCCAGAGCCTTTTCAAATTCAGACCCCTTTTTGCCCACGGTCCAATTAAAACCGCCATTTTCATTGATGGTGGCCAAAAGTGCACTAATCTCCTTATTCGTTATGACCGCTCCGCCATAGTGAATTCTATCCTTAACCGGCTTAAATTTTTTTAATGGTTTGATATTCATTAAATTCATTGATGCTTAATTACGCCTGATTATATTCAAAATAAAGCATCAAAGTCAAATGGTATTTTTGTTTTCTCTCTCTATTTTCCTTATTGCATCTCTGGTCTTGTCAATGCCATAGGCAAACATCTCGTATCGCCGCGGACTTGTGTAATGTTTTACGACCATCTTCTCATTCAGAAATCCTTTGATTGCATATCTTTCAGGTGGCAGAAATTTAAAATTTAACTGACCGAGAACACAGGCCCAGCCCGCCATCTCAATAAAATAATCCGACAATGGCCTTTTGGTGTGAGTTAAAAATTCCACCAGATGATTCATGTTGATTTTTTCTTTATCAATAACAATATAGCCTCCATTCATGAAAGAAACTTGGGTTTCTCTAAATTTATATTTTTCGGCGTAACTCTCATCAACCATCAAATCAAACTCGGCCTCGCCTTTGACTTGGCGCTGAACTAAAGCATCACAGGATGTTTTATTATTTATAAAATCAACCACCTCTGTCGGTACTTTATAATAAAGTATGTCCGTATCGGAAACGATAATTTTTTTAGCTTTGCTAAATACAATAGGGTTGATTAGTTTATCTAAAAAGAAATGAGCATTAATCCTGGCTTGCTTAACAATGTCCGGCACTGACGGCATTTCTAGTATCCGATTAGTTGTCTGATCGCGAAACATTATCCTCACATTGGAAAATTTACTTTTGATTAAATCTGCGGCAGCCCCATCTAATGTGCCATCATCATTAATAACGATAATCGGCCGCAACCCGGACATGAAAAAGAAAGAGCGCAGCATCCAAATCAGCATCCAAAGGTCATTTTTATTACAAATGGTGTGCAGTTCCAGATCCGGATCAGCCACATATTCAAATTTTGGAAGGCGAGGCAATAATAAAGACCACAAAAATCGATTTTTTATATAGGGCCACCAATAACGGGGACCGTAGCCCTCTTCCAAAAGCCGGCCCACAAAAAATAATTCTCTTTTTAAAACTTTTATTTTTTTAGAGAGTCTAATCACGATTTAAAATTTTGTTTACTGCTTTAATGATGCCCTTTGATGTAAGTCCACACTTATTTAAAAAATAATCCTGACTGCCCGATCCTTTCGGAAATTCATCCTTAATGCCGATACTAACCAGCGGGACAGATAATCCTTCTTGGATTAGTGTTTCCGCCACAGCTGTGCCAAGACCGCCATTTTTAAAATGCTCCTCTACTATAACCAGACCCTTTGTTTCTTTGGCTGCTTTTATGATTGCCGCCACATCTAAAGGTTTCAAGGTATGAAGGCTTAAGAGACGGCAGCTAATATTGTCCCTCCTTAGAGTTTCCGCAGCAGAAAAGGCGTTCGCCAACTGTCTGCCGGAAACTAGAATCGAAACATCTTTGCCATCAGATATCTTTGCCGCTCGGCCAAGAGATATTCTATCAGTCGGCCTATGAATGACTGGCTCCCCTTTTTTGGCAATCCGAATATAAGCCGGGCGGTGGCGCTTATAGACATCACGGATTAAAGCCCGGACCTCAAGAGCGTCGCCCGGCGCGCTCACCGCCATGTTAGGCAGCATTCTCATTAAACCCAAATCTTCAAGAGCAAAGTGAGTTCCGCCAAAAGTGCTATAACTGAAAGCACTTCCGCCCCCAATGAGATAGACCGGTAAATTTTGATAACAAAGATCGTTGCGAATTTGCTCCAATGGCCGCATTGTCATGAAAGTGGAAATGGAATAGACAAAAACTTTCTTGCCGGACATGGCCAAACCGGCCGCCGTACTTATCAGATTTTGTTCAGCCACGCCGACATTTAAATATTGCATGGGGAATTTTTTTTGAAAATCATCAAAAACAGAAAAACCAAGATCGCCTGTCAAAAGCCAGACATTTTTATCTTTCTCGGCTATTTTTGTAAGTTCTTCTACAAAGGCAGTGCGCATTAATATATTTCAGCTAATGTTTTATCTAATTCAGCAGGTTTTAGGTTAAAATAGTACCACTCAAGATTATTTTCCATAAAAGGCACGCCCTTGCCTCTGATGGTGTGGGCGATAATCGCCGTCGGCCTGTCGTGTTTTATCGGAATATTTTTCAAGGCAGATATAATTTCTTCGAATTTATGGCCATTGATTTCAACGGTTTCCCAATTATTAGCCCGCCATTTGTCAGCAAAGGGCTCTAAGTCTAAAATATCCTTAACTTTGCCGTAACATTGAAGTTTATTGTAATCAATAATCACCACCAGATTATCAAGCTTCAAATGACCTGCCAGCATGACTGCTTCCCAAGTAGAACCCTCATCGCATTCAGCATCACTTAATAACACAAAAACCCGTCCCGATTTTTTGTCTCTTTTTTGTGCAAGCGCCATGCCAAGGCCCATACCTAAACCATGGCCAAGCGAGCCGGTAGTTGCTTCTATGCCGGGTACAGCCCTCAAGACTGGATGCACCGTTAAGATAGATCCATCTTGACCATATTGGCTTAAAAGTTTTTGCGAAATAAATCCACCTTCGGCGAGAACACAATACAAACCGAGTCCGCCATGGCCCTTGCTTAAAATAAAACGATCGCGATTTGGGTCATTAGGATTTTTAGGATCAATATTAAGAGCATCAAAATAAAGCGCTGTTAAAATATCAACCGGCGAAAGAGCAGAAGCGATATGCACCGACCCGGCTTTAGCCGAAGTTAAAATAACGGCACGCCGCACATTTAAAGCGTGTTGTTTTAGTGCCGTTAATAATTTAGTAGAGATTCTGGTTTTCATTGAACCACTTAATAGTTTTAATTATTCCTTCTTCCTGAGAAAATTCTGGTTTCCAGCCAAGCAGATTTTTTGCTTTCGAAATATCAGCTTGCCATATCGCATTAGTTTGATCAAAACTTCGCCCGATCCCGCCAGTTTCAACGCTCACTTTAGCTCCAGTATGCTTCAAGATAATCTCGGCAGCCTTACGAAAAGTCATCTGACATCCAAAACTAATATTTATTATTTCTCCTGGATATGGATTATCCGCCGTCAAGATACAAGCTTTTACCACATCATCAATAAAAGTAAAATCGCGAACTAAAAGTGGGTTGGTAATTTGAGGCGCCGCGCCGCGCAAACAAGCGAGTATAATTGATGGTATAAATCGCGGCGGTGATTCCCACGGGCCAAATGGAGTAAAAAATCTTAAGGTTGTAATCGGAATATTTTTTTCACGAGACAAGTGTTGGCCGTATAATGTGGCCCATGCCTTTGCGCAACCGTAAGAAGTGTTGGGCTCGATAAGCATTCTTTCTTCCATCTCGGATTGTTTGGCACCATATTCCGATGAACTGCCCGCATTAACTATAGATCTAATTGAATTTACTTTAGCGCAGACATTAAAAAGGACTCTTGTTCCTTCAATAATAATTTTGTTAATTAAGCCCGAATCATCCTCACCCGCGTTGCCGCCATAATGTGCCAAGTGAAAAACCTGTTCAGGTTGAACATTTTCAACTACTTTTAAAACAGTAGGCTCATCGCTAATCTGGCAATTATGAAAGTTCAGTTTTTCTTTTATCTGAGTCAAGCGCCAATGAGAACTCTCCGGTCGGGTTAAAATATGTACTTCATCCTCGCGCGCCAAAAGAGCACGAACTAAATTGGCGCCGATAAAACCACTGGCGCCGGTCACCAAAACTTTATTGCTCATACTATTTTATGAAATCTAATATTAGTTTTGCCCGATTCCGCCATGAATAATTTTTCGCATCAATCAGTGCCTGCTGGGACAATTTATATGTCAATTCTGGGTTATTTATAGCAATTTTTATTTTTTCGGACAAGGCTTCGGCGCTATCTGAATCAAATAAAATCGAGTTATTATCTTTCAAATACTTAGTGATAGACTGAATTCGGGGAGCAATAATTGTCTTGCCAGATGCAAGATACTCAAAAAGCTTCATTGGTGATGTAGTTCGGGCATGTTTTCCTTCCGGCATTGGAATTATAACCACATCAAAAGATCTAAGATATAAAGGCACTAAAAAATAATCTACCTGGCCCTTAAATATAACTCGTTCGTTATTATTGAACTCGCTTCGATATTTATCAATAAGCCTATCTGGTCCGCCTACTACGTATAATAACGCATCAATATCGGCTGCCAAAAAGGAGTGGATTATTTCGGATACGCCTTTTTCCTTACCCACCGTTTCAAGTCGCCCGAGGTATCCAAATATTTTTTTATCCGATAAAATCCCAAGTTTCCGTCTGGCTTCTTCTTTTGTTTCTTTTATATTAAGGAAATCAAGGTCAACACCATTTGGAATTACCTCTGCTGTTTTTAATTGTGTGTTATCCGTGTAGTGATTTCGCAATGCCTCCAATGTTCCTTCCGAATTTACTATTATTTTCCTGCATCGATGTAATATAAAATCTATTCTTCGTTTTGGATTTTTTGATCTATAATCATGTATTTCTGCAACGGGATGAATCCCGAAAAGGACCAGAAGAAATAGGGTCATATAATCTCTTGAATATAAGATTATATTAGAATCGCCAGTCTTTTTTTTAAAAAATAAATACAAAACCGCGCTTATAGAAAAACTGAAGCTTTGTATGTAACCGAGCCATCCCCAAATCCATCCGGTTAACGCAAGAATTTCAAATACAGGAACCTTATTAATTACAAAATCTCTCCTTACGCCGTAATAAGAAAACGGATCTTTTTTAAATAAAGGTTTTAGTCGCGGCACCAAGAGTTCTACCTCGACAAATTGGGCGAAGGCTTCGCATGATTTCATAATTTGAACGCCATGGGCCTTATCGGTCGGCAAGCGCAGATTGGCTATATATAGGAGTTTTGTCATCCGTTTGAGTTCTAGCAATTTCTACAATATAATTATTTACCATACAATAAAAATGATGTTTATTCAAGTAGACATTCTCTATATTATTGTTACGATTTTAATATGCACGTTGACAAGGAGGGTGAATGAAAATTTGCCTAATTACCCCGCCATCGGGCTTCTTGATGGATGAGAGGGTTTTCCCGAATTTAGGAATATTGAAAGTTGCTTCTTCCCTTCTGGCAAGACCGGGAATTCGTGTCGATAAAATCGACTGCTCCGGGGTTGTAAATTATCCCGATGTTATATCAGATTACTGTTTGAATGGTTGTCCTGACGCTTTCGGAATCACAGCAACCACTCCCCAACTGCCGGCTGTAAGCAAAATTCTAAAAATAATTAAAAACTTAAAGCCTTCGGCCAAAACTATTCTTGGCGGACCGCATGTAACATTAGTAAATGCGGCCAGAAAAAGAGAAGAGGGAAGAAACATTAAAGGCCGAGCTTCTAGGGCCTTTGAAAGCCTTTCCGGCATGGCCGACGTTCTGGTCGCGGGAGATGGTGAAGAAGCAATATTCCTTGCCCTTCAGCCAAATGCCCCGAATTTGATTGACGCTGATAATCCCGGAGATTTGTCCCTCTGGCTTACTAATCAAAAGCTTGAAGAATTACCTTTCCCCGCCCGACAGCTCCTTGATCTATCAAGCTATCGCTATTCCATTGACGGCATATCAGCTACAAGTTTAATCGCCCAGCTCGGTTGTCCTTATCCTTGCGGTTTTTGCGGCGGCCGAGAATCACCTGCTTTTCGCCGCGTTAGAACTCGTTCCAGCGATCATGTTGTCGCAGAGATAATTTATTTACACGAAAACTACGGATATCAGGCTTTCATGCTCTATGACGATGAATTAAACGTAAATCCAAACATCTTGGAACTAATGCGCAAATTGAGAGAAGCACAGGATAATCTCAGAGTTGAGTTTCGGCTGAGAGGATTCATTAAGGCCAACCTGTTTAAAGATGAACAGGCCGATGCCATGTACCAGGCTGGATTTAGATGGATTCTAGTCGGTTTCGAATCTGGATCGCCTAGAATTCTGACAAACATTAATAAGAGATCAACTCTTGAAGAAAATACTCGCTGTGTGGAAATTGCCAGGCGCCATAATCTCAAAGTCAAGGCTCTCATGTCTCTCGGCCACCCGGGTGAATCCGCAGAAACAATCAGACAAACAGAAGATTGGCTGCTTAGAATTAAGCCGGATGATTTCGATGCAACGATAATTACCGAATTCCCCGGTACGCCATATTATGATTATTCTGAACCTGTTCCCGGACAGCCGGGAACCTGGGTATACACATATATTCGTACTGGTGAACGTACCGGCGACAGACTATTTTCTCAAGAGATAGATTACGGGGAAATTGCTAATTATTATAAAGGCAATCCATTTGAAACAGAAGGCTATCGAGCTTATGTTTGGACCGATTTCTTGAGCGCAGAAGAGTTGGTTGCCCACCGAAATGACCTTGAGTTTAGAGTGAGATCTTCTTTAAAAATTCCTTTCCCAAGTTCCAATGCCGCTCAACGCTATGAGCATTCAATGGGTCAGATGTCATTCCCCGCAAACATACTCCGTTCTTCTTCTGTCGCCCGCGTTTAACCGCGGGCTTTTTTATACAAATTTTTTGAAAAAATCGTACATTTTATTAGCCACGATTTTATAGTCAAAATTTTCTAGTATATGCTGACGCGCGTTTCGGCCAAGCGTAATTCTTAAATCGCGGTCTCTGGCCAATCTTATCATTGCTTGGCTAAGTTCCATATATTCATCCGGTTTTACCAATAAACCAGTCCGGGCGTCTATAATAACCTCGTCAACCGAACCGGAATTCGTTGATATAATCGCTTTTCCAGCCGCCGACGCTTCCATTAACAGATACCCCAATTGCTCTTCCCAGCCCTTATGCGACATACTCGGATAAACAAAAACATCGGTTATGGCAAAAACTTCTTTGAGTTCATCATGGCTAAGCCATGGGATAATGGTCGTCGACGATTCCAGATTATAATTTTTTATAAGCCCTCTGATATGTTGTGAATATTCTTGATGGCCGCTGCCAGCAACAAGGAGATGGGCCTCTGGAATTTCTTTGATTACAATATTAAAGGCTTCGATTATATGATGAATTCCTTTCCTGAATTCTAACGCTCCCACAAAAGTAAATAATGTTTTGCCGTTGAAATTTAGCTCTCTAAATATTTTTTCATTCTGCGTCGGTTTGAATAAATCCGTATCTATGCCGGAAAAAGGAATGTTGGCGATCGGTTTGGCGGTATATTTTTTAAAAATCTCCACGGCCTTTTTGTTGCCGCAAATAATTCCGTCGGAAAAAAATAAGTTGAGCTTTATAATAATATTTTTTAAAAAAAAGTTGAGGCCGCTGAATTTTGCGTCATAAGAGATGTTTTCCCAAGTGAAAAGAAGATGCTTAGCCCCAAAAAGTTTGGATATTATTGACTGATAAAGAGTGGATAACAATATCGGCTCGGTTAATGTAACAATCAAATCTATGTTTTTAGGTTTCTTATTCCTGACAAGAAAAGTAAAAAAGCCAGGCATCCAGCCCTTTAGCAGTCCCCCAATCAGCGGATAATTGGAATGATAAAAATAAGCATTAGCGGTAAAAATATTTGCTCTCTTGGGGGCGTTATACACGACCTGCCCATTCTTTATTTTCCATACTTTCGGCAATAAAAAAAATATTTTCTCCTTTTCGGGATAAAAATTAAAAGTGTTAAGATAATTTTCTCTAATATAAGGATAGCCGGCAATTAAAATATTTTTCATTGTAATTTTACTTATTTTAAAATTTTAAAAAGTCTATCTATAAATCCATCTAAACCATGATTCTCGACTACTATTTTTCTCATGTTAGAGGATAAAATTCTTAATTTATCGGCTGGCATATTCATGATAAAATTAATTTTTTGAGCAAGTGATTCGGCGTCTCTTTTTGAAAACATCAATAGGCTGCCATAATCGCCAAGCACATTTATAAACGCTTCATTGCACGTTAAAACGGGCAATCCGTAGGCCATCGCTTCAAGGACCGCTTTGTCTAAACTTCCGGTATGGCTCATATTAACAAACAAATCGGCAGATTGAAGAAATGAGGGCAAGTCCTTGTTGGCTATAGGCCCAATAAATCTAAAAAAGGGTGATAAGTTTTTATTCTCGATTGTTCTTTTTAAATTTTCCAAATACCAAACATCATTTTTAACGGCCGGTTGGCCAACGATTTCAATTTCAAAATCCCTATTGTTTTTTTTAAATATTTCCGCTGCCGCAATTAAAGTTTCGTAATCCTTTGAGGGTGTAATTCTGCCGACGCTGGCTATCTTATATTTTTTCGTTTGCGGTTTATGGTCTGGGTCGGGTTTAAATTTGTTTATATCCACTCCCTGACCTATGGTCACAAGTTTATCACCTGAAATCCTATATCCCTCTGAAGTTGAAGCGACAGCGACATCGGTAAATTTATCAGCAATCTTGAGCATGGCAGGAACACCGCCGCTGGCATACCAGAGAATAATCTTTTTAGACCACATCTTCCAAAAAGGCGCACCTAAAATAACATACTGAGGGTTCATGTGAATAAAAACGGAATCATAATTATTTTTTAACTTCCATATATACGTATAAAACTTAAACAGATATTTCAATCTGGACACAGATTCCTCTTTGCCTAACGAAAAAATTTTTACATTATCAGGCAGATGATGTTCTCCTTTATAAAGACAAACAACGCTGATTCGTTCAGCCTTCTCGGCTAATTTTCTTACCCATTCGGTAAAAAATCCCAATACGTCGTCATTCTCATCAATTTTTTGCGTAATAATTAGAAGTTTCATAGCATCAATTTTAGCTTCTCGGCGTAATTTTTAACCGCTTCTTTCCTTTCAAAACTTTTAGCAATTTCAATACCGGCCCGGCCCAACTGTTTCCTTTTATCCTCATTTCCCAATAACTCTGCCGCTTTGTTGGAGATATCTTGCTCATTCCAAGCGATTATCTCACCTCCCTGGCCGTTTTTAAGCAAATCAGGCACTATCCCGACCGCCGTTGCCAGAATCGGCAATCCGCAAGCCAAGGCTTCCACAACCACTCTCGGGCCGCCTTCATTGTACGAAGGCATGACTAATATTTTAGATTTATTTATTAATTCCGCTATTTTTTTTGAATCTCCGGCCCACCCGTATAAATCGATGTTCAAGTCCCATTTTTTTATTTTGGAAGCAATTTCTTTCCTTAGAGGACCGTCGCCGACGACAAGAGTTTTAAAATTTAAGTTTCGTAATTTGAGATGTATTATCGCTTCAAGTAATAATTTTATACCCTTGTTTTTCTCCAAACGTCCAACAAAGATAATGTCATGCTCTTTTTCCAAATTCATCGGTTTAAAAATTGCTAAATCTATATATATGGATGATATGTAGATTATTTTATCTAAGGGTACACCGGCTCTTTTTAAGAACCCCGGCGTCTGATTATGATTTACAACTCTGATTGCTGCTGCCTTTGAAGCGTCAAACTTAATAAACCATTTTATTAAATTACGATATAAAGCCTCCTTAAAACTTGCCGCTCTGGGATATCCCGGAATATGATGAATCTCCAAAATATAAGGCACTTTTATTTTGTGCCACAATAATCTGGCCCCAATGCCGTTATAAAAAGGCGGAAATTCCTGCACGGTCATCAGGTCAAATTTTTGCTCTTTATATATCTCGATGCCCTTTTTTAAAAACCAGAACGGATGGAAAATAATCGGCCACGGAGAGATGTGGATAAAAACATTTCCGAATAAATTCGTGGTTCGCGATTCATAATTCTTTATCCGCGGAACAATGATGTCAATCCGATCCCAATATTTATGAAATTCTTCCAGGGTATTATAAAACGCGCCTTTCTTTCCGGAGGCCAGGTCTTTCGCACTGCCCAAACCCGTTATCATTAAAAGTTTTGCCATTTATCGGGTTAAAATTTGAGTCGTTTCGCTTATCATTTTTTTCGAACTAAATTTTTCAATAGTTTTTTTGCCTTCCTCGATAAAACGTTCCCGTATTTCCGGCACAGTCCAAATTGTTTTGATGGCTTCGACTAAATTGAATTCATCATTATATTTGACCATGAATCCGTTTTCGCCCTGATGAATTACTTCCTTATTTCCCCCGACGCCAGTCGTTACGATCGGTAAGCCGGCGCCCATGGCTTCCAGAATCTGATGAGAAAATCCCTCATAGCTCGTGTTCAGGACAAAAATATCCGCGGCGGCCAAATAATCAACCAGCTGTTCCTTGTTTTTTCGGCCAACGACATGAACCTTGCGCGACAATCCTAAATTTTTCACCATTGATTCAAGAATACTCTTTTCCGGGCCATCGCCGACGACTACTAGAGTAAAGAACTGATTGATTTCGAGCAACTTAGGCATTATTTTAATCAACATCTTGAATCCTTTCCACGGAACCAATCGCCCGACTGATAAAATAATATTACCGGCTATTCCTATTTTATTTTTCGCTTCTTGCCTATCAACAACATTAGGAACATCAACGCCGTTATATATGATTTTTATTTTTTCCAGCCTTACTCCCCAATCGCGGACGATTCCGGCCAAATATTCAGACGGGGCGATAACAGTATCTGCCTGACGGCAGATTCGGCGTTGGATGCGGTCCAGGCGCCTGATTTTGCCTGTTTTGGGACTGTTCTGGAACTCGTCAATCAATAAATGAGTTTGGCCCCGATTCATCGCCGTTTCCCAAGCGTAATCGCCGACAATTTTTACAACAAATTTTTTCTTATACACCCGAGCGGCAATAGAAGACGGCCAGCCCACGCTGACCGCATTCAGGGCGAAGATAACATCATGGCCAGGCGTAAGCACAAAAAGTTTAACCAACAGTATTAAATGACGTAATCCTTTTGGCCAGATGCGTGAAACATAAACCAGATTAAAATCTTCTCTGGCATGTTTTTCTCCCCCGAATGTTAAAACCGTGACTTTGTGATTCCTAGACAAGTGCCGCGCCAATAACAGAGCGTACGTCGCCGGACCACCTATTTCGGGAGGGAAAATACCTGTTGCTATTAATATTCTTTTTTTCATCTGAATATATTAAACCTGATTATGTGCCAAATGGCCGCCAGGCCGTCTTTCCAATTTATCTTTTTGCCTTCGTGATATGTACGGCCTTTATACGAAATTCCGACCTCATAAATCCGCAAGTTGTGCTGCGCGACTTGGGCTGTTAATTCCGGTTCTATGCCAAATCTTCTGGCTTTCAAATTCGGCAGAATTTTCTCTATCGCGTCCCGAGTAAACACTTTATAACCGGTTTCCATATCTGATAAATTCAATCCGGTCAGCATATTTGAAATAAACGTCACCAATTTATTGGCGATGTAGTGGGAAAAATAAAGAATGCGCCGCGGAAAAGGGGTTATAAACCGCGAACCATAGACGACATCGGCATCTCCGGCAAGAATCGGCCCGATAAGCAAGCGGTACTCATGGGGATCATATTCCAAATCCGCGTCTTGAATGATGATGATGTCGCCCGTCGCTTCCTTAAATCCCCGCCTTATAGCCGTTCCTTTGCCTTGGTTTTTTCCATGAAAAATTATCTTGCAGCTGTTTTGATACTGTTCCAGAATTTCGCGGGTTCCGTCGTTTGATCCGTCATCAATAATAACAATTTCTTTTTCCAGCGGAAGTTCCGCGTCTTGAACCGCCGAAATAATCCTCGGAAGTGTTCTTTTCTCGTTAAACGCAGGAATAATAACGCTGATTTTGTTATACGCCATAAGTTTGGAATAATTCTTTATATTTTCTGGAAATAATCTCCCAGTCGTATTTTTCATTAATCAATTTCCGCGCGTTACTGACCATAAAATCTTTCAGAGTATTGTCTTTTAAAATCATATCTACTTTATCGGCAATGTCTTTGGAGTTGTTAACTTCACAGAAGAGCCCGGTTTCTCTGTTGATAATAAAATCTGTTATTCCGCCTGTTTTCGTACCGACAACCGGCAGCTTAGCGGCCATGGCCTCAAGAAAAGCCGTGCCTAAGCCTTCGGACAACGACGGTCGCACAAAAACATCGGCCGCAGCAAGATATTTCGGAAGATCGTCGTGCGTCACCTGCCCCGCAAATTTAATTCTGCCATCCAGTCCCAGTTCGTGCGATTTAAGTTTTAACGAGTCTCGAAGCGGCCCGTCGCCGATGATAAGTAATTTAACGTCATCTTCTAAGTACACTAGGGATTCAATTAAATCTTTCAATCCGTTTTTTGGCACCAGCCGTGAAACTGAGATAACGACCTTGTGATTATCGCCGTATCCGAGCTTCTGTCTTAAATCGTTATTTCTTAATATTGAAAATGCAGCAAAATCAACGCCGTTAGGAATGACCGATATTCGGGCTTTCAGATTTATATTCTTTGCGTATTCTTTCAGGTAATCACTGATGGTTATAATAGCGTCGGCTTTTATTATTATCAGGTTTCTGAAAAAATTAATCATTTTTCCTTGTTGTTTTAAATTTTTACCTTCCTGAATATTAAGAATAAAAGGAATGCGATTATTAAAAATCTTGAATAGCCATGCCGCACCGGCGGCTTGGGAGGCCTGGAGGGCAAAAACCATACCGTATGAATTATTTTGAGATAATCTTAATGACTTAATGAAGGCAAAAAGAGGAAACAGTGCCTTCGGCATCAGTATTTTTAAAAAAGCGCCCTTGTTGCCGATTCTAAATACATTTACATTTCCTATTCTTTCAAAGACGGGCAAAGATTTATCAAGATGCGCGGTGATAAGATCAAAATCAAATCCGTCAATGCGCTTCGTTATTTCATGAAGGGCCAGTTCCGCGCCCCCGATATGTGGTAAGTAGTTGGAAGAGAACATTAAAATTCTCTTTGATTTATTGGCCATTTTGTGATAATTTTACCACAAATGGAGCCAAAAATCAAGAAAAAGCGTATTTTATTCATTGTTACTCAATCGGAGATGGGTGGTGCTCAAAGGTTTCTGCTAAACACGATTTCACGCTTGAATAAGGATATATATGAGATTGGCACGGCTGTCGGTTCTGATGGCGACGGCGAATTGTTAAATAAACTTGACGAACTTGGAATTGCATTCGAGATAATTGAAAACCTAAAGCGGAATGCCAGCCCGATTAAAGATTTTTTCGCCGTATTTGAAACTCGCCGATTAATTATGCGCCATTCGCCGGATACTGTTTTTTTGTGCAGTTCAAAAGCCGGCTTCATCGGCTCTCTCGCTTGCCGAATGCCGACAATAATTAAAGACATTAAAGTAGTATATCGAATCGGCGGCTGGCAATTTAATGATCCGCGCAAAGAATGGCAAAATAAAATTTATCTGATTCTGGAAAGATTAAGCGCTCATTGGAAAGATGTCATTATTCTTAATAACATCCATGATTATAATCAGGCCGTAGAAAAGAAGATTCGCCCTCGAGAAAAAATTGAAATTATACACGGAGGAATCGATACGTATAAAATGAATTATCTACCCAGAGAGGAAGCCCGCCTAAAAATGCTTGAGCGAGCATCAAAACAATCGGGTAAAGTATTCCAGGCGGATTATATTGTTGGGACAATCGCCAATTTTTATCCGTCAAAGGGGCTTGGGCATCTATTAGACGCGGCACAATATTTAAAAGCCAAAATCAATGTTGTTTTCTTCGTCATTGGCGATGGGGAAAAAAGGATTGACTTGCAAACCGAGATTTTAAAAAAGGGCCTTGAAAAAAATGTGTTTCTTCTGGGGCGCATGCCGGAAGCCTACAAATTTTTAACCGGTTTTGATATTTTTGTCTCGCCTTCGTTGAAGGAAGGATTTCCTTGGAGCATATTGGAAGCGATGGCGGCAAAATTACCCGTTATCGCCACGCAAGTCGGCGGCGTTCCCGAAATAATCAAGAACGGCCATAACGGTTTTATAGTAAAGCCGGGTGACGGCAAAGCTATTGCTGAAAAAATAAAAGAACTGATTGCGAACGACCACTTGCGTCAGGAATTGAGCATTAAATCACATCAAACCGTCCTGTTTGATTTCACGCTCGATAAAATGGTTAGCCGAATTGAGAGTCTGCTTTAGAGTTCTCTGCCCAGGCTTCTTACAAAAGCTCTGGCATCAGCTTCAAAAGACGGATCAACTTGAACCGCCCTGCGGGCCATTGCAACGGCATCATCTATCCGGCCAATATTTGCATAGGCCGTCGCCAGAGAAGCGAAATACTGAGCATTATTGGGATTAATTACTATAATTTTTTCGTAAATTCCGGCTATTTTGGAAAAATCCTTGTTGATAAGATAAACATTTACTAGCCGCAAATATTCTTGTTCATTAGGACTGTAGCCACTACTCAGGGCTTTCTCCATATCTCTAAGACCTGACGCATCTCCGCTTTCAAATTTAGCTGCTCCAAGATACCAATAAGACAACACTGTTTCAGGATTTAAATCAACGGCTTTTTGAAAATATTCTATTGCTTTTTTATAGTCCTTCTTGTTTATATAGGCTTGGGCGATTTCATAATAAGTCCTGATAAAAGTCGGGGAAAGTTCAAGCGCTTTTAGAGAATAGCTTAGCGCTTTATCATTGTAAAAAGATCCGGGATTGTCCTTGCCTAGTAAGATATTCAAGCGGGAAGCATAAAGATATGGCAAATAATCAATCGGATTTTCTTTAATGTTCTTTTCAACTTCAACAAGCGTAAATTCAAAAGCTCTCCGTACTTTTTCTTCCTTCAGGCTGGGACCGCCGCCGCCGACCAAATATTGGGCCAGGCGATGCCGGTACTCATACTTGCCGGGAACATCGTAGGACAAGGATTCTTTATATTTTAAAAGAGCACCGTCAAAATCACCCGCCCAAGTTCTGACAATGGCTCTAGTGGTCGCGTAATTGGCCTTGGCCGGCAAAATATTTGTTTTATATATTAATACTGACATGAGAATCGCTAATATGATTCCAACCGTATTAACCAAAGATTTACTGGCCATAATCGGATTGGCAGCGCGTGCCTCTTCTTTTTCCGGGTTCAAATTCAGATAAGAGGTGAATCCCATGATAGTAAAGAAAACGATAAAATTGGCCGAGGTATCGAATATAAAAGAATTGTGGATTATATACGCGATAGTTGCCGGGATAAGGGCAATGCCATAAATAGAAAAATCATTATTTCTTAAAAGTTTCCGCAACGACCTGAAAATTGAGAAAAATATGTTTATGTATGCAAAAAAACCTATAATTCCCATGGTGACAAGAATTTCAACAAACATATTATGAGCCCTGTCAAAAAGTGTTTCTGAACCGGAGCCGACAAAAAATTTCGGATTAAAGTTTGTTGAAAAAGGAATATTGAAATTCTCCGGCCCCCAGCCTAGAAATATAGTTTTAGGATTTTCTCGCCAGCCCTTAAGACCGGCCTGCCAAGCCCAAAAACGAGTTTGGACAGTCGGTGAAGTGAGAGATAAGCTGGTAACCCTGCTAAGATATCCCGATTTTTTTACAAAAGAAGTATTGCCGAATAAAAGCGCAAAAGCAATGAATATTAACGCCGAGCTTATAAGAGTTTTGAATGCGATTTTTCCAATACCCGATTTTTTATACTTCATCCATAAAAACGCGAAAACCGTAAGCCCGACGGCATAACCCAAAAGTGATCCCCTGACAGCCGTCATCAAAACCGCAATAGAAGTAATCGCAAAAGCGGCCAGGTAATATTTTTTATATTTCTGGACCGACAAATACATCATCAGCGACAAAAATACTATTAACAGCTCATAGCCAGCGAATAGGGCTGGATTGCCGATGGTACCGAATATTCTCTCGCGACCGCCCGAACCCACAAAAAATTCTATATTTGTTTTTTGTCCAAATCCGTAAAATGCTGATAGTACTCCTACAAATACGGATAAGTTAAAAAGTTTTAACCAATATTCTTTTTTATTAAATACCGCGGTCAATATGATAAAAAATAGAAAATAATGCGCGAAAGTCCAAAGACCGCCCATTCTTTCAAGTCCACCCCAAAAACTCGGGTATTGCAAAACGCTCGTTAAAGTTGTCAAAGAAAAGGCTGCTACAAACAAAAAGAAGGCCCAAAATATTTTATCGCGGCGGGGCAGATACGATCTGTTCTTTAAAATTAAAATTATATAAGCTACCGCCAGAATTTCAACTAAACTCCTGAAAACTAGCACTTTTCCAAAGTGAAAAGGAGAAATGAAATCTTTCCAAATAACAAGCGGCATAAATGCCGTTAGATAGATGCCAAAGCGCAAAAATTTTACCAGACCCGATTCTTTATTGGTTTGCTTCATATATTAGATATGATAACAGAAAACCCAAAAATTTAGCAATCTTAGTAGTTGCAAGGATGGGTCAAAGTTGGCGACAAATAATATCAGAAGTTAAGGGGATTAGCTTTTAAGAAATTGGAGGTGGTTTTCGATAAATTCTTTCTGTTCGGGGATCATATTCTTGGGCATCTCTTTAAATATTTTAATATCAGAGGCATTATTGTTTGGGCGCATATTTACATCCTTAGTTCCACATAAAACCGGAATGCTTATTGTCCAGCCAAATCCACGCTCCGCCTGTTCGCTTGGATATTCAATATATCCAAGCATTTCTATTATTTTTACAGATATGCCGAGTTCATCTGAAGCTATTCGTTTCACCGCATCTTCAACTCGCTCCTTGTATTGAAGTGTTGCGCCTGGAAAATGCCACTGATTACTCCAAGTAGACAGTTTTCTTAGGGTTAAAACGATTCCTTTATCTGTTTGCACTATTAGATCAACACACAATCTGGGGACCTTCGAATATATGTCATTAAATTCTTCTTTGGACAATAGCTTATCATTCATAATTGTATATAAATTTAATCACTTAATTGGATTATTGTCGATTAATAAAGTCATCATCAATCTAAAACCCGGGTTTTCCTTTGTATCAAAAACGATAAGACCCGCGGGATCTCTGTCTTATCGACGAGCTCTCCGCGGGCCACACTACCAGATTGGAAGCATGATGTCTTCCATGATCCGAGCGATAGTCTGATTTTCTCCCACTATTCTCGCGATAGAAGTAAGTTGTTGTTGTACGATGCTCTCTTGCCGTTGGCGTTCGGTGGTGAGATTACCAAAAGGTTTGAGCGCCTCAATTCCATCAATAATTTTTTTTACCTCTTTCCCGATTTGCGGGTTTTCCTTCGCAATCTTTTGAAGCCACGCAATGTGGCTATCAAGTTTTTCGTGTCGGTTATTGGCCATCATTGCCTCCTGAGTAAAATATTACCACCTTTCGGTGGCAATGTCAACTATTCAATATCTACCTGCATTTTTATTTAGGATTTACCTTATAAATAACCCCGGTGGCGTCATCAGAAATATAAAGCTTACCCTTGGAATCGAACTTCAAATCAACCGGCCGACCATATATTTTACCATTCACTAGCCACCCGGAAATAAAGTCTTCCGGAATTTGAGACAAAACATTGCCACCAGAGTCCAAATCATACCTTACGACATTATAGCCCACTTTTTCGCTCCTGTTCCATGATCCGTGAAGAGCGACCAATAAATCACCCTCCCATTCTTTGGGCCAGCCCTTGTTTGCCGGCACAAATGCCAAACCTAGCGGCGCTGAATGCGCTTGTATCTTGATTATCGGCGGCGTCGTTGTGCTGCAGTCGGAAGATATATCAATACGATCAACCTTCTCGGGATTAAATTTTTTATCTCTAACCTTATCGCCGTAACAAAAAGGCCAGCCGTATCTTTTTGCACCATACTTATCTTCCGGTCCGGCCACCTTAATTATATTAATTTCGTCGGGAGGCAAATCATCGCCCAAATTGTCACGCCCCATTTCCGTGGCCCATATTTCTTTTGTTTTAGGATGGAAAGTAAAGAATACGGAATTCCTCAATCCGCCGGCAAATTCCGCCGTGTAATTTCCCGCCGGATCAGACTCCAAAATAGCGGCTCTTTTCCATGTATCTTCAATGCATACATCGCACGAAGAACCGACGCTCATGTATAGCTTGTCGACGCTTAGTCCTAATCCACCCAATATTGATCCCTGGCGATAATTAGGCCCGAAGGCGATTGTTCTGGTAAAATGCCGACCGTCAGCGGGAAGAGTGGCAATATTTTCGCTCTTCTTATTCGCAATTGTGCCGGATTTGACGTCGTAGGAAAACCTTTTAACTTCGTTTGTTTCAGCCACGTATAAGTATGTGGCTTTAGAATCAGAATAGAAATCAAGTCCATGAGGTAATCGTAAGCCTTCTAAAATCGTTATTTTTTTATCAGATTTTCCATCCCCGTCGCTATCTTTAAGCATCGCAATTCTTCCGGCTTTAGTCTCGCTTACAAGCATATTCCCGACCGGATCAAAAGCAATTACTCTTGGGTTTTCCAAATTATCAGCAAAAACATCAATCATAAATCCTGTCGGGAGCTTGAGAAAAGAGAGTCCTGTGTTTGGAATTTCCGTTACATTCGGTTCTTCAAGAGGCGGAACATAAAACCAGGCAAATGCAGTCAGCGTCACGGCCAAAACAACTATTATCAATATGTTGCGCTTATTGAACATTTTTTAAGGTATACTAACTCAAAAATAAGAGACCCGCAAACGGGCCCCTTGTTTTTAAAAAAATTCAAATTACTAAATGGCCTGCAAATAATCACTGTGCACCCACGCGTCTTTAGTCTGATACTTAATCTTATGCCACAAACCAGATTGCCCCAAACTTTCTATAATCTGTCCGGCCGGCAGTTTGCCTAAAATGGCGCTTGAGGTGTTGGCCGATGCCCTCACATTAAGCTGACTCGTGCCGACAATCTTATATTTCTTGACCACTGAAACAGGAGCTGATGAAGAAGTGTTTTTTCTCGAATAATCCGGTATCTGATTTACTGATGTATAGTTTGTCCCCTTCGGATACCAATTAAATTCTTTGGTATTGATACAGAAGACTTTCTTGAAGAAATCGGCATCGTCTTTAACCGCTTGTTCTCCGGTCGTATTCACCCAATGCAGAGTTCCAGTATCTTCACCCGTCATTTCTACACCATAGACCCTTTTATCATTTGTCTCGCAATTTCTAAACAAACCGGAAGTGACAAAGACATCCCTGACCACTGAAGTCGTGCCTTTAACTTTGGAGAATCCGCCGAGATGGCCGTAGAAACCGAATATGGCAGGATTTAGGAATAATCTTTTGTAGCCATGTGGGTTGACTATGTAAATATCCGGATCGCTTGAACCGGCCGCACTGATAATGTCGCCATCTTTTAGGCTAACATTGGCCAAATTGACAAATCCTCTTGAAGCCGGGGTCGGCTTGCCTGTTGAAACAGGCGCTGGAGACGAAGCCGGAGTTGGTGTCGGACTCGAAAGTGCTACAACTGGAGTCGGGGTTGGGGTCGAAGTAGTAGTAGATGTCGTGCTTCCTCCTCCTCCTCCTCCACCACCACCACCACCGCCGCCAGTACCGCCAGTATCAGAACAAGTGGATGATCCGGGTGTTATCACAACAACTCTTTGAGGATCGCCCGCTGCCGGTGTTATGACAACTGTAGACTCTGATGTTGTACAAGTCTTAGATGTATAATCGCCACTAGTACCAAGACTTAATCTTCCGGTTGATCTAAAAGTAAATGTCTGATCAGGAGAAATGGTAACGGTTATCGAACTGCCCGTCGTCGTTACTTCATCTGCACTGGAACCGGCCACAATCAGAAAATCTCCCACGGAAAAAGTGACATTAGTATCTTGCGGAAAAGTTACCGCTCCAGCCACTGCTTGAGCATAATTAGCGACTACTAAAGATACCCCCACTGCTAAAATGACAACGAATAGAGAGGGGAGAAATTTATATTTTATTAATTGCATGGTTTAATTTTGTTTGATGACGAGCTTACCGTAAGCCCTGAATTGTTTTAACTACTGCGGAATCTGATCTTAAGTTTTCCCAGAATAGAACCTGATCCTGGTTGATAATCATTTCATTCTTGGGACTATGGGGTTCCCCCGCACCGAGTTTGACAAGCTGACCGGCACCATTTTCGTTTACTTTAACATAATAAACATCGGACAGAATCAAGTAATCAGAACTGATATTTTTTAAACGCCCAAAGTATATCTGATCGTTTGTCAGAAATATAGCCTGATACACATCTGGATCAATAAAACTCTTTTTATCATATCCGTCGTATTTTAGAGAACTTATGGCTGGAAAGATGCTTATAATCCCAACCGCTACAGCCAGAACCGCAACGCCTATCATCATAATGGATGGAATATTCTTCCTGTAAATCATGTTCTAAATAACTATCTGTTGCACTCAAGAGAATTAACCGTCCACGTTGTGCCAATAACACGGGCATAAACCCAATCCCCAGTTTCGTTCTTCATCTGGAAACATGTACCCTTGGATGAAGCCGCACTGCTGCCAAACAGGATACTAACTGTGGCAGTATTAGTGGAACCCCCACCAAACTCAGCAGTATACAGCCCGGAAGATTGCGAAGCCGTGGATGAACCAACTAGAAAATTGCTGGATACGCTTAAATCACCAGTGAATGAATGGGAAGCGGTGCCGGCTCTAATTCTACCCGATGTTTCAAAATTTCCTGATACAGAAACCTTGGCATCAAAGAAGGCATTGTCGTCAAATTCTACCAGACCTGAAACGAGAATATCGTCGGCCGCAGCTAATGAGTGGCCGGTCGTACCGATACCAAATCTAGAGTAGGCCACGGATGCGGCACCAAATGTGCCACCGGCTTGGAGAGTATTAACGGTAAAGAAGTATGATGCCGAGGCCGTGCCTTGGACTTCAAATTTTGTGGATGGTGCGCCGCCAATAGCCACATTGGCATCAAAGAAGGCATTGTCGTCAAATTCTACCAGACCTGAAACGAGAATATCGTCGGCCGCAGCCAGTCCATGGCCTGTCGTGCCAGCACCGAATCTTGAGTATGCCACGGATGCGGCTGCAAATGTGCCTCCGGCTTGAATGGTGTTGATGGTAAAGAAGTATGATGCCGAAGCCGTGCCTTGGACTTCAAAAACAGTAGCAGGATTTGTGGTATTAACACCGACTCTATTATTGGTAGTGTCGACAATAAGCGAAGTCACAGTTCCGGCCGCATTCTGGAATTGCGCTGCCGTGGCAGAACCAACGGTTTGCGTAAAGGTACCCGTGGTACTCATGTTCGTCCCCAAGGTGCTGGCAGCAAAAGCGCCGAAAGGCATGAGAGCGAAGGCAAAAATCAAGGCGACCGAAAAAATCGACCTATAAACAGACCCATTACGAAGTTTTTTCATATAACTTTAATTATAAACCGATCAATGATGTGCGCAATCAACTTATCCACAACTTTATTTATTCCTATTTATCGCCTCTATCATTTGGTCGATCTCAATTGCTTTATTCCCCAGTTCTTGGGCCCTTTTCAAGTGTATAAGGGCTTGAACATTATCACCTTTGACAAAATAAGCTGTACCCAATAACGCTCTTACATCTACATTATTCATTTTCCCGCTAAAATACTTACTGACAGTATCAATTGCGCCGACCGGGTCACGGAGAGTTATCTGAATATAAGCGTACCTGATGACGTATTCATCAACTGGGTAAAATTCTATAACTTTTTTCAAGCTCCGGCCTGCTTCTTCAAAACGGCCTTCTTTTATATAAAGCTCGGCTAAATTGATATGGGTATTGATTGAATCTGGATTTAATTCTAAAGACTTTTTATATCTTTCTTCCGCCAATCTGTAATTGCCGTCATGATCGGCGACAATTCCTAAAAGATTCTGGATGCGAGAATTGTTTTCATGAATATTTCGGGCGATATCCAATTGTTCTCTAGCTTCTTTCCATTCATCGGCCTTTATATGTACCGCCGCCAAGGCGGCCCGGGCAACCAAACTATCCGGGACCGTATCCACGGTCGCGGTAAACAATGTTCTAGCATCGTGCCAATCTTTGTTTCTGGTAATCGTTCTGGCGCCGTAAAGTGTTACTATTAAAATTAGAATCGCGTAAGCAAACTTCTTGCCGATTGTATGGACCGATTTGGATAAAAAACAAGAAATGATGAGGATAAAGCCCAGTGACGGCAAATACATCAGCCGCTCGCCCATTATTGTTCCGACTGGTTTTATCAGATTGGATATCATTAAGTAGGGGAACAGAAAAAACACAGACCCGAGGCCAAGCTCTGTCTTATTTGTCTTTTTATAAAACAGCAGAAACAATAAAAGACTCAAAAAAACAATCCCAAAGAGGAAATAGGGATTTAAAGGATTAGAGATAACCGGAATAGAATTATAAGAATAATCGGCGGAAAGGCGAACCGGCCAGATAAGTTTTTCAACATACAAATAAAGGACATTAATGGCCGTAATTAGCCTTTCACCGAGAGGGGCAAACTTTAAAGGATTAGTGATTAATGTCGTAACAGCATCTTCGACAAAATATCTGCCTAAAACTATATATCTTAAAACCATATAGACTCCCAGCGGCAAGGCAAAAAACGACATTCTCCTTACCGACAAAAATAATTTATTTTTAACCAACACCCAATCAATATAAAAAATCACGGGCAGAATAGTTATCGCGATTTCCTTGCTAAGCAGGGCGAGCAAGAATGAAGTCAGGCTCAATACGGTTTTTTTCTTGATATAAAAGTGGATTGTAATCAGACTCCAGAAAAAAGCCCACAGCTCCGCCCGGCCGACAATGGAAGTTACAGCTTCGGTATGTATGGGATGAGTTAAAAACAACAGGAAGACGGCATAAGATAAAAATTTATTTTTAAATAAGTAGTTTACCAGGCAGAAAACCAGAAAAGAATTGAGAGCATGAATAATTATATTTACAATATGAAATCCAGCCGGGGAATCATTAATGTAGTGATTGATAGCGTAGGATGTCATCGTAAACGGCCGATAAAGGCCCGTTTTTGGCATATTTTGATGGTATGGCGAAACAAAAAGATTAAAAAAATTTCTAGCATCTTTGACATCCGGCCTATTTTGAATAACAGTCACATCATCAAAAACAAACTCGCCGGAAATGCCGTTTCCGAATACTAAAAAAGATAAGACGAGAGACGCCAGGAAAATCTTTTTGAACTTAAGCATTATTTTTTCAACCGAGAAGCAAGATCTTGAAGCAGTTTGCCTATTTCTGGATCCGAGCTGGAAAATTCAAGGCCCTTTTGAACATCTACCAGTGCCTTTTCTCTATTATTCAAGGCGAGATAAACCAGCGCTGAATTATAGTAAACACGTGGATTATTGGGAATAATCATCTTGAGTTTCTCTATGTTATCAGCCGCTTTAGTCAAATCTCCGCGCTGGGCATATATAAATGCTAAATTTTGATACGGATAATAAAAGGCCGGATTTATCTCTATCGCCCTATCAAATAATTTAACAGCCTCGTCAATTTTTCCTCTTGACTGGAGAATCGTCCCCAAGTTGTAATAAGGCTGGGCAAAAGCATCACCCGATTCGATTGCTTTTCGGTAATAAAATTCTGCTTCCCCAATATTCCCTTGATTATAATATGTGTTGCCGAGATTGTTATTTATCCTCGTACTGGACGGCTCGTATCTCAAAATGTCTTTGTAAAAATCAACAGGTTTCCCCCATAAAATATTTCTTTTAACAGACTGGAAAGAAAAGAATAATAAATAAACTGCCAGCGCAATTACCAGTAAAGTCCGGCCCTGAATTTTTAATAACAGTGCATTCCTATTATCAAATATCTGAATCAGATAAAATGAAACAATAAACCAGAACCCAATCATCGGTAGATACAGCCAGTGTTCATATATCAATGCGTTAATCGGGGTAATTCCGGAAACCGGACCAAGACCGATAAAAAATACCCCCCAGCCAAACAGCCAGATACGAAAATAAGTAATGTTTTTCTTGTAAAAAAAATATCCTATGCCGAGAATACCTGCCGTTATCCCCGCTCCCAGCCAGACAGGCCATTGGAATAAGGAGGTGTTAACGGTCATGCTTCTTTCCATATGCAGTCCTATCGGAACAAGAAGAAGTTTGAAATAATCAACCAAGACATGCATGAAAGTGAAAATTCTGTAGAGCAGATTTTCCGAATATGCGTTAGGGGCGGAATAGAAATTCAGCGTATTTTGGAAATTCAATACTGTCAGACGCAAAATTCCGTATATAAATACAACCGCAAAATACGGCCATAATTTTATCAGGCCTTGCTTTATAGACCTTATAAATCTCCCCTCCGATCTAAAAGAAACATAATAGACAAGAGCTAATAATGGAAAGATAATTGCTGTTTCCCGGCTCAAGAGGGCCAGGATCAAAGACAATAATGATAAAAATAAATATTTTGTCCCGGCCTTATCGAAGAATAAAAGAGAAAGGAGCATAAAAAATACGACAAGTAAGTCGCCTCGGCCGGAGATATACGTCACGGCTTCCGTCTGGAGAGGATGAATGCTGAAAATAAGAGCCGTCAAAAAAGCGACAGCCGTTTTCTGGCTTTTGGAAATGCCTAATTCCAATCCGCGCAGCAGAAAAAAAACAAGAATCGCGTTGGCAATATGGATGAAATTGCTTGTCAGATGCCAAAATAGCGGTTGGGCTCCGGCTACAATATAATTAAGGGCAAATGTTAGAAACAGAAAGGGGCGATAGTAGTTGCTCTGAAGTCCGACACCGGCCAAAACATCATGGGTAAACCAAAACTTAATATTTGTCCACGAAAACTCATGGACAAATATATTATTGATTATCCAGTCAGAGTCATCCCAAAAAAGCTTATTGTTGAGATTAAAGAAATAAACAAAACCCGCGGCAATCATTAAAACGGCAATCGGAAGCCAAATATCCTTTTTTAACGCAAATTTATTCATTAAAATATTTGGATAGAAATTCTCGGGCCTGTATGTTGCCTTTATCTCTTTTTAGAGCTTCTCTAAACATAAATCTGGCCTCGTCAAATTTTCCCAAATTCATATAAACACCGCCTAAAATGAAGTAATAGCGGCTGTCTTTTAGACCCAAGTCGATCGCCTTTTTTATGTTTTCAGCCGCTAATTTTTGTAGTTCTTTATCCGCGTAGGAAGCATAAGCCAATCCTTTGTGAAGATACGGGTACGGATTATCGGAATCAATCTTTATCGCTTCATCGGCAAAGTAAACCACCGGTTCCAGCCATTTAATATTATACAAAAATCGGGACAAATCAACGTTCAAATCAATTCTGTTTTTGTTGGAGTCCCTAATATGGTCTGTAATTTTGTTTGCGGCGTTTATATTTGTAATCAAAAATTTTGAAATAATATCTCCGTTTTTGATATTATTTTTAACTATAATAATTACGTCTTCATTTATATAGGCGGTCTTCCAGTCGGGATTTTTGACAATACTTTCCAAAAAATCCTGTCCCCATGGTGTGGCATCGGCATGACCGAAAAAAATAAAATTAATATTATACTTGTCAGAAAATTCCTCCCATTTTTTTTCATCTTCCTGCATCGGCTTGTAAATTTCGCTGAAAAATTTTACCGAATATGCCTCCGGCCTGTTGTCAACAAAAACTTTTTCATCGGGATAAAGATTTCCTATCAAATATCCGCCGATATCAAAGTTATTAAACATCGGCCCCTCTATTCCATTATCTTTCACAAATGTCACCGCCCGCTCCAGTCCATTAGGCACGGATAATCCGAATGCCTTGGAAGAATTTATGTGCTTATAAAACCAATTGTTGGAAACAAGAAAAATTAGCAAAATCAAAAAGACAGAGACTGTTATTTTAAGAACGGGGTTTATCCGGCTTGATTTTTCTAGTCTGAATCTGTCTTTAATTTTGCCAAAAATATCATTCAAAATTATCGCCATGACCGGAAAGGAAGAAAGGGCATATAGCGGCAGATTGCGGAGCATTCTAAATCCGGCGTAGACAAAAAAAATGGAAATTATGATTTCAAATATTCTATTTTTTAATTTTTTCCCGGTTAAAATAAAAACTATAATCAGAGCCGATGCAGAAAGTTTAAATGTAAAAATAGACAAATTAAAATTGAAAAAATCGGCCAGAAAAAACAAGGTTTGGTTTTCGGCAATGGTATAGCCATACTCATTCAATATATTAAAGGGTAAAATCGCGCCCTGAAATCCCTCGGGGTTGATTAACGTGGCCAAGCTGGTCAATGCTCCAATTAGGGTTATTCTGGCAAGATTTGATTTTTTTGGAGATTCAGAATCGGACGCTGAAGTAAATAAACAATCAAGAAAAAAAGATAAAATCAGAAACGGGCCGATAAAAAAATAAATATGAAAATTCACCCACAAAATTTCCAGTACGGGCAAAAACCATAGCCAAAAATATTTATTTTCATACTTTGCTTTGAAAAGCGCGAACAGAAAAAAAGAAAGAATTGCAAAGCTAAATATCTCAGGCCGAACCTCGGTTCGTTCAATAAAAATAAAAACTGAAAGCAAAAACGATATTAAAAGCGGCCAGAAACTGGAATATTTTTTTATACCAAAAAATAGCAGTAAAAAAACACCAAAAACCAAAAGTACTTTAACCAAAATGAGGCCAGTGAAACCGCCAAAGTTGAAAATGTGATAAAAGATGATCTCACTTAACCAATGGTGGTTTGTGAACGGAGAATTCGGCTCGGTAAAAGAGAATAGATTTGTTTTCGGAATTTCTTTTGTCTGCCAAATAATCTCCCCGACTTTCAAATGCCGGCCGATATCCTGGCCGATGGAATTGAAGCTGTGAACAGATAAAACAAAAAGCAGAGCAAAGGCGAGAACAAATAAATAATTATATTTAAGGAAGAACCACAACCGTTTTGCCATCGCATTGTTTCTCGAAAACCTTAACATAACCTCCCGCAGTCACAAATTTTCCCTTACCATCAACCAGTCGGCCATATTGAATCTTCGCAGTCAGTTCATATCTTTTGCTCTTGGGATTGTCCGGTAATACTACGCTTAATAAACTTTCTCCATTTGGAATGGCAATGTTGCTGAATACGTTAGGGCCTACCGATATGCTTTCGTTAGGTGTTACTGTCCATAAGACGTTTCTGCCAGGATGGTCAATCCCTTTATAGGTAAAGAGTGCGTCTTGATTGTCGTAGGTATTATGATCCAGGAATTTAATTTCGCCTTTTAATGTGCAAGATGCGTCAGCCAATAGCAGATTCCAAGGAACTGGTTCGCCGTAGAATGTAGTCCTGCCATCGCCGGTCGGAAGCGGAACTTTTGAAGTTCTCGGCGAAGATGACGGAGATACCGACGGGGAAACTCCGATTGATTCTTGCGGTGATGATGTTGGTGTCAATGTTTCTAAGGCAACATCGTCTCCGTCCTTAGAAAAATAGAATACTGACGATACTAGTATGGCCACTAAAACTACAGGAATGAATATTTTTTTAATCATCCAATGATGCTATCAAAATATATCAATTATGTAAACCAAAACCCCCGCTCAAGGCGGGGGTTTTGTCTTCCCTAATATCCCTTAGAAATCAGGACATCTGGAATGAGATTACCTCTGGAATGTCGGACCGTACAACGGAACACTTCTCAAGACACCGGTTGTTGAAGCCTGGTCCAAAGAATTGGTGTTTCCTGCATAGTCAGCCACCCAGTTAATCAATCCTGCTATATCATCCTGTAATGTGACCTGGAAGTAGTCCGGAGCCCTGCCGGTCGTTCCGGCGTTGCCATAGTGCTGCGTCGGATTGTCCAGACGGATGCTGAAGGTTCTTGTTCCACCAGCTGGAATTTCTATATCCTGACTTCCAAAGTTGAAGGATATAGAAGCGTTCTTACCAGGCTGTACACCGGAGGCCGCGGCCGCCATGCTGATGGTTTGGCTTGTGTCAGCCGCACCAGGCGTACCGATGCTTCTCAATGTACCCGTATCAATCACGGTTCCGGATTCATCCAATATCGAGAAGGTGGTGCTGGTCGTGGTATTTACCGATGACTGACCGGAAGCCACAATCTCAAAGTTTATAGAACCAGAACTGTTGTGTTCATTGTCAAATCTCAAGTTGGAGCCGGGCGCACCCATGGCTGTTACCGAGAATTTGAACACGATTGGTGTACCGAGCAAGCTGTAAGGCGACGAAAGCGCGACCTGTTCAATCTTCGGGAAGACCCGATAGACATACTGGTCAAACGCGCCGGCCACATCAGCGATGTTCGAACCTGTGCCGTCAATGACAGTTCCTGAACCGTCGCCGACTGCTCTAAAGCCGTTAACATAGCTGTTGTTGAACGAATCCATAAGATCCAAGGAGAAGAATACATCTTGCGGAGTGCTCGCAATTTGAGTCGCACCTTCCGTCTTGGTCTTCATGTTGGCGTTCACGGTAATATCCAAGCTGCCGTCCTGCGGTACATAAGGCCGGTTGGCATCGGTTGACTCCCAATTGAAGTTTACCGAAGCTCCCTGACCGAATGACTGAGTTCTGGTGATGGTACTACCAGCCTTGTTCTTGTAGGACAAGATTACTTCTTTGACGTTCGCGGCCGCGTCTGCCTTTTCAGCGGCGGTCGAAGCAGCAATCGTCAGTTTTTCTATGTACTGGCCTTCATCCGTCGCGCTTATCCTGAACTTGGATATCGGCGCGTTGGTTTGGCCCCAGTAGACAGCACCTTTAACCGGGCTATCAGCCGAGGTGGCCAATGTCATCGAACCGGAATTCTTGACCGTCAAAACTTGGGTCGGGCTGGTCGTGCCGTTTACGCCTGCGCTAGCTGCGCCCGGATTCACAGTGTTGGAATCAGAATCCAATGCCGTAACGTCTCCGGTGGCAGCGATATCAAAGGCATAAAGGTCTCCTGCCGTACCCGATGCTTGGTTATTGGACAAATCAACTCTAACCAGCATCGTTTTGGATGTGCCGGCCGGAATATTCCAATCCAGATTACCGAAGGTCATCGTACCAGTTCCAGAAGTACCTAATGAATTGTTGGTTACTTTTTCTGAACCGGCAATCAATGCGCCAGTTCCAGATTCATATAGCTGAACCTTGGCCATGGCGCTGGAAACCGAGACCGAGTTACCGCCATCTTCGACACCCTCATCAAAGGTTGTCGTATCAGCGGCATAACCGGTTATCTTAATCGTGGTCACTTTAAGTGCTGAAGCTTGGCTGGCGGCAAATGTGATGCCAACCGCGTCAACGTCCTTTGTACCTCGAATCTTTGTCTGGTCACTTGGCGTACCGGCCAAGCTCAAAGTCAAAGACGAAGCGGAAAGGGTAATGTTCGGACCGTTAATATCAGCTCGAGGGACAATATCAGCCGCTGCGACTGAAGTGTTTGTGCCCGAGTATTTCATTACGGTTACATCACCGGCATCATCCGAGTAATCATCAAGAATTGCTCTGATGATACTTCCGTCAATTAATTCACCGGTAACATTGGCTGTGTTTATATCAGCCGTAACCTTGAAGTTATATGTCGTACCGGCCATTAAATCGAGGACATCGGTAAATGATTCCTGAACACCGCCTCCAGCCGGACAGCTGGTTGTGTCGTCGGCATGATCAAATGCTGTGGCATCCTTCGGACCGATGACAACAGTGTTGGTATCCTCGTTCCAGACTTTGAAGTCTGTAACGTCATCCCAATCTCCTTCGGTGGTTTCAGTATCATATGTTCCGTCACCAGCTTGGTCAGCACAGAGAGTAAACTCTGTCTTCTTAACCTCAATGTTGCTGGCGGCAGTCACTGAATACCTCAAGAGAGTAACATCAGTGGCCGTGGTGCCGACAGTGCTGGCATTAGGACCATTGAATACTAATGTCAATGCTCCACCCTGAAGAGTCAAAGTCGTCGCTTCATCGGCGGTATCAAGGGTATTGGTGCCCTCAGCCATACCTTGGCCGTATTGGTCCCCAACAGCTAAAACATCTGAATTGTTCTCAAAATAGAGATCAATCGTTTCATCTTTCTTTCCGCCCACATCTCCATAGACCTTGAATGTGGCATTACCGCCTTTGGCGATAGAATAGCCGGAACCGAGGTCAAATACGAGATAGCTGTCGGAAGTTACCGAACCGGACCATTCCATGGCACCGGTTTTTATCTTGACATTGGTCAAATCGGCCGGTTTCAAGTTTCCGCCGTTTAACAGAGTCAGGCGCTTAACTGAAGCACCTTCGGTATTGGCCGTTAACTTGAATTCCGCGAGCTGGGCTTGCTTCTGACCCACGGTTGGGTTTGAAAGCGAACCGACTTCAGCGACATCAATTGTTCCGGACGAGGTTCCTGAAGTCGTAAAGTTATTGCCGCTTAACGGTGTACCTGAAATAGCGGCTCCACCCGTTGCAACCATGCCCGTCAACTGAAGATAGTTAACGTTGCCGGCCGTATTTGCGGAAGCCATATCAGCCACGATCGAAAAATCTTTTGTTCCATTGACTGCTCCATCAGTGGAGTCCAGCAAGAACGTCACCTCACCGGTCGAAGATGAGAACGACTTGCCTGAAGTCAATCTGCTGGCGCCTTGATATACGAAAACGTTATCAAAGTCGTCTGTCTGACCAGCACCCAATCTCTTCACAGTTAAGGTGTTAACCGTGCCGCTGCCGTTGACTCTCACTCGCAGCATCTCAACGCCAACTGCGTTTAGAGTTATTGTCTGCGCGCCTGGGTTATTTGGAGCCAAGCTTACGGACAATGGGCCGGACGGGGTCGGAGTCGGTGATGTCCCCGGTGTTCGAGAGTAGTTCGGAACCTGGTTTACTGAAGTGTAGTTTGAACCCTTCGCGTACCAGTTGAACTCGTTGTTGTTGATGCAGAATACTTTTTTGAAGAAATTCGCGTCATCAGCAACTGCTTGAGCGCCGGTGGTGTTTACCCAGTGAAGGACACCTGTGTCCTCGCCTGTAGTTTCAACACCATATACTTTCTGATCTCCAGTTTCACAGTTTCGGAAAAGTCCTGAAGTCGGAAATGCGTCGCGCGCTGTGGCGCTGACATTTTTGACACTCGCAAAACCTCCGAGATGACCGTAGAAATTGAAGATGGCCGGATTCAAGAACAATCTCTTGTATCCCTGCTCGTTGACGATGTATATATCCGGATCGTCAGAACCGGCTGCGCTGATCGTATCGCCTTCTCTCAGGCCATAGTCAGAGGGCATTGCCGCACTCGCCGATGGGACGAATACCGCAAACCCAGCCAACGACAATATTGTCGTTGCCGCAGTTAGAGTCGCGATTGCTCTTTTGAGCAAATCTCGATTCCTGCGTGATAAACTATTCATTTTTATTTTTATTTAATTCTTCTGATCGGTATTGCATTATCACTCGAATCGACCGAGGATAACGTGACCAATTCCGGTTCAGAATTTAATACTGACTTTATACTTACTTTCTTAATCGACATTCTTTCTGACTCGAGATTTTATTGAAAGCGCCTGGCGCTCAAACCTCGAGTGAATTTTGCCAGAATCACCCCAACGAAGAATATAATCTTCGCATATGAGAGTTACTCTGCCTCGACCTAGTACATCTCGGGAGTGTCCTTATCGACTGCAAAATTCTTTAAACTCAAAAATTAATATAACTATCGTTTGCAACATTTTTATCTTTCATAGATTAAATTTTCAATGTCCTTTCTTTAGCTATCCGCCTCTGGACTCGATGAATCAGGTTCAGGGGCCGATCTCTAAAAAACAAAAGCAACCAAACAATTGGCTACTTATCCGTTTTGACGAATTTATCGTTCATTTTTATATATTTTCTCTGTGTTACAGGCTTCTGGTTAATATCCACTAAAGACTACACCAGAGAACCCTAAAAGTCAATGAAACCTTATTTATGTTTATTTATTGATATTATATGACCTCCCACTATGCTAAACAATAGGAAAATTGTGGATAAATCATGAATTAATTGTTTACGCTGTTTGTCTTGCCCGGAGTTCCGTTTATGGCTGAACCGCTTGCATCAAGACCGTTCTTAGTCACTCCGTCATTCGTACCCCAACTATTTTGACTTTCTCCCGATCCGGTATTTACCCTTTCCATCGTCGATCTGCTGTCCTTATTTCCGCCATACCAGCCGTTATCTCCGCATGTGACTTTATCAATTAAAACCCCGTTATTATCCCTTAATTCCAATATTTCGCACGAATCTGATAATGCCCCAGTGTAAGTCTGATTCGCCGATACATCGTAAACAGAAGTATCATCTGTTCTTTCCAACAAGAAATATCCATTCGCCGCTATTAAACCACTCATATTTATTTGCGGATCAGGGTTTGACCCTGTTAACGATTTCAGTGTCCAACCTGATATATCAATTGCCAGTGTCGAGTAATTGTATAATTCAATCCATTCGTCAGAAGCAGACGAGCCGGTCCCCATCCAGGCTATCTCATTTATAACGACTTGGTTTGTATTTTGCGGGGTTGGTGTTGGGGTTGCTTGCGGTGAGGTTGTCAAAACCGGTGTCACCTCTGGTGTCGGTAATGGTGTCACTGTCGCCAATGGTGTCGGTGACGTGGTGACAGTTGGTGACATTGTTGGTGTCACCAACTGGGTAGGTGACGGTGACGGACTTGGTGATGGTGACACCTGTGGTGTCGGCGCGGGAGTTGCAGTGCTGTTGGAAGATTTGGGTGTGCCCTTTATTGAATTTCCTTTGGCATCTCTGCCTGTGGAATTTCCAAAAAATGTTTTCCAATTGCTCGGCCCGTTTGAGTATATAAGAGGGTCGATTCTTTCCATTGATAATCTCGACGCGCTCTCGCCGGCATGCCATTTATCGCCCCATGTGCCGACTCTGTCTATCTCGCCACGCGTATTCTTAAGCAGCAGCACTTCGCCTGAATCAGACAGGCCATTACCAAAACCCGTTGTATAATCAGCCTTTATATCGCTAATGGCATTATCATCCGTGCGCTCGATGAGAAAGTATCCCCTGGCGGTAATATGCGTTCCGTTTGGAAAAATAATCTTGGGCGACTCCGACTCTGTAGTCAGCGCCCAGCCAGACATGTCGACATCAAATGACTCGTTATTGTATAACTCTATCCACTCATCGAACGCCGATGCCAAGGTACCGGACCAGCCGATTTCATTTATGACCACTCTGCCGTCATTGGGCATGGTGACGGTTGGTGACACTGTTGGTGACAGTCCGTTGTTTGTTGGTGTCACTTGAGGTGTCACTTGAGGTGTCACCTCAGGTGACACCATGCGAGCAGGTGACAGTTTGGTGTCACCTGCAACCGTCACCTGTTTCGACGAGCTCACAGCAGGCAATAGCGATGGTGACACCTTGGATGATCTGGCACCATTATTTTTTGAGGGAGCTGTGGATAAAGTGCTTTCAACGGCATCTCCAATTGCAGATAATGTCTTTTCTTTGTCGCCTTGATGGGCAAAAATAGTGCTGACGACTGCACCAACCGATAAAGCAAGAATAATATATTTATTTGACCCCATAAACATTAGTCTGGTCTTGAGGAATAAAACACGGCCCTATTTTCATTCATTTTTGATATGAGGCCGGCTGACAGAAGTTCTTTGAGATTTCTTATAACCGTTCTTTTGGGCAGCAGATTGAATTCGTCGACGACGTCTTTCGACCGGACGTTTCGATTTTTTTTAATAAAATCTAGTATCTTTCCCTTGTTTCCTTTAAACAATTCTGTATTTGCTGACCTAGTTGAAGGCCGGCTGGTCGTTTTAGTATTTTTTGGATTATTGGACCTGTAAACATCAACTTTGAGCTGGAGAATATATTTTTTGGCGTTTAGAATTTCTTCCTTAATGTCCGCTTGGTCATGCTCGATAAAATCCAGGCAATCAATCAGTTCATTTAAAATATGAATGAGGGAATTGTTCTTGCCTGAATCAGCAAGAACGGAAATCTGTATATCAATATATCTTTTAATTTTCTCATCGAGTTTTGAAACATAAAATTGGTCGCTTAGCCGAGCAAGCACTTTTGAAAGAGATAGGAGAGAGTCGGCAAAAACAGACATATCTTAAGAACCAGTTTGTCATAATAGAAAAATCAGTCAACAGCCGGGTAAAATTAAAAACGTTATTTCCGCGCTAATTTATTTTTTAATGATCAAGAGTTCGACGTCAAAAATCAAAATAGAGTTCGGCGGGATAAGTCCGTTTCCCACTTCCTTGTCCCCGTAGCCAAAAGCCGGCGGGATTATTAAACGCCTCTTTCCGCCTGCTTTCATTCCGGCTACGCCGATATCCCAGCCTTTAATTACTTCACCTGCGCCGATGGTAAATGTAAACGGCTGTCCCCTGTCCAGTGAGCTGTCAAATTTCTTCCCATCTATTAAATATCCGGTGTAATGAACATTAACGGTATTCCCGTTTTTTGCTTCTGGGCCGGAACCGACTTGAATTTCTTGAGCCGATATTTTATCCATAGGTATTTGTTGATTGCCTTCAGCCGCGCTTGAAACAGCCGGCGAAGAACTTGCTGAAGGCGATTGCTGAGCTGATTCCTTAGTTGAATTAAACTTGCGGACAAAAAGCCATGCCGCCGCCGAAAGCACCGCTAAAACCACAATCCAAATAAAAATATTTTTTATCATTTTATTTTAGTCGGGATGGGTAAAGATCCGGATCGATTTCCCTTAAGAAACACTGTCGGCCCGCGTCATGAGTCCAGTTGTCGGACGGATAAGGATAGACAACGGTTTTTGGGTATGAATCCATTCCGGTAACTTGCGGATCTGACGGATACTTAAATGTCGCGCATAGCTGAAATGACGGACTTGCCGATGTCGATTTGGCCGTAGGCAGATATTCATAAGATGTACCCGTTTCAGGATCAATAGGAGCTCTGAATCCTGGAATTGAGTTGGTCAAATCGGATAAATCACCGGGCAAAACTCTCTTTGACTGCCAATAACTGACAATTTCATTTTGTATTACCTGTAAATCATTTATTCTCCTTTGGTCAAACGCTTTCGCCCTTTGTGTCATCGGGGAGCCGATGACTATAAATCCGCCGACAATAGACGCAGCCACGGCCCCAACTACTATCCAGCTGTAAACTTTGACGCCGGCCAGAGGTTTTTCCTTCAATTGGGAAATATAATAGTAAAAAACGGAGCCGGCGATGAACAACACGGTTAAAGCCTTGAATATAAACCTGATTGTAAGCTCGCCATGGAGCAAACCGTTAAGCACGGCCACCAAATCCCCGATAATAACCAGACCGGCCACAAACAACGTCAGGTAAAGAAGCCAGCGGCGAATTCCCAAATCTCTTTTTTCGGGATTGCCTTCTATGTCCTTTCTTAAAAATCTGGCTACCCACCAAAAAACAGGGAAAATAATAATCAAGGCTGCCATCGCGCCGCGCAGCGGCTCCAAAACGTTTTCTCTGGAGTAATAATGATAATTTAACATATCGGGGTAATAGTTATTAATCAGCTGAAAAACCACGATGCCAAAACTGACGGCGCTTGCGGCCAGTGTGGCGATGGAAAGCAAGTACAAAAAAGTATCGCGGGGCGTGTTTATTTTCATATATTTAATTTAGCACAAATCGTACACATTATCCACACTTCTAAATTCTGAATAAATATATAGTATGAATGTGAAATGAGGAAGACAAAAATTTTAATCTATGGTTTTTTGGTTTTGGCGTCGTTCAGCATCGGCGCCGGCGGGACGTATTATTTTTCCCAGCATCGAACTACCGCTCAAATAAGTGAGCCTGTTGATGCTAATTTGAATGAATACCAAAAATTTACGGCTGAAATTTTTGACACGATAAAAGAAAGGTATTGGGAAAAGATTACCGATGAGCAATTGGCGGCGATATATAAGCTTGGCGCTGAAAAATTGCTGGACAAAAGCCAGAGTCTGGAATCTATGAATCGGAAGGGTGTGTTAAGCATGGTGGATTCGATAACGTCATCGATGCCGGACGAAAAAAAGAAAATTTTTACGGCAGAACTGGCCAACATAGTGCTCGTAAACTTAAAACCTTTCGGCCGCAGCCAGCTTTTGTCAGAAAAGCAGCTGCAGACGATAAGTGAAACGGTTCAAAACAAAGACTCCAGCACCGACTTATACGCCGTTTTGGGACTGGAAAAAGGCGCTTCCCAGGAAGATGTTGACCGGGCGTATAACAATAAAATAAAAGAATCCGGACCGGTGCCTATTCTGGAGAGAGCATATAATGCCCTGCTTAAACCTGAAGCAAAACAAAAATACGACCAATCGGGCATCGAACCGACAGTTGAGCACCGCATTATCAAGCCTGATATTTTTTATATGCACGTGAAAAAAATATCGCCGCAAACTCTGGATGAATTCCAGAAAGCAAGCGACTCGACTGACAGAAACCCGGAACTTAAAACATTAGTTCTTGATTTGAGAGGCAACATCGGCGGAGCCATTGACATAATGCCCTATTTCCTGGGCCCGTTCATCGGACCCGACAATTATGCATACGATTTTTTTCATCAAGACGAGTATGTTCCTTTTAAAACAAAAACAGGCTGGCTTCCCAGTTTGGTAAAATTCAAAAAGGTCGTTATCTTAATCGACGGAGAAAGCCAATCATCGGCCGAAGTCATGGCCGCGACACTGAAAAAATACAATGTCGGAGTGTTAATCGGAAGCCGCACCAAGGGCTGGGGCACAATTGAACAAATTACGCCTATCAAAAATCAGTTTGACCCGACTCAAAAATTTTCACTCCTTCTTGTTCACAGCCTAACTCTCCGCGAAGACGGCCAGCCAATTGAGGGAAGAGGGGTTGAACCGACGATTTATATAAGCGACAAGAACTGGCCAAAGCTCTTTCAAGACTACTATAATTCCCCTGTTCTCATGCAAGCAATAAAGAATTTATTGAAATAATTATCACAAAATGGTATGCTTCATGCTGCCAAAATGATAAGGCTAGTCATAAGAATTTTAGGCAATATTATAGGAATCTACGTCATTTCTTTAATTATCCCCGGATTCAGTATAACCGGCGGCTGGCAAACAATAGTTTTGGCCGGCGTAGCTTTGGGAATCGTTAACGTAATAATCCGGATGTTCACTTTCTTCATTTGATGATTATTTCATACGTACAAATAGGGTTAGCGCTTCTGCTTATAATCGCCATACTTTTGCAACAGAGAGGATCGGGCTTATCTTCGGCTTTCGGAGGCAGTAGCATTGAATACAGCACAAAGAGAGGCGCTGAAAAAGTGATTTTTAACGCCACGATAATTCTGGCTATTCTTTTCTTCAGCATTTCTCTTTGGAGAATAATCGGCTAGGTCTACATAATGCGCAAAGACGACAATCAGCTTGATGATTTTTTTGGATTGAAACCGGAATTGCCGGAGAAGCGGCCAAAAGAGTCGCGATTCAAAAAAATCAAATCTAAAATTAAACTGATACCTAAGGTACTTTCAAAGAAAGAAAGGTATGTTATTTTTTTATTGCTAATACTGATGGCCGGAGCCGTTATTTCAATTCCTTTCACGACTTACAACAGATTTACGACCGCCCAAGCCGAATACGGCGGATCATTTACAGAAGGCGTAATAGGAGAACCGAGGCACATAAATCCCCTGCTTTCCCAAACAAACGACGCAGACCGGGATTTGGTGTCTTTGATATATTCCGGACTTTTAAAGTACAACGAGAACGGAAAACTGATTCCGGCTCTGGCGAAATCATATGAAATTTCAAGTGACGGCCTCAATTACACCGTCTACTTAAAGCCAAACGCAGTTTGGCACGACGGCAGGGCCGTCACTGCCGGCGATATAATATTCACGGTAAACGCGGCCCAGAATCCAGACTATGGAAGTTTGCAGAGAATCAATTGGCAAGGAGTGGAAGTCGAAAAAATCAATGACACCGCCGTGATGTTTAAATTGAAAAATAAATACGCCCAGTTTCTGAACAACCTGACGCTGCCCATCATCCCTGAACACATTTGGTCCGATGTGAAACCTATAAATTTCGCGTTATCCGACTTAAATCTAAAACCGATCGGATCCGGACCGTATCAGTTTAAAAAATTAAAAAAAGATAGCTCGGGCCGCGTCGTATCATATGAGCTTGAGTCGAATAAGAAATTTTACGACGGCAGGCCTTATGTCGACAAAATGACGATTCAATTTTACGGAACTGAAGACGAACTAATCGACGCGTATAATAAAAATGAGGTTGCAAATCTCGGCTACATCAGCCCGCAGAATTTAAAAAAGATTAAATTCAAGCAGCGGTTGCACATTGAAGAACTGAAACTACCCCGATATTTCGCCGTATTTTTCAATACTTCCCAATCAAGATTGCTGGCCGACAAAAATATCAGACTGGCCCTGAATTACGGCACGGACAAGGGAGCTCTAGTTAAAACGATTCTGGATGATAAGGGCAACGCCGTTAATTCTCCGCTGGTTGGAGAAGTTACCGGTATGAGCGATATTCAAAAGTACTCGTATGATCCAGACATGGCAAAAAAAATACTGGCCGCGACCGGCTGGGGAAATCCCGATGAAAACGGAATCCTGTCTAAAAACAAGGACTCCCTTAAATTAACACTAGTTACCTCAACTTGGCCGGAATTATCCCAAGTCGCTAATATTTTGAAGGATCAATGGAAAAAAATAGGAGTGGACTTGGATGTAAAAGTTTACCCGACTACTTCGCTTCAGGACGCCATTAAGAACAGGGATTACCAGATGCTGCTGTTCGGCGAAATATTAACAATCGACCCCGATCCATTCAGCCTCTGGCACTCGTCTCAAAAAAGAGAGCCCGGATTAAATTTAGCGTTATACGACAACAAGACGGCGGATAATATATTGGAAGACGCCCGGCAGACTTTGAATCCTCTGGAGCGCATGAAAAAATATGACGATTTTCAAAAAATACTGGTTGAGGATGCGCCTGCAGTATTTCTTTATAATCCATATTACATTTACGCTCACAGCAAAAACATCCGCGGATTTGAAAGCAAAATTATTTCCATGCCCTCCGACCGATTCGTCAACGTGGAAAAATGGTATATTAACACCAAAAGGACATTCAACTGATGCGAGACGCGATTCTTAAATTCCCTTCCCAAATCGAAATTGGTTTTGATATTGGGAATAAAAATAAGTTTGAAGGCGCGTATCGGAATATCTATATTTGCGCCATGGGCGGATCGGCCATACCCGGCGAAATACTGGCCATTATCCGGCCGGATTTAAACATATATTTAAACTCCGACTACCGCTTGCCCTCGACGGCAACGACGAATGACTTGGTAATATGCGTTTCCTGGTCCGGCAATACGGAAGAAACCATTGCCGCGTACGATGACGCTGTGGAAAGGGCCTGTCCAGTCATTGTTATTTCGAAAGGCGGAATATTGCGCGAAAAAGCTGTCCGACAATCAATATCCGTTGCGGCTATGCCGGATGAAAATGTTCCCGCCCGCTTCGCTGTCGGATATATGTTTGGAGCTTTAGCCGGGATTCTGGGAATTTCTGATTTTAACGTCAGAAATATAAACGCCGAGGCGTTGGAAATCAAAGGCCGCGACATTGCTTCGGAAATTGATGCCAAGATTCCGGTGATATACGGCTCATACAAATGGCGGTATTTGGCTAAATTTTGGAAAACATTGATAAATGAAAACGCCAAGATACCGGCATTTTGGAATTATTTCCCAGTCTTGGGCCACAATGAAATATGCCAGTTCGCCGACAGACATATGCGTTTAACGCCCATTTTATTAAGAAATTTGGACGATTCACCGGAAGCTTTAAAAGACATAAAAGCCACTATTGCAATATTGGATAATATGGAGTATAATTATACTATCATTGATATCTCTACCGGCATGTCAGTGCTGGAACAGGTTCTCAATAACTACATTTTGGCTCTTTGGACTAGTTTTTATCTGGCAAAAAATTTGGGCGTCGATCCAATAGACACTCTTTTAGTAGAGAAATTTAAAAGCTATAAAAATTAAACCTGATGCCGTGGTGGCGAAATTGGCAGACGCGCTACGTTCAGGTCGTAGTGAGAGCAATCTCATGGGAGTTCAAATCTCCCCCACGGCACAAATTTGACGGAGCGGGTAAATTATCTGTGACCCCAAAAAACACTAATCAAATATATTATATATGGAAGATAAAAAAGAATTTGTGGTGACTCCTGTCGTCTCCACCCAAAAAAATGACACTCAAGGCGAAGAGCGGAAGTTTAGCATTCGATCGCCGAGAAAACCAAGGTATCGGGACCGTCGGCCGCAGCAGCCGGTGGTACGCCGCGTTCGGGTTCTTCGTCGCGATGAAAAAGACTACCGAGAAACAGAAAAAGACAGCGGTCTCAAAATAGTCCACTTCGGTGGATTGGGAGAGGTCGGCCGGAATATGTCGGCCGTGCAATATGACGACGAGATAATTCTCATTGATGCCGGTGTTCGTTTTCCGGGTGAAGACATGCCGGGAATAGACGCCATTATTCCCAATGCCAGCTACTTGGATGACAAGAAAGATATGATTAAGGCCATGTTCTTTACCCACGGCCACATGGACCATATCGGAGCCTTGCCTTTTATACGAGACAAGATCGGCGATCCTGACATATACGCCGCCGCCCTGACTCGGGCCATCCTCATAAAGCGGATGGAAGATTTTAAAACCCAAAGACCCCTGGACATAATTGAGATAAAGGCCGGGGAGGAAATTAAGATTAGCGACAAATTAACTGTCAAAGTTCTTAGAATCAACCATTCTATTCCCGATGATTTGGAGATTGTAATCAAAACTCCGGTTGGAAACGTCGTCCATACGTCCGACTATAAATTTGACGACACGCCAGTCAATGATTTGCCGGCTGATATCGAGGGCATGCAGAAAATAAGCGAAGAGGGTGTTCTGTTGCTGATGTCCGACTCAACGGGCGCGGAAAAAGAAGGCCACTCCATGTCCGAAGCGGAAGTTACAGCCAGCTTGGAAAAGTTATTCGCGGAAGCAACAGGCATGATTATTTTAGGCACGTTCGCGTCACTGATTAATCGTATCCAACAGGTTATTACCATTGCGGAGAAATTTGGCCGTAAAATTGTTTTTGACGGCTATTCAATGAAATCAAACGTGGAAATATGCAAAAAATTGGGATATTTAAAAATCAAGAAAGGCACGCAGATTAGCATGGAAGAAATCGACGATTATCCTCACGACAAGGTTGTGGCCGTAGTCACCGGCGCCCAAGGTGAAGGCAATGCTGTTCTTATGCGTATTGCTTCCGGAGACCATCGCCACATAAAAGCCAGAACAAACGATACATACATATTCTCTTCTTCCGTTATTCCCGGAAATGAAAGAAACGTGCAATTCTTGAAAGATCAGCTTTATCGCAACGGCGCCAAAGTTTTCAATTATTACATGCTTGACGTCCATACCGGCGGACATGGAAACAAAGAAGATTTAAGAAGAATGATTCGATTGCTCAAACCTAAATTTTTAATGCCCATCCACGGCCAATACTCAATGATGGTCAACCATGGCTTTTTGGGAAATGAGGAGGGCATCCCGAAAGAAAACGTGATTATCGCCGATAACGGCTCGATTGTTCACGTTGAAAAAGACAAATGGTGGTTCGATAAAAAGATGGCCCCATCGGAATATGTTTTTGTTGACGGTCTCGGCATCGGTGACGTGGGCAATGTCGTTCTTAGAGACAGACAAATATTGGCCGCCGACGGCTTCATCACTCTCGTCGTCCTAATCGACGCTCAAACCGGAAAAGTCAAAGGCAGTCCCGATATCATTTCCCGAGGATTCATATATCTTAAAGAAAACAGGGAAATGCTTATGCACGTCAGAAAAAAGATTCGATACATCGTGGAAAATCACGCTCCGATTGGCGGCCAGCCGAATCTGGCGTTTATAAAGGAAAATATCCGAAACCAAATCGGCCAATTCTTGTTCCAGAAAACAGAGCGCCGGCCAATGGTTCTCCCTGTAGTAATCGAGATCTAATCTTCAACTCGCACAAAGACGCACTTGTGTATTTGTATTGGCTATTTTATATTTTTTCGATATTCTAAATATATGTCTAAAATCTTCTCCGGCATTCGTCCTAGCGGCAAGCTGCATTTGGGAAATTATCTGGGGGCAATCAAGAATTGGATTTCCCTTCAGGATGAAGCCGATCAGGCCATATTCGCCGTCGTCGACTACCATGGCATAACGACGCCGTTTGATCCGAAAACTTTCCACCAGCAGGTAATGGATGTCATTTTAGATTATCTGGCTGCTGGATTAAATCCCGACAAGTCTCTTCTTATACGCCAATCGCATGTTCCTCAACATACGGAATTGGCCTGGATTTTTAATACCATAACCCCGGTCAGCTGGCTTGACCGCCTGCCGACATACCGTGAACAGCTTGAGAAAACAAAGGCCAACAATATGGGACTTCTTGACTATCCTGTTTTAATGGCCGCCGATATTTTGGTATATAAATCGGATTTGGTGCCCGTCGGAGAGGATCAACTGCCCCACATAGATTTGACCAATGAAATCGGGGCCAGGTTCAATTCTTCGTTTGGAGAAACATTTCCGAATGTAAAAGCCAAATTAACGGAAGGGGCAAGGATAATGTCTCTTAAAGATCCTCTGGCGAAAATGTCAAAAACCGGTGATGAAGGCATTGCATTATCCGACTCACCCGATGAAATTGAAAGAAAAATATCCGTGGCCACGACTGATTCAGGAAAAGAAATACACTATGACGAGAAAGAAAAACCGGGCATTTCAAATTTAATGACGATATATCACCTGCTGTCCGACAAATCCTTAACTGATATCGAAAGCGGCTATGCCGGTAAAACATATGTCGAATTCAAAAAAGACTTATCGGATATAATCGTGTCTTTCTTGCAACCGTTCCAATCCCGCCGTAAAGAATTCGAGAACAACTTGGATCAAGTGGTATCAATACTGGAAAAATCAGAACAAAAATGCCGCGCCTTGGCGGACGAAACTCTTTCTGATGTCAAGTCCAAAATGGGATTGATTTGACTTATTTCACATTGAAATTCTCATCCTTTGCTGATATAATTTCAAGGTTTAGTTCTTGAAAATTATTCCGCGGTAGCTCAATGGTAGAGCGGCGCCCTGTGAAAGAATCGCAGCTTTCAGACGAAAGTCTGACTGAAACTTTTCGGGATATCGGTGAAGCCTTGACTGGTAATACCGAGGGAACCCCGACAATAAATGTCGGGGGCACCGTAGAGACTAGATACCGAAGATCCGTACGATTAAATTCACGGATAAGATATAGTCCACGCCGTAACGAAAGTTATGGATTATGTGTAAGGCGATGGTTCCAGGTTCGAGTCCTGGCCGCGGAGCAGACATTTACAAAATACCACTCGAGTGGTATTTTGTTTCTTATCGAGAGAAGGAGTTATCAATGTCCGAATGTAAAATTATCAATTCGGTCTTTCTTGGGCACCAGCTCGAGACAACAGGTATTGAAATAAGTGTAGGCGTAGGCCGTGTAATAGGAAGCGCCACAAAAGTGATCCGCATTGGTCTTCCCATGATTTCGATTCTGACAGCCGAAAGCACTCCCCAAATTGCCAAGATTGATCCTGGCGCCGAGGACGCATTTCTGGCAGCAGCCGACACTTTACTGAAAGGCGGCACGGAGTTTTACACTGTACTTCGTCCAGACTGGGCACTGGCGGCATTAAGCTGGAAAGCCGTGCCAACATATGCTTAGCCACACTAGCCACCAAGAATTGGAGAAGTCTCCTCGCTGACCGAGAACGGTCATTTTTTATTTGTCTAATTTTAGGTTTTAACGTCGCCCATCAGGGGTGTTTTATTTGAAGTTAAAACCTGAAGGTGGTTAAATTGGGGCATGGAAAATAAGATTTTTATTTACGGTGTCCCTGGGGCTGGAAAAACTACCTACAGTATTCGCTTAAAAAATGAGCTGGGTTATCCGGTTGTAGAGGCTGATTATCTTCGCGAAATTGCTCAAAAAGAAAAATCAGAAGCGGAGGACCCCTTTTTATACATTGGCACAAAAGAAGCGTGGAAAAAGTTTGGTGAACTCAATGAGGAAAATATAATTAAAGGTCTTAAAGCAGTTCGTACGAGTATGATGCCATATGTAAATCAAGAGATACTTAAATACCCTAATGAACTAATAATGGAAGGGGCTTTTTTAGAACCTCAACAATTAATTGGAAAAGGCAAGCTTCTCTTGGTGGTAACTACAGACGAAGAACAACATCGAAAACAATATTTTATTCATCGAGAACATTCTTCTCTTCACGAGGAGACATTTACAGCTGTTCGTATAATCCAAAAGTATTTAATTGATGAGACTTCTCAGTACTCAGTAGAGATTATCGAGAATAAGTTCTAACATCAGAGAACCAGATGAGCAACGATAAAATACTAGATTTTATCTAGTATTTTATTTTACCCCAGTGTGGACGTCCGAACTTTTTTGTAATATCTTTATTTCTAGTTCTAATATATACGGAGGTTTAATATGCGCTGGCGGTTAACTTACGTCATGAGATCACATGGTATGACGGAAGATGAGCCACTTTGGACCGATGAGACACATATCTGGAACATGGAAAATATAGAAACAGATGCCGACGCCTCAGAAAAAGCAAAAACTTTTTTAGAAAATCTTAGGCGTAAGAATGGCTCAATTGAGCGATATGACTTAGTTCGTATTGTTCAAGAAGAAGTTGTCGTCTCCGTTAAAATACCACCCCTGAAATCCTATTCAGAGTTAAGGTGTCCAAAGAATGTTGGAGCAACATAAAGCGGTGCGATAATATCAATCCGCTTTTTATTTTTTATCTAATTTTAGATTCTAACATTTCAGATTCAGTGGAGCAGATTAACAGAGGGTGTTTTAAGTGATATACTATAATCATGCAAAAAATAACTACAAAAGTTTTCGTTTGGGCGTCAATTGCTTTTGGTATTGTGGGGCTGTTAATGGTTATAACCACTTCTCCCGAAAGTGACGGTCCCAATGTGTATTTGTTGAAACTTTTATTTACGGCCGTTATCGTCATCTTGGTCTCCTTCGCCTTGACCGTGGCCGGTAGGTACTTCAACAATAAGTCTTAGTCTTTAGTGAAAGGTGTTAGATTCATTAAGGAACCGACGAATGTGGGGCCTTCTACTATTGCTATATTTGACGATACTTGCGGCAACCTGATACAAATTGCCCAGCTTAACTGAATCGTGTATAATAACTGGGATTAAATTAATCTAAAAACATGGCAAAAAGAAATTCAGGGTTGGGAGCAAGCCGTAAGCGCAAGACTCACTCGCCTAAGACAAAGAAACGTCTTGCCGCAAAGAGAGAAATGCTGGCGGCAAGAAAGCGCAGATAGCGTAAAACAGTTTAGGAAGAATTATAATTTTAAGGCATGGATATCTGGACAACCTTAACGTCTAAGCCCGTCCTCATTGGTCTGCATCTTGGATTTGCCATTTTGGGGATTGATGCTTTCCTTTGGCTTTTGGGCGAAGTTGTGGCAAACGCGGGTTCCATGTTTAGACGGACTCTGGCCGCCGTGTTGGGCTTGGCGGGATTTGTCGGTGCTTGGCTGATTGGCGGTTATTATTATGTCAAATATTACGGGCCGATTGTAAAACCAATCATCAAAGCCGGCTCCGCTCCGTGGGCTCATGCCATTGCCATGGAAGCTAAGGAGCACATTTTTCTATTCTTAATTCCCATGGCCGTCACCGCCTTAATTCTTTCACGCTTGTCGCCGGATGAATTGGATACGTTTAAGTTAAAAAACAGTTATATCGCCTTACTAATAATTATCTCGGGATTGGCATTAAGTTTAGGGCTTATGGGTTATATTATTTCCGCAGCGGCGAGGTGGGCATAAAATCTAATGGCTAAAACAGAAACAATCTATACCTCGGCGATGTCGGCAGCGATTACGATTATTGTTGTCGCTTTAATTACGATTCTGGCCGACACAAATCTCGCCTTTAAAACATGGCTGGCCTCATGGACCGGCCATCATTGGGTGACAAAAAGTTTTATAACCGCCATTTTATACCCCCTATTCTTTGTCTTGCTTAGAACGAGAAAACCGCGCGTAAATGACGCAGGAACAGCGACGCTGACTCTAAATCTCGTCGCCATTGCTGGATTTGTTTTAATACTCGCTTTTTACTTTTTCGAATATCTCAAATAATTACTTTTTTGAGATTTGCTGCCAGAGCCAGATGCCGACGAGAACCAGATCCACCAGAACCACGGCCCATGTTATGAAGCCGAGAGATCCGATCCCGCCCATCATGCCCCAGTTTTGATATCCCATCATTATTCATGTATAGCAAAAAAATGTATTTTATGCTACAATACAAGAAATGAAGCTCCTGGCCGTATTAATCATAGGAATATTCGTAATCGCCGGATTTAATCTGGCAACTATGGATCACCATAATGCCTGCCCTTTTGATTCCACGATTGCGTCAGATTGCGCTCTGGTCAGAAGCTCTTTTGATTCTGCGACTTCTCACCTATCAGCTTTTTCTCAGTTGTCTCTGGCCACGATTTTAGTTACATTTTCTCTTTTGCTTTTGCCTATTTTTTTGTTCTTTCTGCGTACATATTCCCATCCCGGGTTATCATTATCTTTCCTTAGAGAAAGATCAAGGAATAACAAGACGCCTCTTGAACAAAGATTGAGGTTTTGGTTTTCTTTGCACGAAAATAGCCCAACTGTCTCTTTAGGGCGCGCATAGCTTTGACTTGAGTCGAAAGTCTGCTTGTTCGCGCCGCAAATCCTTACACAAGGATTTTTTTGTATTTAACACTAAAGATATGAACAAACAAACATTAATTATCATAGCCGGTGTAGTTGTAATCGTGGCCGGATTCATATGGCTGGCGCGGCCGGCGGCAGATACGATCCGAAAAGAAGAGAAAACCGATGCTGTTTCCGATTTTCTGGAAATTCCGGAAAAATACTATGACTTCGGAAACATATCAATGGCCAACGGTAATGTCAGTCACGCATTTAAAGTAAAAAACGCCGGCTCTGAAAAAATTACTCTTGATAAAATGTATACGTCCTGCATGTGCACAAGCGCGGTTATGCAGCTGAATGGAAAAGAGTACGGGCCATTCGGCATGCCCGGCCATGTCGGCATACCGAAAATAAACGCGATGCTCGAGCTCGGCGATGAAGCTGTAATTGAAATCGTATTTGATCCGAATGCCCACGGCCCGGCTGGCATCGGAAAAATCGAACGCACGGTCATTATTGAAAATTCAGCCGGCGGGCCTATCATGTTGAATTTTAGCGCCAACGTCACACCATGAAAAAATTAATATTTCTAATCGCAATAGCGGTAGTGCTGACGGTGCTCGTTTTTGTTCTTAAATCTCCGGTCGGGACAAAAATGGTTTGGAATATCAGCAGCCAAGGCTCGTGGCTGCTGCCTCTTGTAGGCGTCTCTGCGCTGATTGACAGCATCAACCCCTGCGCTTTCTCGATACTACTTCTGACTATCGCCTTTCTGTTCAGCATCGGCAAATTAAGAACAAGTATCCTCAAAATCGGAATATTCTACATTCTGGGAATATTTATCGTCTATCTGTTAATCGGTCTTGGCATTACCCAAACCCTACACATATTCAACACACCCCATTTCATGGCCAGACTCGGAGCGATTCTTTTGATTATCCTGGGAATGATTGGTCTGATTAATGAATTCTTTCCTGCTTTCCCGATAAAATTCCGTATTCCCCATGCCGCTCATCGTAAAATGGCCGAGCTCATGGAAAAAGCTTCTCTTCCGACGGCATTTGGTTTGGGAGTGCTGGTGGGAATATGCGAATTCCCTTGCACGGGCGGACCGTATTTAATGGTCTTGGGACTGCTGCACGATAACTTAACTTACCTTTCTGGAGCCGGTTATCTGCTTCTGTACAACTTAATATTTGTTTTGCCTTTGATTGTAATTTTGCTGATTGCCAGCAATAAAAACATGCTTGAGAGGGTAAAGAATTGGCAAATGAAAGAGAGAAATCAAATGCGCCTTATTGCCGGAATTGCCATGATTGGGCTGGGAATATTAATTCTAAACATATGAGAATAAAAATATGTCTAATCTGCGTGTTAGTGAGCGGACTGTGGCTTATATTGAGCGCGGGTATCGCCTGGAGCTTTCTTGCCGCTGATAAATTAATCATTCCGATTTCATTGCTCATGGGCGGCACGGTTATCGGCATTTCCGATATGGGCCCAAAGAGATTGGCCTGGGCCAACCGCAAGTCTAGGTTATGGAAATTAATTATCATCGTCATCGGCTTTCCTTTGGCATATCTGGCTGTGACAAACATATCCGTCCCGGTTGTTATCGCCGATTTTATATTCCTTCTGGTAATCGCCTCCTTGTTTTTCATTAAGAGAGAACCCGAACATTCTTTACAAGAGAATGTCCGGAAAATAGAAAAACAAATGGAAGAATGCTGTTAAATGAAAAAATATATCATAGGAACATTGGCTCTCGCCTCCGGATTTGCACTTTTTTGGATATGGCTGGGCGGGGTTGGTATTGAGATTAAGACAGCAGGCGTAAGATTGCCTTTTTCTCTGGCTGATATCGGGCCGAAATTAATTGAGTTGGGCGTTATTGATGAAAACAAATATTCGAGCCCCTATTTAACCAGACAGTACGCACCTCTGGAAATATCAAGCGAAAACAGCCGAGATATCCTAAACATATTATGGGGTTTCGGACTGGCGAACAAAAATGAAATACTAGAAACGGGCCCAATGGCGGATCCCAAATACGGCGGGCCGGAAGGATTTGCCTCCACCGGCGGCTGGACAATCGGCACTAACCATCCCATGTCTCACTATTCAAAACACGATATTGTGACGCTGAACGCCCAACAGCAGAAGCTAGTGAATTCTGTTTCCAAAAGAATATTCCGGCCCTGCTGTCCCAATCCCGCTTACTTTCCCGATTGCAACCACGGTATGGCCATGCTTGGCCTCCTGGAATTGATGGCCCACAACGGTCTGGATGAAAAAAATATGGAACAATACGCGCACAAAGTAAATGAAATGTGGTTTCCCGAGTTAAGGCAAAATTCGAGCTGCGCGGTATAATTATATGACAAAGCTTGACATGTTTGGTATAATAAAAATAAGAGGGAGGTGGTTCATTTGAAGAAGTGGATGTTGCGTGCGGTGGCTCATTGTTCGGAGGGCTGCTGTACCAAGGGGCGGTGCTCCCGCCGCCCCGCTTTAAATTTAATTAAATTAAAATAATATGATTAATACAAAACATTTATTAAAAGTGTCGTCAGCTTGGATTTCGATTGTCTATATTATCTGCTTTGTCGGTGTGGCCATGTTCCCAAGCATCAGAACAGATTTTATGACATACGGCTTGCATACGAGAATGATGCTGGGCGATAATCTGGTAACATTGAACACGTTTATTTCCGGTTTAATTATCTGGAATATTATAGGATTGCTTGGAGTATGGCTTTTTGCCGTGCTATTCAACGGAATTAAAAAGTAACATCCGGGCTTAATCGCTAATCAAAAAACCGTCCTGAGTTTGGCGAAGGGCGGTTTTTTGATTCTTAGAGTCTTTCCAATGTTTTCAGAGTGCGTTCGGGAAAATATAGAAATAACAGGCCGATAATAATGCCAATTACCGCCGTAATGACATGGCCGCCGCCAAAAAGCCAATTATCAAGCAAGTCCAGCAAAATCCATATCCCCCGCCAGACCAGGACCAAGCCGATGGCGATAATGATACTTTTACTGAAATAGTGGAGTCCGAAGTTATTGGCCATGCTTATATTTTAAATAATCCCCACATTTTTACAATACCATGCTCATCCAATTTTTATTTTCCTTCTGTTATCATTGAATAATGCGAAAAATTATAATTTTGTCTGCCTTGGTTGTGGCGGCCGCGGTTATGGGTTTTATTACGATAGCGGACGATATCGGCGAAATACCGTTATCCGAACCCATTTCATCTTCTTCGCCATCGCCGGCATATTCCGTACAGCCGACGAAAAGTGTCAGCCCGACCCCCGTATCCGAAGCGAACATATTAATCCGCAATGTTCCCTTTACGCCCCAAGCTCCGACCGGTAATTGGAGCGATGAAAGACAGCAAGACGGCTGCGAGGAATCCTCGGCATTGATGGCCGTGGCCTGGGCCAAAAATGAAAAATTACCGACATCGGCTGAAGTCGAAAAAAAGATTATAGCAATATCAAATTACGAGCAGCAGATATACGGAGAATTTCACAGCACCAACGTCAGCGATACTGTCGAAAGAATATTCAAAGGATACTTAAAGTATAACAATGTCGAGGCTAGATATAATATTGATAAAAATGACATAATTGATGAGTTAAAAAAAGGAAATCTCGTAATCGTGCCCTTGAACGGACAAAAAATAGGAAACCCCTATTACACGCCGCCGGGACCCTTGGAGCATGAGCTTGTCATCAAGGGATACGATCCGGCCAAAGACCAGTTCATAACAAACGACCCAGGAACAAGACGCGGTGAAAATTACCATTATCCGGCAAACACGCTCATGGCCGCCATATACGACTACCCGACCGGGCACAGAGAACCCGTTTCCAGAATAATCAAAGCGATGATTGTGGTATCAAGGTGATATTTTTCTCACGGTATATTCATGCAGTTGGGGTAATAATATGGGGAGTAATATTGATGCGGTTAATTCGTCTTTATATACAGGTCGAGGACGAAAAACAATAACCTAGCGCGTTTGAACAACGCGCTAAAAACAAATGAGATCATTAGCAACTGCTTTGCTCATCATTGCCGTCATATGGGGCGGATGGTATGTATGGTCCCAGCGCGGGAATGATGAAACGGCGGTAGCCACAGAAACGCCATCGCCGACATTCTTCAGGGGTGAAGGAGGGCAAGATATAGAAAATGAGTCTGTTCCTTTTGATCAGGATATGGAAAGTCCTGTTCCAACGCCCACGCCGATTGTTATATTTCGGACTGTGACTCCACAACCGACCCCAACGCCTGTGTTGGCCTTCAGAGCCGTAAGTTCACTGAATGGATCGGGCCAATTTGGAGTAGCTTTGATATCAGCCGACGTGAACGGCAATGCCAAAGTCTGGTTCAATGTAAACGGTTCGCCGGCGGGAGTTTTGCAACCTGCATTCATATATTTAGGCACTAACTGTATGACTGCGGATGTTCTTGGATTCAGACTGGAACCGCTCTTCGACGGCAGTTCCACGACAACGCTAAATATTAAGGCCTCCAATCTTTTGGCCGGAAATTATGTAATTGTGATACATAAATCGGCTGATGAAATGGAAACCAGATTCGCTTGTGCCCAAATATAGCAATTTAAAACCACCGGCATTTCTGCCGGCGGTTTTAAATTATCTCGCCTGGCTTTTCCACCAAGACACTATATACGTCGCCGTTTCGCTCACTTTCAAAGCGGTTGTGGAATTTCCAGTCCGAACAAAAAAGTTCTCGCTATCATCGGCCCGAAGATATGCCGGCTTATCCGCCGGATACACGCTAACCAAACAAACATCTTTCTCTTTAATATTTTCAAACTTCATATGGACATAGCGGCGGAAATCAGCCCCCACTGACTGCATGAATATATTATTGAAATGATTTTCGAATCCGTCGCGATTAGGTTTGCCCAAGGATTTGTAATCATTCTCCACGCCTTCAACTTCGCCAAAGTCACTGACTCCGATTATCAACTGTCCGCCTTCTGAATTTAAAAATGCGGTCACGGTTTTTAAAACTCCTCTCTCCAAATTTTTATTGACTCGGTTTTCTCTGACATCCCATCTGAATGTTGATTTGAATTCAAGCTTCGAGTGCTCCCCTAAATTCAGCAATTCCGGAATATTTTCGGAAAATTTTATTTCTGTGGAGTCGCGGCGCAGAATTTTCAAAACAGATTCAATTGAATTTCTGTATGTTTTCGGATTGGCGACCATCGGCATTGATATGATATTCTCTGTGCCATCTTCTCGAATCATTATTTTCCCGTACGGCACAAGCCAGGAAAGAAGGCCCTCGGACATAAACACGGAAACGGGGTGGGATATTTTTTTAATCGTTCTCTTTCTCAATATCATGCCCCAAGCGTGAACCACCTTGTCGTTACTGACATAATATCTGTCCCGAGACCAGCGCAGAAATACGATGATGAATATCAATGCTTCGACAAAAACGATGCCGGCCAACTGGGCAATCTGATACGGAAGAAACGCCGTTAAATTGAATTGCCTGTATATCTGGGCATAGTTCGTTAAAATGGCCAGCATGAAGAAGATGGCCACGGCTAAACCTTCTATGACAAGAAAGTTTCTCAATATTACAATCGGGCTTATTTTTATTACTATCTGTCTCATTTAATATTCTTAAAATCCCGTATTACCTCTTCAGCGTGAATCTCGGGTTTGACGTTCTCGTATATCTTGAATATTTTTCCGCCGGGAGCGATTAAAAAAGAGGTTCTCATGATGCCCATATACTCCTTGCCCATAAATTTCTTTTTGGCCCAGACTCCGTATTTTTTTATGACTCCCTTTTTCTCGTCTGCCAGTAAAGTGAACGGCAAACCGTATTTATCCCTGAATTTTTTGTGGCTTTTGACCGAATCCGCGCTTATTCCAAGAACCGTGATTTTCAGTTTCTTGAAATCTGGCAGATTATCTCTAATCATGCAAGCCTCTTTGGTGCATCCCGGCGTGTCGTCTTTGGGATAGAAATAAAGCAAAACCCATTTGTCTTTGTAATCTTTCAGAGAATGCGATTTTCCGTCCTGGTCTGAAAGTTTAAATTCCGGCGCTTTGGATTTGATTTTTAGTTTCATAAAATGAAGCTGATTTGCCAGTAAAAGGCATTTTAAGGCCATTTTATCAAAAATTAACCCTAGCTTCTATTGCTTCTAATTATACCGCAATTATTCACCGCTAAACATTGGGATGCCCAAGCGCCTTCTTTTAGTTTCACCCAGAAACATATTTTGCTTGCGTTCCGGTATATCGCCCCGATCTCCAAGATGTTGACTGTATTTATTGGCCAGAAAGCTCGATGCGAGATAGAGCTTGTGCTTGCCGTACTTTTTATTGACCGCATCCACGGCCTCATAGAGTTTTTTCTTTTCAGTCATCTTTATGGCATCGCCGAATAAATCTAATTGGGCTGTCTCATCTTCTTGAAGCCCCAGTAATATTACACTCGTAGCCCGATACTCTGTCTTCGAATAAAAAAATTCGTCGAAATGCTCGTCAGCCAATTTAATTAGGTCAGCTGGAATGGCCGTTAAGCGAGAAAGCTTTAACTCTAAGCCGGTATGCCTGAAATCTTGCTGTCTAAGATAAAAGGCCACCCCGCTGGCCGCAAGGTTATACCGCCTGGCTTTGATGCAGGCATTTTCAATATTTTTTGAAAGCTGGGAAAAAACATACTTTCTGTCCCTAGAAGGCGGAGTAAACGTTTTGGTCTTTCCGATAGTGTAATAGTTAGTTTTAGGTTCGGTTTCTAACTGAAAGACATACTCGCCATTCAGTTCTCGCCAGATCTCTTGAAAAGGCTTGCTCAAATTTGTCTTGATCCAATCCCAATGTTTCCTCGCAAAATGCAGTGCAGTAAAAATTCGATGCCGTTCTAAAAAAGAAGCCGTATTAGAGCCGATGCCCCAAATCTTTACGGCCGGCAGCTTCTCGAGATAGGTTGGAATGTTTTGATAAGGAATGATGGTTAGACCCGATGGCTTTTTCCATTTTGAACCAAGCTTAGCGATAGATTTATTGACTCCTAAGCCGACAGAGAAGGTAAAACCTAAAGCAGCATCCAAGTCTCGTTTAATAGATTCTGCGATTTCAGGATAACCCATTTGTAGCGTCCGCCGCATGCCTGTTATATCAGCAAAGCATTCATCAATTGAATATTCTTCAACTTCAGGAGTATATCGCCTGACTATCATAAAAAAACGCTTTGATAGCAGGCTATATGTTTCATAATCAGAAGGAAGCATAACTACACCAGGACAAGTCTTCTTGATTTCGTGTAGACTCATTCCACGAGTTATACCAAGAGCCTTAGCTTCATAGCTTATTGAAGCGGCTATGCCGCGCTCCTTGCCCGTTATCACGGGCTTGCCTTGTAATTTAGGATTGCGAGCCTGCTCGCAACTAGCAAAGAAGGCGTCGCCATCAATATGAATTATTGCACGGGGAAAAGAGCTTATATGAGACATATTAAAATTTGTACTTTCTGATAACCGAGACTAAGACAGCCGCTACTTTAAGCTCTTCATTCGGATATATCAACCCGTACTTTTTATTTGCCGCTTCAAGATATACTTTGCCATTCCTCTTCCTAAAATACTTCAGCGTCCATTCACGATCTATTTCAGCCAAGACAATATCGCCGTCTTTTGCCTGCCTGCCTCTTTCAACTAAGGCCATATCGCCGTCCATAATGCCTGCTCCACTCATTGAGTCGCCCTTCACCTTAAAGAGATAGGTCGCTTCTTTGTTTCGGATAAGATAGTCATCAAGGTTCATTGTGTTCGAAATTTCTTCTTCGGCCGGACTTGGCCAGCCAGCCGCTACGGTTCCCAGAATGGGCAATTCACTAAAGATGGCAGTGGGTAACAATCTACCGCTAGCATCTTTTCCTATGAGGCCTTGATCCAAAAGCTTGGCGGTAAATTTATATGCAGGACTCTTAGATTTTAGACCAAAAAGCTTAACCAGTTCTCCGTAACTAGGCATTCGCTTGTGCTTTCGATAAAAGCTGATTAGTTGCTGGAAACGGTCTTGAGACATAACCACAGTATAGAGAACGTTCGTTCTCTGTCAATTTACATCTGTGGAAAAAGAGGATAAGAAGGATTCATGGCCCTAAGTACCAGGTATACAGCTTTCGTCCCTGTCACCAAGTCTTGGCTGCCGATAGTCAGAAATAATTTCACTGATCTTGATGCCCTTTTCTTTAAGGAACGGGAATAGAACTTCTTTATCGAAGTTTATTGAAGGACGAATTTTGTAATGCTTACCGCCCTCGGCGGTAAAGTCATTTTGTAAGTCTACAGACAGAAATTGATATCTCATGTATTTTCTAAGGGGTAAATATCAAAAGCCACTTCTTCGTAGGGATGTACTTTCTTCATTGCCTCGACCACTTGTTCCAGTTTTGCTTTTTCGCATACAAACTCAATTCGTTCTTCTTCAACAACTTCAGATTTTCCAACTTCTCCTATCATTGGGTTAGCTCCTTGTAACGGCAAGAAGCGACCCTGTCCTTTTGATGAGAAAGAACAATGACTATAGTTTCCAATTTTTCCAGCTCCAGCATCGCCGACAGCTTTTCTTACCGCGTCGGAGTGGATCTCTGGAACAAATACTACGATTTTTACTTTTTCAGTATTCATGAATTATGTTGCTGTATTTTAAATACATGCGTTTCTTTTGGTGCTGATTCTTCTGATAGCTCTAGTAATTCAGAGTTCCCAAAATGGAACATGCTGAGTACTTCTTTCCAGTCCAAATTATAGTAGGCAGTATAAATCATTTTCCCGAAATCGCCATGTGTCACAAGTAGAATGTTCCCGGCTTTGTGTTTTGTCTTGAGTATGTCTAATAACTTATTCGCCCTTTCAATAAGTTGCGGGAATGTTTCAGCGCCATCAGGATTTAAAAAGTAGCAAATGGTATCGGTTTGAAAAATATCAGGAGAGCAGACATCTTTTATAGTGTTCTGCAGTTTTCCGGTCATGATGCCGAAATCTCGCTCAATTAAATCAGCGAGTGGTTCTGGTTTTTTGATGTCTAGCGTATCCGTAATTATTTCGGCTGTTTTATATGCCCGCTGAAGTGGCGAAGTATAGACGTGGTCAAAATGGATACCCGTATCTTTAATCTTGTTGGCCACTTCGTTGGCCTGTTCAATCCCCTTTTCAGATAGTGGCTCATCCCTTAAACCATTCAAAATACCATTTGCATTGTCTTTGTCTTGTCCATGTCGAGCTAAATAAATTTTGAGCATATTTATAGAAAATCTATTTGTTCCTTAGGGATATCCTTGGAAATAGCATAATCAGTTATTTCTTGATAAGTCTTTTTGTCGTCTCGCTTAAAAACATAAATTCTGCCGCCTTCACCGTCGTCGGCACCAAAGGCACAGATGACCGTATCCCTATCATTAGCGAGCCAGCCATCCATATACCAAGGAGATGGACCCTCGTAATGTTTTATCATAGCTTTCTGGATTTCTTTGATTTGACTAAATGGAACTTGAACTTCAAGTAATTGATTCCAATTAGGATCATCGGCAAATATTTGCAAAACTTTTTGAGGGAAATTTGCAATACAAGACTTATCAATTAATGCGCCCTCGACAACCCTTATCACACATTGTTCGTTTGGTTGTAATTCCATTACGGCCATAATAGCTTAAAAACTGGGAGATTTAAAGATATGGCGACTCGATTATAAAACCACCGAATTCGGTGGTTTTATAATCTTGATTTTAACCCTACTCGGACGATTATATTTACTATAATTCTCTAGTCCACACCTGGGAAAGTCTACCGCTTAATTCCGTAATAGTCCCAGCCCTTTCAAAACCAAGTTTATCATAAAATGGCCAGCTTTCTTTCCACCGATTAGCGCTTAATACCATCATCTCTGAGTAACCTTTCTGTCTACAAATCTCTATGATTTTATTCACCAGACTTTTGCCAACTCCCAGATTCTTTTCCAATACAAATAAAGAGTAGAGTTCTACTGAATTATCCGTCTTAGCAAGTGGCAACAATCTGACATGTGGTTTTCTAGTTCCAATTACACCGATAACTTTTGTATTATTTTCAGCCACCAAATAGTAATAATCCGAACCCAAGCTTTCTTTTGTCTGGTCGACATAATCTTCGACTTTTTTGGTAAAATAATCTACATCTTCGTCCTTCGGACGACCAGACTCTTCATCAATATATGATTTAGAATAAATATTTCGTATTTCTGTTATATCTTCTTTTTTGACGTTTCTAATTTCCATATTATAAAACTTTGACGCTCCTCGGAAGCCTAACCTGTCTCAACGTAGCTGCCGGCCAGGGACTCGAACCCCAATACCATCCTCCAGAGGGATGTGTCCTACCATTAGACGAGCCGGCAATTATTAGATTCTACAATAAAAACTATGTTAAATCAATTGAAATCTGGCAAGAAATATGAATACTTATGCCAGTACATTGGAGAAAAAACATGGCAGTTCAGCCGAAATCAAAATACCGTTATCACTATGATGAGATGAAGGAACCTTTTGATCTAGCCGTCAGAGACGCCGGAATCCATATTTGGCATGGGAGTCTCCATAAAGAAATTCTTTTTGATGCTGCTACGGCAGACAAAAAAATCTATTGGTTTGAGATTCCGACATACATGCTTACATCAAAAATCGCAGCTTCGATAAAAAAATCCGGTTTTATCTTTTCCGATGTTAAAAATTTTCTCCGCGAATTAAAAAAATTAGACGCCGCCGGCGAGATTATTTTCGGACGCCCTTATGTCTGCATGTTCACTGCCGAAGATGGCGGACAAGCTGGCACCGGCCTTGGCGCTATTGTCGCGCTTTACAATCATATTCAGCCAAGCTTGTCAGCCCTTCCATGCGGGGATGGCTGGGGCCGGTCATGTTTATTTGCAGTTTGCGCTCCCTGACCGGGAGCTTTTTCTTCATTGCATATTTTAATACATGTGATATACCGCATGCATGATTAAATATTTTGCGGTTGCAATATTGGTTGCCGCTTCGGTCTTAATTCCGGCTTCGGCTTTTGCCGGTTACGGCGGATACTCATATCCGGCGTATCAGTATGGCCAATACGGATACCCGTCGTACGGCTATCCGTCGTATGGTTATCCCTATGGTTTCAGGGATGATTTGGGGCTATTGGTCAATAGCCACGTGCAGATGATAAATCATTATGTGGCCCAATTTCCCCGTTATTATCCCAATTATCCCATCCAGCCGTGCTGGTACGGAGGATGTTATTGGGCTCAGTGGTAATCAAAAAGCGCCCTTCGACAAACTCGGGGCGCTTTTTGATTTAACGGGCTATATTTTTAAAAATTTTCGGATAGCTATAAGGCTCGAGGCCGTTCCCAGCAGAACTCCGGCCAGCAGAATCAAGAATATATATTGAAAGAAGTTGGATATGAAATAACTGATTACGCTCACCTCCGGCATAAGGGAGGCAATTCGAGGCGATATTATATACGCCATCGGATAAAACAAGACCGCTGTCACTCCGGCCGCGATTACGCCGTAGACGGCGCCCTCAACCAGATATGGAGCTTTAATCTGCCAATTTGACCCGCCCACCAGCCTCATTATTTCTATCTCCTGCTTTTGATTATATATAGTCAAGCGTATGGTATTGAATGTCACCAGAACGGCTATCACCGCTAGAACCAATGTGGCCAGAAGCCCCCAATTCTTTAAACCGCCGGCAATTCCCTCAACCCTCTGTATCACAGCCTCATTTTCATAATAGTTTATCTTGTCGATTAATGTCCGGTATTTGTTGCCTTCCAACGCATTGGCTATTTCCGCGTACTTGGATGTATCTTTGGCTTTAATATTCAGAGAAGCCTGGAGGGGGTTTTCGGCCAATTCGGCCAGAGAATCTTGTATCAATGCGTCGCCGGCATGGCGGGCCTTAAAATCGGCAAGGGCTTGCTCCCGGGAAATATATGTCACGCTTTTCACGTTCGGCATCGCTTCGACGTCTTTTTTAACTTCCAATATTTCATTCTCGTTGGCATCCTGCTTGAAATACGCACTGACATCAACTTTGTCTTGTAGGCTTGACACTATCTCGTCGGATAAGAAATTAACCGTCATTAATCCTGAAAACAGAATCAAAACCAGGACCATAATTCCTGTGGTGCCGATGCTCGTGTAAGTGTTGCGCCGGAAATTAGTCCAGGCGACATCAAATATTCTCTTTATTTTTTTCTTCATATCACGTATTTGCCCTGCTCCATTTGGTCTCTGACTATTTTACCCGTGTCCATAGTTATTACCCGTCGGCCTATGGCGTTTACGACTTCGTGATCATGGGTCGCCAATATTATCGTCGTTCCCAGTTCATTTATCTTTGTTAATAATTTTACCACATCGTATGTATTAACCATGTCCAAATTTCCTGTCGGCTCATCGGCCAGTATTACTTTGGGTCTGTGAATTAAAGCTCGAGCCACGGCTAATCTTTGTTTTTCGCCTCCCGAGAGTTGATGCGGAAAGTTGTTCATTTTATCGGCCATCCCGACGATGCCCAATACTTTAGGCACATCTTCGGCAATTTCTTCCGGCTCGACGCCGCAAACTTCCATTGCAAAAGCTACGTTTTCAAACGTGGTCTTGTTGGAAAGCAATTTAAAATCCTGGTAAACCGTTCCGATTTTTCTGCGTAAATACGGAACTTCACTTTGGGGAAGATCATTAAGATTCATGCCTTCCACGGTTACAACGCCTTCGGTCGGCTTTAATTCGTGAGTGAGAAGTTTTAATAACGTCGACTTGCCTGCTCCAGAAGGTCCGACCAAAGACACGAATTCTCCATGCTTAATATGCAAATTGATTTCGTCTAGAGCCTTGAATTCTCCGTTTCCTTTCACATGGTAAACGGCGGAAACATCTTCAAATTTAATCATTATCTATAAACTTGTCCAAGTCGCCGTCCAGAACTTTATCGGGTTGCGATGATTTAATTCCGGTGCGGTGATCTTTAACCATTTGATACGGATGCAGAACATACGACCTTATCTGGTTCCCCCATTCTATGGATCCGGGCTTGGCTTTCAATTCCGATATTTCTTTGACATGCTCTTCCTCCATTTTGTTTATGAGCCGAGAATATAAAATCTGCAATGCTTTTTCTTTATTCTGGGCTTGAGATCTTTCTGATTGGACTGCCACGGAGATTCCTGTCGGTATATGAGTGATTCTGACCGCCGTCTCCAGCTTATTCACGTTTTGGCCGCCGGGGCCCGATGAGCGGAAAGTGTCAATTCTTAATTCTTTGTCTTCAATTTTTACTTCTCGAGCTGATATCTCCGGCAATATTTCCACCAAGGCAAATGATGTGTGCCTTAAATTTTTTGCCGAGAAAGGGGATATTCTTACCAGCCGGTGGACGCCATTTTCTTTTTTTAACGCATCATATGCGCCTTTGCCGGAAATTTCAGAGGCGGCGCTTTTTAAACCCTTCTGTTCCCCCAATGATTCATGCAAAACAACCATGTTCCAGCCTTTCTTCTGAATATACCGCTGATACATTCTAAAGAGCATGCCGGCCCAATCTTGAGCGTCCACTCCTCCAGCCCCAGAGAAGATGTATAAAAGGGCTTTATTTTTGTCATATTCCGCCACTCGGGAATTATACCAAAAAAACAAGCTTATTCAAACAACTGTAAATATTTTTCACGCTCGATTCACCACAGAAGGTTATTCTATGTTCTATGGGAATCAAAACAAATGCAATAACCTTTGCGGCCGTAATCATTTTTTCATCACAAACGGCGTTCGCGTCTACGGCCGGAGAAAATACTTATGACATCAGCGGCAACTTAGAACCGATTATGGACCCGGCGATTGCGCCAGATAACATCATGACTTCTAATGTTGAAATGCTGCAAAAAAGGATAGAAATAGATTTAAGCGAGCAGACATTAAGCTACTATTACGGCCACCATTATAAAGTTGATGAGTTTAAAATATCTTCAGGTCTGCCCAAAACGCCTACTCCTACGGGTGAATTTGAAATAAAAGATAAAATCCCCGTCAAAGCTTACCGCGGCAGAGATTATTATTTGCCGAACACTCTTTGGAATTTGAAATTCATCGACAGCGGATATTATATCCATGGCGCTTACTGGCACAACAATTTCGGTCAGCCCATGAGCCACGGCTGCATTAATGTCCCTTATTCAGAAATGGAAAATCTATATGTTTTCGCCGATATCGGCACGAAAGTCATTATCAAAAAATAACTTTATGAGATAACCAACATCACTGGAGCCGCCTCCCAGATTTGCACTGGGGGTCTTCGCTTTACGAAAGCGCTGCTTTACTACTAAGCTAAGGCGGCAATTGTATTAATTTTACCAGAAATTAAGCGAACAAAAAAGGCCGTGTGGCCTTATTTAGCTCCCCAAATTCCTGACCTTAATCTTTGACCAATCTGTTTTCTTCTCTCGACTTCGTCCAGAATGTCTTTGAATATTCTTTCTAGAGGGTCATAAAAAATTCCCAATGTCCAATTTCCGGCATGGCGCGAAGTAAAAAAACGATGACTGCCATGAAAATGTTTAAATGCCCATGTCGCAACTTTACGGCCTTTTTTCTTGACTTCAACTTTGGCTCCAACCTCATGAAAACCGCATATGAGGCAAATTTTTGTGTATGATACGATCTTGCCGGATCTTACTTTTTCCCATTCTACATGAAATAGGTGGCGGCATATTCTTTTTAATTCGACAATTTTTTGAGCCCGGCTCTTAAATTGAGGATTGTTCTTTTTATCAATTATTTCCTGATGTAAACTTCTATCTTCTTCCGGGACAAGGGTACAAATTAAGGCTGGGGACATTGCATTTATCATTGCAGCTTCATGGCGCCGTGGAAATGCAATAAGTTTTCCTGTTTCCATAGTGCTCTCAAGTAACTGATGAAATTTTACATGGCAGAGTGAAAATTTCAAGGAGCGGGATACGGGAGTTGAACCCGTGTCTTAACCTTGGGAAGGTCACGTTAGACCGCTTAACTAATCCCGCTTGAAAATATTTTTAATTTTTTGCCAAAATGAATAATCGCCTTCTTCGGACTTGCTGGCGATAGTTTCTTTGTTTTTATCTTCATAAAAGAAAACGACCTGCTCTCCGATTGATTTATAGTTCAACTTTATCCTCGCTTCCTTATCCAGAAATCCGGGATTATTCAAATTGGCAATATACAGTTCAAGGGCCCGGTTAGTTTTTTCGATATCGGAGGCTTTTGATTCCAGTCCCGATATTTCAGAAGCCAGCTCTTTTTTCCTGTCGTCGAGCTTCAGTAAGTTAACGCCGAGCCAAAAAATCATAATAATCAACGCCGCTGTTATTATTTTCAATGGAAGTATGTTTCTCATATCAAAAAAATCTGTTAATATCCAATCATGAAGAAAAGCGTGCGCGTAATATGGGTCATTATCTCCATTTTAGTGGCAATATCAATGGTCGCTTTTCTCTCCGTCCCTCTATTATACTAGTATATTAACGTTTCAACATTTTTAGGAACACTTCTTGGGGAATATTGACCCTTCCTCTTTCTTTCATCTTTTCTTTTCCCTTTTTCTGTTTTTCCAAAAGCTTCATTTTTCTGGTCACGTCGCCTCCGTACAGATATCCGGTTACGTCTTTTCTCCGGGCTCGGATAGTTTCTCTGGCGATAATCTTGCCGCCGATGGCAGCTTGAATGGGAACCTCAAACCATTGCGGCGGAATTACGTCTTTTAATTTGGCAACAACAGCCCGGCCTTCAAAAAACGCTTTCTCTCTGGGCACAATCTTCGAAAACGGCTCAACCAAATCTCCGGCCACCAGAATATTAAGCCTTACCAAATCGCTGACTTGTATGCCCATGGGTTCATAACCCATGGAAGCGTAGCCAGATGAAACGCTTTTTAGCTTGTCATAGAAATCAGTAACAATTTCTGATAATGGGATTTCATATTTCAATACCGCGGTTTCTTTGCCGATATATTCCGTGTCTCGATATACGTTGCGTATCGTGGACGTTAACTCCATAATATTGCCCAGATATTCCACCGGCGTTATTATCTCCAAACTTACCACCGGTTCGGAAATACTCTTAATCTTTGAGAAATCAGGCAGCATTGAGGCTGATCTGATTTTTATTTTTTCTCCGTTAGACATTAAAATCTCATATTCGACGGAAGGCGACGATATAATCAGATTCAGATTAAATTCTCTTTTTAGTCTTTCCGATATTATCTCCACATGGAGCATGCCCAAAAATCCCAAGCGGAATCCCCTCCCCAATCCGCCCGATGATTCAACTTCATACACAAGCGAAGCGTCTGTTAATTTAAGCTTGGCCAGGGCGTCTTTAAGCAAATCATAATCGTCGGCATTTTCGGGAAAAAAGCTGGCAAACACCATCGGCCGGGGTTCTTTATAGCCGGGCAAGGGTTCAAATTGATTTTGGGAAATATTGGTGACGGTGTCGCCGACACGGATTAAACCCGGGTCTTTAAATCCGGTGGCGATGTAGCCGATACTGCCCGTTTTAATTCCCTCATCGGCAATCAAAGACGGAGAAAAATATCCGGCTTCAATGACGTCTGTTCGGGCTTTGGTGGCAAAAGCCAAAATCTTATCGCCTCTTTTGACTTGACCTTCAAATACGCGGACATAGGCTAAAACTCCTTTGTAGGCATCGAATGTGGAATCGAATATTAATGCTTTAAGGGGGGCATGTTCATCCGCCTGTTTTGGTTCGGGGATTTTTTCGATGACTGCTTCCAGAACTTTCTCGACGTTGGCTCCCGTTTTGGCTGATATTCCTATTATCTCCTCCGGTTCCACGGCCAAGAGATACGACAACTCTTCTTTAATATGTTCCGTGCGGGCGTTAGATAAATCAATCTTGTTTATCACCGGAATAATTTTTAAATTTTGGGCTTGGGCTAAATGAAGATTGGCCAGAGTCTGGGCTTGTATGCCCTTGGACGCATCAACGAGCAATACCGCGCCCTCTACCGCGGCCAGAGAACGAGAAACTTCATATGAAAAATCAACATGGCCGGGAGTGTCAATCAGATTCAATTCATATTTTTTTTCGTCATGGATATACGCCATCCGCACCGGCTGAAGCTTGATGGTAATGCCTCTTTCTCTTTCCAAATCCATTTGGTCGAGATACTGTTCGTGCATTTTTCTCTTTTCGACTGTTCCCGTCAATTCCAAAAAACGGTCGGCCAATGTCGACTTTCCGGCGTCTATGTGGGCGATTATACAGAAGTTTCTGATATTCATTTAATATTTAGCAAAGCCCCGGGGACGGGGCTTGGGTTAGCTGGCCTTTTCGACGGCCTTTTTTAAATCCTTGAGCCGTCCGCTATTGTCGGGGTAAAGAAAATCATTCTTAGTTTTCTCAACTAGTTCGTTATACACATCCAGGCATCTCGAGCATCGGCTCGATTCCAGATGAAGACGCATAAGAGCTTTTTCTTCACCGGAGAAATTATCCGGATTTTCGGCGCCAAAGACCATCGCCTGATCGACACAATCCGGATGTTCGGGGTCATCGCCGCCGTTAAACACAACTTCTCGAGCACTTCTTCTTCTGTTTTCGGGGCTGTTCGGATCTTTTTTAGGGTCGGCCTGCGGCGGCCAGTTTCGTTCTCGCATTATAGTTCCTTAATATACTGCCGTTATTCTACATGAAAAATCACTTCTAGTAAAGACGGTATTTGGTATTGAAGATTATTAAAAGCAAAATAAAATGAATGTTGTACGCAATTGCCGTGGCAACGGCGATTCCCCGCACGCCCATATCAAATTTCAAGCCTAATATGTAGCTAAGGGCCACATTTAAAGCAATCGCGAAAACAGAAACCCAAAAAGGCGTTTTTGTGTTCTGAAAAGAATAATAGGCTCTGGTTACGACATGCATCAGACTTTGGGACACGGCGCTGAACATGAAAATTCCGACCACCGATGCCGTCAGGGCCCGATCCGCATCTTTGAATTGGCCGACTTTAAATATGGCGTCAACGATTATGTTTCTGAAAATAAATATGGCAACGGCCAGAAGGCCAGTGAAAACAAGAGTCAGCCAGAGAGCATGGTTGAGTTTCTTTTTAAATTCCAACAGTTCATTTTTCGCGGCGTGTGTTGATAATTGGGGAAATACGGCTGTGGCCAGAGAAATACCGACAATAGAAATAGGGACAAACTGAAGATTGGTGGCCAGATTGAGAATTGTGATACTGCCGCTTCCAAGCAACGAAGCTATGCTTGTAATAACGACCAGACCGATATTATAGGCGCCCAAAGCAAGCGTTCTTGGCAGCATAAGCGATATCATCCGCCTGAAGGCACCGTCGTATATATCAAACAGCAGAGTGAACCGGAACCCGGCCCGCCAGGCTACGGGCAACTGTATAAGAAGATGAAGCAAGGCTCCAAGAACGACACCGAAGCCCAAGCCGTATATTCCAAGATAGCCCCAACTCTCAAAGAGCGGAACAAACCATATTGCCCCAACAATAATGCCGAGATTGTAAAATATCGAAGCCAAAGAATATACCAGAAAACGCTGCAGAGCCTGAAGGATGGAACCCAGAATCGTGCTTACCGCGAATATAATCGAACTAATCAGCATTATCCTAATCAACATTGCCAGAACGTGCGCTTGAGAAGAAGTAAATCCCGGTCCAATCAAACCGGCCAAAGGTTCGGCGAAAATCATAACAACGACGGAAACCGCTAAAATTCCCGCCGCCATGACATTCAAGAAATTCTGGGCGGCGCGCCAAGCGGTCGAAATTTCCTTGTGATAATATTCCAGAAAAATCGGCACGATTGCCGATGATGTCGCACCAAGAATAAATAAGTTGAAGATGAGATCCGGAATTCTGAAAGCCGCGTAATACACGTCAAGCTCGGACGAAGCGCCGAATTGGCCGGCCAGTATCCGATCGCGGTACAGCCCAATCAATTTGCCGATAATCGTAAAAAAGGCCAGCAGAGCTCCGGCCCGAAAAATTTTAGACTTGAACATTAAGTATTCACTTGAGTTTAATCTTCAGATCTATATCGTTATCAAATTTCCGGCTTAATATATACCCGTCGGAAATTCTGTCCAGCGTAGGCTGTGACTCTATGACCGCCGTATTTGACGGCAGTGACAAGGAATAATTGAATTCATCAACGATTAAGCCGGGTTGTTTTTGCATATATAGATTGTAATCGCCGCCAATATATTTGTCGGGTACTGAATATTGGATTGTGACGGTCTTTGTCTCACCGGGATTCGTAATAAGCCAAAATCCGAATCCGGTCTTGCCGCTTTCCCGATAAACATCGACTCCCGTTTTGGCGTCAATATGCACAGTCGCTTCCAGTCCGGAAAGATCTTCATCTTTCTTGAAATTGTAATCAGCGTATCCCAGGAGCGGCCGGAAATCCGGCTTGGAATTTCCTTTGATACTTTTTAATTGCGAGCCGGCCGGCGCTAAAATTCTGACATACGTCGGATTTTGCTTATTGTAAAAGCCGTACTGATTTTTGCCGCCGTTATGTTTTCGGGAAATGCTAACGGTATGCGCAAGCTCGTCCGATATTTGAGTGTTTACGGATATTGAGTTGTCAATCACCGCGTCAGTTTTCGATCCTTTCACGTTGCTGAAAGTAATCATCATGTAATCCCCGTCCGTATTTTTTACATGGCCGGAAAGGCCGTGATCATACGCGAAACTCTGCAGTTTTAATTCCTTGAAATACATCAGGATGTCTTTTCTCTCTATGCTCATCACGATCATATTAAATATGTCCATCCATTGTTGAGAATCCGACGAATATATTTTTTCAAGCAGTTTCGGCGCAAAATCAACGAGTATTTGTTTGGGCTGGGCCCGATTCGGGCCGTACTCCACTTCTTTTTGAATGGTATCCGTGAAGTTTTCTCCGGTTAAAGTCAGTCCGTATTCCGGCATATCAATGGGGCCGATGACATCCAAGATTCCGGATACCAGCTTCGGGCTCAAGGTAATGACGCCGTCTATGTCGGAGCCGGACTCTTTTTTGTAGAAGGACATGATTTTTTTGGCTGAAGCCGGGAAGTCAATAAACCAGTTGGCGTCTCTCATTCCCCAAGTCGGCGTTATGTGCTGCAATTGCTTGGGCGGAATGATATTTTCCTTCAATTGGCCGTCCAGATTATACACGTCATCGACTTTGAAATCCGCGAGATCGCCGTCTTGAAACATTAACACCCCGTAACTCCCGGGAAAGCCGCCGGTCGGCCGCAATTCAGACGGATTTTGAAACATGATTAAAAATTTCTTTGTTCCCGATGATCCGGTCAAGTCATCAAAGAACTTGGCGTAATCAAGTCCGACCGAAATCAATTTTTCAAATTCCGGCAATTTGGATTTAAAAGCTTCAAAACTCGATTGCTTTTCTTCCGGCAAACTTAAGACATCGACATTTGCCAGCAAGGTCCCGGCTTTTTTTATGTTCCCGTTCGAAACATTGAAAGCGTTTCTTAACGACTCGGCCATTTTGTTTACTTTTCCGGAACTGTTCCATACACCATCCATAGCCTCGGTCATCGCTTTGCCCGCGTCCGCGATTAACTGTCCGGCTTGTATTAAATTGTTTGCCGATTTTAACTTTTCCGCTCCGGGCAAATCAGCCAAAAGCGAGCCCAGAGTAGAGCCCATAAAATTTAGGTTGTCTCCCGCCTTTGAAAACTGTTCATATGCTTCCAGAAAGCTGCCCGACGCGCCGTTGAAATCCAAAGTTTCCAATTTAGCCTTGGCTTCTTCAAGATTTTGGACCGCCGAACTGCTTTGCTGAACAACTTGCTTCTTTGCCCCGACAATGTATTTGCTTCCCAGAAAACTCAAAGCGACGATGACCAGGACAATGAATATTCTGGTGCCGGATTTACCCTTTTTAGGATTTGAATAACTACTGAGAGCCACGTCCAGATCCGTGGCTCGAGTGGCGCTTCTTTCTTCAGCGAGAACAACGGGGTTCTGAACGGTTTCTAAATCGACAAATTTAACGGGCGCGCGGATGTGCTTTAAGGCAACATTAATTTGTTCTTCCCGGATGGGCTCCAAACGGACAACAGCCGGTATTTGCTCGCGCAGGTATATTTCAAATTCCCTTAAAATATCTTCCTTGCTTATTTGAGAGGCCAAAATGGGCTCAATTTTAATATCCGAGGTCTCGTCCGTTTCCGGAAGGGAAATATTTTTTTCTTTCTTTTTGCGCAGGCATACGAGAGCGGAAATTTCCGTAGTTTCGGAAACGGCAACTCGACCGGTTTCGTCTACCGGTTTAACATCAAACATCGCCCCCATGACATGATACGGATTACGGGGCATTCTGGCTTAATTATACCCCCGAATCCCATATTATATCTGTTGATTAAAACAAAAAAAACAGCGCTTTCGCGCTGGCCTGATCATAATAACAATGATCAGGACTTGATATTGCCGCCGTTTCACTTCTTGGTAGTTCGGCCGGCGCCGGAAGCCTTCAGGTCAAGCCCGAGGTCGATCGCCGCCTTTGATCCCATGATCTCCAGCAATTGCATCGCTCCCGATCCGGCCTGACTGCCTGCGCCCCCGCCGGAACTGACGAGTGGCATCCAGTTGCCCTGATAGTTCTTGACAGCGTCGGCCCAGTACTTCTGGGTCTCAATGTACGCGGCAAGCTTCTTGTCGAGCGCCCCGTCGGCCTCCATGACGAGTTGCCGACGCCGTGCTTCACCCTCGCCCAGAAGAATATTCTGCGACTTGGTTTGCTCGGCAGCGCGCCTATCGAGTTCGGCAACGGCCAGCCGCTGTTCGGCCGCCGTTACCTCCTTGGCCTTGATGACCTCCTGTTCCCACTTGGCCTTGGCCGCATTCGCCTCGCCTTCTTTGGCAACAGTAATTGCTCTCTGTTCGGCTTGTCGAGCTTCGGCAATCGCCGTCTGAACTTGCATCGTCAGCTGCTGCTGCTGCTGAATCTGCTTCTCCACCACGTCGTCGTACGGCATGTCCTTGATGGAGAAGTTGAAGGGCCGAATTCCGAAAGCCGTGAGCTGGCCGGGCTCCTGGCGTTCATGATTCCCGTCCCGACCGTTCACTATCTCCACGATAGTGACGGTTTTCTCCACTCCCGTTAGAGGATCCTTCGTCTTGACATCCTTCTGAATCGTCTTGACGACGCCGTTGAGCACCTGGTCCTCCACCAGACTGATCAAGGCGTTGCGCTTCTCGGCGTAGGATTCCTTCGAGCTCATCAGCGGTCCTATCATGTAGATCGACTTGTTGACGACCGTCTCGACGAGCTGTTTCTGAATTGCCTCCGGGTTTCCGAAGCGCACATGGAGATCCGTCAGATTCTTGTTGTCCAGCGGCATCTCATACTGGATGGAGCCGCTCATATACGCGTGGCCGCCGTCGTTGAACCGCAGCTTGATGCGTTGGTCCTCTTCCGGCACGCAGTCACGCTGCTTGGTCGTTTCATTCTCCTGCCACTTCAGGCAGGCGAATTCGTACATGTGGCGCTTCGGATACGTCGTCAGTTTCCCGAAGCCCTGCCACTTGACGCCGGGCGTGACGTGCCACGTCATCTTGCCCCAGACCGACTGGACGAGCAGGATCTCGTTCGCGTTCACCGTCTCGAAGACGTTGAACAGAAACAAGATTCCGACTAGCATCGCGACGAGGGCCGCGATGCCCTTCCCATACCTCCTCACCGAATCCGGCGCCACCGCCATCGTATCTTTCACAGTTCACTCCTTGTGGAATGGTCCACAACCTTGGCCGGCCGTGGACGGTTGACGTCCCTTGCCCGTCTCTGGGCATCCACGATCTCTTTCTTCAACCTTGCCTCGTCCTCCCTCTCACGTGCCTCCCGGAGCTCACGCTCCAGTCGGCGTTGACGGAAGAAAGGAAACAAGGGTTTGTCCTGAAAAATCGGAATCAGGACTTGGGTGATGCTCGCGTAAACAAACGCGACGACAACAACAAAGACGACGAGATCGAGAGCCGCAATCGCTCCCATTTGCTCCTCGCTATTTTTGGGCAACATGGCCCGCGGCATAGCTGCCTTAAGACCTGTTAATGAACTTATATATCAATTATAACACAGAACAATACATAAATCAAGGGTTTGTCATGATTCCATTAACTAGTCAGAACTTCCAGTGTTTTCTCGGCAATCTGGGGCCAGGAAAATTTCTCGGCCCTGTTGAGCCCTTTTGCTTTGAGTTTCTGGCTTAAAGCAGAATCGGACAGTACGCATTCAATTCCCTTGGCAATGTCCGACGCATCATAGGGGTCAACCAGTATTCCGGCGTCGCCAACCACTTCCGGAAGAGAGGAAGTGTGAGATACAATTACCGGCGTGGAGCAAGCCATCGCTTCCAGCGGCGGCAAGCCGAAACCTTCAAAGAAAGATGGATACACCAAAGCCAGAGCGCAATTGTAGTAGTTGACGCGATCAACGCGATCGACGTTTCCCGCAAGCCGGATATATTTATTCTCCGTCGATGAAGATACGACCGAATTGAATTCTTCAGCCAGCCAGCCTTCGGAGCCGGCAATTACCAGATGCAGGTCGGGGTGATTTTTTCTGACGATTTCAAACGCTTTTATTATCCCTCGTAAATTCTTCCGCGGCTCCAATGTCGCCAAAGACAAAATGAATCTTTCGGGCAAAGAATTTTCCCACTTAAATATCTCCTTAGCCTCCTCATCCAAAGGACGGAATGATGGATGACATCCTTGGTATATGACGCTTATTTTTTCCCCGTCAATATCGTATATATCAGCCAGATCATTTTTTGTTGATTCGGAAACGGCAATAATCCGATCAGAAAATTTAGCCTGCCATCGAGGCTGCATGTGAAAATGCCACATTCTTCTTTTCAAAGAAAACATTTCCGGAAAATGAATGAATGACAAATCATGAAATGTCGTAATCCGGCGGCAGGAATCAGTCAAAGAGCCCAGAAGAAAATGGGGAAAAAAGAATACGTCGGTACCGCCGATAAGCCGGTCGAGTTTGGGCTGATTTAAAACATTCGAACCCAAAAAAAGAGTCCGGTTCGGAATCCGCTTGTTTATCAATTCAACATTGGGAAGTTTAAGCCAGGGAAAATCAAAGTCTTGAGAATTCGAAAAAAGAGACGGCTTGTATGAGGAATAAAAAAGTTTGTAGTTAATCAGTGGGGTTAAGGGCAAGACATGCGCCAAAAGATTTTCAGTGTATTCCTGAATTCCGCCCCATTGCTTTGCCCCCAATACACGAATATCAATTCCTATTGTCATTTATTTTTTCCAATATTTTCTTCTTAAATATTTCAGTATCGAATTTTTCGGCCTGCGCGCGGCAAAATTCGAAGTTGAATTTGAAATTTCTGAACTTTTCTATTGCTTCGATTAAAGAATCAGAATTCTGAACGTCAAAGAAAATTCCTGTCTTATTTTCAAGAATTGTTTCCGTTGCCCCGCCGCCCCGATAAGCAATCACCGGCCGGCCCGAGGCCATCGCTTCCAGAGGCACGATGCCAAAATCTTCTTCCTGGGGAAAAACAAGGGCTTGGGCCTGCGAGTATAGCCGAGCCAGCTCGTCGTCGCTGACCATGCCCAGAAATACAATATTGGCGTTGGCCGTCTTTTTTAATTTATTCATCTCCGGACCGATTCCCGCGATTTTCAGGGGTAAACCCAATTTATTAAACGCTTCGATGGCAATGTCAAATTTCTTATATGAAACAAGCCGGCCCACCATTAAGAAATAGTCGGCGACATGATTTGAAGGTGAAAACTTAGAAACATCTACCGGCGGATATATTACTTCCGCCGGTAGATTGTAGTACTTAGCGATTCTGGATTGGACGAAGTTGGATATAGCCCAGTACTTGTCAGGCCTTTGGGCCGCGGCCGAGTCCCAAACTCGCAGATAGCTCATGAACGGGGGAAGAAGTTTTCGAATCGGCTTGGGATAGCCAAATTCCTCTATAAATTTTTGGCTGCTGTCCCATAAAAATCGGGGCGGCGTCAGGCAATAGCAGATATGGCGGGTGTCCGGTTTGGTTATAATGCCTTTGGCGAACGAGGCCGATATTGATATAATGAGATCGAAATTATCAAAATTGAATTGTTCGATGCCCAGAGGCATCAGAAGCGGAAACGCGTAGTGATGGCTCTTGGCAAACGGCATTTTCTGAAGAAATGAAGTTCGGATTTCTCTGTCCTTAAATATCCCGTTGGTGGCGGCCTCATCGTATATAAGCGTGTATATCGGCGCGTCGGGAAAAATGTCGCAAAGGGCTTGGAGCATTCTTTCGGCTCCGCCGAATTGATTCAAATATTCGTGGACAAAAGCGATTCTCATTGCCAATCACAATATCAAGACCGGCTAGTTGTTGCAACAACGCGTTAAAAGTGTAAAATATCTTAAGAACTCGGAGGAATTTATGCAAGTTCTTTCAGGAAAAGAAGAATGGGAATGGATTGGTCTTACTCTGCCGAGGTCTTACAGGTTTCATGAGGTAAAAGACCGAGTCGAAAAAATTTGCCGTAAACTCAGGCCCGGAATGAGAGTGAGGAACGGCAACACCCATACGATCGGAGTTCTTACCGCGAATCCGAATAATCCAAAAAAACTTGAACTTGGATCATGGATATTCGTCATGGTCACAGCTAGAACTAAAGCCGGTAAAACTATCGGTCGCAAGACAAAACGCGTATGGTATTTAGGTCACATCCAAATTCCCGCCAAATCCAGAACCCGCTAAGGGTTCTTTTTAAACTGCCGAAGGGTCTCGAAACATTTTAAGGAATGTCCGGAATATTATTCTCATGTCCAAAAGTAAAGACCAGTGTTCAATATAGAAGCTGTCAATGGCCACTTCTTCGTCAAAAGGAAGATCAGAACTCCCCGATATCTGGGCTAATCCCGTGGCCCCGGCTTTTATGGCCAGAACTTTTTTGTGATGCTTCTCGTATTTTTGAATCTCATCCGGCTGATGCGGCCGGGGGCCAACCAGTGATATGTCCCCTTTTAATATGTTTATAAACTGGGGGAGTTCATCGATTCGGGTTCGGCGCAATATCCGGCCAACTCTCGTCACCCTGGGATCATCTTTCATTTTAAACAAAGGCCCGTCTTTTCTTTCGTTGTAAGCGATAAGCGACGGCTTTAACTCTTCGGCATTGGCAATCATTGAGCGGAATTTGTATAAATAGAATTCTCTGTTTTTACTGACCCTCTTTAATCTGGCAAAAACAGGACCCTTGGTTTCGTTCTTAATTATGAGAGCGCATGTTAAAAATATTGGTGATGTTAGAAGCAGTCCTAATGAGGCGGCTGCGATATCGATGCTTCTTTTTATAACTCTTCCCCAGCCGTCCAATGATGTCCGCTTTAGCTCAATCACCGGAAAGCGGTCAATCAAATCAATCCCGAAGTTGGTGGTCAGAGTTTGATATATGTTGGGAATGAATTTAAAAACAATATGGTTGTCGTTGCAGAAATCAACCAATTCGCGAACGCGATCGGCCGGATAATTCGGATTAGCCAAGATTACTTCATCAATGTCCGATTGAATCTCCCGAATCTTCAAAAAATCCGGTTCAATAATATGGCCGACGATTCTGTACCCATGGTGCGGATTCTCGCTAATCCTCGCCTTAATTGTTTGGGCCACTTCGTCGGCGCCAATTAGCAGAACCCGGTGGATACCGAAATCGTATTTGCCCACGAAAATTTTCTGCAAAAGCCTGACTAATTGCCGGCCGATAGTCACTAACAATATGGCAAAAATCCAACCGCCTAAAACCAGGAATCGGGAATTAAAAAGCTCCTGGCGCAAGAATATGAATATAATGACAAGCATTATGCCCGCCGAGGAACCGATAATTATTTTTACGAATTCTTCCCAGCGCCCAATTTTGGCCCTCATCCCGTAAAGACCGACGGCGGCGTATGCTCCCAGAAATACAAATGACACAAAAACGACTAAATATAAGAACTGGGTCAAGGGCAAATTGAATTGGAACAATACCGGACGATAACCCGATAAGAGCTGGGTTCGGAAAATATACGCGGTCAATCCGGCCAATAGCAGCATCCCAAAATCTACCGGCAGGCGGATAACATTGAAAAATAGGTCGCTTTTCTTCATTTATACAGGAAATATATATCTTTTTGCATTAATTTTCAATTAAATAAAACCTGTGGTATAATATAGTGTCCTTGTACGCTAGACAATCGCTGTTGGCCGCCTTCGCTCTTTGAGCATGTGTTGGCCGATAGAGGAAAGTCCGAGCACTAATCCCTGAGCATTGCGAGGGCTTGTCCTGAGCTTGTCGAAGGGAAAAACGGTAGCGGGTAACGCCCGTCGGAAGTGATTCCAGAGGTGCGAGCAGAGACGTCCCGAGTCGAAAGATGAGGGAAAGCAAACCCAAGGTTTTCTTAATCAAATTATGGAAACCGAGCTTATTTCCGATCGGGGGTGAAAAGATCGGGAGTGAAACGGCTAAATCCTTACCGGAGTGCAAGGCCAGCGCTGTGTTCTGCGAAGCTTTAAGCGCAGCAGAATGCTTCGAAAAGTTAGGCCGCTACAGGTTGATAGTAATATCAATCGCAGATAAATGATTGTCCCGCCTCTCGGGGCGACAGAACTCGGCTTATTGCGTGCAGGGACATTAAAAAATTCCTCTTCGGAGGAATTTTTTAATTCATATGTCTAATTTACTGTTCTCTCTGTCCAAAACTTGGTTGACCAAATTATCCGCCCCGGCATTCTGCTCACGGAAAACATGAGCGAAAGAAACATTTTTGAAATCCAGTTTTAGATTCCATATTTCAACAAAGAATTTTTGAATCGACGGGTCTTTTAACTTATATTCCCCGTTCATCTGCCGAACTAACAGTTCGCTGTCGGAAAATATTTCTATGTCCACCAGCGCCGCTTTTTCCGAACCAACCAGTGATTTTGTTTTTTTAAGAGCAAAAATTACGGCTTTGTATTCAGCTTCATTATTTGTCGCTTCACCCAGATACTCGCCGTATTCTTTCTTTCCGATTTCCGGCGATTCTAAAATCACGCCGATTGCCGCCGGCCCTGGATTCCCCCTTGCCCCACCATCAGTATGAATCGCTATTTTCATATTGAATTTACTTCCTCTATCTTTTGTTTCAAAATTTTATCATTTTTTCCGAAATTAAACCTGGCTTTAAACTTCTTGCCGGCCAAAAAGAGCGGTATCCAGAATTTATCATCCGGCCACATTAGATCAAACGGGATATTATCAATCGGAAACCATTTTGGCTTCATTTCTTCCGTCTCCTTTGCCCGTCCGCTGAACTTTTCAATAAAATAATTATGACATTCAAGAATCTCGGGTTTGCCCCTGAACTTAAACTCAATAACACTAAATTTCGTCATCCTTTTTATTTTAAGGCCCGTTTCTTCCCAGACTTCCCTTTTGGCCGCATCATAAATACTTTCATCGGGATTAACTTTACCGCCAAAACCGTTCCAGCGGCCGGCTCCAAAGCCTCTTTTTTTCATACCTAAAAGGACGCGGCCTTTTCTTTTAGCCAAACATAGAGTAAAAAGTTTTCTCTGGTTTTCAGTTTTCATTGTAACGCTGTTATCCCCGGCAGTTGCTTGCCGGAAAGAAATTCCAGCATCGCGCCGCCGCCGGTTGAAACAAATTTGAATTTATTCAAATTTATGCCTGATTTTTTGACTGCGGAAATAGTATCCTCTCCGCCGATAATTGTCCATGCGTTTGAATCGGCAATCGCTTCCGCGACAATTCTTGTGCCATGAAAAAATCTTTCGTCTTCAAACAGACCCATTGGTCCGTTCCAAATCACCATATTCGCTTGAGAAATTATTTTGGCGTACAAGCCGGCTGTGCGCGGACCGATGTCTAATCTCTTGCCTTCAGAAATAACGTCATCTATGGGTCGAGCCACTTCTGGATGAGTGGCCATACTTTTATCCCTGATTTCATTTCCGACCACTCCGCCAGTCAAAATCGCCTGGGTTTTGCCCATGAAATTGTTTATGACCGGAATCTTGGTTTCTATTTTCGCTCCGCCGATTATAACAACTTTGCCTTCCGGCGGTGCGGTAACCGCTTTTTGAAGATTGGCGATTTCTTCATCCAATAAAAGTCCGACGTAACCGGAAACATATTTTGTTATCGCGGCAACGGAAGCATGATTACGATGGCACACCGAGAAAGCGTTGTTGACGTACATATCAAATCCGGCGGCTAAATTCTTGGCTAAGGCATCATCGTTGCTAGTTTCGCCCGGAAACGACCTTATATTTTCAAGCAGGGCGACGGAAGGAATATTCCTGAAATCTTCTAAATTTTTTACAAAATTAATATCGATTCCCAGGATTTGCCCCAATTGGCCAACAACCGGTCCGAAGGAAGAAATATCGGATGCGTGGGCGATAATCCCGACTCTGGCGCCGTGCTGAATTAAATATTGCAAATTTTCTTTTTGCTTTTCTATACGAAAAGAATCGATGATTTTATTATTGACCACGGGCACATCAAAATCAGCCCGGAGCAGAACTCTTTTATTCTGCAAATCAGCAACAGAGCGGATTAAACGCATAGGTTAATTCTACTATTAGGAAAATAAAAATAAAGAACCCAGATTAAGAATTTTAAGACTACAGAGTTTGGAGGATTTTGATAAACTCCTCTTTTTGGGTGCTGGCTTTGCCAATCAGAACCCCGGAAAAAACAGAATTTGACGTAAAATTGCGAATATTATCAGCCAATATGGAGCCGCCATAGAGATAGGCACTGGGGGCTATGTTATAGGAATTAAAAAGGATACCAGAAATAAGACGAACGGATTCGGAAGCGGAGTCGGGAGAATCGGCCGAGGCGCCGGGCGTGGAGCTGATAGCCCAAACCGGTTCATATGCGATTATGCATTTTGAAATGTCTTCCCCTCTCACGCCCGCAAATGTATTTTTTGTCTGGTCTTCCAAAAACTTTATATAACTATCGTCCCTCGATTTCTCGCCCAAGCACACGACGGGACAAATATTCATCGCCAGCGCTTTCTTTAATTTCGCGTTTGTTGTTGCATCGTCATCACCCATTCCCCATCTTCTGTCGGAGTGGCCGATAAGAGCATACCGCGCGTCCGATGTCTGATCAGAAATGTCCTGCAGTCCCAAAGAAGCAATTTCGCTCAAATGCGATTCTTTTAGAAGCTCGGAGATTTCGGCTGTTAATTCCGGCGCCGGAAAAAAAGCAAGGGTAAAGCTGATGTTTTCTCCGACAGAATCCAGATACTCATCTGCGGCATCTAAAATTTCCCTGGCTTGGGCCGAAGATTGAATATTGTTTTTCCAGTTGGAAAATATTAATTTCTTCATTCGTGAGTCAAATGCCTTCCGGTTTTATGCCTGTAAACATATGCCGCAACCAAAACAACAATCAGGCCGATGGCGATGTAATTAAATCTCTCGGCCCAGTCCAAAATGCGGTCAAAATTATCGCCCGCTTTCATACCCGCATATACATACAAGAAATTAAGCGGCATGGAGATGAAGAATGTATATACCGAAAAACGCCGGACATTCATGCGCAGTATCCCAGCCAGTACCGGCACGAGGCTGCGTATTGACGTCGGCAAAAAATAACCCCAAACCAGAAACTTTTCACCATACTTTTGGAACCAACGATCCAAGTGTCCAAGTTCGTGGCTCGTAATTAAAAAGTACTTGCCGTATTGCTGCAAAAACGGCCGGCCGCCTTTATAGAAAATGTAATATAAAGCCAGATTGCCAAGGAAACTGCCAATCGTAATCCATATCATGACGGGCCAAAAAGGAAACCGGCCTTGGCTGATTAATATGCCGAAAGCCGGCAGAACTACCTCCGCCGGAACCAGAAAAATGGTCAAACGATCCAAAAAGGAAAATGAAAATACGCCGGCATAGCCAAGAGTGCCCAATATCTCGGTCGCCTTTTCCAGAGATGACGCAAGGAAATTAAACATTCTTCAAATTCTTAGCCGCTTCGTCGGGATCGACGACATTCACAAATACGTTCGTGCCGAGTTCAACGCTGGCAATGGCGGAAAGGCGAGGCACAATTTCGATGTGCCAGCGATAGTGCTCGGATATCAGCTGGCCGTTGTCATGACGCGGTGCGGGGTGGATATAAAAATTATAATCCGGGTCATTCAGCGCCATCTTCATTTTTTTTAAGCTCTGCCGGAGAATCTGGCCGAGCAGCGTAAGTTCGTCGTTACCAAGAGACCCAAATTGCGAATTCCTATTTTTGGAATAAATTCTCATCTCATAAGGCGATCGCGAGGTATAAGGACAAAACAGCACAAATGAATCATTCTCAAAAATAATTCTCTTGCCATCCGTAATTTCTTTTTCAAGCATGACATCAAATCCACTCATGCCCTTTTCCTTGAAATAACGATCGTTATTTTCAATGCTCGTCAAAATGCCCGGTGGCACGAAAGGTAAAGATAATATTTGGGAATGATTATGATACACGGAAGCTCCGGCCGCCGGGCCGTGATTGTGAAAAATCAAAACATAGTCTCCACAGGCGTCATTATCAATTACTACAAATCTTTCCTGATAGGCCGTCATCAGTTCGAACATTTGTTCATCCGAAAAATCCGGTATAAATTTATCGTGCTCATTGGTAATCACCAGCTCATGATAACCGGTTGCGTCGGCAGTCGGCCAAAAATCAGAGTTATCAATCGGTAGGCAATTGCCGTAACTGACGCCCGGAAATTTATTTCTTACAACAGCCGTGGACCATGCGCAGTCCGGCGTCCAATCAATCTTCATGCCTTGTGAAAAAACTGAAAGCGGCTTATCTCCGCTCGCCTTCTCGATATTTTCAAAGGGGCACTCCGAAATCGGCTTGTATATCGAAGTAATTTTTTGACCAAGGTGGCCTGGCGCGCGCGAAGTCACAAATAGAACCCATTTCCCCGATATTGGATCTTGTCGAAATTGATTAAGCGGCATGCTTTATTTTACAACAGCCTGTTTTGAAATAGTAGAGTTGTATTTGCCGGTTAGGAGATTCCAGCGGACACGGACCGTATCCATCAAGACATTAAAGTAAGCACCAAAACGCGGACGAGATTCCGAATGGGGATCATTTTTCCAATTAATACCCACTTCTTTTATTTTATACCCGAATTTTCTGGCCAAAGCCAAGACTTCGATGTCAAATCCGAACCGATTGATGGTCAGTCTCGGAAATATGTCATCGGCCGCCCGGGTCGAAAATACTTTGAATCCCCTCTGCGTATCCTTGATTCCCGGCACAGCCATTATTTGAATAAACAAATTGCCGGCTTTGCCAAATATTTGGCGCCATAGCGGCTCGCTGCCTTGGGCAACTTGGTGATCTTTGACGGCAATGGAGGCTATTATCACGTCGTAGCCTTCGGACAGAAAAGGAAGCATTTTTTCCAGATGATCTATTGATGTGGAATTGTCGGCATCGGTAAAAATCCTGACATCTCCTCCGGCTTGCATCATTCCTTGTTTGACGACAAAACCTTTTCCGTGGTTAACGGGGTTAATATTAAACTTCAATGTCGGAATGGAATCCGCTAAATTTTTTACGATATCCGGCGTTTTATCTTTCGAGCCGTCAACACATACGATTATCTCATGATCAGGATAATGTTCGGAAACATATTTATGAATATCCAAAATCGTGTCCCGAATGTGTTTTTCGTCGTTATAGGCTGGTATTATGACAGACAGTCGCATGACAAAAATATTAAAATTGATATATTGGACTTACTATGAAATCCCTGCGAACGGGCACTCCAAACATAATCGAAATATCCCAATCCGACAAGGCCTATCCGAAGTTACTCAAGGAAATTTCAAATTCACCCAAACGCCTTTACTGCCGCGGAAATCTGGATTTGCTGAACTCGGAATGCTTTGCCGTCGTCGGCTCGCGGGCCATAACGCCGTACGGACAGGAGGCGATAAATAAAATCGTGCCAAGTCTTGCTCGTCATTTTACAATCGTGAGCGGCATGGCCTTGGGAATAGACGCGGCAGCCCAGCGGTCGACCATCAATGCCGGCGGTAAAACAATTGCAGTCTTGGGTACGGCGGTAGAAAATCCGAGCCCAAGATCAAATGTCATGCTGGCTAATGATATTTTGAAGCATGACGGTTTATTAATTTCAGAGTTCTCGTCGAAAGATAAAATTTTCCCCGCGAATTTTGCGATTCGCGATAGAATCATTACCGGTCTTTCCAAGGGAGTCTTGATTGTTGAAGCCGATATAAAAAGCGGATCGTTAGTTTCTTCGCGTATGGCAGTGGAGCAGAACCGCGATGTTTTTGCCGTGCCAGGCAGTATTTTTTCTGCCCGAACGGCCGGGCCCCATTTTTTGATTAAGAAAGGCGCTAAACTGGTTGAGAATGCCGATGACATTTTGGAAGAATATGCCATGCTTGATTTAAGGCCGTCGAAGGAAATTCAAAAACTGACCGGCCTTGAGGATAAAATTTACGATATTCTTAAAAATGGAGCCGTGACGACGGATGCCTTAATCGAGTCGGTCGGCCATGATACGAGCGCGATAATGGTCGCGCTTACGAAAATGGAGCTTAAAGGTTTAATCAGACAGCTGGACAATGGCAAGTATATAAATGTATAATTCAGCAGAATTTTGTGCGTATACGGAGAGAGTGTGAGCAACATAATAATTAAGTTAAATGCAATTAATAATAGTCGAGTCGCCCACTAAATCTAAGACCATAGGCAAATACCTCGGCCCGGATTACCGGGTTCTTTCGTCTTACGGCCATGTCCGTGATTTGCCAAAAAAGGAATTGGGTATTGATATTGATCATGACTTTAAGCCCAAGTATATAATCCCGACTAAAGCCAAGAAAACAATATCGGAACTAAAAAAAGGCGTCCAAAATGCAGATTCTGTGATTCTGGCAACAGATCCTGATCGGGAAGGCGAAGCCATTGCTTGGCACTTGGCCGAAGCCCTGGGGCTGAATAAAAAAACGAGCGCAAAGAAAATTTCGCGGGTTGTTTTTCATGAAATCACGAAGCACGCCATCGAAAAAGCGATTGCGGAACCGAGGGAAATAGACAATCATCTAGTCGACGCCCAGCAAGCCCGACGAGTTTTGGATCGCCTCGTCGGCTACAAGCTTTCGCCTTTTCTCTGGAAAAAAGTCCGCTCCGGCTTATCGGCCGGCCGTGTTCAATCCGTAGCCGTAAGACTTGTTGTCGAAAGGGAAAGAGAAATACAGAATTTCAAGCCTCAAGAATACTGGTCAGTGGAAGCGGTCTTGGCCAAAAAAGACGAAGAAAAAAGCTTTAAGGCCAGGCTTATCAAAGAAGGAGAAAGAAATATCGGCCGTCTTGATATCAAGTCCAAAGAAGAGGCGGAAAGAATTTCCAAAGAATTGGAAAATTCCGAATACGAGGTAATCAACATCGAAAAAAAAGAAACCCATCGCAATCCCTCAGCTCCTTTTACAACCTCCACCCTACAACAGGAGGCGTCGCGCAAATTGGGATTTTCGGCCAAACAGACAATGGTCTTGGCCCAGCGCCTCTATGAAACCGGATACATTACATACATGAGAACGGATTCGCTTAACATTTCTGAGATAGCCTTGGCTCAAGCCCGAGACGTCATAACAGATAAATTCGGAAAGAAATACGCACTGGATGCTCCTCGGCATTATCAAAATAAATCCAAAGGCGCCCAGGAAGCCCATGAGGCGATACGGCCGACTGACCTGTCGCTCACCCCGGAAGCATTGCCGAAAGCCACGGATCCGGGCCAAAGGCGCCTTTACGATTTAATCTGGAAAAGAACAGTAGCTTCGCAGATGCAGCCGGCGGTCCTTGATCAAACCGCGGTGGACATATCGGCCGAAAAAAAATACGTCTTCAGGGCAAACGGCCAGATAATTAAATTTGACGGCTTCATCCGCGTATACACCGAAACAAAAGACGAAGATGAAGAATCGGATGAATATTCCGAAGGCCAGCTGCCAGACTTAGCTCTACGCGAATTCTTAAATTTTCTGGATCTTTTAAGGGATCAGCATTTTACCGAACCGCCAGCTCGATACACCGATGCGACACTAATTAAGATTTTAGAGGCGGCCGGCGTCGGACGACCTTCGACGTACGCACCGACTTTAACGACGATTCAAGACAGAGGATACGTGGAAAAAATCGAAAAGAAATATCATCCCACGGAAATCGGAATCCTCGTCAACGATATGCTCGTCGCCAACTTTCCGGAAGTAATCGACATTAATTTTACTTCTCACATAGAAGATGAACTCGATGACATCGCCGAGGGAAAAATCGGCTGGGTTCCGGTCATACGCGAATTCTGGGAACCGTTTGGAAAAAACCTGAAGGAAAAAACGGTGAGCGTCGAAAAAATCACGCAGATTTCGGATACGCCTTGCCCGCACTGCGGCAAACCCATGGTTATAAAATTCGGGCGCATGGGCAAATTCCTGGCCTGTCCCGAGCCGGGAAGCAAGGTTACCCTGCCTTTGCCTGAGGAAGCGGCGAAAATAAAGGAGCTCGAGGAAAAAACTAAAGACGAGCGCTGTCCGCTATGCGGCAAAGACATGAAAGTCAAAAGGGGCCGCTTCGGATATTTTTTGGGCTGTACCGATTATCCGGCATGCAAGGGAATATCTAAAATTGTCAGCCGAACGGGATTCAAATGCCCGAACTGCAAAACCGGCGATGTCATTGAAAAGAAATCCCGAGGCCGCGGAAAAATATTCTATGCCTGTTCCCGCTGGCCGGAATGCGATTTCCTTATGAGCAAGAAACCGGAAACGGAAGCAGAGATTGCCGAAGCATTTGCTTTATGGCAGACAAAACCCTTAAAAAAATCCTCTAAAAAAAGTGATAAAAAATCTTGATAAATACTCCGAAACCGATAGATCTCTAATAGAGAATGCCTATAATTTCGCCGTTCAGGCCCATAAATCACAAAAGCGTCTTTCCGGAGACGCCTTTATTACCCACCCGCTGGCCGTGGCGGAGCTTTTGAGCGAACTCAAACTCGACGCCTCGACAATTGCCGCGGCCCTGCTTCATGATACGATTGAAGACTCCGAAGTTTCTAAAAATATTTTGTCCGAGCAATTCGGGACTGAAATATCTTTTTTGGTTGACGGGGTGACAAAACTAAAGCAAATCGGATTGCCCGCAAATTCTGATCCGGAAAAGATACAAAATTTTAAAAAAATGTTTTTTGCCGTGGCCAAAGACGTGAGAGTGATTCTGATAAAACTGGCCGACCGATTGCACAATATGAGAACCGTCGCTTTTCTTCCCGATCATGACCGGAATCGGGTCGCTTTGGAAACATTGGAAATATACGCTCCCATCGCCGCCCGCCTGGGCATGGGCGGCTGGAAGGGAGAACTTGAGGATCTTGCGTTTCAATACGCGTATCCGACAGAATTTTCATGGCTCCGAAGAAAGGTCAGGCATAAATATTTAAATCTGACCCGATACCTTGAGCGCACGCGCCCCCTACTTATCAAACACTTGTCGGATGCCGGCGTAAGTATTCTTGAGATGCATGCCCGCGGCAAACATTATTACAGCTTGTACCAGAAAATGCTGCGCCGAGACATGGACCCCAATAAGATTCATGACATCGTCGCGATGAGAATCATAGTGCCGGATGTAAAATCTTGTTACGAAGCCCTGGGCGCCATCCATGCCCACTACACTCCGCTCCCGCGGATGATTAAAGATTACATTGCTTTGCCCAAACCTAACGGCTACCAATCAATCCACACCACAGTTTTTTGCGAGAAAGGAAAAATCGTGGAGATTCAGATTAGGACGCCCCAAATGCATGACCACAATGAGAAAGGGGTTGCCGCTCACTGGGCATACGATGAAAGCGGTAAATCCAAAATTTCAACCGCGGACCGCGGAGAATTGGAATGGATAAACAGATTGAAAGATTTTCTTGACCGGTCCGAGCCGGCAGAAGACATCTCGGCATTAAAAATAGACTTCTTCAAGAACAGGATATTTGTTTTAACACCTAAGGGCGACGTCGAGGATTTGCCCGAGGGAGCAACGCCTATTGATTTTGCTTATGCCATCCACAGCAATCTCGGCCACGCCGTCAAAGGCTCGAAGATAAATGGAAAAATCGCTCCCATAGATTCAGAGCTTTTAAACGGCGATGTCGTCGAAATCTTAAAAGGCAAAGAAAAAAAGCCGTCGCAGGACTGGCTTAGATATGTAAAAACGGCGAATGCCCGACATAATATCAGGAGTTGGTTTGCCAATCAGAAAAATCGCTAGTCGATGATGCTCTTTGCGATTTTATTGAGATCCTCAAGAGTGGCGAAACGCACAACTATGCGTCCGCCGCCGGCGCCGGCATGGATTGCGACCGGCGTCTGAAGGGTTCGGCTAAGATTCTTTTCCAGTTCTAAAAAACGGCCCTCATTTCGAGTCTTCGGATTTTTTTTGGCTTGAGACGCCATTTTTTCCAAATCGTCTTTGGACACGGCGCCGGAGATGAGCTTATCAAAAGCCAGCCTCTGCTGGTTGGCATCGCTGAAAGCCAGAAGACCTCGGGCGGAAGAATAACCGATTTTCCCGTCTTTCACCGCTTGCTTCATGTCTTCAGGCAATGAAAGGAGGCGGATGATGTTTGCCACCGCTACCCGCGACTTGGAAACTTTTTCTCCGATTTCTTGCTGGGTCAAGCCATACTCTTTTTGCAATTTCAGATAAGCCTCGGCCTGTTCTATCGCATTTAAGTCTTCTCTTTGGATATTTTCGGTCAGGGCTACCTCAAGTCTCGTTTTATCTTCGTTAAAATCGTCTCGTATAATCACCGGCACATGGGGCAAACCGGCTTTTTGAGCCGCTCTTAGTCTTCTTTCTCCGGCAAGCAATATGTATGAGACATCAAGACCCCTTGGAGAATTATCCTCTATCTTGGCAACAAGAAGGGGCTGAAGGATGCCGTATCGGCGGACTGATCTTGCCAAATCGGCGATGCTTTCTTCGTCAAAATCCCTTCTGGGCTGATTGGGGTTGGGCTTGATTTTATTTACCTCCACGTAAAAAACATTCTCTTTTTGATTTCGAGGAGAGTTTCCATCGCCTGCTGGGATTAAAGACCCCAATCCTTTTCCGAGTCCGAATAATTTCTTCATAAGGGATGCTATTTGGTAAGCTTGATTATTTCCTCGGCCAGCTGTTTGTACGCCTTGGCCGCTTTTGAGTCGGGATCGAATTGCAATATCGTTTTGCCGTAGCTTGGCGCTTCGGCCAAAGATATCGTTCGCGGAATTATTGCTTCAAAAACCCGGCCCGGGAAATTTTTAGAAACCTCGTTTACGACCTGTCTAGCCAAATGATTTCTCTTATCATACATTGTAAGTAATACCCCCATGATTTGCAAATCCGGATTCAGGCCGCTGCGCACAAGTTCGATTGTTTTCATCAGTTGGCCCAGGCCTTCCAAGGCATAATATTCGCATTGGACGGGAATAATCACTTCTTCCGCCGCCGCCAATCCGTTTACGGTCAGCAATCCCAATGACGGCGGACAATCGATTAAAATATAATCATAATTGGTGCGAATTGAATTCAGAACTTTCTTCAGTCTTGTTTCGCGGTAATCCATCTCCACCAGTTCCACATTCGCTCCGGCCAAAGCCTGCGAGGCGGGCAAAACGTCAAACCCAAATACCGATGTTCTTTTTAAAAGCAGCTCGGGGTTATGATCGTTTATCATCGCGTGGTAAAGAGACGGGTGATCGGGATCCAGTTTTATCCCCGCTCCGGTCGTGGCGTTGGCTTGGGGATCCAAATCGACAAGAAGCACGTATTTTCCCATTGCGGCCATAAAGGCGCTCAGGCTGGTAGCCGAGGTTGTTTTTCCGACCCCGCCCTTGGCGTTGCACATTGCGATTATTCGAGCCATGAGATCAAAACATTTTTCAAATTCATCATATCACCTGCCTTGTATTTTGCAATTGAAAATGGGGTATAAAAATGATAGAATTGTTCAATATCTGCCGCTGTGGTGGAATTGGTTTTACACGCACGACTCAAAATCGTGTGGCCTCACGGCCATGTGGGTTCGACTCCCACCAGCGGCACCACAAACGAACTAAACGGTTTTTTGAGAAGCCACACATCATGTCTAGACAAAAATTACCTGACATAACTTTTCCTTGGACTCCAGACTTGGCCTACGCAACAGGCCTCATTGCAACGGATGGAAATCTGTCCCCGGATGGTCGGCACATGACTTTTAAATCTGCGGACAGACAGCTGGTACAAACCTTTAAAAAATGTCTGAATCTTAAGAATAAAACATGCAAAGACGGGATTCTAAATTGTTACTATGTTCAATTTGGAAATGTCCAATTCTATAAATGGTTGAGAACAATCGGAATTCATCCCGCAAAAAGTCTAACTATTGGTGAGATTAATATTCCAGACAAATATTTCAGAGATTTTCTGCGTGGACACTTAGACGGCGATGGGTCTATTATTCTCTATAGGGATAAATATGGTTTGTACAAGAAAAGACATTACGATAATTTAAGAACGTACACATACTTCATTTCTGCGAGCGAACGACACATTCTTTGGCTCAGAAATAAAATTATTAAAATTACTGGAGTATCAGGAGCCTTGATCAGACGCGAGTCAAAAATAAAAAACAGGGCCATTATTTGGCAGATCAAAATTGCTCGTCACGAATCAATATCACTTTTGAAATGGCTCTACTACTCTATCAAAATTCCTACACTAATGAGAAAAAGGAGAACGGCAGAAAAAGTATTACGACTGTCAAAAAATTGGAAAAGAAAAAATTATGTATTCATATAAAGGACAAATCCCTCACACGAGGGATTTGTTATTGGGTCGGGTTTGGTTGTTCTTTTGAAGCTTCGGGTTGAGTTTCAAGCTGTATCTCCGGTGATGGCTCGACTGTGGCCTGGCTTACCGTGGAGTTTTCGGCAGGTTTTTCAGGTACTGCATCGGCCGCTTTTTCAGTTTTTACCGGCGCATTCTGCGGCGATGTTTTTTCCTTCTTTTTCGGCTTCCATGTCTGCATCTTGGGCCTATCCCATATTTTATAGTTAACTAACAGATTATTGACCGTCGGCGAAATACCCGCGCCTTTTGATATCCAGTATTCAATCCGATCAAGCTTAGCCTCCAGCTTGTTTTCGTGCGGATTATAGTAACCTAAAAGCTCAAGGACCTCGCCTTTCGGTTTCTTGGTATGTTCGGCGATGATTATACGAAAGTGGGCTTGGCCGCGCTTTCCGGTTCTTTGGAGTCGTATATTTAACATAAAGCCTTGAAATAATAACAAATACGGCAATTTTATGCAAATTTTAGCATTTAAAAAGATATCAACTTTTAAATCCGCCGTTAAAATTATATGATTTGAGAGGCACACAATGCGAGTTGAAAAATTCGTCCAAAGGCAAAATCTTCTTCTGAAATACACGCGAACGCTCGTTACATCAGAAACTATAGGTTTAAACAGAAGGCGACGCCGGGACGTAGAGGAACATCACTGGCATTGTTGTATTCTCTATAAGCTCTTTGATTTTCCGGTTATGGTCGAGAAAAAAATCAAAGACGAACTTCTCCTCACGTCGGTCGCAGAACTCAAGATCGCCGCCAAGACTCGCAGAGAGTCTCGTTTGGAGTTGATCCGTCAAATCAGAGGCCGGAAAATGGTCATCAAGGAATTGGCTGGGACACGAACCTTAGCTATCCCCGAAGACCTCACCTAAAGCCCGCGCAAAGTCCGCGGGCTTTGCGTTTACCAGTTTTTCTTTTTTAATCCTTCGTCGGCGGCTTTTTGCTGGGCTTCTTGTTTTGACGGTCCTTCGCCCTCGGCAATCAATTCTTTTTCGAGAAACACACCGACCTTGAAATTTCTAGCATGGTCCGGGCCCCATTCGTCAACTACCTCGTACGTCGGCGTGATACCGACTTTTTCCTGGGCTTTTTCCTGAAAAAGACTCTTGGCGTCGCGATAAAGTTTTTGGGAGATAATCTCCGGCAATTCTTTCAGCACGAAACGGGCGATGAATTCCTTGCACGGTTCGTATCCGCTATCAAGATATATGGCTCCAATCAGCGATTCAAACGCGTTGGCCAATATGTATTGCCGGGCCCGGCCTGTATCTTTGGCCTCACCTCGGGAGAGCAGGACATATTCATTCAAATCAAACTCATTGGAAATCTTCGAAAGTATTACGGCATTCACCAGAGCCGCCCGCCAATTCGTAAGTTCTCCTTCGGGATTGGGGTAATTGTTGAATAAGAATTCAGTTACCACTAATTCCAAAACGGCATCGCCCAAAAATTCCAGCCTTTCATTATGATCCAGGGGCCATTTCGGATTTTCATTGAGATAGGATCGATGAGTGAGCGCGGTCAGGAGATGGTCTTTGTTTGAAAAAGAATAACCGATTTTTTGCTCCAATGGAGAAATGTCCATTACATATGCTGAAGGTGAAGATTAGACATTCAGCGGACACGTGTCCGATGAATGGCTAAGCTGAACTTTCAGCTGATTTAATTTCTTCTTTCTTTTTTGACGTCTGTTCCTTGCCCGGTTCTCCGATTTCACGATATACCGTGCCCAGAACGCCGTTCACGAATTTACCCGACGATTCTCCGCCGAAAGACTTGGCCAGTTCAATCGCTTCGTTTATCGCCACTTTGGGCGGCACCTCATCCCTGTTGCCGTGCAGCAGCTCGTACAGGCCCAGCCTCAAGACATTCCTGTCCACGATGGCAATTTGTTCCAGCGGCCATTGAGGCGCCGCTTTTTCTATAATCTTATCCAGTGAATCAATATTTTCGATTATGCCTTTTACCAGCATGTATATGAAAGACGTATCTTCCAGCCCGGAAGCGTATTCGGCAACGTTGCGGTCGACTATGCCAATCAACTCGTCATTTTTGCGCCCCCTAAAATCCCACTCGTAGAGGGATTGCATAGCTACGCTTCTTGATAAGTGTCGAGATGCCATTAATGAGCTGCCGAATGCTGACGTTTTTCTTTTTTCTTCAGTTCTTTAGCCAAAACGTTAACAATTTCACGGCCTTTGTAATAACCACAAAATTTGCACATCATATGCGGCAAAATATTTCTTTTGCATTGAGGACAAGCAGATAATTTTTTCGGCTTTAAAGCAAGGTGACTGCGTCGCCTCTTCTGCTTGCCTTTAGCCATGTGGTGACGTGGTACGGCCATATAAGTTTTTATATCTTATCACATTATTTATGAATATTCAAGCTGTCGTATGAATCAACATTCAATTAGAAGTTGTCCACGTTGCCTGACCGGGGCGGAATGGTAAAATGGAGCCGATGAAATTCGTCCACCTCCATACGCATTCCCATTATTCCCTTCTAGATGGCATGTCGAAAATAGACGACATGGTCAAATTGGCCAAAGAAATGGGCATGCCGGCAATAGCTTTGACGGATCATGGCGCCATGTACGGCACGATTGAATTTTACAGCGCGTGCAAAAAAAATAACATCAAACCCATAATCGGAGTTGAGGCATACGTGGCCAATCGGACGAGATTCAATAAGGAAGCGAACGTAGACAACAAGCGCTATCATCTTACTCTTTTGGCATATAACAATGTCGGCTATCAAAATCTGATTAAACTCACGACGGCGGCGCACCTTGAGGGCTACTATTATCGGCCGCGCGTGGACAAGCAGCTTCTTAAAGAAAGCTCCGAAGGTTTAATATGCCTTTCCGGCTGCCCGGCCGGCGAATTGGCCCGCCTTATCCAATCGAAGCAACTAGAAAAAGCAGAGAAATTGATTCTCGAATACCAAGAGATATTCGGAGCCGAAAACTACTTTCTGGAAATAATGCATCATCCTGATGTCGAAGGATTCTGGGACTGGAGAAAGGCGATAATCGATTTTTCAAAAAAATTAAATATTCCCCTAGTCGCAACTCAAGATTCCCACTACTTAAGGCCCGATGACGCTTTTGCCCATAAAACACTTGTGGCCATCGCCACCGCCACCGATGTCGAAGACATGAATATATTTTCCGGCACCGGAAAATACCATTTAATTTCTACGGATGAGGCTTTGGAATGGTTTAAAGACATACCCGAAGCAGTTGAAAATACCGAAAAGATAGCCGAAAGATGCGATGTCGACATAACATTGGGAAAATTTGTTTTTCCGAATTTTCCTCTGGAAGAGGGGAAAACGGCCGATCAAATGCTCGATGAATTGACTAAAAAAGGCGTCATCGAGAAAAACCTCGGTGAAAATTTAGAAATAGAACAGAGGAGAAATTTCGAACTTCAGATAATAACACAGAAAAACTATTCTCCGTATTTTCTGGTAGTTGCCGATCTTTTAAGATTCGCGAGAGAAAAAGGCATATACACCACTGTTCGGGGTTCCGCAGCCGGCTCTCTTGTCGCCTATCTTTCCGGCATCACAAACGTCAATCCGATTGAATTTCAGTTGCCTTTTGAACGCTTCCTAAATCCATTCCGTCCTTCCGCGCCAGATATCGATATGGATTTCGCCGATGACAGGAGAGAAGAAGTAATCGAATACGCCAAACAAAAATACGGTGCCGACAAGGTGGCCCAAATCGGAACATTCGGAACCATGATGGCCCGAGGCGCCGTCAGGGACGTCGCCCGCGCGTTAGGCAAACCTTATGAATTCGGCGACCGCATCGCCAAATTAATACCTATGGGCTCCCAAGGATTTCCAATGACGATTGAACACGCCATGGAAATGGAGCCGGAATTAAAGAAGATATGCGAAGAGAATAACGAAGCCAAAGAGGTGTTGGACATTGCCAGAAAGCTCGAAGGAACTGTCCGTCACGTATCAGTCCACGCCGCCGGCGTCGTTATTTCTCCCAAACCTCTCATTGAATACGTACCGATACAATATGATCCCAAATCGGGAGACAAGCTGATAACCCAATATGACATGTACACGGTCGGCGAAGACGGAATCGGGCTAACAAAGCTTGATTTTCTGGGCATAAGAAATCTGGCAATTTTGGAAGACGCTGTCAGATTAGTCAAAAAACTAAGAGGTATAAATATTGATATTGAAAATATCCCGTTCGACGACAAGAAAACATTCGCCATGCTCGCCCGCGGAGAAACTGAAGGCCTGTTCCAGTTAAACGGCTCGGGCATGACCAAACATCTTGTCGATTTGAAGCCGACATCGGTTGATGATATCAACGCCATGGTCGCTCTGTATCGTCCGGGGCCGATGAATAATATACCGGAATATATTGCCCGAAAGCATGGGAAAAAAACAATTTCATATTTTCATCCCAAGGCGGAGAATTTTTTGAAGAGGTCTTATGGCATTCTAGTCTATCAGGATGACCTTCTTTTTACGGCCATGGAATTGGCGGGATATAACTGGGAAACGGTGGATAAATTCAGAAAAGCAGTGGGAAAGAAAATTCCGGCGGAAATGGCGAAGCAGCACGAAATATTCGTGGCTGGGTGTCAGAAACACAGCGGCATGACAAAAGAAGAAGCCGAGAAAATATGGGACCTGTTCGAGCCTTTTCAGGGCTACGGGTTTAATAAATGTTTAAGCGGCGATGCCCTAGTGTACGATTATGACACAGGTAATCTGATTAAAATTAAAGATTTATATAACAATAACAAAAAAATAAAAAGAGTGTTGTCCCTTGCTGATAATATGAAGCTTAAGCCCTCCAAAGTATTGAATGTTTTCGAAAACGGAACAAAAAAAGTTTTTGAACTTAAAACAAGAAGTGGACGGTTTATTAAAGCTACTAATAATCATCCATTTTTGTGCGCTAACGGCTGGTGTCGCCTAGACAAGATTTCTATCGGCAGCAAAATCGCCGTACCAAGATTAATAGAGACCGCCAAAATCACGACTGCCGTCCCAGATTTTAAATTAGTTGTTTTGGGTTATCTCTTGGCAGAAGGAAATTTGTGTCATCCGTCTGGAGTTTATTTTTATTCAACCCAACACGATGAGATAAACGATTATTCGGATAGTCTTAAGAAGTTCAATAACACGACTGCCGTTCTAAATACAAGCAAAGCTGCAACTTCTGTATATTCCAAAAGAGTGAATATAAGTCGGCCTTCGGAATTGGTTGAGTTCATAGAAACACTCGGATTAAAACATAAAAAGGCGACAGATAAATTCATGCCTGATTTTGTGTTTAATTTGCCGAAAGAAAAATTGGCCATTCTTATTGGAAAAATGTTCCAAGGAGACGGTAGTATTACTTTAAAAGAAAATTGGCCCCAAATTTTTTATGCAACTTCCTCTGAAAAACTGATTTATCAGCTACAACATCTTTTGTTAAGATTTGGAATTTTAAGCACTGTCCATAAAAAATCAGTTAAATACCGCGGCACAATTAAAAAAGGATTCGGTCTTTATGTAAGCCGCTGGGACAACATAGAAAAATTTATAAAAAACTTCTCGCCTTATTTTATTGGACAAAAAAAAGAATGTTCTAATGATGTTCTTAAAAAACATCCAATAATCAACGGCTCTCTGAAAAAATGGGCCGCGCGAGGTAGCGCTGATATTATCCCTGTTGATTTGATAAGGGACATTATCAGAAAGACTATTATCGCTCAAGGTTACAGCTATGCTTCTTTCGCCGCCATGTCCGGAGTGTCAGAACGACTGCTGCTTAAAGACAAAAGAAAAATAGGATATTTAAGAGAAACTATCCAAAATATGGCAGATATTCTACATAGTCAGGAGATATCAATATTATCAAACACCGATATATATTGGGATGAAGTTAAAGAGATAAAATATGTCGGGTATGAAAAAACATATGATCTTGAAATAGAAGGAGAGCATAATTTTGTGGCCAATGATTTTATTGTTCACAATTCTCATGCCGCCTGTTACGGGCGCGTCGCCTATCAAACCGCCTACATGAAGGCGAACCATCCCGTCGAATACATGTGCGCCATTTTAACTGCCGAAGCCGGTGATGTGGAAAAAATAGCCGAGATTATAACCGAATGTAAAAGAATGGGAATTCCGGTTTTGCCGCCAGATGTCAATTCTTCTTATAAAGATTTCACCATTATCGAGGACAAAATAAGATTCGGCCTGCTGACAATTAAAAATCTGGGCGAAAGTCCGGCCAATGCCATTATCGCCGAGAGAGAAAAAAACGGCCCGTTTGTCACCATAGAAGATTTTGTCACCAGAATTCAAAGCAAGGACATCAACAAAAAATCTCTCGAGAGCCTTATACGCTGCGGCGCCATGGATCAGTTTGGAGAAAGAGGATCTCTTCTGGCCAATGTGGATCTCCTTTTAAATCACGCCCGGGAAAAACAAAAAAATGCTTTAGGGGGACAAACGAGTCTTTTTGGAAACAGCCAGATTGTAATGCCTTCCCTGCGCCTAATAGCGGCCAATCCGGCAAAGCGCTGGGAGAAACTTATGTGGGAAAAAGAACTGCTGGGATTGTTCGTTTCCGATCACCCCCTGGCCGATTACCAGGAACAAATTTCCCGACACCGCGTAGTGCCGATTAAAGAAATACACGGCAACGGCAGTCTCATAAAAGTCGCCGGTATAGTGACGAAGACGCAAAAAATATTTACAAAAACAGGCAAGCCTATGGTTTTTTCATGGCTGGAAGATGTTTCTTCAAAAATCGAATTGGTTGTTTTTCCGGGGTTGCTTGAAAAATATCCCGATGCCTGGAAAGAAAACAGTGTCATTGTTGCCACCGGCAAAGTCAATGACAGGGACGGCACGCTGAAAATTTTATGCGATGATGTCCAGACAATCGCCGCTTTAAGTTAAACTCTTCTTTTTGAATGCGTCTAGATTTCCACAGCCCCCTTCCTTGATTAAATAATATCTGCTATCATTGTTTCATGATTCCAAGCCGAACAACGTCTCGAACTAGACTGCCCTAGAGAGAGGATGTTGTTTGGCATTTTAGAAACTCCTGCTCTCTATATCGACTGTAGAGCAGGAGTTTTCATTTAAAGCAAACTTTGGTATCTTCAAAAAGAATGAAATATCCGATTGAAACAATAAGGCACACCCTGGCTCATGTCATGGCTTATGCCGTGAAACAGCTATATCCCGATGTTAAATTTGGAATCGGCCCCGTTATAGAAGACGGCTTCTATTACGATTTTGACTCGGAGCATAAATTCTCGCAGGAAGATTTTAACGAGATAGAAAAAAAGATGAGAAAGATAATCGCCGAAAAGATTCCGGTTGAACATTTGCATATTCCGATTGACCAGGCGATTAAGGACGCTTCGGTGCAGGGCCAGAAATATAAATTGCAGCTCTTGGAACAAATTAAATCCGGCGAGAGAATGGCGATTGAGGAAGCGGATATTGAGAAGCAAAAAAGCGGTGAAATATCTTTTTACCACATTGGACCAGCCGCGGGCGGGTTCACCGATCTCTGTAAGGGCCCACATGTCGAAAACACGGGCGATTTGCCAAAAGATGGGTTCAAATTATCGCGCGTCGCCGGCGCATATTGGCAGGGCAATGAAAAGAATCCCCAACTCACGCGCGTTTATGGCTATGCTTTCGCCACCAAAGAAGAACTCGATAACTATCTGGCCATGCTCGAAGAGGCCAAAAAAAGAGACCATCGCGTCCTCGCCCAACAGCTTGATCTATTTTCCCAGCACGAGGTATCCCCCGGCACAATTTTCTGGCATCCCAAGGGAATGATTATTTGGAAAGAAATGGAAAAATTCATCCGCTCGATGAATGATCGCTACGGCTACGGCGAAGTCTCGACACCGGTTATGGTCAAAAAGGAATTATACGAAACATCCGGCCACTGGGAACACTATCATGATAACGGATTTTGGTTTGACATTGATAAGGAAACTTATGTCTTGAAGCCTATGAATTGTCCCGAAGGCACATTGATATATTCTTCAAGGTTGCGTTCTTATCGCGACCTGCCGATTCGCCTGGCCGAACCGACAGGCAAATTGCACCGCAATGAATTGCGCGGCGTGTTGGGCGGTCTTTTCCGAGTCCGCCAATTTGTCCAAGATGATGCCCACGTTTTCTGCCGGCCAGATCAAATCGAAGACGAGGTCAGCGATCTTTTGAAATACACACAAGAACTTTACACAATTTTCGGTTTGCCAATCAGTTTCAGGTTTGCCACCAGGCCCGACAAGGCCATGGGCGATCCCCGGCTTTGGAAAAAAGCCGAAGAGGCGCTCGAGAGCATATTAAAAAAATTAAAACTGGATTATCAGACTAAGCCCAAAGATGGCGCTTTCTACGGACCGAAAATTGATATTCATGCCAAAGATGCCATCGGCCGCGAGCACCAGCTCGCCACAATCCAGCTTGATTTCCAGATGCCGGAAAGATTTAAACTGGAATACATTGATGAAAACGGGGTGGCCCAAAGACCGGTTATGATTCACCGGGCAATCTTTGGTTCATTTGAAAGATTTCTGGGCGTTTTAATCGAGCATTATGCCGGCGCGTTCCCTCTCTGGCTGGCGCCGGTGCAAGTGATTATCATTCCGGTCAGTGAAAAATTCTCTGAATACGCCAAATCTGTATTCAACCAGTTCAAGGAATCAGGAATGAGAGCAGAGATGTCTGAAGCCAGTGAAACTCTGGGCAAAAGAATCCGTGAGGCGGAAATGCAAAAAGTGCCATATCTTTTAATCGTCGGGGAAAAAGAAATAGCCGCCAATGCTGTTGCCGTCCGTCAGCGCGGCAAAGGTGACATCGGCCAAATGGAGCTGGAAAAATTAATCATCCAACTCAAAGAAGAAATACTAAAAAAGACTCTCTAGGGAGTCTTTTTGGCGGTTAGAATTTTTAACCGCCCCCGCGTTTTGCCGAGTACAAAGTACAACACAGAGATAGCCAGTAAAATAAAGAAAAAATCCCTATACTTTTCCCAGAGATAGAAGACGACATTCCAGGACCCCATAGCAATCAGGATGTGGACGCAGTTACCAGCAACCAATGAGTAAAGTCCCGTTTTAAAATTAGCGGTAGCGCATACGATTGTGCCTGCCAATCTTCCGCCAGACATAAACGGTTCCCAGCCCAAAAAAAACATCCCCGCATGGCCGCCGGCTTTTATGGTTCTGAAAAGCCAGCGATTGGGATGAACTACCCATTCGAATGTTGTTTCAAAAAATCTGATAATTTTATCAGCAGTGCCTTGGGCTTTCAATTCACCGGCGACTTCTTTTGTGAAGTCGATAGTGTCTCTGATTTTTTTTCTTTCAGGGAGAAATGTCAGAAAAAACCAGCGCCAGAATTTATACCAGGCGAAGAGCTCTACGTTAAGAAGAACGACCAAAATGGCAAATTGCACCCAAAATAATTTCACATGATACATAACGAAAGGCATAAGCACCCAATCGCCATTGGCTATCGTAAGCAGAGCCAGTGCCCCCAGGAAAGGCCAGGTGTCACTCCATTTTTTCAAAGATCCCCCTAGAAAAGACGGTCTGTATTATACCCGAAAATATCCCAAATCAAAAGGGTTAACTTAAAATATTCTTGACCAAATACGCGACAAGACGTATCATATCCCATAGTTTTTTGGAGGGCTAATGATTGAGACATTAAAAACTTGGGGTGTAGACATATCGACAGCCGAACACTCAAAAAACTATACTTGTCGTGACTGCGGGAAATTCTCTAATCACATAATGGATCCTGACGGCAAATATGTGGTTGGTTTTGTAGGCATAGGTCTAGATATCGATGACGGTTCTTTATTTATTATCATTAATCAATGCCCTAAATGTTTTTCCAAATTCTGGTTTCACGTCGGCTATGATACTGCGTTACACATAAAAGACACCTGTCCCAATTGGCCAACAACATGAGGCATAAGCCTCTTTTTTTATGAAACAAAAAATAATCGTAATTGTCGGACCGACAGCGAGCGGAAAATCTGATCTGTCTATAAGATTAGCAAAACGGCTTGAGGGAGAAATTATCTCCGCGGACTCACGGCAGGTTTATCGCGGCATGGATATTGGGACGGGCAAAGTTACAAAAAAAGAACAAAAAACGGTTTCCCATCATTTAATTGACGTCGCCAATCCCAATAAACAATTCACGGTTAATGATTTCAAGAAACTCGCTGAAAAAGAAATCAACGATATCTCGAAGCGCGGGAGGCTGCCGATTGTAGTCGGGGGCACCGGACTATATATTGACGCGTTAGTTTATGACCTAAATTTTCCCGATGTGCCGCCTAACAAAAAATTACGAGCTCAATTGGAAAAAATGTCAGTCGAAGAACTTTTTGCCAGATTGAGAAAACTTGATGCCAAAAGAGCCCAAACCATAGAATCGAAAAACAAGCGCCGATTGATTAGGGCATTGGAAATATTGGCTGCCGTTGAGAAAGTTCCACTTTTGGACACAAAATATCATCAACAAAAGCCTAAGTACAATGTTCTATGGTTAGGTTTAAATCCTGTAAATTTAAAACAAATAATTAAAAAGCGGCTCAAAGAAAGATTAAGAAAAGGAATGATAAAAGAGGTTGAAAAATTGCATACCAAGGGCTTAACTTGGAAACGATTAGAAGAATTGGGATTAGAATACCGCTGGGTTAGCAGATATCTTCAAAAGAGAATTGACCGGAAGGAAATGGAAGAGATGTTGTTACGGGAGATAATAAACTACGCCAAACGTCAGATGACCTGGTTCAAGAGAAATAAAAAAATAACCTGGATCAAAAACCCAGGTTTAGCTATTAGATTTTTATTCAGAAATCTTTAATTTTTTAACGGCAAGGGAGCATTGTTGCTGGAATTTCTTATAATTCTCAGTCGTGCCAGATATTTCAACTGAATGTGAATTTATCCATCGAGAAAGAATAAATCTGACAACTTCAGATCGGTTACCTCCGTAAGGACCAACTAACGCGCCGACTTCCCAATCAAGAAATTCATCTAAATAAATAGTCCTTTTCACTTTTAGTTCCTCCCGAGATTTACTTCTTTTTGAAATTGGGGAAACATGAGCTGGCATTGTTGTCTCCACAAAGATCTGACCCATACTACCACCTGTAAAAATAATTTCAAGAAGAAAATTGTTTTCTATGCGGCTTCACTCTTCTTATCATCCCGCTCTTCCTTATGATCAGCTTTTTTTTGAAGACGTTCCATAAATTCTTTCTCCCTCGCAAGGTTGATGGCTTGCTCTTCAATTCCTCTGACCCGGCTGGTCATCTCTTTGGACAATTGTTCACGCTGCCTGTTGAATCTAATCAAGCTCGCAAAAAATTTTTTGAACATGTTATTTTATTATACTCTTAATTAATTCCTCCAAAATTTGCGGATTGGCTCGACCCCTACTCTCGCGCATGGCCATTCCGACTAAAAATTTAAGGGACGCTGTTTTGCCGGATTTAAAATCAACGACGGCTTTGGGATTATCGGCAATCACTTTTTCGACAACGGATTCTAGTTCCACCGTATCTGATATTTGCGCTAAATCTTTATCCTTGATGATGTTTTCCGGAGATTTGCCCGTTTCGAACATTTCTTTAAGGACGGTTTGGGCGGCGCTGGATGATATTTCTTTGTGAAACACTCTGACTACAAGATCGGCGAACATTTCCGGTGTAATTTTCGTGTCTTTGGGACCGGCAAAAACAGCCGCGGCCATCCGGCTTAATTCCGTTATCAGATAATTGGATGCCAATTTAAAAAGCTTGGGCTGCTCCCCGATTGGCGGCATTTTTAAATGCTTTAATTTATCAAAGGTTAAAATCTCCGAGGCCACATCTTCGAAATAATTCCCAAGTTCTTTGTCGGTAGTAAAAATTTCGACATCGGACACGGGCAAAGTATACTGGTTGGAAAACCGCCGCCTTCGCTGATCCGGCAGCTCCGGAATTCGAGATTTAATAGCTTCCACCTCATCACTATCATAATGGAGCGGCGGTAAATCTGGCTCGGGGAAATACCTGTAATCCTGGGCTTCTTCTTTTGATCTTTGGCTGATAGTAATCCCTTTAGTGTCATCCCAGCCCCTCGTTTCCTGTTTGATTTCTTCGCCTTTTTCCAACAGCTCCGTCTGGCGGGTAACCTCATAGTCTACGGAATTGGCGGCGGCTTTAATTGAATTTAAATTTTTTATTTCTACTTTCGTCCCCCATTCCCCGTTTGGTTTAGTCAGTGATATGTTCACCTCAATGCGCATTTGGCCTTTTTCCATATCAGCGTCAGAAACACCTAAATATCTCATAATTAACTGCAACTCCTCGGCGAATTGCCTGACTTCTGCCCCGTTCTCAAAATCCGGCTCGGTAACAAGTTCCATCAGTGGCACTCCGGCCCGATTGTAATCAACGAGAGAATAGTCGGCGCCGGCAGGATGATAAAGCCGTCCGGCGTCTTCTTCAAGATGAATTCGCGTTATTCTTATTTTCTTATTCTCAATATCAAGATGCCCATTTTCGCAAAGCGGTTTCTGGTATTGGGAAATCTGGTAGCCCTTGGGCAGATCCGGGTAGAAATAATGTTTTCTCTCAAAAAATGTGTCTTCCGCAATATGGCAATTTAAAGCCAGGCCGGTCATGATGACTTTATTGACAGCTTCTTTGTTTATAACCGGAAGAGTTCCCGGATGGCCCAGGCAAATCGGGCATATGTTGATATTCGAATGTTTTTCATCGGGGTCATTCAACGAATCACAAAACATTTTAGTTTTCGTTTTCAGCTCAACGTGGATTTCGAGGCCAATTACCGCTTTTCTCATAGGTCTAAGTTATCAAAATATTACCAATAAAAAAAGCCCTATTGGGCTTAAAGGACAAAATTCAACTTCTGTAATTTTGCAATAAATTCCGCCTGTTCCCGTTTATTAGCTATGCCTGCACTGACAACACGATCGGCTTTAATACGAGACATCGGCCATTGATTGGCATTAAGCACATCCAATTCCAATCTTGAAAAACTTATTGCGTGGAGTTGGTAATCTTCGAACGCTCCGAACGATAGTGGAAATGCGTCTTTTATAATACGCGCCATGGCTTCGCCGTAAACTCTGATTTCATACTGGGCATGAGAATCCAGGCGTAAGCGCAAGAAATGCATTAGATTGTGGAGATCGATTTTCCAATACCACTGCGTGTAGTTCGCGACCGGCAAACCTAATCTGGCAATCTCTTTTGCCACCCCAACATCAAGAAACCATTTATAATCTTCATACTGGCGCCGATAGCCCTCTGCAAAGCGAGTCCTGACTTCTTGTCTTATGTCGAGAGGCAATTCATCGCCGCGTCCCTGTTTATTGTCTTTGGCTTGAGCCTTGATATCGTCAAGCGCGGGCAAATAGAATTCATCGAGCATTTCCGAGTAACGCCCGGAATACTCATTGATATTGGCGGTGCGATGGCGAACCCATTGCCGCGCCACCACTATGGGCATCTTGCAGTGAAACTTAACCTCAACCATTTCTGACGGCGAGGTATGGACATGTCGGCGCAGATAACGAATCAGCCCCTCGGCCGTATTTACAGATTTTGTACCTTGACCATAGGATACGCGCGCGGCATCAACTACAGACAGGTCCGTACCCGTATAATCAACCAAATACACAAATCCGTGATCCAAGCATTGTATCGGCCGATACAGCCACTTCTCCGCGCCTTCACTGATTGGTCTCAGTGTAACGCCCGGATTTTCAAATATCCTGTCCGGAAGTTGCTCTTCAATCATTGCCATCTCCTTTTAAAAAACTTTGCTGAGACTAACACAAACAGGACTACAAAACAAGAAAATTAAAAGAGGCCGATTAGGCCTCGGGCGGCGTGGTGAGTTGGCCGCGGCGGTTCAAAATTTTGACCGCTATTTTAAGAACGTCATCAAGAGTTATATCTATTTCCCGTTCAGCATTAATTAAATGGCAATTTGGAAAATCATTTCTTATCGACGACTCGTCTTCAGGTGGATTGGCCACTAATTTATACAATTCTCTCGCTGTTTTCAGCTTATCTTCGCTCTCGTGGCCGTCAAGCGTTCGCCCCTTGCGTTTCAGACGGTCAATAGCAACTTCAACGCTCACATCAAGAACAAAAATCGCATCCGGCCATATAAAGTGAACTCCCAGAATCCCATTGTTCACATTCAACAGTTCATAAACCTCTTGAATGTTTTTGGCTCCGTAAATCATTGACAACCGCGATCGATCTGATACTACGGCGCCATTTTTCTTTGATATAACCGGAATGACATTATCCCGAATATTAATAAGACTGTCGCAAGCGTACCAACCCTGGAAGAGTGCGGGATTAGTAACGTGCAACCCGTTTGGTCTTGATAAGTCTTCGTAGATTCGTCTACCGAAGAGACCGTTTTTGTCCGGTTCTTTTGTCCGGCGAACAGAAAGATGCTTTATTCCTCCAAGCCAAGCCAGAAACATGTCAACCAGCGTCGTTTTTCCACAGCCGTCAATGCCTTCAAAAGCGAAGTACGTGCCGGGATAAGGATTTATTATCATGATTCTAGCTCCTCAATGATTCCAATAGCCAGTTTAAGTGCATCCTCTTTTAAGTCGACAAAATGATGACTGATAAAATCCCATTCACCGGGATGGATGGCATGTAGAATGTGAGACCTTTTTCCATTATTGTTTAAGAAAAACATGGCGATTCGTCTAGCAAATGATGATGTCGTACGCAGCAAGCCATGAATCTGTAAATCGTGGAGGAGACGCGCGTGCTCAAATTCCATACAAGCGCCGGCACTGCCTTCAATAAACCAGCCGAGGATGACTTCTGACTGATCAAGCCAATAATAATCTTTGTCACGCACAAGATAGGCGTATTCCGGTCTGTCGATAAGATTCAGGGCGATATTGGCATTGCGGCAAAAAGCAAACGCATAATCCGTTTCTGCGACATGACTATTGGTCACAACATGGCCACGAGACTCAAGCTCTGTTACCAACCTGCACAGAAACGCATTGTCATGTCCGTTTGTCAGCGAACACATGATGTATATTTTCATATTTCCCTCTCAAAGAACTTGTGCGATTCTATCAGAATTTAAAAAGGAGGCAAGTTAATTGCCTCCTTTTTATTACTCCGGTTTCACTTCACCTCAATTCGCCTATATTGTGCCGTTATTTCAATACTTGACAAATTGGCACAATATAATATAGTCAGGAATAGATTCAGTGAGGTGAGAATATGGAAATCTGGAAACAGATTGCGGCAGTAACATTTTTTACAGGATTTGCTCCAGCTATCGGATTGCTCTTTATAACTACTTCTATTTATCCTGCTTTTATCCGCAAAAATTCTCTTTCTAGAAAAGCCCGAACTGTTCTTGCCTTCATTGGACTTTTCCTACTTTCTCCCCTCACTATTCTGCTCTGATTTATTCAGGGCTATTTTATTTCTATCCCCATACTTCGCGCGGTGCCTTCGATGATTTTCGTGGCCGCGTCGATATCGTTGGCATTGAGATCGCCAATCTTCTTTTCGGCAATTTCTTTAATTTGAGTTTTGGTAACCGAGCCAACTTTATTTTTATTGGGTACGCCAGAGCCCTTTTCAATCCCTGCCGCCACACGCAAAAGATACGCCGCCGGCGGAGTTTTTAGCTTAAAGTCGAATGTCCGGTCTTCATAGATCGTAATTTCAACTGGAGTCACCTCGCCCTGCTTTTCTTTCGTAGCTTCATTGAACTGCAACACGAACTGCTGCAAATTTATGCCATGAGGCCCCAAAGCCGTGCCCACAGGAGGCGCCGGAGTTGCTCTTCCTCCCTCGACTTGCAATTTTACGATTGTCTTTATTTTCTTTGCCATATGTTAAATCTTTTTAATCTGCAAGAAATCCAGTTCAACCGGAGTTTCTCGTCCGAATATCGTCACCAAGACTTTTACCCTGCCTTTTTCCATGTCAATTTCTGAAATCTTGCCGTCAAAGTCTTTGAACGGGCCGTCGGTAATTTTTACCCTATCGCCGACAGCGACGTCAATCTTGTATTTAGGTTCCTCCACACCCATGGCTTTCATGAGATTGTCGACTTCCTCCTTTGAAAGAGGCGTCGGAACGGTGCCGGCGCCGATGAAACCGGTAACATTGGGAGTGTTTCTGACAACATACCACGAGCTGTCATCCACGACCATCTCAACCAAGACGTAGCCGTGATACAATTTTTCCTCAACGATTTCTCTTTTTCCGCCCTTAATCTTAATTTTTTTCTCCTTGGGAACCAAAACATCGAATATCTTGTTCTCAAAGCCTAAAGATTCCACGCGCTGCTTTAAATTGCGAGCCACGCTGTCTTCATATCCGGAGTATGTGTGGATAGCATACCATTGGCGCTCGCCTGTTGTAACTTGCTTGGGCATTTATCTGGAAATTAAATTATTGATTATAGATTGAAAACCGAGGTCTAAAGCGCCCAGAAAAACAGCCAAAAAGAGGCTCAAACCGATTACAACCAGCGTGTAAGTGGTGGTCTGCTTCCGAGACGGCCAGCTGACTTTTCCCAATTCTATTTTCACTTCTTTTAGGAAATCTATAAATTTTGCCATCTTTTCTATTTTAAAACCCCTGTCGGGGCCTTTTGATAACATTTTAATATTACCACTGGCCCGAACTCTTGTCAAAACAAGGCCGAGTAAGTCTATACATCAAGATTCTGCACGGATTTGGCGTGTGTTTGTATGAATTTTTTCCTCGGCAGAACTTCCGACCCCATGAGAATGTCAAAAACCTTGTCGGCCGCTTGGGCGTCTTTAATCGTAACCTGCAGCAAAACTCTTTTATCCGGATCAAGCGTTGTTTCCCAAAGCTGTTCCGGATTCATTTCACCCAAACCTTTGTAACGCTGGATTGATAGGCCGGATATTTTTTCTTCCCCAGTTGCCGTTTCTGGCACAGCCTCACCGTCATCGGAAACGGGAGTTACCTCCCATTCCAAATCATCTTTTACTTTCTTGGCTCGTACTGCTCCGGCGGCCGATTGAATTTCCTTTATGAATTTTTCTTTTTCTATGTCATTGAAAGCATATTGAATTTTGTTTCCTTTTTGAATTCGATACAGAGGCGGCTGGGCAATGTATAGATATCCTTTTTCCACAATTTGAGGAAAATATCGGTAGAAAAGAGTTAATAATAGGGTCCGAATGTGCGATCCATCAGTATTGTGGCACAATATGCTTCCCGGCCCGGCAACAAAATTCTCATCGGCCTTAACGGCAATATCATATACATATGCGCCATTAGGTTTTATTTCTTTAATATCGGTAATCGGAAGCAAAACGGAATCTCCGAATTTTTCCTTTGGATATGAATTTTTGGTTCCGTCATGTGAATCTATATACTTCTGAAGTTTGGGCGCATTCTTGTGATTGAACCAAATATTTTTTAACTGCTTCAGCTGCTCGATGCCGTTAACGGAAACAATATATCCCAGTCTTCGGCTGGAAACCTTTATTCCGTTTTTTAAATAATGGTCTTTATTTGTCCCGCTGGTGACGGACGCAAATACCCCCAACTGGCGCATAAGCAAAAGCAGTCCCTGATTTAATTCTTCGGATACTGTTGAAAAACTTATCCGGATTGTCGACGATTTTTCATATTCCTTTACAATGATGCATCCATCGCTTTCCAGATATCCCCTCAAGAAACTTTCCTGAACTTTTTTATTGGCGCTGAATATTTCGTCGGGGATAAACTTATCGTATGACTTTTTGCCCAAAAGCCCCAAGATATCAAGCAAGACCATGAATTCAAGTGAGTGAAAAACAAGCTGGCCCGAATCTTTCCTGGTTTCAATAAAAGGACGGACATCAAACTTCTGGTTTATTATACCGGTCAGACTGTCAATGTGTTTTGTTTTTTCTTTTCCAAAGCTAATGGAAAAACGATGCGCATTTTTTCCGAAGAACATGGAACAACCATCACCGACATACCAGCCGAGCAAGTATGCAAGATCCTCATCCAGCTTTAAACTGTGGATGAATTTTTTAGTATGGTTGTTTTTATAATACTCGGCATTATCAGGAAACTCCCCTTTCCAGGATGACAGCGGAATATACACTTGGGCCGGTTTAAGAATATTTTTTGAATCGGCTTTTATTTTATCAAGGTATTTTTTTAAATACTCAAATTTGGGCATTACATTATCAATTTTGCTTTCCCATTGCTGCAAAACGGGTGGATAAAGTCCAATCATTCCGGCCATTTTAACTCTCGATATTCCTGTGGCCTGTCTTAACGCTTGGAGCTGGGACCATCTCTCCGAAGATAAATCAATCCAGGCGTTCAGAGGTATTTTTGAATCAAAATGTCCAATGGGGACTTTAATCTGTATTCTTTCCGCGTCTTTAGACTCTCTTATTTTTTCAGCAATTTTAAATGTTATTTCCTTGTCAATTCTGGGAAGATATCGGGGAGTTATGATTTTGTCTCCTTTTTTAATTTCACTTGTTTTCAGTGTATTAATCTCGTTGTCCCTAACCACGAAGACGCCATGATCAGAAGTAATCTTCAGTTTGTAGCCATACCGGGTTGTAATTTCATATAACTTTTTACGCAGGGGATGCCTTATTGTTTTTTCAATATTTCTCAAGGTAAAACTTTTTCTTTTTAGGTCGCAGGCAAATACCTGATAATTTTCGGTCTTGTCGCATTCCTTTTCAATGAAATCTCCGATTCTGACTTTTCTCAACAGATTTTTCTTCTTATCAAAAATCATCATGGGCGTATCGCCCGTGACACTATCGGCATCAGTCATTATTACAATTTTGTGATACCGCAGTTTTTCGATGTCAAATTCTTCGGCAATAGCCGTTCCGAGAGCTATGATTAAATTCCTTATCTCCTGCGATGTAAGCATTTTATCCAATCTGGCTTTCTCCACATTCAATATTTTTCCCCGCAAAGGCAATATTGCTTGCGTCCTTCTATCCCGCGCACCTTTGCTACTTCCGCCGGCACTGTCTCCTTCCACTATGAATAATTCCGATTCTGAGGCATCGCGGCTGGAGCAATCGGCCAGCTTTCCGGGCAAAGTCATGCCTTCAAGAGCACCCTTTCGCAAGACTGTATCCCTGGCCGCCCTGGCCGCAAGGCGCGCCTTCGATGCGAGAATAACCTTCTCAATCATTTGTCTCGCGTCAGTTGGGTTTCTTTCGAGCCAATCAGCAAATTCAGTTGAAACAACCGTTTCTACGGCAGTACGGGCTTCGGTATTTCCAAGTTTGGCCTTGGTCTGGCCTTCAAATTGCAAATTCTGTGATTTAATTTTAACCAGAATTACGGCCGTTAAACCCTCGCGAATATCTTCGCCCGTTAAATTGTCTTCTTTTTCTTTCAGGTAGCCGTTCTTGCGGGCGTAATCATTCAAAAGCCGGGTAATTGCCGCGCGGAAACCAGTGATGTGCGTTCCACCTTCGATCGTGTGAATATTATTAGCAAAACCCATCTCCCGAGTGGAGAGTTCGTCCACATACTGCAAAGCGACTTCAACTTCTATGCCCTCATGCTCCTTGTCGACGTAGAAAATATTCTGGTGCTTGGTTTCCTCCCCGCGATTCAAGAATTTGACAAAGGAAACGATGCCGCCCTCGAAATAGAACTTGTATTCATCAAAAAATTCTTTTTTTTCTTTGCCCTCGCCGATAATCAAGGGCGCTCTTTGGTCGGTTATAGCTACGGAAATACCTTTTGTTAGATATGCCTGCTGACGGAAATGGTTAAGCAATGTGTTCTTGTCGAATTGGATCGTTTCAAAAATCGACGAATCGGGTTCAAATGTCACAATCGTTCCGGTTTTGTTTGTCTTGCCGATTTTCTTTACAGGACCAAGCGGTTTTCCAATCTTATACTCTTGAACAAAAACATCCGGCTTGCGGTGAACTTCGATTTTCATCCACGTCGAAAGAGCGTTTACCACAGAAAGGCCGACGCCATGCAAGCCGCCGGAAACTTTATATGAATCGCCCCCGAATTTTCCGCCGGCATGGAGTGTCGTTGCCGCTAATTCGAGAGCGGACTTTTTGAGCCTGGGATGAGGATCAGTCGGAATGCCGCGACCATCGTCGCCGACTCGGACCTGGTTATTCGGCAGGATAGTGACATCAATATTTTTCGCGTAACCAGCCAGAGCCTCGTCTAAAGAATTATCAAAAAGCTCTTTGACAAGATGATGAAGACCGTCCGGACCGGTAGAACCGATATACATCCCCGGCCTTTTCCGGACCGGCTCCAGACCCTCCAGAACCTGAATATCTTTTGCGGTATATGAGTTATTATCTGGCATATGAGTAGTAAGTAAATTGTATCATTTTCCTATACAAATTACAATGGATTTTGTGTATAAAAAATCGGCCTAAATGGCCGATTTTTTATAAGTTTTTTACCTAATATCCGCCCTAAATTGTTTTTGAGTTTCTTCAACGATTTTTACTTGGATCGGATCTATTTCCCCTGTCGTCAAAGTCCGCTCATTGGAGCGGTAGATAATCCGATATGTGTAGCTCATTTTGTCTTTTCCGAACTTCTGTTCGTTTTCATATTTGTCCAACAATTCAACTTGTTCCACCAAATCGCCGCCGATATCGCGAATGAGGTCAAAATAATTGTTGGGAGTGAAGGTCTTGGACACGACAAAAGAAACGTCTCTTGTGATAGGCGGAAACTTTGAAACTTCTTTGAATTTATTTCCGAGCTTTAACTGCTTTTTTACCCTGGGGTCCTGCGACCACAACAATCGAATATCGGGCAAGTCCATGCTAATTATTGCTAAGCGCTCGAGGCCGAAACCGAAGGCCCAATTGCTCCATTTTTTCGGATCAAGGCCGAGATTATTCATCAGTAAATCAGTCATGATGCCGCAGCCAAGAACTTCCACCCACCTACCTGACTCGGAGGGGGCGCCGCCCCCTTCCGACCTCGCTCGCGACGCCGCTTCGCGGCTGCTCGCTCCTGCCTCCCCCGGGCTCGCTCTGCTCGCCGAGACCCAAACATCCATTTGCAAGGATGGATCCGTGTAAGGAAAATGGTCCACTTCGAATTTATACTTCACATCATCCCCAAAACACGCCTTGGCGATTAAAATCAGAACATTCTTCAAATCTTCGAGCTGAATTTCTTTTTTTCCCCGGGGTATCACAAAACCGCCGTCAATTTGGTGAAAGACGTTCATGTGACTGCGGTCAATTTCGTCTTTGCGGTAAACCTTGCCGTGAGAGAAAAATCCAAGCGTTTCCCCGGCTTCAAGCCTTTTTTTAATTTCCGGGTCGCGCAAATAGTAATACCACATCACCGTGGTGTGGGTGCGCAAAACATTTTTATCGTCTACAAAATACGTATCCGAAGGCCGGCGGGCCGGGTGATCGGCCGGAAAGCCGTAAACATCGAACGAAACATCGTAAGGCACGACTTCCGGCGATTTCACTAAGTCAAAATCTTTAAATTCGGGTATGTTTAAAATTCTTTGGATGAGCGCGTGAATCGGACTCTCCGAATCGCGCGACAAATCAGGCATATCTAAAAAACGCTTGATGCGTTTTGACTCCGGATCATCCTTTTTCGCCAATTCCGAGAGAAGTTTCTTTTCAGAAGTCAGATCGGCCTCAATAATCATTCATAAAATATATCATGCGAAAATAAAAAAGCCAGCTATGTCGCGGGCTTTTCGGATTTATCCTTTTCTTTTTTTTCAGTCTTTATGATCTCTTCCCTGACTTTCGGCACGAAGCGTCTTGTGTGATTCGGCTCGCTGGATATGAAGCCGTTGAGTTTGGCAACTATCTGCAAAATCCAATACTCCATTTCCATCATTTTCGCGCCCCTTTTTGTACTGTCTTAAGTTAATAGCGTCCACCTAAATTTTTCATGAAGTTAAAAGATTCGTCCATCCTTTATCCACCAATGATATTCTTTACTTAAAAACTCGACCATACTAATTTCATCTGGAAATATTTCTAGTAGCCATTCTCTATTTTTAAACCATGGTAATTGTTGAGATGTAAGATCGACTATTACCACGCTGGTCTTTAATTTTATCATATTGATCCGATGAACTAGCCAATCTTTCGGAGCAATTTCTAAATCACCTTCAAGAATTTGCGAGTTAAAACCGGCTGACTTTAATCTTGAATCTAATTCACCGGCGACGACATTGCAAAGATTTTGAAAATTTTCTTTATTTTGAGGCCAATCATTAGAAATCATTTTATAAATTTCTGGCAGATTTAATTTCAAAAAGCTCAATAAAGTGTAGTCGTCGGCTAAATTGCTTAACTTTTCTGTTTCTTTTTCAGAAAATCCACCAATATTTTTCGGCGCTTCTTCTCTCATCTTAAAGCAACGCTCTTGTTAATTTTTATCATTGAAAACTCCAAATTATCCCCAGATGTATTTTGTATTGTCCAATTACAATAAGGCAAGCAAAACAATATTTCATAACCGCCCAAATTGATATTTCGACCTTCGTATTCACATTTAGCACTTCCACTAGTCAAGAACAGGGAAACATAGTTATCATTAGTGTGTAAATTCCAATATTTTCCGTTTGGGATTAGTATTCTTTTCGCCTCAAAATCACTACTTTGCAAAATTTTTAATTCGGAAATATCGTCATGGTTTTGCCAATTGATTACTGCTCTGGTAAATGAGTCACCTTGCCTGGAAACCAAATTATTAGATAAGGGATAAACTACTTTTTTTAAAAGCTTATTAAAATACTGCCGATTATAATGATCGGGCACTGACCGGTCTTTGTTTTGATCGTGCAATCTGTCTACCACATCGGTGGAAATATTGGCATACTCTTCCATAACACAGCCGAAAACCGTGTGCACAATTCCAGATTCTCCAATCTGTAAAATATCCCCCGATTCTGGAATAAACTTAAATATATCTAAATCAGAATTGATTTCACCCTTATATTTTTTCTGCCATTCAGAATAAGTACAAACAAACGCAAAACTGTGACCAGGATTCGAGGAAAGAAAATGAAACGCCTCTTTTTTAAAATCAAGATGCCGTTGGAAACTAAAACCTTCCCTAGGTTCTAAAAAAAATAAAGAAAACCCGATTGGAATTGACGCTTTAATTCCATACGATTTATATTTAAGAATAAAACCAATATCTTTTTGCGTTTTTGCTACTAAAAATTTTAATTCCTGATCGTTTTGACTGCTAATATGCTTTATTAAATTCTTATACAAATTCTCTAAATTTTCCGTCTCCTTAATTTGTCGATCCTCGATAAGCAAAGGTGCTAAAACACTCAACCCATCAACTGGATTTGAAATTAACTTGTCTAAAGACAAAGGTTTCATTTTGGCGGGCGCGACCGGATTTGAACCGGCGATCTGCTCCGTGACAGGGAGCCGTGTTGGACCAGGCTACACCACGCGCCCATTTTTAAAATCCCGTGAATTTTATCATCTTTTGCGCCTTATTTCAACTAAATGAGATATTACGGACTAGTTTAGGGAGGGATGCCAAAATATTTTTTCTATTTGGCGAGTATTGTCATACGTAATATGGTGCTTCTTCGGCACTCGGCCGTTTTCCGAGCTGTTGCTTACCGCCTCATCATTTCCCATTGCAAATCCAACATGCCTGCGCAGCACTCCATCCGGGGCTAATTGCTCCTCCCAAATTAAAACCGCTCCTGGCTTAATCTCTTTTGCTTCCATCCAACCGCTTTCAATTAAATCTTTTTCAGTGCCATTTACCGTTCCGTGCACGTCTTTTACCAGCTTATTAACATATAGCACGGCAGACGCGAAAACGGCACAGCTCAAACGTCCGTCTTTCAAAATATCTTTTTCCGTTCCATCAACCACGGCGTATAGGTTGCGGAACATTAAATTCTCCCCTTTCGAGGAGTTTTCAATCATCGCCAAATAGCTCTTTTTCTTAAGGACTACAACTTCCGGCATGGACATAATATATTAGAAATTTCACCTGGGCGCAATCTCGAGCCATTTAGGAATCTGTCTTTGGACGTTTACGATTTTTGTCTCAGAGCATACTTGATTCGCGTTGTCAGTCGCGGTCAGCGTGACTTGGTAGCTTCCCGGAGTCAAATATGTGTGGGTCGGATTTTGGCTGGATGAATTGCCGCCGTCGCCGAATACCCAACTCCACAACCAGCCATTGGGATTGCCGTCATAGAATACGGTCAAGTCGTTGAATTGGGCTATCTTTTTTACCTGGGGCGGAACCGGAGTCCAACTGAAATCCACATCCGGATAGGCGAAGTTTGGCGTCTTAAACGAGCTCGACACCGCCCAGCCGGAAACCTGGTCATATCCGTTCCAAACTCTCACTCTCGCCTTGTAAGTCGTGCCAAACGCCAGATAGCCAGCGCCGGATGAATAACTGGTGCCGGTTGACGTGACTTTACCGCTATCCACTTCCGGATTGCCGAATGAACCGGAATCGTCAATTTCGATTTCATAAGCCGATTGGGGACTGCCGGACGGATCGCTGTATGTCCATGAGACATATGCACCCGGTCCCGTGTAGCAATAATCAGATAAGCCGGCGGCGGTGGGGTGAAGGACACTGACTTCGCCGGGATCGTCCGGATTCGGGCCATTAATATTGACTAGAACCGTATCCATGGCCGAGCCGTTGCCGGTACATGTTAACGTGTAAGAATACTGTTTAACCTGCGTAAGAGGACTTGTCTGAGTGTTGCCGCCTGTCGATTGCGAACCCGACCAATCTCCTGACGCGGTACAGGAAGTCGCGCTCGAGGAAGTCCAATCCAAATCCACTGTCGAATTCCAAGCCACGGATATGGGGCCGTTTGAATATCCGCCGCTGCCGTGTTGTCTTGCTTTGATATCTACGCTCGGTCCGTTTACAACAACACGGAGAGGCAGGGACAGCGCCGGAGCGTGAACGCCGGTATTGGCGTCCCAGCACTCGATGCTGTAATTTCTGTTCGCCGTTATACTGCCGTCATTCCTTGAACCCGAAGGAGAAACGGCATCATCGGAAATCGTGGCTCCCGTAGCGGCGTTCGTGGCCACCAGAGAACAAATCGTCGTATTTGAAGAACTCCAAGTAATGGCGGCAGTGCCGTTATAGCTGATGTTGCAAGTGCCAGGCGTATTAACGCCGTTACAGCGCAGATAATTCATACTTGGACCCGCGCCGACATTCACCGTTACCGATGTCGTCGGCCCGTCGCCGCCCGGATTCGAACAATAGATGGAATATGTTTTACTTGAACTCAGATTTCCGGTTGATTCCGATCCGCCTGATGTCGATTTGCTTCCCGACCAATTTCCGGACGCGGTGCAGGAGCTGATGTAACTGCCTGACGGCGTCCAAGCCAGATTCGCCGAAGAATTATATGCGATGGAACAGGAGCCGGAATTGCCGTTGCATGTTAAACCCACTGTTGGCACAGCTGGCATATTGACCGTCACCGTCACCGAATCGGAAACTTGGCTGCCGTTCGCGCCGGTGCAGGTTGCGGTGTACGTCCTGTTTGACGTCAGGTTGCCCGTGTTTTGCGAGCCGGATGTGCCCGTCCAGTTGTTAGGCGTTACCGTACAGCTTGCAGTATTCGCTGATGTCCACGTAATCGTCGTGCTTGTATTGTATGGGATGTTCGTACTGGCGGCGGAAATATCAACTGTCGGCGGCATGGACTTATTCTCCACACAGAAGGCATTACTGCCTCCGTTGATACCGTTGCACCACCATTGATAGGAGTCGGAGTACTCGGCGTTATCGCCTAAGTTGCCGGCGGAGCAGCTATAGTGGAGCTGGGGCGAAGAACAGACACCATTGACAGGGGTAGGTTCCGCGCCTACCGTCACCGTCACCGAATCGGAAACTTGGCTGCCGTTCGTGCCGGTGCAGGATGCGGTCCATATGTATGGCGACTCATTGGATTTTAACTTGCCTGAAAGATTATTGCCCGATGTTCCCGACCATGTCGTGGAATTTCGATTATTCGTAACCGTACAGCTTGACGTGTTTTGGGATGTCCATCTGATTGTCGTCTCGCCGTTATGGGCCACGCTGCCGTTATCGGCCGTAATATCCGCCGTCGGCGCAGGACACTGGCTGTCCGGAGGCGGCGAAGCGGTGCAGTTGCCGTTGCCGTCAATTGTGCCCGTGTTCGTCTGGCCGCAGACATTGGGCGACGAATTACAGGAATTGCCGTACCCGTTTATCGTGTATACCAAATTAAAAGTTATGGTGCCGTTCGCGGTCAGAGTCTGCATCTGGCCGTTTGTTATCGTCGGGCCGGTGTAGCCCGAAAGAACGGCAGGAGAAATGTTATATGAACCGGTGGGCTTGTTTGGATAAGGAACGTCTGCGCCGGTGCCATTAATATTTTCCTGGCCTGTTATGTTCCAGTTTGTATCCAGCGGATTCCCGTTCTGATCCCGCGAAGTCACCATAATCGTGCCGGTATACGTGCACGGCAAAGCTCCGCCATAATTAGCCGCACCGGGATCGGTGCAAGTCGGAGCAGGTCGATTAACGGTAAAACTTACATTTTTTTGACTTGAACTACTATTCTCATTTACAGCCGTAATCCTCAATATATAATCACCAGCCGCTAAACTCGATATATTTATATCCGTCGGTCCGATATTATACTGCCATTCTATTTCACCACCATTTCCAACAACGAAGCATTGTCCATCCTGACCTTCAGGAGAAATAACCGTTATTATTGGGTTACCCGATAAAGATGTCCCCAAAATTTCATAGCCTAAACTGGTAAGAGCAAATTCAAATATCTGTTGGGAGTCCTGTTCAACAGTACAAAATTCTTCTTTATATCCCCCTTTGACTTTTCCAGTTATGGTCATAACTTGCGGATTATTACCATCATCAAATGTATAATCAAGGGGGTTTATATTTGGAGGAACAGTAGAAAGAGCATAAGCACTATTTGTATTAGTAAAGAAAGACAAAACTAAAATACAAAAAACAGATAAAAATATTATTTTATTCCTCAATAGCTTTGACTGTCCCATGTGATAATTATAAATCGAAATTAAGTAAACAAAAAGGGCGTGCTGTGCACGCCCTAACGGGTTACTGTTGGCGGGTTCATGAAGCCGAACGTCGTCGACGGATTTTGGTCATTCAGCTTTGTCCCGTTCACTGTTAGTCCTTCTCCAGTGCCCACTCCTGAACAAATCTGTATAGGTTGACACTTCCAGGGATCAACTACCTGGATAATATATAATATTCCAGATGGAACTTCTCCAACAGTAACCGCCATGCTTGAATTGAGCGTACCGGAAAACTGATATCCCTCTTTCCAGAAGGATATAGTAACCGGAAACTTGCTTCGGTCGCAACGGTCATATTGCGAACCGGCGCTCAAGCATGTTGCCGGCGGTTGAAAACTGACGGTTATCGTACCTGAGGTCGGCGTCGGCCCCGTCCCGCCACCGTTCTTCGACGTGCACGCCAGGAGCGTGCAGGCAATGATGATGACAACCGTCACGATGAACCAACGGATGTTTGTCGTCATTACAGCACCCTCCTTTCGAGGTTGTCAATCAGCGGGCAGAATGCCCACCAATACTCCTTACATTATACCATATTCACATGAACAAATCAAAAAGGCCCGTAATACGGGCCTTTTTGCACCCCTGTCTGGAGGTTGAGCCTCCAAGTGGATCAGTAGTT
>MGKT01000007.1 GCA_001794755.1 Candidatus Yanofskybacteria bacterium RIFCSPLOWO2_02_FULL_44_18
AATGGGCACGACTTTTAAATCTGGGACAGCCCCAAGTAGTTGTGAAATTAAGTAATTGCCGGGATCATTTATTCCCGGCGTGCCCGCGTCTGAAACGAGAGCGATTTTTTTGCCTTCTTTCAGCCAATTTGCAATTTCTATGATTTTCTTCTCGTCGCTGTGCTGATGATACGCCACCAGCTGTTTATTGATGTTGTAACGTTCAAGCAAAACTCTAGTTACTCTGGTATCCTCGGCCAATATTAAATCAGCATTGGAAAGAACATTAATCGCTCGAATTGAGATATCTTCGAGATTTCCAATGGGCGTCGCTACTATGTACAGCATTATGATGTAACTTTCCTCGATCTTTTTTCCCTAGCCATGTCCTCGAAAATCTCCACTATTACAGTCGAGACCGGGACCGAGAGAATCATGCCGGGAATACCGGCCAGTTGAGCGCCGACGAGAAGAGCGATAATGACCACGACGGGATTAAGACCGATGGTTTTGCCCAAAACAAGAGGCACCAGTATGTGATTTTCGATTTGCTGAACAACGATATAAAATATCAAAACCCACAGCCCCAATGTCGGTTCCTGCATAAATGCCAGTATAATCGCCGGAATCGCGGCTATTACCGGTCCGACAATCGGTATTATTTCCAACAGCATCGCCCACACCCCCAGAATCAAAGCAAATCTGATTCCGAGCAACGATAGTCCGATGTACACCATCAGACCGACGATAAGCGAAAGAAGGAGTTGGCCCTGGAGCCATCGGCCCACTTTTACTTCGGTCCTCTTCCAGAGACTGATGGCGTACTCTTCATATTTGTCGGGAACCACCGCTCCTAAAAAAGACTCGATGCCCTTTTTCATGACCGAGAGATAGAAAGAAATGACTAAAATGGCGACGAAAGAGAATAAACCGCCGAATATGCTTACAACAAATCCGACAATTGATTGGGCCGATTGTTGGAAGTAAGTTGACAAAGTCTCAAAAACATTCTGAACCTCGCTCAAAAAATCAAGATATCTGGGCGCTCCGGCTTGAGCTTTTTCCAAAGAAACGGATATCTTATCAACCACTCCCGGCAGCATGCCCGCTAACCTGTCGATGTCTTGTGAAAAATAAGGTATCACCAGAGAAAAGACCAAAGTAATCAGGCCTAGGACTATTCCGAAAAGCAGAATAACCCCCAAGAGGCGCGGAAATCCCTTTTCTTCTATCCAATCGGCAAACGGCGATATGGCTGAAGCGATAATCAGGGCAAATAGAAAAATAATTAAAACGTCTTTTAAAAGATAGAGAAGAATCACAAGAACAACAACTGAAATTGCTTTTAATATGCTGGCGGACGATATTTCAATTTGGATTTTTGAATCGGGCATTAAATGGTAAGTATACTCCTAAACTCTGAATCGTCCTTGAAGGGTCCGATTAAAGCAAGATTTAGTTTCCTATTGTCGAAAACATCTCTTGCCACGTTAAGAATATCTTCGGCCGTTACTTCGTTAATTTTAGCTAGCTTTTCTTCGGGCGTCAAAACTTTACCGAAGAACAAAGCGGTTCCTCCGTATTCGCCTGCGATATTTCTGGAGTTTTCAAGAAATATGGCCAGGCTTCCCTTGGCGTGATCTTTGGCTTGGCGCAGCTCTTTTTCAGTAATGCCGTGTTCTTTAATTTTCCGTAATTCGTCTATAACGACTTTAATCGCTTCGTGGGTCTTGTCCTTATTTACCCCGGCCCGGACGGTGAATATTCCGGTGTCGGTAGACATATCGGCATCGCTCCCCACGTAATATGCCAGGCCTCTTTTTTCCCTAACCTCCTGGAATAACCGCGAGCTCATGCCACCCCCCAATATCATTGCCAAAAGACTTTCGGCATATCTCTTTTCATCGAACATATGATATGCCCGCAAACCAATGTAAAAATGGGATTGGTTCGTATCTTTCCATGAAATCAATATTTCCGGTTTTTCCTGGGCTTCGATTACCGCCGGCTTGCCAACGGGTTTGCTTTCTCTCAAATGCTCAAATGTTTTTATGACTTTTTCTTTCGCCTCCTCGATGTTTATATTGCCGGCAACAGCAATAACGGTATTTCCGGATACATAGTGGGTATTAAAATAATTGACAAAATCTTGCCTTTTCAGATTTATTATCGTTTCTTTATTTCCCGCTATTTCCCATCCGGCCGGCTGGTCGCCGTAAATCAGTTCTTCCAACAGTTCAGCGACATGAGAAGTGGGGTCATCATGCCTCATGTTTATTTCCTCCAAAATAACCCCCTTCTCCATCGTAATATCTCTCTCGTCTAATTTTGAATTAAGATAAATGTCGGACACGACATCCAGTATCAAATCGAATTTGTCGGAGCTGGAGCGGGCGTAATATGCTGTGTTTTCTTTGCTGGTAAAAGCGTTGTAGTCGGCTCCGATGGATTCCAACTCTTGAGAAATATCCAGCGGTCCGGGCCGGCGCGACGTTCCTTTGAACATCATGTGTTCTAGAAAATGGGATATGCCGCTTATTTCTTTGGTTTCATATTTGGAACCGGTTCCGGCGATTACCATGACAGTCACGGTTCTAGTTCCTTCCATCGGCACCAAAACGAGCCTTAGGCCCGAAGACAAAGTTTCAAATGTGTATTTAGAATCCATGTTCATATTCTGATTATACCGAATTAAGAGATTATGTAATGTGCCGGTGAATGGAGTTGAACCATTTTCTGAGCGTTATGAGTGCTCCGTTCTAACCGTTGAACTACACCGGCCGCCAAAATACCATATTATTTTACACTTTTTCTTGATTTCTTCAAATTGAAGGAGTATGATATTAAGGTAATTTAATATCCCGGGGTGGAGCAGTGGCAGCTCGCCAGGCTCATAACCTGGAGGTCGCAAGTTCGAATCTTGCCCCCGGAACCACCAAAAATAAAACACCCTGAATAGGTGTTTTATTTTAACTAAATCGTTTTTATTCCCTTGCCTACTTGCGCCTTGGTGGAGGCGGAACTTTCGGTCACGGATAATTTGCTCGCCAGCCGCTTGCAAATTTCCGCGACCCCGCCAGCGGCGGGATTTATGATTAGATGCCGTCTGATATGTTGGCCTGAAGATTAATCGTTGCTGTATTTTCCGTTACTCCGCCCGCGGACCGGCAATCTATTCCCATCATATAGGGCAAAGCCTTGCTTGTTTTAACCGTAACCACTTTCCAGCTGTAGCCGGCCAGTGTATAGGTATCGGCATCAAGCTTTAATGTTTTGGTATCTGATGATCTGTTGTCTAAAAGAATTTTCTCTCCGGTCTTTAAGGCCATCTGGCCCGGCGTAGCTTGGCATTGAGCGTTAAATTGAATCGTTTTGGTTTTATACTGACTCAATATATCGCTGTAACTGACATTGGTCCCGCTTGCTGTGCCGCCGCCGGTTGTTTTGGTTGATGACTTTGTCCCAGATGACACAGAGCTTCCCGAAACTGAAGGAGACGGTGAAACGTTGTCTCCAGTCGGCCCGATCGACCCGTTGTTCTTGGTCACCATCCAAATACCGTATCCCGCCACGGCAATGACGATGACCCAGACTATAGTTTGTTTTGACATATGTTTAATTATATTCCCTCTTGCGTATTGTCGAAAGTGGATAATTGCCCTTACCCCTTTCTCTGCGTTCCCTTTACTTTCACGGGAAAGAGAGTATAATGAAGCAATTCGGTAATTCCCATTAACCGCCCCTACGGGGCACCTTCTCTGAAGGAGACGTAATGGAACAAACGCTGGGAACTGGCCAAGGCAGGTTTTTGCCGGAGGTGGTTCGTTGTGAGTGCGGGACAATTGTCACCCCATGGCGATTGTCCGACGGTGTGCGCTTCTGCGAGAAGTGCGCATGCCGGAAGTGCGGCGGTCAGATCGAACTGAACCGCCGTCGGAATGACCGTGATCTTTGTCTGAGCTGCCAGCTCAGCAAAGACCAATTGGACGTCCGCGTGCGGAACACGCGCCGACGGACCAAGAACCACCACTGAAATACGTAGTGCCCGATCCCAGCCGGGCACGCCCCCTTGCATGTTTACGGTAGAGGCCGCTTGTCAGCAGAGCATTATCGCTCAACGCTGAGCCGCAATTCGGCCTTACCATTCCCTTCGTTCGCTCGTCGCCGCTTGTCGTCGTCGTCCGCCCGGAGGGTTTTATTTTCCTTTATTACTTATTCTTCTCATGGTATTTTAAAATGTGAGATGGAGGGTTCGCCTAATGGTATGGCACTGGTTTCGAAAACCAGCAGGTGAAAGCCTTTAGAGGTTCGAGTCCTCTACCCTCCGCCAACCTTTTTAGGATGGGGTGCGTGAGTGGTTGAAACGGGAAGTCTTGAAAACTTCTGTACCGCAAAACGGTACCGTGGGTTCGAATCCCACCCCCATCGCCATGATTGAAATCATCGATCTCCGAAATAAAAAAACAGAAGAAGCGCCAAAGATAGTGGAGCCAAAAAAGTATGAGACTTCAATCTCTTGGACCGTGGAAGAAAGGGCAAATTTTAGAAAATCGTTTCTTTTTTCTATCTTTCTCATCGTATTTGGCATCGTCCTGTTTTTTTTGATAAACAATATTTTATTTTCTATAGTCCTGACGCTTGGAGGCATAGTCCTGATTCTTTCAAACACGAAAAAAGAAAATAAAATCAATATTTGTATTAATACATTAGGAGTGGAAATAAATGAAAGAATGTATACTTACGCTAAGATTAAATCCTTTTGGATTGACTATATCCCCGGCCGCACGGGAGAATTAAGTTTAGAAATTAAAAAGTGGTATATGCCCTATTTGAGAATATCACTGGATTCGACAAACCCTTTGGAAATCCGCCATTTGATGATAGAATACGTACCCGAAAAGAAACATGAGCCTTCGACAGTTGATATCATTCTAAAAAGGCTGGGGATGTAATTTGTCTTCGTAGCTCAATGGATAGAGCATCTGCTTGCGGAGCAGAAGGTTGCGCGTTCGAGTCGCGCCGAGGACGCAATATTTTAAAGCCGCGTAGGCTTTCAATTCCCTCGTTCAAGTGGTATGAAATATATGCCATGATTAGTCTCGCCACTCCGATACAGGAACTAAAAAATGTCGGGCCGAGGAATATTTCCAAATTGAAGAAGCTCGGCATACAGACAGTCCGCGAATTGCTTTGGCATTTTCCGGCTCGGTATGAAGATTATCGAGATATCTCAACCATTGATTCAGTCGAACCAGGGCAAAAAGTAAATATCGTCGGGAATATTATCAAGATGGCGATAAGGCAGATTTTCCCGCGGCGAATGATAATTGTATCGGCCATAGTTGAAGACGACACTGGCCGAATAACGGCTGTCTGGTTCAACCAGCCTTACATTGCCAATACTCTGAAAGAGGGAGTCCGGGTTAGTTTAGCCGGCAAAGTCACTCTTACCAAAAAGGGATTGCAGCTCTCAAGTCCGACATACGAGAAAATAAACACTCAATATTTTGAGCCGCAATTAAAACATACCGGCGGCTTAATACCCGTATATCCAGAAACGGAAGGAATCACATCAAAATACTTGAGATTTTTAATAAAGCCGATAATAGACAAGATCAATATCCCGGATATGCTGCCTGGAACGGTAAGTGATAAACTGGGTTTTCCCGATGTCAGCTGGGCCATCAAAAATATCCATTATCCGTCAACATTATCCGACGCCGAAAAAGCCAGGGAAAGGCTCGCCTTCGACGATCTTCTGCTTTTCCAATTCAAAGCATTATTGGAAAGAAGAAAAATAAATCAGTACAAATCCATTCCCGTCCCTCTGGAGGCAGAATTAATAAAAGAATACATATCAAAACTTCCGTTTGAGTTAACCGGAGACCAGAAAATAGCGATATACGAAATACTTAAAGATTTAGAAAAAAGCTACCCCATGAATCGCCTGCTGGAGGGAGACGTCGGCAGCGGCAAAACGGTTGTTGCCGCAATTTGCGCTCTGGAAACAGTCCACCGGGGATATCAAGCGGTATTCATGGCTCCGACTGAAGTTCTGGCAAACCAACATTTTAGAACGATAAGAAACCTGACATATCCTTTTGGAACCAGTGTTGCTCTTTTAACATCAAACAGTTCTCGGATAAATGACGATATATATAAAAAACCGGCATTGAAAAAATTGATTTCCGAGGGGAAAGCCGACATTGTCATCGGCACCCATGCCGTCATTCAAAAAGACGTAAAATTCAACAAATTGGCTTTGGTGATAATTGATGAACAGCATCGATTCGGCATAAATCAGCGCAAGGCCCTGGTTCGGAGAACGGAATCTGTACCGCACCTTTTAAGCATGACGGCCACCCCTATTCCCCGTTCTTTGGCTCTCACTATATACGGCGATCTCGATATTTCCATAATCAAAGAGAAGCCGAAAAATAGGCGGAAAATTATAACCAGAATTATTTCTCCCGAAGAAAGAGAGGAGGCATACAATTTCATATCATCTCAAGTGAAAAACGGCAGACAAGTATTTGTCGTCTGCCCGAGAATAGAATTAGCCAAAAAAGAAGAAGGCGGAGAGCCGAAAAAACAAACGAAAATGGATTCGATATGGGCGGAAGTGAAAGCGGTCCAAGAAGAGCACAAAAAGCTTTCCGGGGAAATATTTCCCGGTTTAAGGGTGGCCATGCTTCACGGAAAATTAAAGCCGAAGGAAAAACAAGAAATAATGGCTGATTTTAAGAACGAAAAAATAGATATTTTGGTGGCAACATCGGTCATTGAAGTCGGGGTTGATATCCCCAACGCCAGCATAATGATGATTGAAAGCGCGGAGAGATTCGGTTTGGCCCAGCTCCATCAATTCCGAGGCCGTGTCGGCCGGGCCGAGCATCAATCATATTGCCTTCTTTTCACATCTTCGGGCATGAGCAATACCAGACTAAAAGCTCTCATAAAACACGACGATGGTTTCAGATTGGCCGAACAAGATATGGCGACACGCGGGCCGGGCGAATTTTTCGGCATAAAACAGTCCGGCATGGCCGACCTAGCAATGGCTTCTTTGGCCAATGTCGAATTGATTAAAAAAGCCCGGGCTACAGCTCGTGCGCTTCTTAAAGACGACCCGTCAATAAAAAAACTACCGCTCCTTAAGGAGCGGCTGGATCAGATTCAGAAGCTGGTACATTTTGAATAGCGGCTAGGCCCTTTACTATTTCCAGTTTCTTCTGTAATTCTTTTTGTCTTGCGTCAATTTGAGCGACTTCACATTTTAGATCATTATATTTTCTGCCAACGTCTGACAGCTCCGGTTTTATGGCTCGCGAACGCTTTCCAATTTCTTCCAATTCTTCAGAAAAGGATATTTCCGCAGCCTTGAATGATGCCGTCCGGTACAAATCAAACAGAGCGCCCATTGAAATATTTCCATCACTATTATGACTTTCAAGAAATGCGGCGATGGTCATTTCATCAACTCCCCTGTTCCGAAACACCAAAGAATCAACGGAATGGGGACCGATACTTATTTTCATAATATCCGCGCAGATATTTAAACACGGTTCGCAAACATGAATTGTGGCCGTCAATGGCGAATCACCCGCGCCGCAGAAGGTGCAATTTTTATCTGATTTTGCCGAATTATTGTTGTAAATGTTCGTCTGCGAGAAATTCGACATCATTACCTCCTAAAAAAGAATATTCTAGCACATTACATCATTTCATCAACACGGATCATTTTCTTAATTTCGGCGTCACCCAAAAACCCATATATTTACCGAACATCAGTTTCGTCTGGGCGTGCAATGACGGCACGGCGCCGAAGAAAATAAAATTAATTGGGAACAATATCCACTGCAAGACCATCCAAATTGCTTTGAATTTTCCGTAATTTGGCGGGCGGGGCGGCAAAAGAGTAATCGATATTATCGCTGATGTCACCAAACCGAGCATGGCGATATTCATTATCGTCCCTGTAATCCTTGGCAGATTGTATGACAATATTGTGGTCGTAAACGATTCCCCGCCCAGCGTAATGGGAAGCCAGCCTAAAAGGAAAATGATAATGGCATTCGTGGCGCTGGAATGGGTTCTTTCCGCCGTTACAAATGTTTGATGCCATTTTGTCTTTCGGGGTATTTTTTTATTCTTTAAAAAACCGAACATAAAATAGGGATTATTCTCCGCTCCGTAATGCCATCTCAATATCTGCTTATATTGATTTTTTAATGTCTTCCAAAATGTCGGGGCGACATTGGCATCCATGTTAACCGGGAAATACATGGGCACAGTCCGCCAGTCGCCGTCATACCGCAATAGGCATTGCCAGAATATTCTTGAATCTTCGCTGACAACGTTCTTTTGCCAAAAGCCGACGTCAACGAGCGCCTTAAACGAGATTGATTGGGATGAAAATGTAACTAATTGTTCGGGGCGAGATTGCTGTATCATCTGCCAGAACGTGGTTGAAAATGCGAAAACTCTGGCAAACGCCGGCGCTTCCCATATGTTATTAATAAACAGCGGGATGGGTTGGAAAGAAGATTTTAACGGTTTTTCAGCCGTTAAATAATTCCAGGTCAAGCAGGAGAAAAAATCTTGATGGACAATCGTATCTATGTCAAAAACTGAAACGACAATCTTTTCATAAGGAATGCCCGCAGGATCGATAATGTAATTTTTGACTCGCTGTCCCGCCCAGGTCTCGTTTGATCCTTTCCCCCTTATTTCCCCCTCCTGTCCGTCTGGATGAGATGTAATTAAAAACTTGTAAAACCTGCTACCGTATTCTTTTTCTATTTCTTCCGCTATTTCCTTGCTTCCAATTACTCTCTCCTCGCGGGCCAAAACAACAATCATTTTGTCCAGCGGATACTCCGCCTTAATTAATCCCTTAAAGCTTTCCCTAAGAACTTCTATGGGCTCGGTGGCGAAAGGCAATATGACCAAATGATAAATGTCCTGCCATTGAAGACGGTTTAACCTTTCGTGCCAATCGACTCTTAAATTAGCCTTCATCTTAAAGAAAGCAGCCCGCATTAAAAGGGAAAGATAAATGGTCTTAATCAGCCAATATATGTCAAAAACTATAATAAACAGCGCCGTAAAGAACGGGAAATAAAAAGAAATGGCGACAATGGCAATCAATGTCGCCCAAGCCAAAAAACCCGGTAAAATTTCAAGAATTCTATATATTCTCCTATCCTTGTAGTCAGATAAGTCGGCGGCTTTTCCGACGTGAAGATACTCGATCATGAGTCAAGATTATACAATAAAATTTTAACTTTGACTAGGCCTTAAAAATAAAGCTAAAAAGGGCGTCTGTAATATCTCTTTGGCCCATTTTTGATTCGATGTCCAAATTAGATAATTGAGAATGTTTTTCCTTCAGTTCCCCGAGAGTAAAATTCCTAACGGCAGACATGGTTTTTTTTATGACGAAGGGGTGTAGGCCGGTCTTTTTGGCCATTTCTCCGGATTGCAATTTGCGCTGGGATAAATCAGTGAGAATTATCAGATTCCTTATCTGGAAACAAATCATGCCTAATACGTCAATCGGTTTTTGGCCGACGGCGAGCAGTTTGTACAAAATAGAAAACGCCTGAGATTTATCCCTGCGGGCAAGCGCGTCTGTAAGCTCAAAAATATTAGAATCAACGCGGTCAGGCACGAGTTCTAAGACCAATTCCTTTGTAATCACACCGCCTCGGCAATACGCGCAGAGTTTTGATATTTCCTGGATAAGGGACCAGGAATCCGAACCTCGCAAAGAAATTAAATTACCAGTGGCCGAACTTGTTATTTTACATCCCCTTTCATGGCACTGAGCCGATATCCAGTTCTCCATTTTCTTGCCGGATAAATAACCAAACTCCCTAACCAAACAATTCGGACCGGTTAGTATCTTAAATAACTCTTTTGATTGGGACGAGAGAGATTTGGCCGAATCTTCTCCGAGAACCAACAGTGTTACTCCTTGGTCGCGCAAAAAATCGTTTTGGGAAATAATATCGACTGCTTTAAACGAATTGGAAAACATGTTCTTGGCCTGTATGAGTTTTACCTCGTTAAAAAAGGACAGCTCTTTGGCAATGCCGCTTAACAGCTCCAAATCGGTCTCGCAATCGACGGAAAAAAAATTAAACCCGCTTTTGTATTTTATTTTATATTTCTCCACAATATCCTTTGCCGCTTCCCGGAGCCTGTAATTGTCCTCGCCATAAAGAAAAATAATCATTTGGCCGCTATTTCCACCCAGATTTTTCCTGGGGTAAATTTAATTTCTTTGCCCTCGTGGTCATAAAAGAAGAGTTTGCTGTCGACGGCGGTGGCCTTTTGCCACGTTCCCGTGATGATTACTCCGTTTTGGTACACCTCCAGCGCCCCGACGCCGGAAACTCTCACGTTTATGTATTGGCCCGCCAAAGGCGTCCACGTCGTATGCACAACGGCAACGACACTGGCGGTTACTGTTTGATTGTTATTCTTGTCTATTTCGGGCCGACCGCCTCTTGATCTTGAATACGTATTGCTTTCCGGATTATATGTCCACTTAACGTCGTAAATCGTGTCGAAATCAATATCAATGCCGTCAACTAAATTCGACAGATTGCGGTTTGGTTTCTTATCGTCGTGGGGATATCCGGCAAAAGAATTCTTAGGTTCATACTTTAACAATTCGCTTGCGTTTGCCAGCCGTTCGTAACTTGTAAAACCGTTATGAGGCGCTTTAATTCCAGCCGCGCGGTAAAAAGCTCCGCCCTTATTCGTAAGCGCGTCAAGATTGTCCAGTACACCCGCATTGAGCCGGGTGAGCGCGCTGCGCTCCCCGCCCCAGTGGGCGTAAATTGATTTCAGGCCCGCGGCCAAAGGAATAAAATCCTCCCGAGCGGAGCGGATTGAACCTATTTTTTCTGGCTGCTCGCATTGAAAAACGGCCATCATCCGCGTAATTCCGCCGGGCGTAACCGGCATTTCAAAGACCATATCTGCTTGAGCAATGCCGGAAAGCGGGCGCGTTTCCGGATCAGAAGGCATCATGACGCTGAAAAGCCGGCCGTCGCCGTTGGTGCATTTGGTGCCGGTAATAATCCCCATTTTATCGACAACAGACGGTGAAACCAGAGAAGAACCATTGATATCGATGATTTTTTTCTGATTCCACCATATTACAATTACGACAAAAACGGCCAATGCAATCCCTCCGAAAACAATAAGCAGTTTGTTTTGGTTTATCATTATTTTATTTTTTGATGAATCGGACAAAAATGCGCCGATCGTCCGCCTATTTTCAATCTGGCTATTATTCCCCCGTCCTTCTTGTCGCACGGCTCTCCTGTTTTATGGTACGCGTGCTGATAATTCTGAAAATTCCCCTTCCTTCCGGAAATCGTGCGATAGTCGTCCATACTCGAGCCTTTTAATTCAACAGCTTTAACTAAAACTTTTTGCATGTGCTTATATAATTTTTTAATATTTTCTTTTTCCAAATTTTCGACGCGGGACATCGGATGAAGTCCGGCAAACCAAAGAATTTCATCGCTGTAAATGTTGCCGATGCCGGCAATAAAATAAGGATCCATTAAAACTTGCTTTAATCTTCCTTTTTTGCCTGGGAACAGTTTTTTAAAATCCGCATACGATATTTCTAGGGGTTCCGGCCCGAGATTTTTGATTTCCGGCAATTTATCGATTATATCATCGTTTGCCAATACAATTTTTCCAAATCGGCGTAAATCAGCCAAAACCAGCTGGAAACCGTTGTTAAGATTGAACAAAATCCGAATATGCTGATTCTTGGGATCGCTTTTCATGGGTCCGTTCCCAATGCTTAACCACCTCCCCTTTTCAAATTTCCACCGCCCGTACAGCAGATGACCCGATATTTTCTGATGGACAAACAAGCTGTTCGGTCCCTCAATATCAATGACTATAAATTTCGCCCGCCGCCAAACTTTTAAAATTTTCTTGTTTTTGACGATCTGATTCAGATTTTTAATCCCGCCAGCCTGGCGCACACTCTTAGGCCGATCCGCCCAAACATCTTTAAATCGAAGACCGACAATCTTTTTCTTCAAATCCCTGACCGTTGTTTCGACTTCCGGCAGTTCAGGCATTTTTTCTGTCTCTGTTTATTTCATTTCCGCCCAATTGTTGCCAATTTTAACGTCGGCGACAATCGGCACATCAAATTCATAAACATTTTCCATTATTTTTTTAATATTCCCGGACGCTTCGTTTACGACTTCCGGGTCCATTTCAAACAAAAGCTCATCGTGAATCTGCAGAAGCATATGAACAGAATCCTTATAAGTCACTTCAAGCAATTCCTGAATCTGAATCATTGCCAGTTTGATAAGGTCGGCGGCCGAGCCCTGAATCGGCGAATTCACGGCGATTCGTTCGGCTTGGCTCAAAAGCTGCGGCATTTTTGAATTTATTTCCAGAATATTCCGTCGCCGACCAAAGATTGTTTTTACGTAGCCGTTTTCACGAGCTTCGGATTTTATTTTTTCCACGTATTCGGCGATGCCGGAGAATTCGGCCATGTACCTTTCGATGAAACCTTTCGCTTCTTCACGGGAAACTTTAGCCGCTCTCTGGAAGCCGAGCACTCCCATGCCGTAAAGGATGCCGAAATTCAAGACTTTGGCTTTTCTCCTCATGGCCGCTGTTACTTTGTCAGGCAAAACATCGAATATCTCGGCTGCCGTGCGAGTGTGGATGTCTTCCCCTCTTTCAAATACGGCGGTCATAATTTTGTCACCCGACATGTGAGCGGCGATTCTTAATTCCAATTGCGAATAGTCGAATGAAACAAGTTTTCTGCCTTTTTCAGCCGTAAAAGCCTTTCTGAATTCTTGTCCCAATTCGGTGCGAATCGGAACATTTTGGAGATTCGGATCCTGGCTGGAAAGTCGGCCCGTGGCCGCGCCTGTTTGGTTGTACGTCGTATGTAAACGGCCGTCCGGGCCGATAAATCCCGGAAAGGGTTCGATGTAAGTTGTTTTGAGCTTCTGCAATTCTCGATATTGCAGAATCAAAGGAATAACCGCGTGTTCGTCCGTTAACTTATCAAGCTCCGATGCCGCCGTGGAAAGGGCGCCTTTGCCTGTCTTGCGTATCTTGCCTTTCAGCCCCAGTTTTTCAAAAAGAATCCGGCTTAATTGGCTTGGTGAATTGATGTTAAATTCGCATCCGGCCATGTCATAAATTTTCTTTTCAAGTTTTATTATTTCTTTTTTTAAAGAGCTGGACAATTTGGAAATGGCCCTATTGTCGACTCTTATCCCTCGCATTTCCATTTTTGCCAAAACAGGAATCAGCGGCATTTCAATATCGCGCAAAACGCCTTCCATGCCCAGGTTTTTTATTCTGGCCAATAATCTTTTGCGAATTTCAAAATAGCGCATCGGCCATGATTTGGAATCAGTCGGGGCCGAAGATTTAATCTCGTCAAAATATATTTTTTCAAAGGATATATTTCTGGATTCGGAATCCAGAAGAAAACCGCCTACTTCCGAATCAAATTCGATGTTATTAACACGAATTCCGTCTGTAAGCAGTTTTTTTACAATCGGTTTGGCGCCGTGAAATATCTTGGCAACTTTTTCGCTTTCAAAAACCGGTGCCAGGCTTAAATAAACATCAGCCGGCAAAATATAAGCGGTTTTTTCGTCCACCGCCAGTATTAAATCCCCCTCATCCATGGCGACTGCTACTCTATCTCCGACTGATTTAACGATTTCGAGTGCTTCTTTCTCGTTTCTTAGATATGTAATTGATTCGTTGGAATAATTAAGATTGAAGGATTCTTCCTTCGGCAACGTTTCGCCGAGGCCGATATCAGGCAGGCGGCGGACTAGACTGAAGAAACCGTATTTTTTAAGTATTTCCTCCAGTTCTTTAACGTTCCCCCGTTCCCTCCAGCGGGCCTGGTCAAGGCTGAAATCAATCGGCACATCTTTGGCAATGATGGAAAGTTTTTTCGAAAAAAATGCCATGTCCTTGTTTTCCAGCAATTTCTGAATCAATTTTTCCGACAACGGCGCTTTTATTTTTTCTTTATCTTTTTTTGAAATTGGAAATTTAAAATTCAAAATTGTCTTATATAAATTTTCGAGATTCCCAAAAGATTGGATGAGAGCCATGGCGGTTTTTTCGCCAATTCCCGGAACGCCAGGAATATTATCCGACGGATCCCCCTTTAAACCTCTGTAATCAACGAGCTGATTAGGTCTGAGTCCGTATCTTTTCAGTACCGCTTTTTCATCATAGATTACCGCGTCGGTAACTCCTCTTTTCAAAGTCCAGACGACCACTTCGTCATTTTCAACCAACTGCAGCGTATCCAAATCGCCTGTCATTATCACGGTCTGAATGCCGGTGCTATTTTGGGCTTTTTCGGCCAAAGCGCCTATCAAATCATCGGCTTCGTATCCCTGTTTCTCGTATACTGGGACGCCGAACGATTTTAAGACCTCTTTCACAATCGGCACTTGGGCATGGAGTTCATCCGCCGCTTTTTGTCTATGTATTTTATATTCGGCAAATTCTTTGTGGCGAAACGTGGGTCCGGCCAAATCAAAAGCCGCCGCAACGTAATCGGGATTCAAATCCTTAATCATCTTAATAAGTACGGACGTGAAGCCGTAAACGGCATTGGTGGTAACGCCTTTGGCGCTCATCGTCGGCGGCAACGCGTGGAAAGCTCTGTGGACTAGGGCGTGGCCGTCAATTAAAACTAATTTCGATTTTTCTTTCATTTTCAGAAATATGATCTATGTGTATTTTCCAGTGATTACCGGGCAGAATTTTCGACACTCTCTCCGCCCACTCAATTAAAACAATATTGCCGGAATCATTGAAAATTTCTTTCAAATCAAACGCCCGCAAATCATTTTCATCTTTCAATCGATAGCAATCAAGATGATATATTCGTTCACCGTATTTTTTTAATATATTGAATGTCGGGCTTTTTACTTTTTCTTTTATTCCGCAGCCCGACACAAAGCCCTGAATAAAAGTTGTTTTGCCGGCTCCCAGTTCCCCTTCCAGAGCGATGACTATCGCCCCATTCGACTCAATATTCAAAATCCGCTCGGCGAAATTTGCGGCCTTTTTCTTAGTTTCTGAAACATTTTTTGATATAAAAACCTCTTTCATGGTATCACATATTACATTTTTTAAACTTATTTGATAAGGGCTCGTAGTAAATAAAAATCCCTCGCTTCTCGTGGGTCACCGTTGCGGTGTGAGAAGCGAGGGTTGGCCAGAATCGAATGATTCGGCAAGGAAGGAACTATTTATTTCTCTCGCGCAGAAGCGCGAGCTCGGCCAGTTCGTCCGGGGTGGGCCGACGACCTGGCGCCGTCGATTGGGTAACCGGCGGTGGCGAATCGTGCTGGACGTGGATGTCCAGTCGCGACGCCGAACTTGTCGAACCGGCAGGAGCCGAGGAGCGGGCCGTGGCGCGGCCCGCCAGAAACGAGGCACCGACTGTGCAGCCTGCCACTCCAAGGAGTAACAGGACCGTCGCCACGATACCCAGCCACATCATGGCGACCGTGAACCGATGACGGCCCGCCGTCTGGACGTCGTGCCAGACGTCCATCGGCACGTCTTGCGCCGGAATCGGGATGTTCACTCCAATGTACGGCATATTAACTCCTATTTCAAAGTTGGCACGAGTTCCCAACTCGTGCCCTCGGTTGTGGGAACAACCTGCCCCGACAGCTTGTTAAGACCGCCGACGACAGGTTGAATGAATCTGACTTCCGAGAAACCGCCATCCGGCCGGTCGACTTCGACCGAACCGTACGGCTCCACTGTATACGTCCTGTTGTCCAGAACGAACTGGGCAACAAGACGCGTTGTGTTTTTCACGACCCAACGGTAGTTGGGTCGGAACGCCGCTTCGCGAACTTCGCGCTCTTGTTCAGCCATCGCCTCGGCTTGCGCCTCGGCGATACGGCGCGCCTCTCGCGCCTTCCGGCGTTCGATGAACGCCGACGTCGCTCCGGCGGCGATGCCGCCGATGAGGGCGCCCCTGCGCCCACCGAAGATTCCGCCAACCGTCGCGCCGGCAATACCGGCGCCGACGACGCGCTCCCCCGGCGTCAGGGGTCGAATTCCCGGCAGCCAACCGCCGTCGCCATACGTGATCGGCATCCAGCCCATCGGGCCCTGAACGCCCCAATAGTATCCGTTCCAGCTCGCCTGTTCGGCGAGGAAACGGAATCGTATAGCGCGCAGGGCATCAACCTGACGATCCACGATCGCTAGGTTGGCAATCTGGACGACGCCCAGATTGTCGAACCCTACCCCGTACGAGTGAAACGTCTGCGGCATGCGGGGAACCGCCTGCCGCCTGTCGGCATGGGCCGGGACGGCCGCGCCGAGAACGACGATCACGGTGATAATCGAAAACACGAAACGGCGCATGGCCGCTCCCTTCTGCCCTTATCGGGCTGAAAAGCCCAATTTGGGCGATTGTTAAAGATACATATATTATAACAAATCTAGCCGATAACGTCAATATTGTGAAAATGCTTGATTTTAGCCGTTTTATTGAGACTATCGAATACAACGGTAATTAAATCAAATCGAAACTCCTGTTCCGGTTGAAACTTTTTATCGGCCATGTACATTTGAGCTGTCCGCGCAACCTTATGCATTTTCTTGTAGCCGGCTCTCAATTCCGGCTCAAAGCCGGGATGAATACCCCTGCTTGCTTTAACTTCTACGAAACACATTATGCGACCGAGTTTTGCGATGATATCTATCTCTCCCCACGGTTTTCTATAGTTTCTTTCTATAATCAAATATCCCCTCTTTTCAAGGAATTCCGATGCTAATTTCTCGCAATAAAAGCCGAATTCTGATTTAATTGTCGTCATAATTGAAAAATCCAATTCACATTGTTTCCACAGTTTTGGATTGACAAGAGCCTCTTCATGATGATATCATGAATATGTATAAATTCTCTGAACGAGAGTTTTTTTAATCCCCTACCATCAACTTAACGGAAAACTTATTAGTACAATACCCCAAAAATATACAGGCGCTACTCAAGGCAAATATTTCAATTTAACAGGCACACTGGCCTTAGTTTTTCTTATGATAATCGCCAGAGGATCCGCTGAAAACGGCAGTATTTTTAATCAGATTGTCGGTAAATATATCGAGGAAACAGCCGCATCAATTGTAAGCATCTCCGAGGCGGAAAATCAATTTGTTGATTCCAGCAATCGAGTTTCTGTCAGCGCGAATGCGTCCGGACAAGGCGGACCGGAATCTCTTCTTCAGCCTTCTCCTATTCAAAACAATTCATTCCTGGCATACAATCCCCCGTCTGAAGATTATTTATCAAAAGCCGGCGTTTCCACCAGTCAGATACTCCTATACGAGGTCCAGCCCGGAGACAATCTTTCTTTCATAGCATCCGATTACGGCGTCAGTGTTAATACCGTTATCTGGGCAAATAGCCTTAAAAACATCGATAGCATATCTCCGGGCCAAGTATTGAAAATACCGCCCGTTTCCGGTGTAGTTCACGCGGTAAAAAAAGGGGACACGGTTGCCGCCATCGCTAAAAAATACGGCGCGGACGAAAGTCGAATTATGGCGTTCAACAGCCTGCCGGCAACGGGTGAAGTCAGAGAAGGCGATGAATTAGTCATTCCTGACGGTAAAATCAGTTCTGCGCCCAAATCAAGCATCGCGATTAAAAATTCAGCATCAGTATTTTCACACCTAACTGATTTGGGAGAATTCTTCAAATGGCCGGCCACGGGCTTTAATTGGGGTAAAATCCACGGCCGCAACGGCGTGGACGTAGCTAATGCTTGCGGAACCCCGATATACGCGTCAGCCGACGGCACGGTTACCAGGGCTGATGCCTCCGGCTGGAATGGCGGATTCGGCAAGGTAATCAAATTGTCTCACTCCAACGGCACGGAGACTTTGTATGCACACAACAACAAGCTTCTGGTTAATCTTGGTCAGCAGGTTTCCAAGGGAGAACAAGTCGCTTCCATGGGCAGTACTGGCCGCTCAACCGGATGCCACCTTCATTTTGAAGTTCACGGCGCTCGCAACCCTTTGGCTAAATACTCTAATTCAAGCCGCTAAAAAAAGTTTTTCGTTGACTCTTAAATTTATCGCTTCGGCGATATTTTTTTCAGTAACTATTTCACTGCCCTCAAGATCGGCCAGAGTTCTGGATAACTTTTTTATTTTATGAAAAGTGCGGAAAGATAAATTTTTGGCGTTAACGACATCCTTCAGCAATGCTGATGCCTCGGGAGTTGATTGGCAAAATTTATCAATATTCTTAAAGCTAATTTCAGAATTCGTGAGTATGCCACTGTCTCTGTATCTTTCCGCCTGAATCTTTCTGGCATTTTGTATACTGTCTCTCATATTTTGAAAATCGCCTTGGGTCGTGGGTATTTTTTGTTCATCCACCTTTTCTCGAGAAACTTGAATTTGAACGTCAATGCGATCCAGAAGAGGGCCGGAAACTTTTTTTCTGTATTTTATGACATTATATGGCGGGCAGCTGCATATCGCTTTTTCATCGCCGTAATTACCGCACGGACACGGATTCATAGCCGCCACAAACATAAATTTTGCCGGCAATAACAGAGAACCGGAAACACGCGAAACGGTAACCACTCCTTCTTCCAATGGTTGACGTAAACTTTCGAGAACATTTCGAGGAAATTCCGGCAATTCATCAAGGAATAAAACTCCCCGATGGGCCAGACTGATTTCTCCCGGCCTTGGCCATGAACCGCCGCCGATGACAGCAGGCGCAGACGTGTTATGGTGGGGATTGCGAAAAGGCCTCTCCAGTGATAAGGAACCTCCGTTAAATAGGCCGATTGAACTGTATATTTTTGCAACTTCGACAGCTTCAGTAAATGACATTGGAGGCAGCAATTCCTGCAGTGATTTGGCCAGAATGGTTTTTCCGGAACCGGGCGCACCGCTCATTAATATATTATGGCTTCCGGCGGCAGCGACAACTAACGCCCTTTTTGCAAAGGCCTGGCCCATAATTGATAAGAATGATATATTCTGCGATTTTATGCTTTTTTCCGGTAATTTTTTGACTATCGGCAGGGGAGAAGTGGAGTCAAGATGCGATATAATCTCCATTAAATTTTTGGCCGCGTAAACTTTCAATCCATCAATTATGGCGGCCTCATTTCGATTTTCATGGGGAACCCAAAGTTCTTCAAATCCCTGCTCTTTGGCCATAATTGCGATAGGAAGAACTCCATTTATTTTTTTCAGCGAGCCGTCCAGTGACACCTCTCCGACAAAAATTTTTCCAGTAGGATTAAACTCAATTTGCCTGCTTTCGAGCAGATAGGCGATGGCAATGGGCAAATCATACGAGGGTCCTTCTTTGCGGATATCGGCCGGGGCTAGATTAACTATCACTTTCTTGTGATGGGCGCTCGGCGGCAAAAAACCGCTATTTCTAATAGCGGCCGTAATGCGGTCTTTGGATTCCTCTACGGCCTTATCTGGCAGGCCAACAATAGTTAGGTTATGCAGTCCTGGAGACGAGTCTACTTCAACATCTATGCGTTGAGCATCAATTCCCTGAATAGAGGCTGAAAAGATGCGAATGGGCATTATTTAATCTTAGCGCAGGAAATACAGAGTTTCGCAACGGGCATGGCTTTTAAACGCTCAGAGTGAATTGCTTGGGCGCACTTTTCGCACTTACCGTAGGTGCCGTCATCTATTTTTTTCAGCGTAGTTTGAATATCTTCGAGTTCCTTCTCAAGCTGTTGCTCGTAAGCGACATTAACGGCCATATCCGACACTTCGCGTACATACGAATCCTCATCGTGCATATCGTCATCATAATTAGGCATTTTAGGGTCGTAGTCGCCTTTAATAGACGGGCTTTTTACTGCCACGCTCTCGAGCTCGGTCTTAATTTGATCCTTCCTAGCCTGAAGAATTTCCTTTAGCTTTTGTATTTCTTCGGTGGTCATATTGCTTTGATATTATTACTAAAATAAAGAAATTTCAAGTAGCAAAAAGCGCGAATCGCCATTTGAGATAGAGTGAGTGTGACGTCGCGCTTAGGTGGTGTTGTCACACGGCAAGATCGAAGCCGAATTGAAACGACTCCAGTCTTGCCGAATGACAGCATGATTTGCCAAACACCCACAGTTGAGTCAGGTGCTCAGCGGTATATACAAGGTACTGATGATATTTTAACAATGGTGACAACAGTGTCAATTTGAAACTGTGGATAAGGTGACACCATCACCATGCGTTGGTGTCACCTGTGGTGTCACCTGCAACTGTCACCATGAAAAATTGGCATAATACATGGATTATTTAATGGTGACATGGTGACACTTCATGGTGACACTTCAAGTGTCACCATGACGACAAAGTGACACCAATGGTGTCACCATAAATGCCAACACCGTCACCATGGGTGTCACCTACCATCACCACAAGTGACACCATCACCATGCGTTGGTGTCACCATCATTGAGTCCTCAACCTATCAATGGCGGCATACATAGCTTCGCGAGATCCGGCGATAACCAAATATGATTTGCCATTTGCCGTCGAAACAATGCCATAGTCTATGCTTGTGTCAGGGTTTGGTCCGTTAATATATCTAATGGCCACGCCCGAATATGTGTTGTCCATAAATTGAGCATCCTTTGGTAACTGAAGTCCGAACAGTGAATTGAGGTCCGCAGTAATTGTCTGTTCCCAAGATCGAATCGAGTTAGCCATTTGCAAAGGTACCGCTGATTCGGCGATAAGAACAAGTTTTGTCGGGTTGTTATTTGGCAAAATTGATTTTTGGCCTGCTTTGTCAAAAACCTCCTGCTGGCCGTAGCCAAGCAATACCGATTCGCTGCCTAAACTCTGAAGCAAATCATTCGGATATTTAAGCAAAAATATTTGAAGAGCGCTTTCAAATGAAAGGCTTTGGGATGCGCCTTTCTGTGAAAAAATTATGTCATAACGATTAAATTGGCCGGCTACACTGGGAATTGATTTTGTGTAATCCGTAAAGAATTTCAGCGGATCATGGCCTGTCGGCATTGATGTTTGTCGTGTCGTGGGAAAATATTCCGTGAGTTTTTTAACTTCCGGAGTTTGGGTGGGGGTTTCCGACGGAGTCGGGGATTCTATAACAACTTCCGGCTCGCTCATGTCAAAATACCAATACCCCAGTCCGGCCCCGGCCAATAATATCAGAAGAATTATTGTCCAAAGCAATATATTATTCTTTCGTTTTGGCGGGAGAGGGGAAATGGGCATGGTGGGCGCCGGACTCGGTTTCGTCGGCAAGGGCGAAGTTGGAACTGGCGTTCTCATTGATCCGGATTTTTCCATTTCACCCAAAGAAATTTTAGGCAAGGGTCCTGTCGGCTTCGGCGGAATAGGAGGCGGGGCAGGCGTCAGCGCTGGTTTTTGGGGCGGCAGTTCGGTGATTTTCCTGACATCAATTCCGACCGGCTTTTGCCCGGCTTTTAAATTGGAAATGTCCCCGGCCATGGTTCGGATTGATGATTGGTATTCTTTCGGTGATGGCGGCATCGGCTGGGCCGGACGAGGCGGAGGAACTACCGGTTTGGGGACAACCTGACTGCTGCTCGGCGCGATAGGAGACGGGGCAGATTGCGACGCACTGGGTTGAGAGGACGAACTCTTGGTTAATTCTTTTAACAATTCGTCTATATTCGTCGTTTTTTGAGAATCATCCATCTATGCAAAGGATTAATGTTTAGATTAATTGTAGCACAAATGTGGAACGGCCTGTGCATATATAAACCAAAGCCCGCCTTTGGTGGCGGGCTTTGGAAAGATGAATACTATTTCCTGGCTCCTTTTATCGTCAGGTTTACTCTTCCCATATCATCAATATTTTTTATCGTAACCGTAACCTCCTGGCCTAACTTCAACACATCAGAGGGACGATTGACTCTTTCCTTGGAAATTTCCGAAACGTGAACCAATCCTTCTTTGCCAGGCAGATATTCCACCATCGCTCCGAAATCAAAAAGCCGGCTTACTTTACCTTGAAACGTATCTCCGGTTTTCGGTTCGTAAGTTACATCTTTAATCATGCCGAGGGCCTTTTCCATTCCTTCAGGCTTGTCAGAGGTAATGAACACGGAGCCGTCATCATCGATATCTATCTGGACGCCCGTCTTTTCAATGATATCGTTTATGACCTTGCCCTGAGGTCCGATAAGAGCGCCGATTCTCTTAGGATCAATGGTAATCATTTGAATCCTTGGCGCGTGAGGCGAAAGCTCTGGACGAGAAACGGGTATGGCCTTTGTTATCACATCCAAAATCTCAAGCCGCGCTTTTTTTGCTTGGGCAAGCGTTTCTTCGACGATTCGAGGAGTAATTCCTTCGACTTTTACATCCATCTGCATACCGGTTATGCCTTCCCTCGTTCCGGCCACTTTCAAATCCATGTCTCCGTGATGGTCTTCCGGTCCTTGAATATCAGTCAAAATTTTATATTTCTCGCATTTATCATCGAACATAATGCCCATGGCAATGCCGGCGGCAGGCGCCTTGATCGGCACGCCGCCGTCCATCAGGGCCAGTGTTGAACCGCACACTGAAGCCATGGATGAGGAGCCGTTGGATGACAGTATTTCCGAAACCAACCGGATTGTATACGGGAATTCTGTTTTGTTCGGAATAATGGGCTCAAGAGATCTTTCAGCCAAATAGCCGTGGCCGATATCCCGACGGCTGGGTGTGCCCAATCTTTTGACCTCGCCGACGCTATAGGGAGGGAAGGCGTAGTGGTGCATGAAACGTTTTTTGGTAAGATTTATCTCCATTGTCTCCAGCCATTGCTCCATGCCCGGAGAAGCGAGGGTCAATATTGAGAGGGCCTGGGTCGTGCCTCGGTTGAACAGGCCCGAACCATGGGTGTGAGGAAGAATACCGACGTCGGCCGACAAATCCCGCAACTCGTCCAGCTTCCGGCCGTCAGGACGCTTCTCTCCTTCAAGAATATTTCGATGAACAATACGATCTACTTCTTCTTCAAAAATGACGGAAACTTCGGCCATTTTTTTGCCGAGTTCCGGACTTTCTGCAAATTGAGTTCTAATGTACTCTAATGTTTCTTCTTTGGCCTTTCCGATACCTTCGTAAAATTCAGTTTTTGATTTTCCGGGAGCGTAGAGAGCAGACTCCAATTTAGGCTCGGAAAAATCTTTAACCAGAGCCGCGAGGGCCTGATCATGGTTGAATGTACTTAACTCTTTTTTCTTTTTTCCGATTTCAGACGCTATCATTTTTTGAAAGGCTATTATCTCTCCAAACTGGCCGAAAGCCTCGTTGATTGCCCCAGAAATATCTTTCTCAGAGACAATGTTGGCTCCTGCCTCAATCATGTTTATTCTTTCGGCCGTTCCGGCGACAACAACGTCAAAGTCGCTAGTAATTCTTTCGGCATATGTCGGATTAAATAATATTTTCCCGTCAGCGCGGCCAACACGCACCCCGGCTACGGGACCGTCCCAAGGAATGTCGGATATCAATAAAGCCAAAGACGAGCCGATCATGGCCGGAATATCGGGATCGTTTACACCGTCAAAAGAGAGAACCGTGGCCACAACCTGAATCTCATTTCTGATGTTCTGGTTGAACCGAGGGCGGAGAGTGCGGTCAATCAAGCGGCCGGACAGTATGGCTTCATCGGAGGGTCGTGTTTCCCTCTTAATCCATTTTGAACCTTTTATTTTGCCAGCAGCGTAATATTTCTCTTCATATTCAACCGAAAGCGGCATGTAATCAACCGCTTTCTCTTGGCTGGACATCGTAGCATTGCACAGAACGCTTGTTTCGCCGTACTGAATTAAACAAACACCATTGGCTTGGCCGCCCAAGCGCCCAATTTCAACCGAAAGCGGCTTACCGCCGAAATCAACACTGTATTTTTTTACCGCCATGTGAAATCACCAGCAAAAGAGGAAGAAACAATCTGGCCGAAATCCTCAAAATTTTTAAGAATCTCGGCCAAATGACATTAGCCCCTTTTAGCTTGTTTTGCCGCTTTTACTGATTGTTAATGAATTACCTAAGTATAATCTTATCTTTATATTCCTCCAAATCTATGAAGTTATTGGCAGTTTCAATGATGCGTGAGCTGGCCGAGCGGCGGAAAGCAACAACCTCGACAATAATACCGCCGTACTGGAGATATTCCACAAGCGGCTCAAAATCACCGTCGCCCGAAACAATAACCACCACATCAAGTTGTTTCGATAGACCGATGGCATCCACCGAAAGTCCAACATCCCAGTCCGCCTTTTTCATACCGCCCGGAAATATTTGCAAGTCTTTGCTTTTGAGCTCATAACCCGATTTTTCCAAAGCATCAAAGAAACTTTTTTCCTCTTCCGTGTCTGATTTTACGACATAAGCAATGGCCCGAGAGAGCTGCCTATTGGCCGAAGCCAATTTGAGCAGTTCCTTGAAATTAACTCTGGCCTTGTACAGATTCTTGGCCGAGTGATACATGTTCTGGACATCAACAAACACACCGACGCGGTGATTCTTCCTCTGGGGAGTAGTGATTTTATTTGACATGAGATTAATCCAGACCCAGTTTTTTAATCAAAGCGATATGGCGCTTGGGCGCCTCGCGCTTTAAGAAATCAAGCAGTCTCTTTCTTTTGGCAACCATTTTCAAAAGGCCCAAACGAGAGCTGTTATCCTTCTGGTGCTTCTTCAGATGTTTGGCGAGTCTGACAATTTCCTCGCTGAAAATGGCTACCTGGGCTTCGGCTGAACCGGTGTCTTTTTCATGCAGCTGGACGTCCTTTAGGACTTTGACCTTGTCGTCTTTAGTTAACATAGCAACGCCAGAATATCATAAATTTTAGTATCCCGCAACTATTACATTTTGCGACTTAAAGATGTAAAATATCCAATATGGAAGACGTGAAGAAACTCAAAATCCAATACTTGGAATATCTGGAAATAGAGAAAAACAGATCCCCGAAAACGGCGGGAAACTATGGGCGATACTTAGATAGGTTTATTCAATTTTCCAAAGCAAAAAGCGTTAGCGATATCACTGAGGAAGGTATAAGACAATACCGACTCCATTTAAACAGGGTTCGAGACCAAAGAGGACAGACTTTGAAGAAGACCACTCAAAACTACCACATAATCGCCCTTAGAAATTTCTTGAAGTACATGACCAAGATCGGCATTAAATGCGTGCCGGCAGATAGAATTGAATTGGGCAAGCAGGAAGACAGGGAAGTGACGTTTTTGGAACAAGATGAGTTAGACCGCCTCATGGATTCCCCCCAAGGAAAAGAACTTAACGCTCTCCGCGACAAGGCGATTATCTCCACCCTCTTCAGCACGGGCATGCGAGTTTCGGAACTGTGCTCTCTCGACAGAGATAGAATTGACACAAAAAGAGGAGAGCTTTCGGTTGTAGGCAAAGGAAAGAAGATCCGGCTTGTCTTTCTTTCCGATGAAACGAAAAATCACATATCAGAGTACATCAATAAAAGAACTGATGTTGATGAATCGCTTTTTATCAGGATACCGAAAAGGGGATTTGGGAAAGAAACTAATTTAAGGCTTACCCCCCGGAGCATTCAAAGAATAATACAGAACCATGCCACCAAAGCGGGAATCATGGGGAAAAAAGTGTCTCCACACACTTTACGACATTCATTCGCCACTGATTTATTAAGAAACGGGGCCGATATCCGCTCTGTCCAGGCGATGCTCGGACATTCCTCTGTAACGACTACGCAAATATACACACATGTGACGGACAAACAACTAAGAGAGATTCATAAGAAATTTCACAATAAAAAATAGCCTCTTCGGCCAATCTAAAACAACGAAAAGACATCGGGATTAAATTTGATATTACTCAACGTAAACTTCCGCTCCCGAATCCGCTTTCTGGTCCACTTTCAGGCCTACGGTTTCGCCTTTCTTGGCTTTGGCCACTTCTTTGTGATCAATTTGCATTGACCCCACAACTTGGCTGAAGTCGGCGCCATGGCCCTGGAATTTTATATTGTCGCCCACATTAAGGGTTGATTCGAGGTCTATTATCGCCACCCCGATTTTCCCGTAATAATGGGTAACTGTTCCGACCTTTTTCATATTTCAATTATACGCCTACCTGACCTCTCTTGCAAAATATGTGGTTTCAAAGCTCGCCATAGCTTTTTTATTAACTCTTTGCATATTTTCTATTTTTTAATACTATGAGTTATCTTGAACCGATGGAGGTAGGAGAGGGTCATGGGCTTTGCACCTTTCCAGTACATGGCTACAGCCATAGAAGAAGCTCGTTTGAATCATAAAGCATCCAGTGATCATCCGGTCGGGGCCGCGATCGAGTATAAAGATGGGATTATCGCCAAAGGTGGTAATCGTTGCCATCAGGACCAAGATCCAACTGCACATGCAGAAATAGTAGTAATTCGGGAAGCGGGCAGAATTGTGGGCCGCAAGAATCTCCGGTATTGCACTCTCTATGTGACCTGTGAGCCCTGCCCCATGTGTGCTTGGGCTATTGTCACGGCACGCCTGTGGCATGTTTATTATGGCGTTAGCCGCATAGTTGTTGAAGAAGTTCTGTGTGTACCCGATGAGTTTAGGACCCAGAAAACAGAATCGAAAAAAATACTCTACAGCGGCGATCATGTAGTCGGCTGTACGCCTGATTGCCATCTGGCGGGATGCCTCGAACTACTTAGACTTTGCACCAGACGCCCCCTTGGAGATCTGAATCCATTTAAGAATATTGGCAATTATTGGAATCTGGAATCTGAGTGTGAATAGGTCGCTCGACATCAGCCATCAGAGACTCGCCATCTCTGATGGCTTTTTATTTTGGTGCCCGGGCGGGCAAAAAAAAAGGGGGTTGGGGGGAATGAATTTTTGCCCGCCCTCGCTTTCCGCCGCCGCTGAATTTCATATTTTGCAGAAGCAAAAAACAATTAAGAATTTTTTGCTCTGCAAAATGCGCCATAGAACTCAAAAGTTGAGTTGCGCTTGACCTCTCCCTCCCACTCGCGCGCAACATCAATTTTACTCCATAAAAGTTTATTGCTTAAATTCATTTTATTTGGTAGTATAACAATAAGGTTAATGGCATTGTATACTACAATACTACCAAAACTTTATTTATATGACAAATGGAAAAACAATCAGCGAAAATATCAAGAAATTAAGAGTTAAACTTGGATTAACCCAAGAAGATTTAGCCAAGAAAGTGGATATTAAATATACAACGCTTATGAAGGTCGAAAGCGGAACAGTAGATAAACCGAGTGTCCAAACTATGGCAAAACATCGCCAAAGCGCTTGGAGTTTCAATAGAGGATTTGATAAAATAAACTGGGTATTGCAAAAAGTGTCGGGGGGGGTAAGCTATAAGTGAGGTCAAATTAATTAACCATTAACTAACTTTCTCGAAGTTGGCTAAGCCATATAAGAGAAAAGGAGAAAAATATGGAAGGAAAAAAAGAAATTCTAACCGGAGGGAATCAGATAGAAGGTAACCAGATTGATACTATTCTCGCGGAATTGGGTATAAATGACGATAATACTGTTCGTGAGTTAATTGAGCGAAAGAAATTTTAAATGCATGGCATAGAAAAATTAAAACTATGCCAGAGGGTCCTGAAAGAAAGGCAGAGGAGGATGAATTATTTGATAATGATGGGATGTGGTCTAGACGACTTTTTGATTGGATGAATGGGGGAGATATGACATTTCGCCCTTCTGATTTGGAGATTAATCCTGAAACAGGAAGAACGCGGGTGCATGATCAGAAACAAGCCGTATCTAAAGATAGGGGTCAGCTATGGGAGCAAGTTGAAAAAAGGATGAGTTTAAATGATTTATGAAAAAATCTGGAATACTTAAATTTGATGGTAATAAAGAAAAAGAAGATTGCGGGAATAATCCTGAAAAAAGACGATCTATAGATCATGTGCTCCCACCAACTGTAGAGGATATTCAAATCCTAGTAGCTGATCGAACAGCTTTTTGGAGTGAAGGACCCTACCGTTTAGGATATGATCTCAAACATAGATTCATACCGTGGTCAAAAGGAGAAAGAGGAGAAGAAAATATACGGAGAGAGTCTTACCCTAATTGGAGAGATGAGGATTTTGGACAATTATTAAGACAACTATTAGAATCGTTGGAAAAAATCAACTTACGTTATGAAAAAAGAATGTTGACACTAACAAAAGATAGCCAAGAGCAGCTAAGAAGCCAAATAGAATTGTTAAAAGAAAGCATCGTAGATTTATAAAAAGGAAAGGGGTAGACCATCTTAAATCGATTTTGGTGCTGTAGTAGAACATCAAATGATGACCAGAAGAGGTTTGGTGATGTTTTATGAGCGCGCAGAATCGTTTGGGACGCGCTTCGCGCGTCCCACCTTCTGGCTTCCAAAAAGCCGTTTAGTTTGTTGATGGTGCCGGGAGAGGGACTCGAACCCTCAAGCCCTTGCGAGCGGGTGATTTTAAGTCACCTGCGGTTGCCAATTTCGCCACCCCGGCATATAGCGATTTTATCATTAAAAGAGCCATTTTCAAAGCGAGAACTAACTTTTGAGGTGCCGGTGGGATTTGCACCCACGTATAGCGGTTTTGCAGACCGCAGTGTAACTTCTTCACCACGGCACCGATTATAATTCTCTCCTTATTTTCTCCTCCTGATATATTTCCAGGATATCGCCTTCGGAAATTTGGGAAAAGTCTTTGCCGGGGACGGATTCTATTTTCATGCCGGCTTCCAAACCTTCGGCCACTTCCAGGGATTCTTCTTTGTTGTGCTGTAACTGGCTTATTCTTCCCGACATTGATATCGCTCCATTTTTTATAACATCAAACATCGCTCCTCTGATGATTTTGCCTGACGTAACTTTACCCCCGACAATTTGGCTTCTGGCGTCTTTTTTAAATATAGCCAAAACTTTTATTTTGCCAATTACATTCTTAATAATCTCCGGTTCCAATAATTCAGTCATGGCGGCGCGGACATGGTTTACAAGATCGTAAATAATATCAAAACTTCTGATGGAAATCCCCTCCCTTTCGGCCAGTTTTTTAGCTGATTCCTCGATACCGACTCTGAAGCCTATAATTTGAGCTTTGCTTGAAATTGCCGTCTTGATGTCTCCCTCGGCTATGTTACCAATATCATATGCCAATACTCTGTATCCGACTTGCTCCGATTTAATGCTGCTTAAAGCATTGTCTATCGCCTCAAGAGAACTTGAGACATCAGTCTTAAATACCAGATTAAGTATTTTTCTTTCTTCATTTTCTTCTTTTTTGGGATTGAGGAACATCATAAGAGGGGAAAGATCGATATTGTCTTCAGCAATTCTCATAGCCTTATCCTTATTTTCAGTTACTGCAAATTTTTGTCCGATTTGAGGCGCTGACGGCCAGCCGGTAATAAGAACGGGTTGGGCCGGGACGGCCTCCGTCATCATTCGGCCGGTGGAATCTTCCATTGACTTTACTTTTCCGACAACGGTTCCGACCACAAGCCAGTCGCCGAGACCAAGAATTCCCTTCTGCACCAGGGCCGTGGCCACATAACCTCTCCTTTTGTCTAAGTTTGATTCAATAATGACGCCTTGAGCCGGAGCAGACACGTCTTCTCTTAAATCTTCGACTTCGGCCACGAGAAGAATCATGTCAAGAAGCTCCTTGATGTTGGTTCCTTTTTTGGCCGATACCTCAATCACTGGGATCTGACCGCCCCAATCTTCAACCAGAATATTTTCGGATGCCAGATCCTGCTTAACTTTTTGCACGTTTGATCCCTCTTTGTCTATTTTATTAATCGCCACAATCGCCTGAATCTTCTCGTCGAGTATTATTTTTATAGCTTCTTTTGTTTGAGGCTTTACGCTCTCATCGGCGGCCACAACAAGAATCGCGATATCGGCTACTTTGGTTCCCCGAGAACGAATTGCGGTAAACGCTTCATGGCCCGGGGTATCGAGAAAGGTGATGCGTTTCCCATTTACATCAATTTGATAGGCGCCGATATGCTGGGTTATACCGCCCGATTCTTTACCGGCGACATTTGTCTTACGGACAGCATCCAGCAACGCAGTTTTACCATGATCAACATGGCCCAAAACGACAACTACCGGCGGTCTTGATTGTGAGGGCGTATTTGACATATGGCGTGATGAATATTGTAGCATTTAATAGAGATTTTTACAAACAAAAACAAGCTTTGTCTGCCTGTTACAATAAAACTATAACTTTATGAAATCCCAGATAGAAATACCGGCCTGTTTGATAATTTTGGTTATTGGATTCTGAAAATAGCTTTCGCTTCAATAGCCCCCTCAACAGCTTCTACAATCATTCTCTTTGCTTCATTAATATTTTTCCCCCAGGAAACAGCGCCCTGTACATTTTTAGCCTCTACAGAGTATCCGCCTATGTCTTTTTCAGATTCAAAAATACAATTAAACGATCCGTATTTTGTTTTTACATTAAGTATTTTTTTCATAAATCAATAATAACACAATTGAATATAACATACATGAGTTTCCCAATTGGCGATGAGGGAGGGATTCGGTCACGGATAATTTTCTTCTGAAAATTTCCGCGACCCCGGCTCGGCGCCGTCGCGCCTCCGCCTTTCTCATCCCTCCTCACCCGCAATGATGCTCCGTTCAGACAGCCACAAGCTGTCTTTACGGATCATTGGCGATGAGGGAGGGATTCGAACCCTCGATACGGGTTTAACCCCGTATAACAGGTTAGCAACCTGCCGCCTTCAGCCTCTCGGCCACCTCATCTTTTTGTCATAAACCAGCAAATTATATCATTTTTCTCTACCCTCTCGCAATAACCAGCGCGTCAACTTTTACGGACCCATTTTGCTTTAACACTCTGGCACACTCATTAAGCGTTGCTCCCGTTGTGCAAACATCGTCAACAAGTAAAACCGAGACAGGAAATTTTCTTTTTTGTCTTACTGAGAATGAATCAGTAATGTTGATCAATCGCTCTTCCTTTTGTTTAATCTGGGCTTGCGGCTTCCTCATAATATTTCTTATCAATATATCGGCATCCATTTTAGCGCCGATTTTTTTGGAAATACTCCTGGCTATTAATTCAGCCTGATTGAATCCCCGCCAGTTCAACCGACTGGGCGACAAGGGGACTGGGATAACGGCCGAGTGGTTAAACGTATTCTTCGGAAACCTTTCGATGTACTCTTTGGCAATTTCGGCCAAATGTTTGGAACATTCGGAAATATATGAATACTTCATCTTGTGAATCAGCTTAGAAACAATCTGGTTATTGTAGTCGGCGCAAATGAACAAGGAGTCCAGATGCCATTTGTTTCTGCAATTTTCACATGTGGCTCCGTAGTTTGACGGAATATTGCAGCCAATGCAATTAAATTCTGTACTGATATTAATGGTCCGCAAGCAGTTCCTACAGAGGTACTTCCCATACTTGTTACAGGCCAGGCAGCGTATCGGAAAAAACAGTTCCATAATCCATTTAAATCCTTTTTGGGGATAATTGCGCATACATTTTACGTATATTGGTATATACTAATATATATATGTTCGGACTCTTTAAGTCTAATGGAAATCTCGGCATCGATATCGGCACGGCATCCATCAAGATTGTCGAGCTGGAAAAGCAGGGGGCTAGAAAAGGCCTTATAAACTACGGCCTGTTTGAATTAAAAGGAGCTTCTTCCAATACCGACGGCAAGACCGGCATATTAAACTTACCCGACGGCGATATCGTTTGGGGCATAAAAGAAGTGATTTCGAAGGCGAAGATAAAAGCCAAAGACGTCATCGCTTCAATTCCGGCTTTTTCAACTTTTTCAACCATTATCGAAATGCCTTATCTTTCCGAGGCTGATTTGGCTAAATCAATTCCTTTTGAAGCCAAGAAATACGTGCCTGTGCCGTTAAATGAGGTCATTTTGGATTGGTCTATTATAGGGACTAAGACGCCTGAACCCGGCAAACCGGCCACCGTTGAAATATTTTTAGCCTCGGTACCCAAAGATGAAACGGAGAGATATCAGCGAATCATGCAAAACGCGGGGTTGAGTTTAAAGGCAATCGAATTGGAAAACTCGGCCTTAACTAGGAGCCTTCTTGGCAACGACCTGTCTCCGGCGGCAATCGTAAACATCGGGGGGAGAAGCACGTCCATATTAATAGCAGACAAAGGATATGAAAGAATAAACCACAATTATGAAGTCGGTGGATTTGAAATTACAAAATCGATAGCCAAGTCTTTAAATATCAGTTTGGAAAAGGCCGAAGATTTAAAGAAAAAATTCGGCCTTACGGAAAGTGATGAGAATATCATAAACGAGGCCATGATCCATTTGATTGACATGATGGCTTTTGAAACGAAAAAAACGATATCTGCGTACGAGGAAAAAACAAAACAAAAAATATTGAAAGTGATATTGGTGGGCGGAATGGTGAACATGCCCAACTTCGCTGAATACTTCAAGCAAAAACTGGGCTTGCAGACCATCATCGGCAATCCCATGGCCAGAATCGTATATCCCCAAACACTAACTCCCGTCCTGCCAGAGCTTTCAAGCACTTTTGCAGTCGCTCTGGGCCTGGCAATGCGGGAAATATAAATGGAGGGAGATCAAATTAAACCCACGCCGGAAGAAATCCCACAAGCTTCGACACAAACTGCTGATCAAAGCACCACGCCTTCGCCAGTCATCCCCGCTGTGGGGACTGCGGGGGGCATGTCGGCTTTAATGAAGCTCGTAATCGTCCTGGCTGTCGCAGTGGCGGCGGTTGTAACTATTCTCATTTTCAAAAATCAAATATTTGGAATGTTTGGTTCCGATAACAATAATGCCGATGATATTGCTACAACAAGCACGGCGTCGCCGGCAAGTTCTAGAGCCGCCCAGAATTCATGCAAAAACTTAAATGAGGATGCTTTCAATGACATGGTCAGGCGATTGGGGCTTAACCAGCCTGGGCTCAAGTGGGTCGCCACGGATAAGTATCCCGAAGAATTTCCAGATGATTTTCCAAAATATGAAAATGCTACCGTTCAAGCATATGTTTCAGCTGATGTGCCAGCCAGCAAAGACAACCCGGCCTCAAAGTCATTCATTGTCGTGACTTGCAGTAACGATGACGAAGTAAAAATAAAGAAGTATTTTGAGGGTTTGACTTTCAGCGCCACCGGCTGGGAGTCACTATACGAAGCGGCTCAAAGGCAATATTCCCAAATGAGCAATGTTCCGCCGGAAGTAAAACAGACGATTCTTCAGGGCATTAAGAATCAGTTGTTAACCGGGTATGTGCGCGGCGGAGTGCCGGCAACGGGAAAAGCGAAGGTTGAAAATATAATGAGTGTCGGGATTATCCAAGGCAAAATCCTGTACTCATTCGCGATTCCGCAATAGAACTAGCGTTTAATGTTGATAACAAATAATCGGTAAGAGGTATAATAAAAGAGGGGAAATCTAATTAATAATTTTGGCCGACGTAAAAGGACTACAACTTCTTCCTGAAACCAGGAAAAAAATCGAAGTCGTCATGCCCGGGGAAAACAGATGGCTATATTCAGGCATCATATTTTTGATTTTATGCGCCTCGATTGTCGGCGGACTCTATTTTTATTCTTCTTCATTATCGGCAAAAATAGCGGAAATAGATTCCCAGCTCGCCGCCATGGAAGGAGACAGGGATTCGGCCTTTGAAAGAGAAGTGCTGACGTTGAATAAGCAGTTGGCCTTAATAAGCCAGCTGGCCGGAAATCACATATATTGGACAAAATCCCTTGATAAACTCGAAACTTTAGCCGTGGATCAGGTCCAGCTTACGTCATTAAAAATGGAATCAGACGGAAAAATAGCATTAAGCGCCTTGGCCGGAAATTACTCGGCCTTGGCCAGACAAATTGCTTCGCTGACCGCTTCCGACGCTGTTACTGATATTGATTTGGGAACGATAAAAGGCCGGACTGACGGGAAATTGGAGTTCAATTTAAGTATTTTGATTGATAAAAGTAGGATGATATTAAATGGACAGAGCCGCTAAAAATTATCTTGGAGCCGGTCTGGCCGCACTGGGCCTTTTCATCGCAGTCGGTTTCGGCTGGACGTATTACAACAATGTTTCGTCTCTAAGAGCCGCCGTTCTGGAAAAAGAAGAAACATTGGCCGAGCGGCAGAATATTCTTGCCAATATCGCTAAACTCAAGGAGGAATATAAATCAAGAGCCGCCGAAGTGAAAAAAATATCAGAATTTATTCCGGCCAAAAAAAGCTTAGCTGAAATGGTTTCAGGTTTAAATGAGATTGCCACCACAAGCGGCAATTTAATCACGGACATCTCCGTCGGAAAAGTCGAGAACAACGATAATCCGTATTCGACATTAAGTATAAACATATCCTCGAGCGGCACGTATTATACGCTGCGCCAATTATTGGCCAATATAGAAAAGAACATCCGCATGATGGACGTTTCGGTGCTGGAAATCGGATCCAGCCAGGGCGGGGCGTCGAACAATTTGAACGCCAAATTAATAGTCAACACTTACTATCTAAAATGAATCAGAGCCGACAGAACAATCTAATTATGATTCTCATACTGATTTTCGGCGCGGCGGCCGGATATTTCTTTTACGTTTCTTTCGGGTCCTCGCTTGAAGCAAGCGTGCCCGTTGCCGCCGGGCCGGGCCGCGACAGTCTGGGCTCGTTTAAAAATTTGAAAATAAATTTCCTGGAATCCAACATATTCGACACGTTCCGCACTTTCGGAGAATATCCGGTTAATCCCGGATCAGTTGGCCGCAAAGATCTTTTCGCCCCTTTCTAATATATCCATGACTACGCCCCAAACCCTAATCGACGAGCTGATTGCGCGTCAATTAATTTCCGAACAAGAAGTCGCCGAGATATCTGAAGCGGCCGAAAAACAAAACAAAGATTTCGGCCGTATTTTGGTTGAAAGTAAAAAAATATCAGATGCCGATCTGGCAAAAATAAAATCGGAGATTTATCATTTGCCTTTGGTTGAACTTGAACAAATCGAAGTTGACAAGACGGTCCTCAAAGAAATTGCCGAAGATGTCGTCACTCTCTACAAAGTAGCCCCTTTCGGCAGGGAAGGAAACACCATTAGAGTCGGCGTTTCCAATCCTGAAGATATCAACGCCCTGGAAGCTCTTAAATTTATTGCCCAAAACAAAGGCTGGGGCGTGGAAAAATACGTGATTTCATACAAAGATTTTGACGCCATTTTAAAGAGTTACCGGACTCTGACCGGAGAGGTAAAAGAAGCATTGAAAAATCTGTCCGATGAGGTCGAAAAAAAGACAACGGACCAGGAATTAAAGGAAGTCTCGGGAAATCTGGAAGAAATCACGGCTGAAGCCCCGGTTACCAAAATCGTGGCCGTAATCGTAAAACACGCGGTTGAATCCCGAGCATCCGATATTCATATTGAGCCGTTCGAAGACAGAGTAAGGATCAGATTTAGAGTCGACGGAATTTTAAATACCACGTTAACGCTGCCTAAAAATCTCCATTCTCCGGTCGTGACGAGAATCAAGATAATGTCCGACTTAAAGATAGACGAAACAAGACTCGCTCAGGACGGCCGCTTCGCGACAAATTTAAATGACAAGAAAATAGATTTCCGCGTTTCAACGTTTCCCACCAAGAACGGTGAAAAGGTCGTAATGAGAATCCTCGATCCTTTGAGCGGGAAAATAACCCTCGTTGATTTAGGCATAGAAGGACAGCAGGCCGAAGTTTTAGAACGAGGGATGAAAAAACCATTCGGAAGCATCCTTATTACCGGCCCGACCGGATCCGGAAAATCCACGACTTTGGCCGCCATGTTAAAGCAAATCAATATCGAGGATATTAATATCGTCACACTGGAAGATCCGATTGAATATTTCGTCGACGGCGTAAATCAATCACAGGTTCACGAAGAAATAGGATATACATTCGCCAGCGGTCTAAGACATATCCTAAGGCAGGACCCGGATGTAATAATGGTCGGGGAAATAAGAGACAAGGAGACGGCTCAATTGGCGACTCAGGCCGCTTTGACCGGTCATATCGTCCTCTCGACATTGCACACCAACGACGCCATTGGCGTTATCCCGAGATTAATAGATATGGGCGTCGAAAAATACTTGATTCCCCCAACCGTAAATATCGCCGCGGCTCAAAGATTACTAAGACGGCTCTGCCCGGAATGCAAATTAAAAATGAAGGCAAATTCTGGCGAAGAACAGATGATAACGGCAGCCATAAAAGAAATGCCTAAAGAGTATCAGGAATTAATAACTGCCGATGGTTATCAGATATACAAACCGAATTTGAAAAATCCCTGCAAACAGTGCGGCGGCAAAGCGTTTAAGGGCCGCATCGGCATTTATGAAATGCTGGAAATGACGCCGGAATTGGAGAAAATAATTTTGGGGACCATTTCAGAAACCGCAATCAGAGCGGAAGCGGCCCGCCAAGGCATGCTGACCCTGTATCAGGACGGAATATTAAAAGTATTGAAGGGGGTAGTTTCATTAGATGAGCTGCTTGAAGTCGCTCAAGCTAATGACAGCGCGTAACTATGGACTATAAACAAAAACTCGATGATCTTTTATCCGCCGCGGCTCAGAGCGGGGCTTCCGATCTGCATATTTCAGCCGGTCATTATCCGTCAATAAGAGTGGATGGACAGCTGATTAACGTTTCAAATCAAAATATTCTTGATACCGAAACCACGAGCGGCCTTGTATTTGCGCTGCTCGGTGACAAAAAAGATCGCTTTATATTGGAAAAGGAGCTGGATTTTTCCTATGATTTTCAAAGCAAGCACAGATTTAGGGTAAATGCCTACATGACCAAAGGCGCGCACGCCGCCGCCCTTAGGCTCATCCCCAATATGGTCAGAACGATAGAAGAGCTCAGTTTACCCAAAATAATCAACGTATTTTCAAAACTTTCCCAGGGATTTGTCCTTGTCGTCGGTCCGAACGGCCACGGCAAATCAACGACACTGGCCGGAATAATAGAAGCAATTAACACGGAAAGAATGGATAAAATAATAACGATAGAAGACCCGATTGAATACATCTTTACTCCTAAAAAATCAATTATCGACCAAAGAGAACTGTATCTGGACACATTTTCTTTCCACAAAGCACTAAGATCGACGTTTCGAGAAAATGTTAATGTTATCATGGTTGGCGAAATGAGGGATTACGAAACGATGAGCGCGGCAGTTACGGCCGCCGAAACGGGCCATTTGGTTTTGGCATCAATACACACCAACAGCGCTTCCCAGACAATTGAAAGAATAATCGATAGTTTTCCGCCTAATCAGCATCCCCAAATTAGAACCCAGCTGGCCAATACCATCTCCGGCATTATCTCTCAAAGATTAATACCCAGAATCAGGGGAGGGCTGATACCAGCCGTTGAGGTTATGGTTGCCACGCCGGCAATACGAACATTGATTAGAGATAATCGGCCCAGACAGATAGATCTTGTCATCGAAACAAGCCAAGACATGGGCATGATTCCTATGGATAGATCATTGGCCGACTTGGTCCGCCGGAAAGAAATCAGCCTGGAAAAAGCCGAGTTCTATTCCACCGATCCGTTGGAATTTAAGAAAAACATATAATGCCGGACTTTAAATACAAAGCCAGAAACCAGGCCGGGGAAATGTTTGACGGCATTGTCAGCGCGCCAAGTATTGGCGTCGGCGTAGATATACTCCACAATAAGGGTTACGTTGTTTTTTCAATAAATCCGGTGTCAAAAAGCGCCTTCTCAGTGGACATAAACAATATATTCTCCCGAGCCAGCAACAAGGACATTGTCATATTCACGCGGCAACTTTCAACATTGATAGACGCGGATATGCCGTTGGCGGAAAGCTTGCGGACCCTGGCCAAGCAAATGGAAAAACCCTCGCTTAGAAATATAATTTCCGAAGTTTCGGAATCTATCGAGGGCGGATCATCGCTGTCCTCGGCGCTGGAGGCCCACCCTAATCTTTTCAACAATTTCTATGTGAAATTGGTAAAATCGGGCGAAGTTTCGGGTAAACTTCATGACGTGCTCCTCTATTTGGCCGATTACCTGGAAAGAAGCCAATCTATTAACTCCAAAATCAGGGGAGCGCTGGCTTATCCTATATTCGTTATTGTTGCCTTGGTGCTTGTTTCCATAGTCATGGCGACTTACGTCCTGCCGCAGCTTCTTTCCATTTTCAAGGAAACGGGGGCGGTTGATTTGCCCGTAACAACACGAGCCTTAATTTGGATAACTGATTTTGTGGCCGCTTATCAATGGCCAATGCTGGTATTTTTCCTGGCCGCCATATCCGGCATTTGGTGGTTTTTAAGAACACCGGCCGGCAAAATAAAGTCCGATCACCTCAAAATCAGGATTCCGATTTTAGGCAAAGCTATTAGAAATTTATACCTCTCCCGTATCGCCGAAAGTTTGGCTACTTTAATTAAATCCGGAATCCCGATATTAGACGCGCTTCATATCACATCGGATCTGGTTAACAATGTAAACTACAGGGATATTCTTTTAAAAAGCGAGGAAAATGTAAGAGGAGGAGGCAGCATATCAGAAATTTTTTCACAATATTCCGATATCCCCGCTCTATTGACTTCGATGATTGCCATCGGAGAAAAAACCGGAAAACTGGATTATATGCTCCAGCACGTTTCCAAGTTTTACAAATCCGAAGCCGAAACGGCCGTGGACAGCATTGCCCAGCTGATAGAGCCTGTCTTGGTCTTGATTTTGGGTTTTGGCGTGGCCATATTAGTATCAAGCATATTGCTGCCAATATATAATATCGTCGGCTCGGGGTAGTTGTTGACAAATGTCCTTGTATTAAATTGCGAAGGCTCTATACTTTATATTAAACATGTCTATCTTAAACAAATTTCTCAAGAAATCCTCAAAGGGTTTCACATTGGTCGAATTGCTTGTGGTCATCGCCATTATCGGTATCTTGGCTACGCTACTCTTGCTTCAACTGGGCACGGCCCGAGGCAAAGCCAGAGACGCGAAAAGAGTTTCCGATTTAAATCAAGTGGCATCAGCGCTGGAGCTCTTTTATGACGATTATGGCTATTATCCAAGAGGCGGGAATAATCTATCGGCCGCGCCGCCAACAGGCCTGTCCAAATACATGAAGCTTTTGCCTTTAGATCCATCAACAGTAGGTTGCACCAACACATATTCCGGAAATAACGGGTCAACCGGCGGCTGCTACGGATACGCAACTTCCAGCGGCGCCACTCCCATTAAATATCACATCTGGACCCGCATGGAACAGTTTAACAAAGGGGCTCTGGAAAACGATTTGAACTTTAACAGCACCGGCTGGGATGGGGCGCCAATTAATGCCACAACCGTGGAGACTACCGCCACTTGTAATGGAGATATTACTACCGCGAACAGCAGCTGTATATACGACGTCGGCCAAACGGATTAATCTTAAAAAGGACCGCCCTCATAAACTCGGGGGCGGTTTTTTGTTATACTATAAATATGGTTTTGGCCTATCTGATTATTTTTTTTCTGGGAGCGTCGTTTGCCAGTTTTATTAACGTGCTCGCGATAAGGAAAAACGGCATGTCCGGCCGATCCAAGTGCGATATTTGCGGCCGGAAAATTTATTGGTACGGTTTAACCCCGGTTCTGGGGTACGTATTCTCCCTCGGCCGCTGTCGTTTTTGCAAAAAAAAAATTCCCGTCTGGAATTTGGTATCTGAAATATCCCTGGGAGCGATTATGACAACCCTGGTCTATTTTTACGGATTTTCCTATCAGGCATATGTTGCTTTGGCCATCGTTCTCATTCTTTTCTATCTTCTGTCTTTCGACTACCACAACATGATTTTGCCGGATGCGGCCATAATTCTTCTTGCTGTTATCGGATTAATTTACCAAATCTATTTTCTGGGAACAGACGTTTGGGAAATACTTCTGACCGCCTTACTCGCCGCTCTTCCCTTTGGTATACTTTATGTGTACTCGAGAGGGATGTGGCTGGGCATGGGGGACATTAAATTAATATTCGCGTTGTCGCTGTCTTTGGGTTATCCCTGGGCGGCCATATCAATCATCCTTGGTATCTGGTCGGCAGCCGCTTTCGGCTTAATTTTGGTCATGTTTAAAAGAGCAACATTAAAAAGTGCTTTGCCATTCGGATCATTTCTGGCTTTTACTTCCATACTGGTAATATTGTTTCAAAATGAATTTCAAATCGTTAACACACTATTCTAGAGGCTTTACTTTAATCGAGGTCTTGGTTGTCGCATCGATAACCGTTTTGATTTCCGTATCTATGATATCTAATTTCCCGCGAACGAGAATCAATATCATAGAATCAGCGAACGCGGTCGTGGCTGATATTCGCCAAGCTCAAACCAAGGCCGTAACCAGCACTCAGTACAATAGCTCCATACGCTGTGGTTACGGCATATATTACATTAATTCAAACTCATATGGATATTTCACAGGACCGGACGCGGCATTAACTGACTGCTCAACATACGGAAGGACCGGAATTAACGGCTCCTCGACGACAATTAAAACCGCTGTATTATTCGACCAGAAACTGGAAATTAAACAATCATTCAGGGATATATTCTTCGAACCGCCCCGGCCGAAGATATATTTTAACAATGCTTACTCGGCCACAGACAGCGAGAAAATTGTAATCGGAAAAATTGGCAGTTCCTGCGATACCGTAAATTGCCGCACCATCTGCGTCTATACTTCCGGTAAAATCGAGACATTCCCCAATTCCGTGTTATGCCCATAAATAATCAAAAAGGATTTACAATAATTGAATCTCTGGTTGCTTTTATGATACTGACGACGGCCGTTATTCCGGCGCTTTATGTTTCGCGGCTGGCCAACAGCATATCGGCGTCAATCAGGAATAATATGGCCGCTTCCGGCTTGGCTCAAGAAGGAGTCGAAATCGTCAGGGCCTTAAGGGACCAAAATTGGAATAACGGCCTGCCTTTCGACCAGGGATTGGCCGGTTCATGGCGCGTTCAATACAATTCAAACTCACTGATTGCTATCGCCGATAATCCGCCGCTGAAAATTTCCAACGGCCTGTACAATTACAATTCCGGCACGGACACCATTTTCAAAAGAACGCTTACCATTGCGAAAATAAACGGCGCCGTCCAAATAATATCGGACGTCACTTGGACGGAAAGGGAAAGAAGCAAGGATGTCCGAGTTGAATCTTACCTATATGACTGGAAATAAGGGCTTTACATTAATCGAAACAATTACATCTATTTTCATATTTTCCATATTGGTCGTGGAGATAGGAGGATTGATGGCTCAATCCACTAACCTAGAGCGCCGGGCTTTTTCAGCCCAAAAAATTCAGGAAAATACCTTGGCCGTTTTGGAAACGATGACCCGTGAAATCAGGGTCGGCCGGATATCGAACCAGGACAACAACTGCACAGCAACATTATTGACCATAGAACATCCGACTGACGGGACGATATCATATTCCGTCTCTAACGGTGTGGTTCAAAAAACCATGGCCGGAAGCACCGTAAATTTAAGCTCTTCGGAAGTAAATTTCGCGAAACTGAATTTTTGCGTTCAAGGATCGGGAGTAAACGACAATCAGCAGCCGAGAGTAACGATAGTGAGCATAGTTGAAAACAGGGTCGGCGCGGATATACTGCAATTTAATATCCAAACGACGGTCGTCTCCCGTGAATATTCAGATGAATTTTAATATAAACGAAAACGAGGGATCGGTTATAATATTCGCCGTCTTAATATTGTCGGTGATTTTAACCACATCTTTGGCTTTGGCCCGTATATTTTTCCCCAAAGTCAGAATCGTCACCGAATCGGTTAATTCCGTTGTTTCGGCGTACGCCGCGGACAGCGCCATAGAATGGTGTCTTTACACCAATAACGAGAATACTTCGCCTCTGCCGGCGCCGGCCATGACCAACACTGCCACATATCAGATATACTTTGGCAGCAGCAACGCAACGTGCCAACCTTCGGAAGAACCTCTAAACCATAGGGCTGTCGGCACATATCGCGCTGTGAGCCGATCATTTCTGGTACAATAACGGCCTGGAAAAAGCCTATTTATTGTTATATATTGGGACCTGAAATGAATCTCAAAGAAGCCCGCCTAAGAGCTAAAAAATTAAGAGAGCTTATAGAACACCATCGCCGTCTGTATTACGAAAAGGATAAGCCGGAAATATCCGATGCCGCTTTTGATACCTTGGCGCATGAATTAGAGGAATTAGAGCAAAAATTTCCGGAACTGGCCCAGAAAGATTCGCCGACCCAAAGGGTCGGCGGCGAGCCCCAGAAACAGTTTAACAAAGTTCCTCATCCGACCCGAATGAATTCGTTGAACGACGCCTTTTCCGAGGATGACATCAAAAAATGGCTGGAACGGCTTGAAAATCTAGGAATTAAAGACGTTGATGAATTCTATTGCGATCTTAAAATGGACGGGTTGGCCATTGAACTTCTGTACCGCAACGGCAAGCTTGCCCAGACCTCAACAAGAGGCGACGGCAATATCGGCGAAGATGTCACGGCAAATATTAGAACGGTCGAGGCCATTCCGCTTGAACTTCTCGGTCGTTATCCAAACGAAGTCTTCATCCGGGGCGAGATTTTTCTTTCTAAAAAAGAATTTGATCGCATTAATAAAGAGCAGCTGGAAGTCGGCGGCAAGGTGTACGCGAATCCAAGAAATGTGGCCGCCGGCACGGTAAGGCAGCTTGACCCGAAAGTTACGGCCGGCCGAAAACTTAATTTTTACGCCTATGACATCCTTGACTCCGGCAAAAAGACGAAAGTCGAAGAATACGAGCTCCTGAACAGCTGGGGCATAAAAACAAACCCATACGGCAAAGTCGTTCATTCCTTAAATGAAATCCGGCAGTTCAGGGACAGGTGGGAAAAAGAGAGGGAAAAAATTGATTACGAGCTGGATGGCGTGGTGGTGACGATAAATGACAACCGGCTTTACAGAAATGCGGGAATTGTCGGCAAAGCTCCTCGCGGCGCCATTGCCTATAAATTTACGCCGCGGGAAGCCGAAACGATTGTCGAAAATATCATTGTCCAAGTCGGCCGAACCGGTGTTTTGACGCCGGTTGCAGTTTTAAGACCAGTCCAAATCGGCGGCACGACCGTCTCCCGGGCCACGCTCCACAATCTGGACGAAATCAAGCGCCTCGATGTGAAAATAGGGGACACGGTTATCGTTGGTCGGGCCGGCGATGTCATCCCGGATATCATTAAAGTTTTGCCTGAACTTCGTACCGGCAAGGAAATGAATTTCAAAATGCCGTCAAAATGTCCCGCCTGTGGCCAGCCCGTCAAAAAAATCGAAGACCAAGTAGCGTACAAATGCGTCAACGCCGATTGTCCGGCCATCCAGAGGGAAAAAATATACCATTTCGTTTCGCGCCGGGCTTTTGACATGGTCGGGATAGGACCGAAACTGATAGACCAACTCATGGACTCGGGTTTAATTCAAGATTCCGCTGATCTCTTTTCTATAACCAAAGAAGATTTACTCAACCTTGAACGTTTCGCCGATGTTTCAGCTGAAAAAGCGGTCAAGTCAATTCGTTCGAAAAATAAAATTAGTCTGGCCCGGTTCATATATGCTTTAGGCATGCCGAATGTCGGTGAAGAAACGGCGGTAACTTTGGCCAAAGAATTTGGAAACTTAGATTCTTTACTAAAAGCTAATTCTCATAACCTAGAGGCTATCCCCGATATCGGCCCCATCGTCGCCGAAAGCATCGTTAATTGGTTCAAGAAACCGTATAATCAAAAACTTTTGTCAAAGCTGGAAAAATACGGTGTCGTCATCGAAAAAGAAAAAGGTCCGGCAACTGCCAGAAAACTGGCCGGCAAAACGTTTGTCCTGACCGGCACCCTTGAATCAATGGGTCGCGACGAAGCCAAAGACCGCATCCGCACTTTGGGCGGCGATATCTCCTCATCCGTCTCCAAAGAAACCGACTACGT
>MGKT01000008.1 GCA_001794755.1 Candidatus Yanofskybacteria bacterium RIFCSPLOWO2_02_FULL_44_18
CGGTTCTGCCGGAAAAACAGTTGGAGGCACCGCTTGGGCCGACCTTTCTGACGCCAGATTGAAGAACGTCCAAGGCGAGATTAAGGGAACAGCTTTGGATACTCTGATGCAGTTAAGACCCATCAAGTTCAAATGGAATGACACCAGACAGCAGTTATACGGGGGTTCCACGGATAACTTGATGTACGGCTTCGTAGCTCAGGAGATAATGCAGGTCATACCGGAGTTCGTGAAACAAGGCGGAGACGGGTATTATTGGTACAACCCTTCGGGGTTTGAGGCGATATTGACCGCAGGAGTTCAGGAGCTCAACACCAAATTCACGGCCCTACAGAGCCAATTTGGGGCCTTTAACGGGGTTTTAAGCGGCCCGGCGGGGGTGGGGGAACAGTGCGTGACGGGGGACACGAGATTGCGCCGCAGGCGAAGGAAAAAAGACGGAAGCTATGTTTACGATGAAGTTTGTATTACTGATCTTGAGGTCGGGGATGAGGTGCTGTCATTGGGACGGCAGGACAATGTCGGGCCCGGGACGAATTCAACAAACGGCAACTTCGGCATGGGGACGCTTGAATTCCACGAAGTAAAAGCATTACTCTTTATGGGAATCCAAGAGGTCTTTGAGCTGACCACCAAGTCCGGCAGGAAGATTAAAACCACTTCCAAGCACCCGTACTTAACTCTAAATTCATGAACAAAATTTTATCAAAAATTTGGTCCAAAATCAGCCAAAAAAATATCACGGATAGCCGTGTCATGGCCGAAATTTCCGAAACTCGTGAGATGGCGACCAGTTCAAGCCGTGATATAGGCGAGAGCAGATTGGCGGATTATTGCCCCTACTGCAATTCCAAAGATTTTGTGAAACGCGGCACCCGAAAAAAGAAGCTGGAGATTGTACAATTGTATCTGTGCCGGAACTGCAAGCGGACGTTTACGGCCCAGTTCGTTAAGGGCAAGCATTACCCGACCAAGCTGATTATTGATGCCATCAGTATTTATAATCTCGGCTACGGGCTGGAGGAAACCTGCCGATTAGTGAATGAACGGTACAGGCTGGGGCAAAAAGGGAAGGTCTCTGATGCTCAACGCTCCGGCAATATCGGCATCGGGGCGTCAACTCTCAATGATTGGCAAAAAGAATATTCAGGACTTTGCCGATATGCCAGGCTTCGTCCATTCGCGACAAAAATGTTTAAGCCGGAGCACACGATAGAAACAATAACCTTGGCGCACCGGCAACTCTACCGCTACCGATTCCATCGGGCAAAAATGGCGTTGACGTTGCAGGAATACAAGCATCGCCATTTCGGACCGCTTAAGAGCTATCTGGAAGCCGTATTCACCGAGACGCCGCACCAATATTTTCAAGACGGCCGCCGCATGTCGGAAATCAAGACAAAATTCAGTAAGGCCCAAATGATCGTCCGGGCCAAGAAAAATTACGCGAATCAGCTGGCGGAGTTCGTCCTCCAAGCGGTCAAAGACAACAAACAGCGCCACGAGGCCTTGCAGAAGTTCATGCTGGCCAATGATTCGGTCACCGTGGCGACCGAGGTGCCGGTCTATATCCGCGGCGAGGATATCGGACACATGGAAAACGAATTGAATTTCGATATCGGCGAGTATGAGAACAAAGCTGGACAAGTTTTATTAACCGGCCACATTGACTTAATTCAAGTGAGAAACGGCCAGATTCATATCTTGGATTTCAAACCGAACGCGGCCAAAGAAAGACCAATCGAACAGCTGACCTGGTACGCGCTGGCCTTGTCGCGGCTGACGGGTTTGCGCCTGTTCGAGTTTAAGTGCGCCTGGTTCGACGGCACGGATTATTTTGAATTTTATCCCTTGCACGTCGTGAAAAAGATTACTCACCGCATTAAGAATAAAAAAGTGTTTTTGAAAGCCCGCGGGACTTCGGTCGAAATTCCGAATGAAGATTTGGGAAGAAAGGTAAAAATCGTATGACTTATAACACATTTAAAAAATTCACGCCGAAAAAACTCGTCCACAAATTTACGGATTTGGACGTGTATCAGCAGACGCTGGCGGTATCCGTGATTATTATGAAAGATTTAAAACCAAAACTGGTCAAACTTGAGTATCCGTTTTTGGAGAATTTAACAAATGGCGCGATTTCAATACCATTATGGATTAGCGAAGCCCATTCGGTCAGATTCGACGACCATGCTCTTGGCTTGGGCTTGTTGGAAAAAGTCATGTCCGGCTGTAATAAGATGGTGGTATACTTAGAGCAGGCCAAAGGCGTGTACGGTTCAAAGCTGGAGGGAGATTTGATTGATGATCTGGTGAAACGCTACCACGACGCCAGAACTAAAGTATTTCGATTGTCGAAATCATGGCAAAAATGGTACGAACCGAAAAAATAAAAATGAAAAAAGAAAAAGTCAAAATTTACATAGATGGTTCAAATACCTTTCATGCCCAAAAGAAATTGGGCTGGTTAATAGATTGGGTAAAAATAAAAAAATATCTTATTGGCACATATGATATTTTAGAATTTAAATACTACGCTGGCTTGAAAGATAATGACGAAGCTATGAAAAGTTTTTTGAGGTATTTGAACAAGGTGGGGTTAACATGGTTACCAAACCATTAAAGAAAATACTTTTAGATAAAAATGACTTAATGTTTACTCACTCAAAAGATGGCTATATCTACAAGGCTAATTTTGATGTAGAAATGACCGCAGACATGCTTTTAGAAACGGATGGCATAAATAGAGTTATAATCTTTAGTGGGGATAGTGATTTTGCTTATCTTGTTAAAAGATTAAAAAATTTAGGACGAAGTATAACAATAATTTCATCAAGAAAAACCATTGCCTGGGAATTGAAATTAGAAAGAGTAGAGATTATCTTTTTAGAAGATATTAAGAGACGAATTAAAAAGATATAAAAAACCCGCAACCCCCTTGCGGGGGTTGCGGTTCAGTAAACTATTACCAGTATAGCAAACTCAATATGAAAGTCAAGTGAATATCCATAATCGCCAAAACATCGTAAAGCTACCGCCATGCAAGACAAACTAAAACAACTGAATAACGCTTCGTGGAAAAAGATCTCGGAACTTTCGGCCGGCATGAAAATCGCCGTGCCGGATATCGAGGGCGGTTTTTCGTGGGATGAAGTGGCGTCGATTAAGCCGATCGGGCGGGAAGAGGTCTGGGATATTGAAGTCGAGGACGTCCATAATTTTATCGGCAATGATATTTTCGCCCATAATACCTACGCCAATGGCGGCCCGGCCGTTCAAGCGGACGTAGTCGCCTATGATCCAAGCGGTAATATCGTGAAGGCCGGGCCAGCCGACCAACCGGCCGGAGTCATGATTGGTTTTGGAGAAAACGGCAGCGTTAGCTATGAATTCAACGGCCGGGCTTCGGTCAAGGTCAGCGCCGAAAACGGTCCGGTCAAAGTGGGGGACCGCCTGACCGTCTCTGCCACCATGCCAGGTTTTGCCATGAAGATGACCGAAGCGGGTCAGAGTATTGGCCTGGCTCTGGCTGAATTTGGGAGTACGGCTTCGGGGAGCGTGCCGGCGTTTGTAGACCTCTCTTACTGGGCGCCGAGCGCCGATGCGATCGCGGGTTCAGCAAATGATGGAACCGCATCGGGCAGTCCGCAAGTCGTTGTTTCTTCTTCAGGCTCGCCGACAGGCATTTTGGTCGCTCTTGCCGATGCCGTCCTGACCCGCGTTCAGAATATTTGGGCGAGCGGGGATATTATCGCTCAGGGCATCAAAAAAACATATTTCAGCCTTGCTGAAACGGTTCAATCCCAGTTTGGAGACATGTCTTTTGATATGGGTACCATGGTAAGTAACTGGCTGACCCGGGATATTGCGGTTTCTCCTAATATTCCCGACAGTGAAAGGGCAATATTCCAAAGCAACAATGTCCAGGCCGCCGACCAGTCTAAAGTTGACTTGGCCGAGAATGGAAACTATCTCGCCACGTACGGTGTTGACTCGACAAGAGGGGAAATACAGCTCACCGGCTCTTCGGAAATATCAGGCGGGGAGGCCAGAATATATTTTGACTTCTCTTTCACGTCAATCATTTCTGAAACCGCGCCGATTCGCGTCATTATCACGCCGACAACCGCAGTTCAGGGTCAGCTCTACATTGATGCTAAAACACCTTATGGTTTTATCGTCAAATCAATCAACGGCCCCGGCAACGCATCTTTCGACTGGCTTGTCATCGCCCGCCGAAAAGGATTTGAGGGAACTGACGTATTCGGTTCAACATCTTCATCTTCTTTTTCGTCGCCAAGCGACTCAGGATCAAAGGTGACTCCGTCACCTTCGACGACACCGACTCCGTTGCCTTCGGTAACGCCGACCCCTGAACCGACCCCAATTCCGTCGGAATCCCCATCACCGGAGCCAACTCTGTCACCAACTTCGTCACCCACGACGACACCGACTACTGAGTCAGCCCCAGAGCCGACCCCTTCTCCTTCGTCGTCTGACGACTCCTCAGAATCTACGGTGACTCCATCACCTTCGACGACACCAGAATCTACGTCAACCCCTGAACCGACGCCAACTCCGTCAGAATCACCATCGCCATCACCAAACCCCGAGGTTAGCGAATCGCCAGCTCAATAATGCTGAGTGTAAACGGGGGAGCTTTTTGCCACAACTATATACACTTTTACAAACTATATATAGTTTGATATAATGATTGTATGAATATTAAAGAAAAATTGCTTTTAATCCAAAAAATATCGGGAGTAACCCAAGAAGAAATGGCCCATAAACTGGGGGTGACTTTTGCTTCTCTTAATCGATGGATTAATGAAAAATCAAAACCGCGAGCCAAAATGCTGGAGAAAATAGAGCGGATGTACATGGAGTATTCCGGGCAAACCAGGGTTTCAGACGCTGAAATTGAGACTAAAAAAAAGGATATCCTGATTGTCCAAAAAGCTCATCCGGACGTAATCAGAGAAATAATTTCCAATCCCGATGTCAAAGATCAATTTTACTTGTCTCTGACATATAACACGAATCGGATTGAAGGGAGCTCTCTAACCGAGGGTGAAACCGCCGAGATATTATTCGAAAACGCTGCTTTGAAAAATAAGAGCTTAGCTGAACAACTTGAGGCGAAAAATCATCAAGCTGCTTTGATATACCTATTTGAGCATATTTCGCATGGAGAAATAAATGAACAATTCATACTCAAATTGCATTCCATTCTTCTTAATGCCGTAAGAAGCGATGCCGGAACGTATAGAAAACATAGCGTCAGAATTCTGGGAACTGACGTACCGACCGCGAACTTTCTTAAGATACCCGATCTCATAAAACAATTGATTTTGGACATAAATAAAAACGAAACTGACATTTTTACCCAAATTGCTGCGACTCACGCCAGATTCGAGCAGATACATCCGTTTGGAGATGGCAATGGACGCATCGGAAGATTGTTAATGCACGCAATGGCACTGAAACGTAATTTTCCGCCTATGGTAATTTATCAAAGCAAAAAAATTATATACAAAAATCGTCTTTATTCCGCTCAAATGAATAACGACCTGCTGCCGTTGGCGGGCCTCATATGCGATGCGACTCTGGAGGGTTATCGTATTTTGGAGAGAAAATGGTGATAATAATTTTTTGCGTCAAATGTTGATAAGCATCGTTGTAATACGCGACGATTTTGCTTAAAATTAACATAGAAATAACAAGGAGTTCAGGGTTTAGATGTTTGGTTGAATGCTCAAATATCCAAGGTCTCAACTCCTCAAATTGAATGCGTCTAAATTTTTTTAGGCGACCGGCGGTGGAGCCGGTCCAGGTTGTTGCTGATGGGGCTGTTTCGACTGATTATGAGGCGACATTGGCAATGGCTCGATCGGAGGCCGGCGAGTCAGCCGGCATGTATCAGCAAGCTGTGCGATGGTGCGTGCTAGCCGCCGTTTTTCTCGCCCCATTATTTGTTCTGCCTTGGACGACAAATCCTTTGGAAATGAACAAGCAGTTACTTTTGGTGGTGGCCGCCGGCGCCGGTCTTATTCTCTGGCTACTATCAATCGTTTCATCGGGCAGGCTTTCCTGGAGATCGAATTCGATTGATAAGGGAATTTTGGCTCTTGCGGTCGCGGCCGGGCTGGCGACGGCATTTTCTTTAACGCCATTTAAGAGCTTATTCGGTATGAGCGTAAGTTCGTCGAATTCTCTGATTTCGATTTCGGCGCTAGCTGTAATATTTTATTTGGCCGTTAACTCCTATCACGACAAAGGCAAACAGATATTGACTTGCCTTAAAATCTCGGTGCTAATCGCTTTGGCCTACGGATTTTCACAGATGATGAGCTGGTATCTTGTTTCCAACGGGATAGCAAATTCAAGAGCATTCAACACCGTCGGCTCAATTAATGCTTTGGGGGCGATGGCGGCAATCATTCTGCCTTTATTCGCGATGAAAATCGAATCAAAAATATCCGGATATTTAAACGCCCTGGGACTGCTGCTGGCTTTGGCCATATTGGTTGTTCTCAATTGGTGGGTTCTGTGGGCCATTGCCATAGCCGGCATGGTAGCCACCATCGGATTTGAAAATTTAAGGCAGTTGAAATTCAAAATGTCCCGATTTATTTTGCCGATGACGGTGATTGTCATTGCCGTTTTTTTGATGATTGTTAATTTCAGCGTGGATGCCCTTAAAAAAAATTATCCCGTGGAGGTGGCTCCCTCATACGCTTTGTCGGCTGACGTGGCATCCGGGGTTTTGAAGGAAAGATTGATACTTGGCTACGGACCGGAAAATTTTTCTCTGGCCTTCGACAAATTTGGGGCCGGCCGCTTGGCCGATACGACATTGTCCAATATCCGTTTTTTTGACGGGACATCGGAATTTTTTAGCTGGGTAATCCATGGCGGATTGGTGGCTGTTGCCGCCGTTGCTTTTCTGTTTTGGTCTTTGATTTCGGCGGTCATTAAGAAAAGAACCGCCATCAGCGATGACGATTCAGGGATGACTGTGGCGATATTGTCGGCCATGACGGCTTCTTCCGCCGCTTTCTTCCTGTATCCGTTCAATACGGCGTTGAACTTAGTTTTCTTCGCGCTTCTGTCGTTGACGGCGTTAACTCTTTGGGGAAATGCACGGCAAACTCACAACATTGAAGAAAAGGCTTGGCTGTCCCTTGTCGCCTCACTGGGATTTATATCAGGTTTGATTGTTGTTTTGGCCGGGGCATATTTCATGCTTTCTAATTACATATCGGACGTGAGATACGCTCAAGCGTTTTCTGCTTCCACTAATCAGAACGCGGCCGATCTTCTCGGCGAGGCTTTCAATTGGAACGGAAAAGACGACCGATTACTACGGGCATTGTCTCAAGTTGAGCTTGGTCTGCTATCCCAGGAATTGAATGCCAAAGCCGATCCGAAGGATGACCAAAAATCAAACAGAGTGCAACAGCACCTGGCAAACGCCGTTCAATACGCCCAGCAAGCGGCGAATTTGAGTCCGCGAGAGGCAAGCAACTGGTCAAACTTGGGCGGAGTGTACCAGAGTTTAATCGGGCTGGTTGACGGCGTTGACAAACTGGCCGAGGATTCGTATTTGAAGGCCGAAGAATTAAGACCCAATGACGCTTCTGTGTTCAACAGCATTGGTTCAGTTTATCTGGTCAAGGCGAATTTTTCACTGCAAATGGCCCAGAGCGGGGGAGAAAACACGGCTAAATTCCGTCAAGATGCTGCGGATGCTTTAACCAAAGCCGAGATGTATTACAAAAAAGCCATTGAAATCTCAAGCAATTACGGCTTGGCGATATACAATTTGGGAGTAGTATATGATCGGGAGGGCAAGTTGAATGAAGCCATTAAGCAACTTGAAAAAATTGCGCCGTTTAACAGCGACCAGCCGTCTCTGGCTTTCGAACTTGGTCTTTTGTACTATCGGGCCGGCCAGAAAGACAAATCGCTGGCCCAGATGCAAAGAGCTGTGGTGTTGTCCCCGGAATTTGCCAATGCCCGCTGGTATCTGGCTTTGATATACGAGGAGAGGCAGGATATGCCGGCGGCGATTGAGCAATTAGAAAGAATACTTTCCAACGAAGCGAATAAGGACAATGAAACAGTTAAACAAAAATTGGCACAGCTTAAAAGCGGCCAGCCGGCGGTTCCTGGCAAGGTTACCGATCAAAAACCGCTTTAATCTCAACATGGCCCAAATGGCCGCGATTCTTATCGCGGCTTTGTCCGTTTCTGCGGTGATTCTAATCATCGTTTGGCCGGTAAAAGTCTCGGATAAAGACGCGGTCGTTAAAATACCCAAAGGAGCCGGCTTGTCGGAAATATCAACTCAATTAAAAGACTCCGGTCTTATCAGAAATCGGGGCTTATTTGTTTTGTATGTTTGGGCAGTTAACGCCGACAGAAAAATACAGGCGGGTAAGTACTCTTTTCCCCAGCCCATCACCATGCCTCAAATCGTATATATGATGAGCCACGGACGGGCTTTGCCGGACGACATTTCCGTGTTTATACCCGAAGGATTTAATGTGTGGGAAATAGACGGAAGATTGTCGGAGCTGGGCTTTACCGTCAAAGGGGAATTCGCCAGGCAATTATTAATCCGCGAAGGCTACCTGTTTCCCGACACGTACAGCATGCCCGCGGAAATGGCCGCATTTCCCGAAAAAACAAAGACCTCGGCTGATATCACTGATGCCGTAAACAGGGATTATTTTATTAAAAATATCGCCGGAAAACTAGAATCCAATTTTGATTCCAAAACCGCCGAAGCGTTCAAAAATTTAAGCGACAAAAAGAAAAGGGAAGCAGTCATCGTCGCTTCCTTGCTGGAAAAAGAAGCCCGTTCGGAAAATGATATGAAAATTATCGCGGGTATTATTTACAAAAGGTTATCCCGCAATATGTTTTTGCAGTTGGACGCATCCGTCAGTTACGGCGCTTGTTTAAGAAAATTTAAAGATTCCAAAATTCCGACTTGCGATGTGTCTCAAATCGGAGTGGCCAGGGAAATAAAGATTGATTCGCCGTATAACACATATACGAGGAGAGGGTTGCCGTCCGGGCCGATATCGAATCCGGGCATTAAATCAATATCCGCCGCTTTAAATCCCTCCGAGAGCCCCTACCTGTATTATCTTTCTACCCGCGACGGCAGTCAGATTATTTTCTCTAAAACCGGCATCGAACACCTCGCCAACCGCAGAAAATACCTGGGTTTTTGATATCCACTTGTCACCATTGAACCTTTATATATAATTGTCTGTATGGAAGGTAAAAAAATTTCAAAAAATAATGGCATGACGATTGATAAATTGGGTGAAATGGTGGCTAGAAATTTTCGTCGAATGGATAAAAAACTAGATAAATTAGATGGTATTGAGAAAGACATAAAATTTATTAAGAAAACGTTGATTTTTGGCAAACACGGAGAGAGAATTACCGCCCTTGAGAAGAAAATGGTGAGAACACAGGAGATATTGAATTTTAAATAGCTTTTTGTTATCATCTCATAAACCGTAGAGACAGCGTCCGGGCGAAAGCTGTAAGTGGCGCCGAATGGTAATTAACCCTTGTTAGTTATGGTCGAAGTCTGCGGTAAGCAGATTTTTTATTTATGAAAAGCAGACAAGCGAAATCAGAAGAATCAGAGGCATTAAAAGATAAAATTCCAGCCTCAAAAATGACGGTTTTCACGTCTTTTTCGCGAGCGGGGGAAAAAGGCCTTTCCGTTTCCCAAATAACCCAGCTTCGCCGGATGCTCCGCGAACTGGGGGCGGAATACTTGGTCATAAAAAAGACATTGATTGACCGCGCTCTGAAAGGTTATGACGGACTGGATATTTTTGGCATGCAGGGTTCAGTAGGTTTAGTCGTCGGCGGAGACGATACTTTTGCTTTGGCCAAAAAATTGTACGAGTTTTCAAAGAAAAATTCGGCTCTACAATTTTTCGGCGCGTTGATGACTGAATCCGGCTTTATCGGATTGGAAAAATTCGTGGAGATGGCAAAAATGCCGTCGCGCGATCAGCTCATCGGTCGATTATTGGGCATGATGAAATATCCCATTACCGGATTAGCAATAGTTTTAGCGGAAATTGCCAAGAAAAAAGAAATAACCGTTTAATTAATAACATGACAAAAGAAGAATTTATCACTCAAATAGAATCAATGTCCGTGACCGAATTGAATGATTTGGTCAAAGCATTGGAAGAAAAGTTCGGCGTATCGGCCGCTGCCTTTGCCGCCGGTGCGGCTTCGGCGGGCCAAGCCGGAACAGCCGAGGCGGGCGAGGAAAAAGAAGCTTGGGCCATCGTTCTCAAGGACGCGGGTAGCGCAAAAATCGCGGTAATTAAAGTTCTGCGCGAATTAACCGGTCTTGGACTTAAGGAGGCCAAAGACATGACGGACAAGACTCCGGCCACAATCAAAGAAGGCGTTAAGAAAGTCGAAGCCGAGGAGATAAAGAAGAAGCTGGAAGAAGCCGGCGCCGTCGTCGAACTCAAGTAAATAATAAAAAATGCGGAGGGTAATCCTCCGCATTTTTTATTGCACCACTTTCCATATCCTCCCGTCTGCGGCTGTGAGATAGATATCGTCAGCCGCTCCGATAGCCGCATCTTTTATCGGTTCCGATGAACCGATTTTTAAAGTTCTTACAAGAGAACCGTTTGATTTCGATATGACATATATACGTCCGAATTGTTTGCTTATCAGGTACAAATTCTGGGAATCGATAGAACCCAGAAACTGGTTCTCCGAAACCGGCACTTCCGTTTTCGTTTCCATCGCCAATTTGCCTTTGTAATATTTGGCCAGTGTTCCGTTTCCGGAATAGACGAATATATTACCGTCCACGGAAATATATTTGGGATCGGATACGAGCGGGGATTCAAGCCATTTCACGGCCGTCGCTTTCGGTTTCGCAAAGTCGCTGATTTTATATATTGAATCGGAAGTCAAAATGTAGAGGTTTCCCTCGTATACTGACATATCAACGATTCCGGAAATCTGAAACGCTCCGTCGGTCGCTTTCTGGCGGGCGGAGGCCAATGAACTAGAGTTAGCGGACGCGGTATCAGGCAGCGCTTCGAGAGGTTCCAAAACTGCGTCTTGGGCTTTATCAATTTCGTCCAAGGCTTTCAGTAAATCTTCTTTTAGGGTTTCCACTTTTTTGTTTTCCTCGTTTCCCGACAAAGAAGACAAAGACGAGGCTAATAAAGATCGGGCCAGGGCGTTATCATTCGGCTGGGATTGGGCTGATTTTAGATTTTCCTGGGCTGATTTAATGACCGAATTCAGTTGCTTTTCCGCGTCTGAAGTTATTAAAGCGGACTTGGCGAATAATCCCAGCCCGCCCAGTGCGAATACGCCGATGGCCGCCAAGGCTAGAATCATTATCTTTCTCTTCGGGTTGTATGAGTTTTGAAATCGGGAAAGTCCCCGGACGTCGATGCGCTTGATAAAAGATCCGATGGGATTTTTCTTTTTTCCCAGTGAAAATTCCGCAGGAATGATTTTTGGCACTTCTTCAACCGCTTCAACGGCTTTGGCCACGGACTTTTCCTTGGATTTAGAATCAGCCAATCTGGGAGTCATTTCAGTCATGTCCGGAGCAGTAGCTGGCGGCGCATCTAATTCCCGCGGCTGGGGCCGGGCTTTGACGGCTGATTCCTTGACCTCTCGCATGTTTATATACAGCGCCGTGCAGGCGAAATTTTCTTTATTCCCTTTAATTTCGTTTATTTTATCGGCGAATTCTTCCGGTTTTGACTTGGCCAAGTACTCTTTTATGGTTTTTTCTCTGGCGGTTATGGATCGGTTTGGATAAAACGCGAACAGTCTGTCGTCAAGGCAAAGTTTGCCGGATATCACGCTGGAAAATTCTTTTTCTTCGACGTGCTCTTTTTTAAATAGCTCAATGTTGTTTAAAATATCAATATTTTTTCCGGCTCGGGAAAGAATGACTTTGAACTTTCCTAGCTTGGATATGTATACCTGATCTCCGGCAATGGCAAAAACCCCGATGTTTATTTTCGCGTCTTTCTTGGTGAAGAATTCGTCAACTACGTCGTTTACTTTCCGAAGGGCATTCGTAAACGCGTCGCGGGGCGATATTCCGGAATTTGAATAATATTCGCGCTTGGCCAATGACGCGACGAGGTTCGTGGCATAAGCCAAGTCATTCCCGTTGCTGTCTTCACCGCCGGATATGTTGCCGAGAACAAAGAGGTTGCCCAAACCTCTTCTGTCATCGTCGTTTTCGTAGTCATAAATAAAAGTATCGCTATGTCCTTCCTGGGCCGCGCCTTTAATCAATATTTCCTGGGCTGCTGGTTTTGTATAGACTCTTTCCATGGTTTAGCGGAGAAGTTTTTTAATCGCCTAATTTCTGTGTGTTGCAAAAATCAATCGAGTTCTGTAATATACCACCATTCTAAATTCACGTGACGCATATGTCAAAGCCAACTCTTGATAACCTGTTCGGATCAAAGCTTCGGGTTAAAGTTTTAAAGTTCCTGTTCCGCAATTATCCCAACGATTTTAGCATCCGCGATGTGGCCAAATTTGTCCAGGAATCGTATGACGCCACCAAGATGGAGATAGAATCCCTGAAAGAAATCGGATTGGTCAGGAAAAAATAACATGAAAAAGAAAACCAAAAAGAAAAATGCCGTCCGAAGAGTTAAAACTCGATCCACAAGCGAGAGATTTGTTTTAAATCCCAATTACGAATTCTACAACGAATTAAGAAGCCTGGTTTTGAAAGCTTCTCCGGCCGAGAAAGATAAATTAATAAAAAGAATTTCCAATTTGGGCCGAATCAGACTGGCGATAATATCGGGTATCTTTTTATCAACCGGAGATGACAATTCCGGAAACGGAAATTCGGTGGCTGATTTGTTTATCGTCGGGGACGATATAAACAGAAAAAGATTGAGAACATTTCTGGCCAGTCTTGAAGCGGAAGTGGGAAGAGAAGTTCGATTCAGTCTCATGGATAAAGAAGAATTTGAATATCGGTTCGGAATGTTTGACCGCTTTGTCCGGGTTATGCTTGAGAATCCCCATGAGAAAATAATTAACCGGCTGGGGATCTAAACGCTCAACCGAATCACTTTTGACGCACCAGTCGCTCGCCCCAGCGAGGCTCGCTCCCTACGGTGCTCGGTCTGGCTTTTGTCAAGATATTCGCTTCGCTCAATCATTGACAAAACCGTGCAGCCAGATTCGCAGGTTGGTCAAAAGCGATTCGGTTTCGGTTCATTCTATGCATACTCCTGTTTTATTAAATGAGGTTTTGGATTATTTAAATCTTGCTTCCGGCAAGAAATTTATTGATTGCACATTAAACGGCGGGGGGCATACGAAAGCTGTTCTGGAAAAATTTTCGGGCGTGGAAATTTTGGGAATTGAATACGATCCGGTCATTGCCGCCCAAGTCTCCAAGGAACTGTCCGTCAAAGTTGTTAACGACTCGTATATAAATCTGCGCGCGATTGCGGAGGCCGGCAGTTTTTATCCCGATGCCGTATTATTCGATCTCGGTCTTTCTTCATGGCATTATGAATCAAGCGGCCGCGGTTTCAGTTTCCAGAAAAATGAGCCCTTGGATATGCGTTTTAATCCCATGGCTAATTCCTTAACCGCGGCGGAAATAATCAACATGCAGCCGGAAAATGATATTTGCGAAATTCTTAAAGAATATGGCGAAGAGCAATTCGCGGAATCAATATCCAGGGCGATTATAAAAGCAAGGCAGATAAAGCCGATTCGAACGACTCTTGAATTGGCTGAAATTATATCCAACAGCGTTCCCGGCTGGTATAAGAAAAGAAAAATTAATCCGGCCACAAAAACATTCCAAGCGTTAAGGATTGCCGTCAATGATGAGTTGGAGAACGTAAAAAGGGGAGTAGCGGCGGCGATTGATGTTTTAAACCCCGGCGGCCGGCTGGTTGTCATTTCATTTCAGGGTCTGGAGGACAAGATTGTCAGGGAAATATTCAAAGAAAAAGCAAAAGAGGGTATATTAAAATATGTCGTCAGAGGAACCATAAGGCCGACATGGACCGAACAGCAATCCAATCCTCGTTCCCGATCGGCCAAAATGAAGGTGGCAGAAAAGACATAGGGCGGTTAGTTCAGTGGTAGAACGTCCGATTCACATTCGGAAGGTCGCAGGTTCAATCCCTGCACCGCCCACTTGCGAAAATATAAATTCGTGGTATTGTTTATAAAGTTTTTTTGGGAGGACAAATGAAGGTGAGACTTTACCCGAAATCGCCTGACCGGCTGATAAATGATAATGATTCGTGCCGCGGCTTCATGAGTGGGCTGATGCGCGATCATAATCTTTCGTTTGCTGACGTTTCAAAGATTGATAATGCGAATCTCAAACAGGTGAACATGATTGGGAGTGAAGGAAAACCTATCCTGGAATCGTGGTGGCAAGTGATAAAAGATAATCCCAATTGCATTCTGGTGCTGAATGTGTTTTTTACAACAATAATGTTATTTCTCATCATACTTCTCTTCATATAGCGGCCATGGCCGCTTTTTGTTTCTAGTTATCCACATTGTATCTTCATAATCCATCTGATAATATGACTTTGAAGTGGAAAGAAGTGGGAGAGAGTGGATAATTTTGTGGATAACTAAATATGTTAATAGGCGAGTTTAAACACAACCTAGATGCCAAGAAAAGACTCGCCATACCTTCAAAACTCAGAAAAGAGCTTGGCGAAGGCGCGGTTCTAACCAGGGGATTGGATAATTGTCTTTTTGTCTTTCCGTCTTCCGCTTGGAACGAGTTTACCGCCAAAGTCGGGAACTTATCTTTTGCCCAGCAAAGCGCAAGGGCATTCAGCCGATTGATGCTCTCTGGTGCAGTTGAAGTCGAATTTGATTCATTGGGCCGAATATTGATTCCGGATTATTTAAAAACGTACGCCGGCTTGAACAAAACGGCCATAATTACCGGCATATACAACCGTTTGGAAATATGGGATGAGCCCAAATGGAGTGCTTACAAGGAAAATATTGAAAAAAATTCAGACGCCATTGCCGAAAGATTGGGCGAGTTGGGCATAATGTAGCGTCCGGAAGGTGGTTAGCGAGGAGTTGGGCTTAACATGGTAGGGGGTACCTCAAAAAGCCGCCTCGCTATTCACCTTTTGGACGTAACCGGGTGGGGAAGGAATGCCTCTGCCGGACCGATTGACCGTAAATAACAATACATTATCAAAGTCGGATCTCGCGCCGCGCGTCAATGGTATTATTTTTATTAATTTTCTCCTTCTGGGAATTTTTATTTCTCTCATTTTCGGTTACGTAGTTTTCAGCAATAAAATAACCGCAGACAGCTACCAGGTTAAGATTTTAAATGACCGCATCTTGAATTTAACAGAAGACCACGGCGCATTAACCGCTCATCAGGCCGAATTGGAAGATGAATCTCTTCTAGCCGACTACGCGCAGACCCACAATATGGTTGAAGCCGCGGATATAAGCTATTTGTTTGAAAACGGCGATGTCGCTTTGAGGAGATAGTAGTATAATTGAAAAATGAGCCGTCATGAAACCTTAAGAGTCAATATATTTTTCGGCTGCATTATCCTTGTCTCAAGCCTAATTCTTTACAGGCTTTTTATTTTATCTTACATCAAACACACGGCGTATTCTTTGAGCGCCGCCGCCCAAAGCGACAATATAAATAACGTGCTGGCCAGAGGGAACATATATTTCAAAGATCCGCTGTCGGAGGAGACGAATAATTTGTTTCTGGCGGCGACAAATAAAAAATTTCCGACGGCGCACGTCGTGCCGAATAAAATTCCACCTGATTCCAGAAATGAGATTGCCGAAAAATTAAGCGGCATAGTGGCGGCGGATAAAGAAGCGGTGCTGAAAATTTTAAATTCTAATTCCTCAAACTTAAAAGTGCTCGCCCGCAAAATATCAAACGAACAAGTCAACGCCGTTAAGGGCATGGGTCTTAAGGGTGTCGGTGTATCTTATGAAATGGACAGATTTTACCCCGGTGGGAACACGGGCGCAGATGTTTTAGGGTTTTTGGGCTATGACTCTTCGGGCCGATCGGGCCAATATGGAGTCGAGGCTTATTACGATTCGGATTTATTCGGAAGAGTGGACGATCCGTCCAAAGCGCCAATCGAATCAGCAAAAGGCCTGATATCGTCGGCCAAAGGCCTTTTTTCCAAAGACTATAAACCTATTCCCAGTCCCGATATTAAGATTAACCGTCCGGCCGATTTGGTTTTAACCATAGATAAGAACATCCAGGCGTATATCGAAGACAAAGCCGAGGAGTTGATGGCCAAATGGAGCGCGACCGGCGTGACGATTATCGTCCAAGACCCGGCCACGGGCAAAATATTAAGTATCGTAGATCGGCCGACATTTAATCCCAACTCGTACAGTACGGCCAAGCCGGAGATGTTTTTGAACAGAAGCACCCAAGAAATTTTTGAGCCGGGCTCGTCATTTAAGCCGTTCACCATGGCCGCGGGACTGGATTTGGCCAAAATAACGCCGCAATCATTTTTTCACGATACGGGCTCGGTGACCGTGGCCGGTTATACGATAAAAAATTTCAGCGACAAAATATTCGGTTCAGTAACCATGAGTCAAGTTTTGGAGAAATCAATCAATACCGGCGTCATGCATGTCGAAAATTTGGTGGGGGATGATAATTTTTTGAATTACGTGGTCAATATGGGATTCGGACAGAAAACGGGCATAGACATGCCCGGAGAATTGCACGGAGACATAACAAATTTGTATTCCGGCCGAAAAATTAATTATCTGACGGCTTCTTTCGGCCAAGGCATAGCCGTAACGCCGATGCAATTAATCAACGCTTACTCCGCCATCGCCAACGGCGGCAAACTGATGCGTCCGTATGTCGTGGAAAAAATAATAAAGGAAAATGGAAAAGAAGAAATAACAAAACCGGAAATCGTGGCTATACCGATAGGGGACAAAACATCCCAGAAATTAAAATCAATGCTTGTAAGCGTCGTCGATAACGGTTTTGACAAAGCTCGGATTGCCGGATACGATGTTGCCGGTAAAACGGGAACAGCTCAAATCCCGGATGGCAAAGGCGGATATCTGGAAAACGAATTTATACACGACTTTGTCGGATTCGCGCCGGCCTATAATCCTAAATTCGTAGTGTTGATTAAGATGGACAAGCCCCAAGGCATAACGTTTGCCGCCGACAGCTTGTCACCGACGTTCAAAGATATCGCCAACTATCTTATCCGCTATTTTAATATCCCGCCGACAAGATAATGCTGGAATCAATTCTAAAATTCAAACTGAATATATTGGCCCACATGTATTTGCGCCGTTTTAATCCCATGATTATCGCCGTAACCGGCAATGTCGGCAAAACTTCGACGAAGGAAGCCATCGGAGTTGTTGTTGCCAAGATTAAGAAAACAAGAATCAGTGGGGGCAATTTGAATAACGAACTCGGAATCCCGATGACAATATTGGGGGATTGGGAAAAAGAATATTATGACAAAGGCCCGTCATTGTTTTTCTGGATTAAGGTGCTGATGGCCGGTTTTTTTAAATATTTTTTTCCTCAATCGTATCCCGAGGTATTGCTTTTGGAATACGGCGCCGATAAGCCTGGAGATATCGCCAGGCTGGCGCGGAAGTACCGGCCCCATATTTCGGTGGTTACATCGGTGGGCGACATACCCGTTCATGTCGAAAATTTTGCCAATCCTGAGGCTGTGGCCCATGAAAAATCTAATCTCGTAAAGATTCTCGATGTTCGGGACTATGCCGTTCTGTCGTATGATGACATGTCGGTGCGGGAAATGAAGAATGTGACCAAGGCTCACGTCCAAACTTTCGGATTTGAACAAGGAGCCACAGTCGTCGTTTCTGATTTCAAATTAATTTCCGCCCAAAGGCCTATCGGCGTTGAGTTCAACTTGGTTCATGAGGGGGAAAATGATCCAGTGAGCATAAAAGGAAGCCTCGGGAAGGCGATTGGCCAGTCAGCGGCGGCTGCCGCTTGTGTTGGCGTTATACTGGGTTTGGATATGCGCGATATCGCCGCTGCTTTAAACGGATGTACCGGGCCCAAGGGCAGATTGAAGATAATAGAGGGAATAAAAAAATCATGGATAATCGACGATACGTATAACGCGGCGCCGGCTTCCACGCGTTTAGCCCTTGAGACGTTAAGAGATATTCCCGCAAAAAGAAAGATCGCGGTTTTAGGGGATATGCTGGAATTGGGCTCATACTCCGTAGACGCTCATAAAACTATCGGCGATTTAGTTGGAAATGCGGCCGATGTTCTCGTAACCGTGGGCATGAAATCCAAATTCATCGCCGACGCGGCCGGTAATCAGATGATGAAAGAAAATATTTTTTCATTTCAAACATCAGAGGAAGCCAAGTTAAAAGTTCAGGATTTGATGCAAGAGGGGGACTTAGTGCTGGTTAAGGGTTCGCAGGGTATGCGGATGGAGAAAATAGTCGAAGAAATCATGGCCGAACCGGATAAGGCGAAAGATTTGCTTGTCAGGCAATCTCAAAGCTGGAAGAAGAAATAAGATGGTTTTTTATCAAGGAAAATGTTATGATGCATTGATTTTTGGCCTCATCGTCTAGCGGTTAGGACACGTGATTCTCATTCACGTAACAGGGGTTCGACTCCCCTTGAGGCTGCATTAGTGGATTTTTATCGTAGAGACGCTCATAATCCTTTTGTTTTACAACGGTTTTACGAGGTTCTAGCCGTTTGTGTATCTTAGAAACTTCAGCAGATATGGTTTTCATTGGGAATAGCGATTTTTCTAAATCAATTTGCAGTATTCGGTCTTTTAGTAACAGGTTCTGACCAAGTGCCGATAAAATGCCTTTTCGAATTGCAATACTGCCGTTGTTGAATTTTCCAACCGCATCTTTAACGAATGCCAACATTTCATCAGCGACACTAAGCCATCTGTTTATTCGGTCGCCTGTATCACCAAGCAACTCCTCAAGTTGAGCCTTTTCCTTCTTTAACGGGGCCATTTTGGCGTTATACTCGTCATCTCCAATGAGTTGAGCGGCACGCATATCCATATAGCCATCAATCTTCTTTAGACAAAGCGTGTAACCTGCTTGCTGGGTCTTTAAGACAGCATTTCTGCTCCCAGCCTCTTTCTCATTCTCTTGCCGAAACCATTTCATAGCATAGGTTTGAAATTCAGGCGGTATCTGTAACTCCTCAATCTTCTTATTGATTTGTTTCTTGAGCTCCGTAACTTCAATGGAGCCTTGGCTACAGGTAGGAGTTATTCTTTTTGAGCAGTGATAATAAACATAGTGATGGACATTGCCATTATTTTGATGCTTCCACTTCTCTTCAATGACAATTGTGCCCTTGCACTCTCCGCATTTCATCATACCTGGAAAATCAAAAATATGATTTTTTGGTCTCGGCCGTCCTTTTCTGCCAAGTAGATATTGTATCTGGTCATATTCTTCTTCGGTAATCATCGGCTTATAGTTGCCCTTAATCCAATCTCCGCTTCCCATAGGATATTCAAAAGAACCATAGTAAAAAGGATTGCTAAAAATCTTATAGAGCGTGCTTCGGCCTATGGGTGTGCCTTGTCGTGTTTTGAACTTCCATTCTTTGGTTACTATCCTGAAAATCTCTACGACAGTGTAGTTCCCCGTGAGCATCAAATCAAACATTCGCCTGACCGTATCAAAGCGTTCGGGGTCAACGAGGTTTTTCTTAGCTCCTCGTTCTGTATATTTATCGCTCATATAACCAATAGGGCCACGGCCAGGGAATACGCCAGCTTGTAATCGGGCCCGAAGCCCTCGTTTTACATCCTCGCCTTTATTATCATTCTCTAATTTGGCCTGACTACAGAATAGGTTGAGTAAGAATTTATCGTTAGGGGTGTTACGAAATACTTGGCTTGGCGTTCGCACTTCCACAAGCTTTTCAATATCAAAGAGATAGATAATCTTGCCTGTATCAATTGAGTTTCTTGAAATACGGCTGGCATTCCAGACCAATAGGGCATTAGCTTCACCTTTCTCAATCTTCTCAATCATCTTATTAAAAATAGGTCGGCCTGGATGCTTAGCAGAATGGGACTCCTCTAAAGTAGCAACGACAGAGAGCTTATCTTTTTTTGCTACGTCATCCAGTTCTCTAATTTGAGAATCAATTGAAGCTACCTGTCTATCTTCTTGTTCCGAAGACTTACGAGGGTAGATAAAGTATTTAATTTTTGTATTATCGTTTTTCATAAACTAAAGGGGACAGTCTGGTTCCCCAATTCAGTTCTCCGAAGATTACCTCATTGGCAGACTACCCCCTTTAGGGGACGAGGTAATAAAAAACGGAGCTATAAATTGGGGAACAAGTCCATTATACCATTTTGGTTAGGGTTGCCAATCATACTTTTCAAGCTATTCAATCTTTTGATTTATTAATCAATTCTGCAATTTGCTCAATATCTTTTGGGCCTATGACATATTTAATGTCTTTCTTCTGGCCACCATAATCAATGTTTCTTATTATTTCTGTCTGTCTGTTCTCTTCAATTTTTCCGTAACCATAAGAACCAAAAGTTGTTCCAACATTTTCGTGCCCCAAGCTCTGACTAAAAGCTTTTTTCTCTTCTTCAGTTAAGGGTAGTTTTGATATTTCCTTAACCAATAAATGTCTTAGGGCGTGCGGATGATAGTGTTTAACCCCAGCTTGCTCAAATCTTTTCTCAAATATCTTTCTTGGAGAAGACGAACTTTTCCAGAAAATCGGTTCAACTTCACCCGTATTATAGTAGCTCATATTTTCTTTACCGTTTTCAATTTTGGTTGCTGGAAATATGGGGTTCTCTGGCTTAAACCCTTTTTTATTCTCCAGATAATCAAACCACTTAAGAAAATAGTCCAGAGGCTCTTTGTATGAAAATGGAATTAAAGACGAAACAATCCTTTTACGAAATTTTGTTTCTACTCCTAACGCTGGGTCTTGGTCTATAATTAAATTACTCTTATCAAAACATCTCATACTAAGGGATTTAACAGCCGAGATTCTTGCCCCAGTTAGCAGGATTAGGGAAATTAAAGCTTTATCCCTTTTTTCAATTTCAGAGTCGCCCTTGATGTTCTCAATTACAGTTTTAACTTCTTCTAAGCTTGGGAACCCTACACTTTTGGGCTGGGTGGCAATTTTGACTTCAGCCCTTGATAGCCTTAGATAATCTACGGCTGTTTGGTTAATTTTTGACTTAAAACCAGGCTGTCTGGATAACCAGTCAAAAAATACTTTCAAATACCGTAACATATCATAGCTGTAAGATAGGCTTATGGTTTCTTCAGAATTAGCCTTCTTCTTGGTCTTGAGCCAATCCTTGAACGATTCCGCCAGTGTTTGATTAAAACTACCTAAATCGGCTTTATGCGAAAAATCTTCCCAAAGCCAAATTGCCTTTTCATAACACTCAATTGACTTTCCAGAAAATCCTTTAGAGTTTTTGAGATAGTCATAAAACCTCCTTTTTGTCTGTTCGTTTTTGTAGGTTGTTGAAGTCATATTTTTACTTTTAGTTAGTTAATGGTATTAAATGGGACATTTACGAGTAGTGATAAATAACCTATCAATCTTGTTGGGATACCCCTATAAATCTATTGACCCGTGTATTGCACACCTCACAATTGCCCACCTTTTTATACTGGTCCGAATTGCTTTTACCTATTTTTTTACCTGTTTTTATGGTCTCCTCGCTTCCTGCTTTTGCCCTAACTGATTTGTGGCATTTGAAGCAAAAAAATTGACCCTCATTTAGGCCGATTCTTCTCTTGGCCCGTTTCTTATTAAGGAAATCAATTAAATCTGCCCCAATAACTAATATCGGATTTACGTTTTGTTCAATCGGTCTCAACCCTTCTTTTTTTAACCAGCAACGACAAGTTTTTCTATCTATTTTCAAAAGAGAGACTATCTGGGTCATAGAATAACTTCTTTTGGATTTAATTAACCGTATGTTATGTTTGGCCATATTCCACAGCTTCTTTAATGATTTTGTTGGTCTTCAGGTTCAGATTTTGTTATTGGGCCAGGTTCAGATTCCCCATATACAAATTTGTAAAGGTTGACCAAGTTATTGGCACGAAAAGAAGCCTCTGCGTCTGTTAGCTGGACCTTGAACCTTTGCAGGTATAGTTTCTTGAACTCTTCAATTGCTTCTTTTGGTAGCATCATTCAATTATGGCAGGGTAGCTACTTCAAAGTTTGGGGGCAAAAATTTGCCCCTTTACGGTCTGTTAAATTGCTGATAATACAATGCTAAACAAAAACACTCCTTTTTATTGGAGCGTTTTTTGTTGCCTTTTTAGCACCACTGGCTATTTTTCTATAATCACAAGTTGGATGCCATTCTTTCTTTCTATTTTGGCTGGGAATCCTTTGTCTTTTAGTATCCTGTTGATTCCTTTTATGATGCCAAAAAACCTGTTTTTAGCAGTTTCATTGCGACTAAAGGTAGTAGCGTTTTCTGTTATATTTAGTTGAACAGCGAGAAACTCTGGTGGATGGGTTTTGCCTTTAACTTTTTCTACGCCATTCTTAATATACCGCCTTTCGTCCCACAATTTTTTGAACAATAAAATTCTATCTTTTTCTCCCCTCGTTCCTCTTTGAAATTTATGAATAATATCTCCAAAACCTATGATACCCGTTTGGCGATTAAATGACATTTTCTGTTTTATGTTGTCGTTAGCTATCGGCTCCGATTTTTCTTCCGCCTCAATCTTGGATAGTAAGAAGTTGTGCAATCGGGGTATGGATTTTTTGAACTTATCCAGATTGAGGGCTAATAAATTTTTATCTTCTTCGCCATCACGAACGAGCGATGGGTGGTATTGGTTTTGTTTCTTAATCTCTGCTATATCACTTGCCATTATGGAAACTCTTACTCTTCTTTTGGTTTCTTGTAAGCTACAATTCTCAACATATTTTTCTGGGTCAGTGTCTATGTTCCTATAGTTTTTCCACGCATCGTGAAAATTTAGAACCTTATCTACAATTCCCCAGATTTCCTCACTTTCCAGCTCTTTGATTTTGTTCCACTGTTGCCTTCTAATTGCTATTGTTTTTGAGAAAACGAAATTCCCATAAGTGTTGCTATCTGCACCGCTATGTTTTCTATACTCTTTGTTGGAAACAAGAAACTCATTCAGAGCTTCTCTCTGTCCCATTTCTGACACAACAGAAGCGGCAGAAAAAAGTAAAGACGACCGAGCACCAGAGTCAAAATTGTTGTCTGTATATAACTGAAGTTTTCCGCTTTCATAATCTTTAATTTCTTTTAGAGCATATGTTAGTCGGCTTGATTGTATGTGTTTATTTTCAGTAATTTCAAAAAATCTTTTCTTTGCTGACTTCATCTCTTTTATTGCCTTATTTTCCAATTGGTCTAACAGTGCATATTCAATATCTCGGCCCTTGAGAGTTTCCTGCATTACCGACACTAAAAATGTAATACTTTTTATATAATCCAAGTAGTCATTAAGCCCCAAAAAAAAGTTATACTGATTGGTTTCATCAACAAACAATCCGTAGTGTCGCTGGAGAGCTTCTATTGTTGAGTTAGTTAATAACATAGTTGTCTGTGAGGTTAATTTTTTACAATCTACCAATTTTTTCTTAATTTCTCAATGTTGTCCCCTAAAACACATCAAGGGCTTTATTCTTAGCTCAATTTAGGGTATCTTATTTATGTTCACCTATAACGACTTTTCCTAAAGGGAGGTCATCCTTTTTTATCCAATTATGGGTAGAGATGGGTGGCCGAGTTCCGTAATTGGACTCCCTTTGGGAAGTTCCGTTATGGGTGAACACTCGGCTGCCCTTTTTTGTTTAGGGTGATTGAGGCATAACGTTCACCTATGCCCCGAAAGCGGAAAAATGACAATAAGGAAGAGTTAAAAATACAAAGCCAATCAAATGGTGATTTTGTAAATCCAGAACCTGAAGAAGTAGAAATTCCCGTTCAAGAAGAGTTTTATCAGATGCCGACAAGATTCGGCAATGTGCCAGTAGATAAAGCTCCTCTTGGCTGGGATGAGCAGAGAAGATTTGAAAAAGTTTATCCCAGAGTATCTCTTCCGTTTCAGCAAATAGAAAGGGTTTCTTTTGGGCATTCAGAGCTTGAACCCAACAAGCTGTTTTTTGGCGACAACTTACACATAATGCGTCTGTTGCCATCTAAATCCATTGACCTTATTTATATTGACCCACCATTTTTCTCTGGCAAGAATTACAACATTTTATATGGCGACAAAAACGAACTTCGTTCTTTTCAGGATATTTGGGAAGGTGGTATGCCTGGCTACCTAATTTGGCTCAACGCTCGTCTTTATGAGATGAAGCGATTACTTAAAGATACCGGCTCTATCTATGTTCACCTGGATTGGCACGCAAGTCATTATGTAAAGGTAGAAATGGATAAAATCTTTGGGTATGAAAATTTCTTAAATGATATTTCCTGGTGTTATAGAGGGTATGAACACAATAAAAGCTATTTTAATAGAAAACACGATTCTATACTATTTTATGCTAAAAATATAAAAAGTAAGAGTGCTTTTAATTACGATAAAATAAGAGAGGAGTTATCAGATGTTACAAAAAAGAAATATAAACATAAGGATGAAAACGGTTTTTATCGTATTCGTGGAAGAAATATAAAAGGTAGCCCCGTTAAACAACAGACCGACCTAACTCACGAACAAGAAGAAAAATATTCAGGATTAACATATAGACAATATCTAACAGAGGGCACCTTACCAAGAGATTGGTTTGTTTTAGATTTTATCAATCAAGCTTCAAATGAAAAGATTGGTTATCCCACACAAAAACCAGAAGAATTATTAGAAAAATTGATATTAGCAGCATCAAATGATGGTGATGTGGTCGCAGATTTTTTCTGTGGTGGTGGCACAACACCAGTTACTGCTCAAGAACTTGGACGCAAATGGATTGCTTCTGATATATCTCGTATTGCTGTCGCACTTACAGCAGACAGGATATCTGTAGAGGCAGAAGAAAATAAGGACAGAAAAGTGCAGACCACTCTTTCTGGAATTAGCGACATATCAGATTTTATTATTGAGCACTGGGGAATATACGAGATTCAAAAACTTAGTAAGATGAAATCGGCTCAATTCAGAAAGTTTATCATTGAAGCATATAATGGCCGTCCCGACACAACCTCTGACAATATACACGGGTATAAAAATGGCGAACCTCTTTTTGTCGGAGACCCGGAACCAGATGACAGAATTTCCAAAGAAGAAGTTGTTGCTTTTGCTAAGATAATTCTCACCAAAAAGGGTATACATAGAGGCACAATGCTTGGTTGGGCATTTAGTCCAGATGCCAGGGTTGTCGCTGAAAAATTAGTGGCCAGAGAAGGCATTACTTTGGACTTCGTTAAACTCAATTTAATTCCAGTAGATTCTCCAGAATTTAAGAGCCACATAACCGATAAACACCCCTCTTATGTTGATTTGGTTTCTTTTATTTTACCGCCTTTAATAAGGTTTGGTTTTAACAAAACTGGCGATTTGAAATACGAATTTGATGTTACCGAGTCAACTTCTATGAACTCCGGCAGTAAGATAATCAATGTTCAGTGGGACTTTGATTATAGGAACAGGTTTAGTTCAACTCGTGGCTACTCATTTCTGCGAGGCAAAAAGAACGAATCTTTGTTGAAAGTTGAATATACTTTTCCATCGGCAGGAAAAAGAAAAATAGCTTGCCGAGTCCAAGACGATAAGGGTGGCGAGGCAACACTCATAAAAGAGATTGGGATTGAATAAATATGTTTAATTCTTTCTTACCTTACGAAAAGAAGTTTCAAGATTGGATAAACAACCGTTTTGAACACGAGAAAATGAAGCCCGAAACGAAGGAGTTTATTTTGCATATCTTAAATCCAGAAAGAGAAAGAAAACTCTGGCGAAATCAGCAGGAAGGAATTTTAAGAGCTATCTATGCCTATGAAGTTTTAGGTAAGAAAAGTATATTACTCAACATAGTTACTGGTGGGGGTAAAACGGCAATAATCGCAGGTGTGATTGCTTGGTTGAGAATGGCCCATCAAATAAGACATTTTATTATTCTTAATCCCAATGTCATTGTCCGAGACAGATTACAGCAGGACTTTACCAAAGCCAAGATATTCAGGGACTTTAAGTTTTTCCCAGCCGTTTATTCTAATCTGTTAGATGACCTTGATTTACATATTCTTGGCGATAAACAAGCACCGCAAGGAATGCTTGAGTCAGGTGTTGTTCTGGGTAATATACAACAGCTTTACAGCAGAGGCGGTAAGGTAAGCCGCAATCTGGCCTATATTATGAACTTTCTCGGCGACTTGGCAGTTTTCAATGACGAAGCTCATAATACGCCAGCACAAGAATATACAAATATCCTGATGCAATTAGCCAAGAAATCTAAGTTCCGTTTGGATACAACGGCAACGCCTGACAGGGCTGACAATCAAAATCCCGATTCTGAAATGATTTACGAATACGGCATTCAAGATGCCCTGACCGATGACTTAATAAAATCGGTTGTCGTTTATCAGCCAGATATTAAAAGAGTTGAGCTTACTTACACGGATGTTGATACTGGCAAACAAGCCAAAGTTGAAGAAATTGATTGGGATGAGATAGACAGAAAAGGCATCAGTGCAACTCAATGGGTTACTGATGACAAGCCGTTAAAACAGCAAATCAAAATTGCTCTGGGCAGATTGGCAGAGCAAAAAGAGCGTGCCAAAGGACGCTATAAGCCAGTTCTGTTTGTGGTAGCTGTTTGTATCAGAGATGCCAAAAATGTCGTTAGTGTAATGGAGAAGAAATTTAACCTGAAGACCCTTTTGGTTACCGAGGAATCAGAAGAAGCACATCGCAGGGAAGCAGCCCACATAGGCCATCTGGATAGCCCCTACGATGCCGTTGTGAGCGTTTTAATGCTCCGTGAGGGCTGGGATGTGCCAGAGGTGGGGATTATTATGCTTTTACGCAAGTTCTCATCAAAGGTCTATGGCCAGCAGGTTATTGGCCGAGGATTGAGAAAGGTTATCAGAGACGATGGCGAAAGAGAGATACTGGCTGTTGTAGACCATCCAAAACTTGAACACGGCTGGCTTTGGAAGTTGGTTGGGGCAAAGATTAAAAAAGATGTCTCGGTAGACGATAAATTTGATGTTGAAGAAGACCTGCCTGAAATACAACAGAAACAGGAACTTATTGACCCAGAAAAATTGATTGAAGTTCCAGAAATTGAAGGTGAAATAGAACCTGATTTTGAAACAATTTTTGAAGGGTTAAAAGAAGTTCCAGTTACCGAAGATTGGCAGAAAATACTTGATGCAATCAACTACCCAAGAAATAAAGTTGAGATAACAGGTCTCAAATTACGGGGCATTAGAAAAATTGATTTAAGCGGCAAGCAGTATGTTGAGTATGAGCCGACAGAAGAAGACGAAGAAAAACCAGCAGAGAAAGAGCAATCTGAAACCACATATTCCATAGATGACCTGCGAGAAGAATTAAAAGATGAGGTATTAGAACTAAGTTCCGAACTGCTTTTTATGATGGGCTTCGGCTCAATCTACAAAGAGCTTATTTACAATACGGTTATGAACCATATTGATAAAAAACTTTTTAACGGCAAAACGCTTGGCCTGGCTGAACAAAAGGACTTGGAATTTGCTTTGTATAAATTATCAGAAATAAGACGGGTATTTATGAAGCCTGGCTTAGTGCCAAGTATTATCCGCTATCCTAATGCAACAGAGTGAAAGAGGTGTATTTGAACATCCAACTAAAAGCCCATTCTCTTTGGAAAAATATGACTCTCGCTGGGAACGAGAGTATATGGAAGAATTGGAAATGTATTCGGATATTGCTAAATGGACTAAAAACCATAGAATCAGAATACCCTATGTAGATGACGCTGGATATAAAAAGTATTTTGAACCTGATTTTTTGATTGAAAAGATTGACGGAACAAAAGAAATACACGAAGTTAAAGGTGGCCACCTAATGAACCGAGAAGTTGAACTAAAAATGAATGCCGCTAAGTTGTTTTGCGAAGCCCGTAAAATGACCTTTCGGCTTATCACCAAATCAAGATGAGATGACTTCAAGAGAGCGTTAGAAAAATTAAGGCGATTTATTATGAAAACTTTTGCTGAAAAACTAAAGGAACACACAAACTATTGTAATAAAATAATGAAGCAAACCAGTAAGTTTATCTTGTTATCAAAAGAAGCTAAAAAAGAGGGTAATGATAAAAATTATGTTGAGTTCATGGAGCAAGCTGAAAAATCCATAAAGTTAGCTGACGAAACTATGCGAGAGTTTGAAACAAATCACGGTAAAGAGTTGAAGATTTTAGAAGAATGGTATCAAAATAAATATAATGAGCAGTGAAGTGAGGTAAAATATGAACTGGCTAAAACAAAACTGGATAAAAATATGGATTGTCGCAATAATTGCTGGTGTTTTATTAGTTGGCTGGCTTTTGCTTAACTCAAAAAACGACACTCTTTCTTTCAAATGCCCTGACGAATATACAAATTTAGATGAGTATGTAGAAATAGTCGCTATGTGGGCCAGTGATTATCTTAAAGAAAACCCAGGAGCGACAAATGAAGAAGTTGCCGATGCAAGAGTTGTTTTTTTGAAAGAACAGGGGTGCGAAAACCACTTTCCAGGACTTGATAGTAAAATGGTTAGCGAGTTAGAAGAGGAAGCTAATAAGCAGATAGACACTGAAAAACTAATGGCGGGAATAAAATATGCCGAATCTCAAAGAAAAGATGAAGATGCCGATTCTTTAATTAAGTCTACAAATGAAAAAGAGCTTTACGATAATCACTACATTAAACACCTCCGCACGGCTTTTAACGGCTATCTGGATGGCACAAATAACGGAGTAGAAGAAGGCACATCAGAAAAGAGCGAATTAGAAAGTGGTCTTAGGTGTGGTTTAGATAGTTTTGATAAAAATTACTTCAAGAGCGAGTTTAATGTTATCAAGACAGAAAAGAATGACTATGGCGGAATAGTGGCTTATATTGCCTTTTTGAACAATCACGACAGAGTATTTTGGACTTGGGTTTATCAATATGCTGGTGGCGAATTTACCCTTAGAGGATTTTGCGAATATGCCGCACTAATTGAGCAATAAAATAATTTTAATATGTTATCAAAAGAAGCCCTTGAAGAATTCAAGGCAATTTACAAAAAAGAATATAACGAGGATATTTCAGACGAAGATGCCCTTGAAATGGCCGTGAACCTTTTGAATATGATGAACGCAATTTATCGGCCAATCCCAAAGAAATGGCTTGATGAATTAGAAGAAAAAGATGGCTTGGTTAAGTAAAATTTGCTATAACTTACTTGGAATAGCGAGAGTTGGTATTCTTTGGCATTTTGCTAAAGACAGCATTGTTCAATAAGTCGGACTTGTTCCGTAAAAAGCAATTACTGGCTTACGGGTCTACCAAGAGCTTGGCCGAGCATCATTGGAGCAACTATGAGGGTCAAGGAGTGAACGAAGACCAACACAAGCGACGAAATCTTGTTTTCCTTCAAGTAGCTCGCTACTCCCACAAAGAACTCCCTTACGGGAGCTTTTTGTTGAGAAAGATAACAAAAACTGATAAATTGAGAATTATGAGCCAGGGCATTGCATATAACATTTATTGCGACGAATCCAGAGTAGAAAACCCAGAGTCCGACAAGATGGTAGTCGGGGCTATTTCGTTACCTCGTAATATCAAAGAAAAAACCACTAAAGAGCTAAAAAACATTTACAAGAAACATAACTTTTCAGGTGAATTAAAATGGACAAAAGTCAATAAAAATTATTCAAGCTTTTACAAAGGCATAATGGATTTTGTCTTAAAGACCGAAGACCTAAACTTTCGGTGCATAATCGTGGATAAGAGTAAGGTTGATTATTCAAAATATCACGAGAATGATACGGAATTGGCGTTCTTTAAGTTTTACTATCTGATGTTGCGGAGCAGGCTCTTAGATAATAATAGTTACTACATTTTTCTTGATAAAAAGCCCACCAGAGATAAAAATAGAGCAAGAGCACTGCTATCATTTTTAAGTTCTTATGTATTACTTCGTCGCAAAGAATGTAACATAGAGCATCTACAAGCTTATGACTCAAAAGATAATATACACATACAGCTCGCTGATTTTTTAACAGGATTAGTTGCTTATGGCGTTAACACAGAAGCTGGAAATAATATAAAAATGCAGATGGTGAATTATTTTAAGGATGTTTTCTTAATAGAAGACTTGCTCAAAACAACGCCATTAACCAGTAACAAGATTAATATACTTGCCTGGAATCCAAATTTTTATGAAAAAGGTCGTTGAGCTAATAATACTAAATACTCCAGATGAATATCGTAAAGAATTTGAAGAAAACTATGCGAACTCATCTTTTACACTTAGGCCCAATGTGCCAGTTGTTTTTGTGGCAGAAGATTTTGACCATATATTTTCAGAGCCTGGCCCAGAAGGAACAGGTAGGGTGTTTAGCTTAAGAAGAGCTAAGAAAATGCATTTTATGAAAGCCATATTGAGTAACGATATAGGAACAGAAATAATGCTTGAAACAGAATCTGGCAATATAGCTGTTTTTTGCGATGCCCTTGATTGTGTTATGTATCTTCGCATAAGACCACCCACAGGTCGGTTACAGGTAGCAACCTTTTTTGACTTTGGTAAAGACCATACAAAAATGAATAAAAAGCAGAAAAAGAAATGTGTTCCGATTTCAGATGATGAATTAATGAATAAGGTCAAAAATACCTAAAAGACCCTTGCGGGCCCTTTAGGTTAGCGGGAACTGTTAGTTTTGGGCAAACAATCCCCAGAAATGCCGACAGTTTTACAATGTGTAAAGCTTACTCAGATGATAGCATATATAAGATGCAGATTCAACAAATTGTTGACAATCTATTAATTACCAACTTCTAACAATGGCGAAGGGAGAATACCCTGTAATCTGCATTAAAGCGGTTCTAACGTCGTCCATTGCACCCTGCCAAATTTTAATTAGTTTTCTTTACAAAACAGGAATATTGGTTTAATATTATAAAACTATGTTTGCTGTGATAAAAACAGGAGGGAAGCAGTACAAGGTCGCGGAAGGCGATACTTTGACCATAGAGAAAATAAAGCATGAAAATGACGAGGTTTCATTTGACCAGGTTTTTCTTATCTCCGGCGACGATCTCAAAATAGGCCGTCCTTTAATTAACGGAGCCGTAGTAGAAGCCAAGGTTATAAAAGAGGGAAAGGGAGTCAAAAAGATGGTGGTCAGATATAAATCGAAGACAAGGCAGAGAAAGACAAAAGGCCACCGCCAGCCGTACACCAAAGTTCAAATAACAAAAATATCCACCTAAAGGCGGATATTTTTGTTATTGACAAGGCAGCAGTAATCATGTATAATAGATGTACAGTTCCTTGAGATGCGAAGAACGCCTCTCTCGGGCAGAAGAACTGCCCGGGCATTTTGCCATGGAACTTTCTGGGAGAGGTTATGGAACCTCAAGTTTATTGGCCGTATGTTGCCACGGGGTTGCTCGTGGCGACGCTGTCCGCCATCGTCGTTGCGATAACGGTATGCTTCAGGGCTTCCCGTTATCATCGAGAATGGAAGTCGGAGAGCAGGTTCGCGGCGATGTTTGTGAATCAGGCGCAGGTCAGCTTGGTTCTCAAGCAGTTGGCTGTCAGATTCGATGATCTCTGCAAGAAAGAGATCCGACTCCAGCAGGACGATGTCGTCCTCGAGGTGAGACTCGAGGAGATGGAAGAGGATATCCGGAGGTTCAAAGCTCGCGTGATCGCGACCAAAAATGCATTCTGGGAGGCGCGCAGCGCCGCCCAGAACCATGGATTCACAGTCTTGTATTGGCAGGACTACGTCAATCTTTCTGAACCCAAGAACTGAACGCAAGGGGGCGGCCCTCCAATGCCGCCCCCTTGCCCCGCCACCTCACCATGAGGTGGTTTTTATTTTTCAATTATGCACTTTTTTGCATTGACCTATGATTGTAATCAAGTAAGAATATTTTATGTTCCTTGAGGTGTTTAATGAACACAACGTCTCTTAATCACGTGATACGGCCGTCGAATGAAATATTGTTAATACCCATCAGCAGCGATGCGGCAAATAAATTAAGAGATTTAGCCAGAAGAATAACCGGCGGAATATATTCCTCCGATATGATTGGGGATATGGTAAAAGAAATTGATCCATGTCTTGAGATTAAAGTGAATCGGGGGATAGTTTACGTGATAAAGAAAATGACGGCTAATTCAGCGGCCCAGCATCTAAGAAGGCTGTATCTCGATATGGCTGGCATGGAAAATGCCCCGATGACTATAAACGGAGAGACTAGATCGTTAAGGCTCGATGTGATTTTCAAAATAATTGACGCGATTGAAGAGATGGGAGACGAGGTAATTGAATGCTCGCATCAGTTTGCGCTTATTGAAACATATTTATTCAACAGAAGCGGAAGTGTTCATTAACTACCGGCGCGACTCAAGCGCGTTTCGTAGTGTAATTTCGTCGGCATATTCAAGATGAGAGCCCGAAGCCAGGCCTCGGCCAAGGCGTGTGATATTCACGCCTTTTTTGTTTACCAGTAAATCTTTTAAATATATGGCTGTCGTTTCGCCCATGGTTGTGGGGTTAGTCGCCAGTATGACTTCGATTTCGGAGTTGGCGCTCAACGCTTCATCGACGCGGCTTGATAATTCCTTAATGCGCAAGTGGTCGGGCATAATGCCGTCAACCGGATTTATGGCGCCGCCAAGGACATGATACTGACCGCGGTAAAGCCCCGTTTTTTCAATTGAATCTAAATCCGTCACTTTTTCCACGACTAAAATTTTCATTTTCTCCCGGCGATTATCAGCGCAGACGCGGCAGACATGGTTTTCGCTCAAATTAAAACAATTGGCGCAGAATTTAATTTCATTACGTAGATTGGCAATCATTCCGCCCAGTTCCTTCAGCTCGGCGTCGGGTTTTTCCATCAACGCCAACACAAAACGGGCCGCCTGTCTTGGTCCCACGCCCGGCAATTTCCTAAATAAACTGACAACATATTTAAATCTTGGATTCATATTATCTCTCCTTGCGGCATTATCGAGCTGGCCTGATAGCGTTTGTCCACTTCCAGAAATTTCAAACTGTCGGGATCGATTCTAAATTCAATCTCGCCGGTGGGGCCGTTTCGATGCTTAGCCACAATCAGTTGGGCGGTATTTAATCTACCATCCCTCTCGGCTTTTTCATAATTATTCTTGTCGTCCCGATGTATGAACATGACACAATCGCTATCCTGCTCAATCGAGCCCGAATCCCTCAAATCCGAAAGTTTTGGTTTGTGGCCGTCCCTCTGCTCAATAGCCCTGGAAAGCTGGGATAAAGCGATTATGGGGATATTCAATTCTTTAGCCAGACCTTTTAAGCCGCGGGATATCTCCGTGACCTGCTGAACCGGACTCTCATACGATTTTCGCGAGGCCATCAGTTGGAGATAATCAACAACCAATAAACCCAGTCCATGCTCGGCTTGGAGGCGGCGGGCCATGGCCCGCATCTGCAACACATTCGGCGACGGAGAGTCGTCGATGAAAATGGGCAAGGTTGCAAGTTCTTCGCAAGCGGTGGTGATTTTTAAGAAATCATCATTTCCTTCGCGATGGGAAAGTTTGCCTGTTCTTAGTTTCCAGAGACTGGCTCCGGATGAAACTGCAATCAGACGATCAACGACTTGATCGACGGACATTTCCATACTGAAAACGCCGACCGGTATGCCCTGGCGGGCGGCGTTATACGCGATATTCATGGCAAAAGCCGTTTTACCGACGGAAGGCCGGGCGGCCAGTATTATCAAATCAGATTTCTGAAGCCCTCCCAAAAGATTATCCAAATCAGTAAATCCGGTTTTGTGGCCTCTCAATATGCCGTCATCTTGGCTGGTTATTCTCTCGATGGCTTCAGACAGGGTGCTTTCTAGAGGCAGGAAATTTTTCGTAAGAGATTTATTGGACACGGCGAATAATTTTCTTTCGGCTTCGTCAAGCAAAACATCCGTGTCTTCGTCTTCCTGGTAGCCGAGAGAAATTATGTGGTGGGCGGCGTCAATCAAATCGCGAAGCATTTTCTTTTTTTGCACTATCTTGGCGTAAGAGCCGACATGGGCCGAACTGGCCACGGCATTGACCAATGAAGACAAATAACTCATGCCGCCGGATTCATCGAGACGGCCCGTTTCCGTCAGGCAGTTAGAAAGACTCAGGATATCTATGGGCTCTCTTTTCTCGAACAGGGAAACCATGGCCTCGTATATCATCTGATGATTGCGATTGTAGAAGTCCTCGACGCGCAAATGGTCGGCCACTTTGTTGATTGCCTCGCGGTCAATCAAAATCGAACCCAAAAGGGATTTTTCAGCATCGATATTGCGGGGCGGAAGTTTGTCGGGGAGTTCTTTCGATACCATGCGTCCATTATATGGAAATTCAAAAAACAAAGGCAAGTTTTTTGTTGATTGCCTGTGGTTATTGCCAGTTTCAATCAAAAATGATAAAAAATTGCAGGTCTTTTAAGAGGTGTTATGGCCAAAATAGAGAACGCAGAGATAGACGCTGGCCAATGGCTGTTAATGGATCCCAAGGAAAGGTTTAATGTCCTTCTGAATACTAAACAGAACATCATCCCGATTTTTGTCGATCCAATTATAATTTGCGTCCACGATCAAAAAAGCGGACGGATTAAGTATTGCGTCCAGTGGAAGTTTCACGATTGGGAGGTTCGTGGTGGACTTTCTTCTATGTCCGTATTATTCGAAATGGAGATTCCTCAAGCTCAGAAAAAATTGAGAAAAAAGTTGTACGACAATGGAACTCCTCACTGGCAGGTGAATTTCATTGGCCAAGGATTGCCAAGATACAAATCCGGTAAATACGAATGGCCGGATGAAACGTACGTTATGTTTAGCCGGAGAGGAACCATAGATTTTACCAAGAAAAACACATGGTTGGTCAAAATAAAGAAGGATAGGAAAGTTAAGAGAAAACCGAAACAATATTTTGGACCAGCCGTAGAAGTGAGCGCCCGAAGTTAATCGGGCCTTTTTGTTACATATGGGCCGTTGGGAGTATCTTCCACCGCGTAGCCCAGCTCAAAGATTTGAGAGCGCAGGGAATCAGACAAGGCCCAATCCCTATTTTCCCGGGCTTCTTCTCGCAAATCAACAAGTTTTGAAACATTATCAGGAACAGCGTGTTCGCCTGTTGGGACGATGCCAAAAATACCGTCAAGTTCTTCAAGAAACTTTTTAATCTTCTTTGTCTCCGCCTTTGGGATTTGATTCATCCTGCCGTTTACGAGTCGAATGTAATCAAATATGGCCGCAATCGCTTCGGGCGTATTGAAATCGTTATTCATGGCATTTAAAATTTTCTGCCATGTTTCCTTAATGTCACTGTCGGCCTCATATATGCCCTCGTCGGTATTAATTCTTTGAATTTTTTTTGAAAACTCCGAAATTCGTACAGCCCCTGCCGAAAACTGCTTGATGCTGTCAGATGTGTAATTTAAAGGCGAGCGGTAATAGTTGGAAAGAAACATAAGCCTCAAGGCCTGGGGGGAATACGAATTGAGCGCATCCCTAATGGTGATATAGTTGCCCAATGATTTGGACATTTTTTCGCCGTTGACCATCAGCCAGCCGGCATGCATCCAGTATTTTACGAATGGCTTTTTGCCCGAGGCTGATTCTTGCTGGGCTATCTCCGCCTCATGGTGAGGGAATATCAATTCTTGTCCGCCGCCATGCAAATCATATTGCTGGCCGAGGTAATGCTCGGTAATGGCCGTATCCTCAATGTGCCAGCCGGGACGGCCGTTGCCCCATGGCGAATGCCAAGCCGGCTCATATCTGTAATTCTGGGCTTTCCAAAGAACAAAATCCCGAGGATTATTCTTGTTGCTTTCCAGTTCGATTCTTACACCCTCTTGCAGCTCATCCAATTTTTGTCCGGAAAGTTTTCCGTAGTCGGCGAATTTTTCAACGGAGAAATACACGTCCCGGTTACCGTCGACTATGGCTTCCTGGCCTCGGGCCGGAACAGCCGGGGCGGCATACGCGCAACCGTTGGAAATCAGCGTCTCGATCTGTTTTATGATATCCGGTATGTGATCGGTGGCGCGGGCGTATTTCCAAACAGAATCAATCCCCAAAGATTCCATGTCGGCCAGATATTCTTTTTCATATTTCTCGGCCAGTATCTGGGGGGAAATGTCCTGCTTTTGGGCTCGTGCAATAATCTTGTCGTCTATATTTGTGATATTTTGAACATATTTAATATCGTACCCGATGGTCTTTAAATATTTGGCGACGACATCAAAAAAAACATATGTTCGGGCATGGCCGATATGGGAATAGTCGTATACCGTCGGTCCGCAGACGAACATGTCAACGCGGCCTTCATTTCGAGGACGGAATTCCTCAATTTGGCCGGCCAGCGTATTGTATATTTTGAGGTTCATAATATGAAAAGAGTGGCGATGAAAAATACCGACATTACCGCCAGCACGATGTGGCCGGTAACGTTCATGGCGAATGAATTTGTGTGTTCGCCGACAATTTTTTTATTATTAGCCATGTGCATGACCATGAATATCAGAAAAGGGGAAATTAAGCCATACATGATAGATGTGTAAAAAAGAGCTCGGACGGGGTGAAAGCCCAAAATTGGAATAAGGAGACCGATGACGGTTGAAGCAATTATGACGGAATAGAATTGGGGTGCTTTGGTGAAACTTTTGTTCAGTCCCTCCGGCCAATTGAAAATTTCAGAAATAACATAGGCGGCGGAACCGGCTAGAACAGGAATGGCCAGAAAACCGGATGATATAATGCCCAAGGAAAAAAGAAGGTACGAGTATTCGCCAGCCAAAGGCCTTAATGCTTCGGCGGCGTCTTTCAGGGTCTCGATATTGGTAATGCCCGCTCTGAAAAGAGTGGAAGCGGTGAGGGTGATAATGAAAAAAGTTATCAGATTGGAAAATACCATTCCGAATCTGGTGTCGCGCTTTAATATTTTAAGCTCATCGTTCGTGACCGGTTTCAATTTGCAAATATGGCCGGGCTTGCACTGGAGGATTGTCGCTTCCTCTATTTCCTGATTGGCCTGCCAGAAATAAAGATAGGGAGAAAGAGTCGTGCCCAAAAACGCGATTAGAATCAAAAAGAAATCTTTTGTCCAGAATATGCTGGGCACGACGGCTCGATAAAGTATCTCCGGCCAATTCTGGTGGACGGTGAACGTGGCGAATATGTAAGCGAATAAACTCAAAGACAGCCACTTGAAAATGGAGAATATTTTTTTGTAGGGCATAAATATGACGACGGGGAGGATGATGAGAGTGATTGCGAACGCGATTATCTTTTCGACGCCGGTATTATGAGCATCAAACAGCATTGCCGCGGCCTGGGCCATGCCAGACATGTCCGCCCCGATGTTGATGGCATTAACGGTGACGATAAGAAGGGCCATGAGAAAGACAAGCCAGCGGGGATAATGCCTTTTCATGTTGCCGGCCAGGCCGCGGCCGGATATGCGGCCGATTTTTCCCGACATCTCCTGCATGGCAATCATAAAGGGAAAAGTAAAAACAGCTGCCCAAAGCATTGAGTACCCGAATTTCGCTCCGGCGATTGAATATGTGGCAATGGCCGAAGGCTCATCGTCGGATGCTCCGGTTATGAATCCGGCGCCAAGAGTTTTCCAGAATTTTTTTATCCGATCTAAAACCATTGAATTTATTATATTATACTGCTAATATATTTCCCAGCACATAAGGAGTAGGGGATGAAAGAGCCGTACAATAACTTAGACTCTCCCTTCACCAATCTTATTGACATATTATTCTCGCTGACAATTACTCCTCTTGTCATTTTAAGCTCCCTTGTTATCGGCTTAAGAGACAAGATATTTATATTACCTTTTGTGTTTGGCATATTCTGTCTCTTAATCATGTGGGTCACTTTTCTTCCGCTACCGTGGGCGACTGGGGCGGCATATGTCTTAACAGGAGTCTTTATATATTGTCATCGCGATTATCTTTCCGATAAGGTAAAGCCCAATAGATAGGGCTTTTCTGATTTTAGAGCGCCGCTAAAAAGTATGATTCCAACAGGCAAGACCTGCCGGTTAATACAAAAATTGGCACTCTTGACTTGCGAGTGCTAACGAGTATAATGGAAACGTTATGCTCGGGGAAAGACACCTTAACCTTCTTAATTTTATAATCGAAGAATTTATCGAGACCGCCAAACCAGTCGGATCGGCTTTGGCGGCGAAAAATCGTCAGTTTAAAGTCAGTCCGGCCACGATACGCAGCGACATGGGGGATCTTGAAGAGGCGGGGCTTTTGGCCCAGTTGCATACGTCCGGCGGCAGGGTGCCGACGGATTTGGCTTATCGTTATTACGTCGACAATCTTCTGGTTGACTTTCAGTATCAGCTGAGCAATAAATGCCGGAATAAAATTGACAGGGAATTGTCGAATGCCGGCGACGCCAGAGAAATTAGCCATGCCGCAGCCAAGCTCATTTCAGATATTTCCGAAAATGTTGTAATTTCGGGAATCTCTCAAGAAAAAGATTTCTTTAAAACGGGCATTTCTAATCTTTTTGATTTACCGGAGTTTCGGAGCATTGATCGACTTTTGAATGTGACAAGTTTTTTTGATGAATTTGACGACATGTTTGCCAAAATAGAAAGACAATTCTTCTCCGAACCTGAACTTTCAATTTTTATCGGCCGTGAAAATCCGATGCCGAATCTCAGAAATGAATCCGTAATGTGCGCTACATATGAACTGCCCGGAGGATTGACCGGCAACCTGACGTTAATCGGCCCGACCCGGATGGATTACGAGAAGAATATAGCCTTGATTCGCTACACGACAAAAAGTATCAACAAACACATATGACAGAAGATATATTAAAATTAAAAAAAGAAGCCGCCGAATATTTGAATAACTGGAAAAGAGAAAGAGCCGACTTAATCAATTATAAAAAAGATGAGGCGCGAAGAGTAGAGGAGATTATTAGATTCGCGAATGAAGGGCTGGCCTTGGAGATAATAGATATACTGGACAATCTGGAAATCGCGATGCGGAACTTGCCCGAAGAGATGAAAGAAAAACATGACGATTGGCTGGATGGCATAGAAAAAGCAGTATCAGATTTTCAGAGGGTACTGGCCAGATATGATATAAGCCGGATTCCCGTGGAGAAATTTGACCCGGCTCTCCATGAGGCGGTCCACACCGAAAGAGACGGGGATAGAGTCGAAGAAGTGCGGGCCGGGTATACGATGCAGGGCCGGGTTATCCGGCCGTCAAGGGTGAAAATTGTAAAATAAATAAACTTATTCCAGTCGCTCTGCCATCTCGCCTCGCATGATTATTGCAGTACGCTACTAAAATCAAAAAAGTTTAAAAAATATCAAATAAACACGTCGCCGGATAGTCTCATCGGGCACGCATAAAAAGTCTGCTGACTTTTTTGCTCGGACTCGTCGTCAGACCACTCCTCATGGTCCCTCTGAGACTATGCCGGCGCCGCTTCATAAGAATAAATGAGTAAAATATTAGGAATCGATTTGGGAACAACAAACAGCGCCATGGCCGTTGTTGAAATAGGCCAGCCGCGGATATTGGAAAATAAGGAAGGGATGCGGACGACGCCATCCGTAGTTGCCATGGGCAAGAATGGCGAGAGGTATACTGGGGTAACGGCGAAAAGACAGGCTGTCACCAATCCTCGAAACACCATATTCTCCGTCAAAAGATTAATTGGCCGAAGGTTTTCCGACCCAGAAATCCAAAAGGACAAGTCTCTCCTGCCGTATGAAATAAAAGAGGGCCAACACGGGGATGTGGAAGTAAAAATAGGCGATGAATGGAAAAAACCGGCCGAAATTTCGGCCATGATACTGCAGAAGCTAAAGGCCGACGCAGAAGATAAATTGGGAGAAAAAATAACCGAGGCCATAATCACGGTGCCGGCGTATTTTGACGATTCCCAAAGAAAGGCCACAAAGGATGCCGGCGAGATTGCCGGGCTGACCGTCAAGAGGGTCATAAACGAACCCACAGCGGCGGCTTTGGCCTATGGTTTGAATAAAAAGAAAGATGAAAAAATTGTCGTTTATGACTTCGGCGGCGGAACATTTGACGTTTCCATACTGGAAATCGGCGACGATACGATTGAGGTTAGAGGTACCGGCGGCGATACCCATCTGGGTGGCGATGACATCGATCAAAGAATAATTAAATTTCTAATCGAAGAATTTAAAAAAGATCAGGGCGTTGACATATCGTCCGATCAGCTGGCCGTCCAGAGATTAAAGGACGCCGCTGAAAAGGCCAAGCACGAACTTTCCTCGACTCTCCAGACGGAAGTCAATATACCGTTTTTAACTGCCGATCAATCGGGAGCCAAACATTTTAGCTTGACATTTACTCGAGCTAAGCTCGAGGAGTTGATAAAGGACCTGATTGACCGATCCATCGAATTGACAAAGGAAACGCTGGATAAGACGGGATTCAAGGTCGGGGATATAAACGAAGTTATATTGGTAGGCGGCCAGACTAGAATGCCTCTGATTGTTGAAGAAGTGAAAAAACTTTTCGGCAAAGAGCCGCACAAAGACGTAAATCCGGATGAAGTCGTAGCCATAGGCGCGGCTATACAGGGCGGAATAATGCAGGGGGAAATAAGAGACGTCCTGCTTCTTGATGTCACTCCGTTATCTCTGGGAATAGAAACGCTGGGGGCCGTCTTCACAAAAATGATAGAAAAGAATACTACAGTTCCGGTAGCCAAGACGCAGATTTTTTCCACGGCTGCCGATAATCAGCCGTCGGTGGAAATTCATGTTCTGCAGGGAGAGAGGCCGATGGCCCATGATAACAAGACTCTCGGCCGATTTATTCTTGACGGCATTCCGCCGGCTCCCCGAGGCGTACCCCAGATTGAAGTTTCTTTTGACATTGACGCCAATGGAATCCTGAATGTAAAGGCCAAAGACAAGGCGACGAACAAGGAGCAGTCAATCAGAATCGAAGGCTCTTCCGGTTTAACCGATGATGAGAAAAAGAGGATGATGGCTGATGCCGAAAAATTTGCGGCCGACGACGCCAAACGCAAAGAGGCGGCTGAATCCAAAAATATGGCTGAAACGCTTATCTACACATCGGAGAAGCTCATCAAAGACAACGGTGATAAGATAAAGGAAGAAGACAAAAAAGAACTGCAGGAAAAAATAGATGTGGTCAAAAAAGCTCTGGTTTCGAAAAACGATGATGAAATAAAAAAAGCTCTGGAAGAGCTGTCAAAATCGGCCCAAAAAATCGGCGGCGCGCTGTATCAGCAATCTCAAGCACAGGAAGAAAAACCCAAGGAAGAGCCTAAAAATAAGGAACCGAAAGAAGAAAAGAAGTAAATGACACGCAACATAAAATTAGCCGTTTGGCATGGACTCGTCGCTTTATTCGCCTGGCGGTTGTGGCTTTTCAGCGGAACGGTTTCTTTTAATTCCGTAATCGGTTTTGATTTAAGCTTGCCGGCCGTTCTGATATTTATTCTTCTTTGTTCTTTTATTGCTACCGGTTATGTTTTATTTCAGGAAAAAAGATGGGCCTTGGCCGTGTCCGCCGCCGTCGGCCTGACATTTCTGGCCTATCTGGGCTGGACGTGGCTTAACATATTGGCCGTCATCGGCTTTTGGCTTTTTAACGTGTATGCTGTATCGAACGCGAAGTCGAACATGCACGGCCGGATACGTCTTAACGTGAGATTGGCCCTGCTCTCATCTCTTTACCCGGTGGTTATAGGTTTTTTCCTTATGTTCTCATTCGCCGCGTATCAAAGCGATATCTTGAACGACATTAAAAAATCTCAAAGACTGCCGTCCCAGGCCCAGGAGGCGATAAGGCAGTTCGCAAAGGAATTCGTGGGGCCAAGGATAGAGGGAACGCAAAAAGAAAAAGAAACCGCCATCAATCAAGTCTCAAACGAAACGTTCAATGAAATTAACAGATTTCTAAAACCGTTTTTCACCTCAGCTCCGCCGGTTCTTGCTTTTACTCTCTTTTTAATCCTGCTGGGTGTGTCTTGGATATTTGTCTGGCTGTCCATGCTCACCGGTCTTCTCATTTTCTTCATTCTGAAGAAATCTAATTTTATCAGAGTCGAAAAGAAGCAAGTCGAGGCCGAAACGATTATTATTTAAAAAATGGCGAATCGCGACTATTACAATATTCTCGGCGTGCCTCGCACGGCGACGCCCGAGGACATAAAAAGGGCCTATCGTAAGCTGGCCCATCAATATCATCCTGATAAACAAGGCGGGGATGATATTAAATTTAAAGAAATAAACGAGGCATACCAGATTCTTTCTAATCCCAACAAAAGATCCAATTATGATAACTTTGGTTACGCCTACAGCGAAGGCGGATTTCAGGGCGGCGGAGGTGGCGGATATGAATATGATTTCAGCAATTTCTGGGATATGTTCGGCGGCCGCCAAAAAGGAGGTTTCGAAGATATATTTGATTTCTTTTCCGACATGGGCGGCGGCCAGTACCGCCAGGCAACTAAAGGCGAGGATTTATATTTGGAAATAAGCATATCAAAGAAGGATTTGGGGACGACTAAATATTATGAATACGAAATCCAGGATTATTGCCCTGAATGCGTCGGGTCAGGCATCGCTAAAGGCTACTCCGTAAAAACATGCTCTGCCTGCAATGGCTTGGGTCAGGTTCAAAAGACGACACGAGGCGGCTTCGGATTTTTTTCTCAAATATCAATTTGCCGCGCCTGCGGCGGCAAAGGAAAAGTTTCCGAAAAAGAATGTCCGCATTGCAGAGCATCGGGCCGCGTAAAAATGAAAAAAAACATTGAAATCAGAATCCCTCGGGACGTCGAAAGGGAATATACGATTATCGTGCCCAAAGGCGGCAATGCCGGCCGCGAAGGACAACCGCCCGGAGATATCGTAATCTCCCTCAAACTAAAATAACACCGCTTTATGCGGTGTTATTAGTCACAGAATGCCAACTTTTTCATTTGACTCTGGACGCATATTCGCATAAATAATAATCAGTCCTTTTACATGAGGCATAGACATATGGGAGAAGTATATGGAAACTGATGTTAACGTTACCGTTCAAGATATTCAAAGCATTGAATCAGCCTCGCCTGCATTTCGAATGTGGCTGGCTGATATGTACTCGAGGCATTTTTTGGACGATATTATCCATATTCTTGTCCACCGCATCGGCGCCGCCGATGATAAAAAAGGCGCTCTTGAGTTCCTGTCCGATATCAGCCGCGATTCCTTGAATCCCCACATTACAATCGGCGATTTCCATGGCGACGGATATTTCCAAACGAGACTATTCAAAGAACTGAAACAAAGAACATCCGGTCTAAACGGCGATATCAGAAACGATAATACATTCATGGTTCACGGCATTGTCGGGCACGCGGCGATGGGCGAGCTGTCAATCGGCGCTCTTCCGCCGACGGTTCTTCAGCGGCACGCGCATCGCCAGATTGAATTCTGGCAGAATAGACATTTTCAAGAGTCATTTGAATTCGAGAGATGGTTAATTCCGCATCCGACACTGATAAGAAACGGCAAAGTAACGAAAGAATTTGAAAAGCAACTGGCCAGCATATGGGACACGCTGAAAAGCGTGCCCGTCACGCCGATTTCACAAGCATATAACTGGCTGGCGAGGACTGAATCGGAAAGGCGGCGCTTGCGCAGCCTGATTGCTCAGTTTTTTGGATCGGCTTACGTTTACCAGCTTGAGGAATACGACAGCGCCGGATATTTGACCGCCATGACATTAATGAGCTGGGCCGGGGCGATTTTGGATTATCTGGATAAGGGGCACAGGCCATTAATATTGGAAACAAACGTAATCGGCCGGAATCACGGGTATAACGCAGGCAGAATTGATGCTTTTGAAGTATCGGAACTGGATGAGAGGCCGTTACGGCCGAGCGAACTCAAAATCATGGGTGAGATTGTTTCAAAGCGAGCCAGATTTGAATCGCTGGAGAATTTCGTAAGATCTGTTTCGCGCCTGTTCAACGTCAAAAGAGTGACTCTATCTGTTTTTGATTTTAAGATGGCAATCGGAGACGGCGGTCCCAATCATGTTTTAACGGAGTCTGGAATAAAAGACGTGTCGGTAAGGCATACCCGGCAAGTTCAAAGGTATCTGTGCCATCTGTCTTTGGTCCATCAGCGAAATTCGGACACAACCCCAAACGGACAAATATCTCCGCTTCTGTGGGATTCCGGAGGCTACGGAGAGATTTGGTATGTGCTTCATTCAACGCTGCCTAAGCGGATTCCAATTCAGCTTAATTCAGCTGAATTGGAGAATGCGTACATTAAAGAAATAGCCGCTCGATGGCAAAAGGCCCAGGGTTTAGCCGATGTCAGACAGATGTCAAACCGCATATACAATCGGCTCTTTTACTTGATTGACAGCACATTACCTCGAAAATCCTTTAAGGCAGGAACAAAATCCTCTCTGTTTCAAATCAGCGAAACCCAAACGCATATACGAAAAATTGTTGACGCGTACAGATTCAAGGGTCCTCTGGATATGTTCGAATTAATCGGCATAAAAAACGACAAGCCCGAGTATGGCTTGCATCTTGACCGTCTCCTGGAGGCAATCAGGAGGGGATTGGTTAAAACAAGAATGTTCCACCCGTTCCGTGGCGGTAAAATCGCTTGCCCCTTCCACGGCGAAGAGGGCCCGTCGCTTCACGTGTATCTTGCGGACGGCCATTATCATTGCTTCGCCTGCGAACAACGAGGGAATATTATTCCCGGTTCTGTGCCCGACAATATGGCGGACATTGTCTCCAATTCAGCGAGCGGAGGAGACAACAAATGGGACGGCAATGTATCTCGCGAACATAGTCTGCTAATGACAAGAGTTCAGCAATTCTTGAGTTCCAGTTTCTGGAAAAGTCCGGTTCCAGCCTATCTCAAAGATCAAAGAAAAATCGATCCTGACTTGGCTTTTAGCCTCGAAATCGGATACGGATCCGATGAATTGATAATTCATCTTTTGGAATGCGGATACAATATCGCCGTTTTGGAAAGATATGGAGTAATCAGTTTTTCAACCCGCGGCAGTTCGTCGTACCGTTTGCCCCAAATGCTGAAAAGATACGGATTAAACGTCGCGGAAAGGCAGAGAACAGTGCCAGATCCTGATAGCGGAAAAGATGCCGTGGCACATCCATACACGATGTTGCGCGGACGGCTGACCGCCCCGTTATACACCGGCCAAGAAATTACTAATTTTTACGGCCGTGACTTGTTAAGACGATCGCATATCAAGCTGTCAACAGGCGTACCCTACGAAGGTTACCACGTCTGGGTTGCTTCATATCCCGGTGATGAAGTATTGGTTGCCGAAGGCGTAATCGAGGTCTTAACGCTGATTCATATGGGATACTCCAACAGTATCGCCATCGTCGGAGTGAATAACCCCATCGCGGATAAGCTCCTTATCGCCTCAGGCAAAAAAATCGGCCTCGGATTCAACATCGATTCCAATCTTACCGGCCAGACAAACACCGAAAAGTGGCGCCAGAGATTGAGCGTCGGAGGAATTCCGCCGGAAAAAATACGGAACTTTACAAATGAATTCGCGATGGCCCATAAAGGGAAATTCCCAAATGACTTCAACGATTGGTGGCGGCAATATGGTAATTGGCAAGAGTTGTTTGAAAATATATCGCGTCAAAAATCATTAGTCGCATAGCCCCAGACATGGGGCTTTTTTGTAAACAAAAAGCCCTTTCGGGCTATGCGGATATAAAATCCATTTGAGCCGTCATCAAACTGTGAGGATGGATTTCAACGGTAAAACAATCTCTGGATTCGGATGTCACACGGGCATCGAATCCGTTGAGTCTTTCTTCAATACCCGGCAGGGGATTCGGCATGGCGTCATAATACTTTCTCTTGTGAATAGTTCGAAGAATTTTTTGAAGATCTTCACCATATCTGCCTCTATGGTATTGGCCCAAAAAATCAAGGCATTTTCTGTTAAGATTTAGAGATAATTTCTCCTTGGAAAACATCAGGAATAAATCCCACGACGTCTTGGTTTTCGTGAATTCAAACTGTGAATTTCCTTTTATACGGCTAAGACCGCGGGAAATATATTTGGCCATTCCTCTTATTTTTCCGGTATTGATTGAGCTGATCAGTTCTCGGGCATAAATATCGGCAGTCAGATGCGTATCGTGGAAACTCATGGAAAATCTGACCCCTCGGCTGACTTCTATTTTCATAACCGGTCTTGAAAATCTCAATCGTCCCGTTCTCTTGGGGCGGCGCGGGTTTCGCATTGTGAAATATCCCGATGTTTTGCGATTGCGCATCTGATCGGAGGCCTTGTCGAGAATTTGTTCAAAAATAATCGGCGCCACAAAAGAATATTGTTCCGGGGTTAATGAAAACCACTTCCTCCTTTTATGATTGCAAAAACCGTTTCTCCAGTTATATGACCTTTGGTAGGGCCGTGTTCGCCACAATCCGACCTCACAAAGCACGACACGCAAAAAGGCAAGTCCCTCGGCCGACGTTCCGGGCAGTCCGACACCGGGGCCGATTACCGCAATCACATTTAATTTGGGATTAAGATTGATTTTAACCCTGACCGGAACCGTGCCGTCCAGCTGGGCCGGAACCTCGATGCATACGGCGGCGTTGTGCATTACCAATGCCACATCTTGATTTACGAATTTTGCTACAAATGGGGGAGAATAATTCCATTCTCTGGGCATACCTCTCCTTGTCAATGAAGCTGATATGAAATTACAGCAAATGTACAAAAAAGTCTATTTCCCTTTTTCAACTCTTTCCGTGTATTCCCCAGTTTCGGTGTTTATTCGTATAATATCCCCCTCCTCCACAAACAGGGGAGCGTTAATCATCGCTCCCGTCTCGATTTTAATCTGCTTGACTCCTCCTTGGGCCGTATTACCCCGAATCGCGGGCGGAGCCTCGACGACTTTAAATTCCATTTTTACAGGCAGTTCCGCGGTTATGATTTTATCTTTAAATAGAATTACATCCAGAATAATATTGGGTTTTAAGTAGCGAGCCGAGTCGCCTAATATATCATTGTTTAATTCAAATCTGGCCGACGGGTTGTTTTCTTCAGAAAACCAGAACTGATCTCGATGGGAATACAGGTATTTTACTTTTTTTCTTTGGACGTCCGCTTCCTCAAACACATCGGATTGGGCGAAATTTCTTTCCAGAACCTTGCCGTTAATCAGGTTGCGCATCCGCGTCTGAACCGTCGGCCGGCGCTGCTGCATTTTCAAATGATGAGTTTCCAAAACAACATAGGGCTGGCCCTCGTATATGAAAAAAATCTTCGGTTTAAGCTCGTTTACAGATAATGACATATGTAAAAATATAGCAAAAGAGCCCAAAAATGGCAACGGGAAGGGATTGACAGCGCACCATCAGAAATGGTATAATATATACATGAATAATCGCGCTATATATATTAAATCAATTGCGGGCCTTTTGGCTGTTTTGGCTATTTTCTCGGCTATGCCAGCCAATGCCGCCACATTTTCCTACGACCCTTTTGGGAAATACTCAAACGGCGACATGAACGGCTTCGTCTGCGACATTATCGGTTCAATAGGCCTAGGTTGTTTTTTCAGCTCTAGCACTCAAGCCCAGTCAACCGCAGATGCGGAACCGAATGCCACGTACACCGGCGTTATTTCTCGCAAATATACAAACACGAAAATAAGTTTGGTGAGAGTGCCGGGAAGCAATCAGGTTTATGAAATTATCAAGGGCCAGAAGCATCTAATCCCGACCGCGGAAATATTCTTTGATTACGGTTTCACCAGTGAGATGATACAAAATATTGATGCCTATCAGCTCGCTAAGTATCCTCGGGCCGCTTTGGTTAGGGCGTATAACGACAAAGACAAAATATATTATCTGACCGAAGGCGGAATGTTGAGATTTATGCCGAATAAAAAGGTCTATGAGTCATACGGCGGCAGGGAAGAGGATATCATTGAATTGAGCCAAAAGGAATTTAATTATTACCCGAAGGTAAAGTACGTCTATTTGGCCCAGCCGATAAATCGGGACGTCTTCCTGATTGACGGCAATACAAAAAAATACCTCACGCCCATGGCCGTGATGAGATTGGACATAACCACTGATCAGGTCACGCCCGTCAACCAATACGAATTTGATTTCTACAAAACCGGAAGCCCCATTATTTACTAATTGAGTCTGGAACCCAAGAAATCGGAATGGCCGTTAAGGAAGTCCTTGGCGGTCATTTCTTTTTTTCCGGCAAGCTGGATTATCTCTAGAATCAAAATCGAGCCGTCGCATGCGACAGCGATATCGTTTTCAAATCTTTTAACCGTTCCTTTTTCGTCCGACAGGTTGTGCTTCAAATGATTTGCCTTTTTGATATTTAAAATTTTGCCGTTCCAAGTCGTCCATGTGCCCGGTTCGGGATTTAAAGCCTGGATTTGATTGTAAATTTTGTCAGCCGGCATTTGCCAATTTACACGCCCGTCCTTTCGCGCCAGCATCTTTGTGACAGTTGCTTGGGAATGGTCTTGTTCCTGCGGTTTATACGCGCCGGAAATATATTTAGGCAATGCTTTAATCATCAGTTTCGCACCGAGCTTTGCAAGCTCATCGTGTATTTCTGGAAAATATGCGCCGCTTGGTATTTGATGCTTTTTAACCGCGATAATGGGACCGTGGTCCATTTCCGCGTCTACCAGCATGATTGTCACTCCCGTTTCAGTTTCACCATTCATTATCGCCGTCTGAATTGGCGATGGCCCGCGGTATTTAGGCAGAAGAGAAGGATGGATATTGACGAATCCATATTTCGGAATTTCAAGATATTTCTTCGGAATTATTTTTCCGTACGCGGCGACGACGCATAAGTCCGGGGAAAGCGCTTTGAATTTATCAAAAAAAAATTCGTCTTTCAGTGTTTCGGGTTTCAATATTTCAATGCCCCTGGCGGATGCAAAAACGGCGAGCGGGGTGGGGGACAGTATTCTGTCCCGCCCGATGGGCTTGTCCGGCTGGGTCACGACAACCAAAATTTCATAATCATTTTGTACCAGCTCATTAAGAGCGGGAATTGCAAATTCAGACGAGCCGAAGAAAATGATTTTCATTTATCCTTGATTGTTAGTCCGTTCAAATGATCCGTTTCGTGTTGAAGCACACGCGCGAGAAATCCCCGCGCCTTAAATTTTATTTTATTTCCGTTTTCATCGATTGCCTTTAGTTTTATTTTTTTTGCGCGCAAAACAGGGATATAATAATCCGGGATCGATAGGCATCCTTCTTCAAGCTCATCCCGTTCAGTTGAATACTCCGTAATTTCGGAATTAAAATATGCATCAGGCACGTTGTGTTCATTAGCCAGTTTGGAATCAATGACAAAGAGACTTAAATCGATTCCGATTTGGTTGGCCGCAAGACCGACGCCGTTATTGGCTTTCATGGCTTTCTTCATGTCCAAAATAAGCTCGGCATATTTACCGTCTTTAATATCCTGAACGGGAATATCCCTTGTTTTATTTCCCAATATTGCGTGCGGAAGTTTTGTTATTTCCATAATCCAATAATATTAATGCAAACTGCGAGCCAGGACCCCGAAGGTTGTAATATAAAAATCATATCAAATTGACAGGATTGACGCTAATTTTCCATTGATTCGGTACGTATTTCAGAAATTCACGTATATTCTCAAACTCCGGTTTCACCTTTATCAGGATATGATAGCGATACAGCCCTTTTTCTTTTGAAATATACGCCGGAGAAGATTCGCTTAGCCGCACAATGTCTTGGATTCTGGAATGAGCCAGTGCCATCTTAAGCTTTTCATTTAATATTCTGGCGTTGGTGGATGCTTTTTTCCAATCGCGATGAGAATATGAAAGAAGGATGAGTTTTGAATACGGCGGATACATAAATCGGGACCTAAGTATAAGAGATTCCAAATAGAATTTTTCGTAGTTTCCGTCCGGGAGCAAATCAAGCAGGGGATTATCTCTGTGATACGCTTGCAGTATTATTTTTTTAGGGTTAAAATCCGATATTTTTTCAAACACGTGTATGAATTTTTCTTCGCTCCTATAGTCCGGCATATTCATTAAGGAGTCCCCGTTAATAACGCCCGCGCAATCAAAATTAAGATATGGCAGAAAACTGAAAATTCCCTGGGTTGCGACGCACACGGCCGGTCCGGGCTTTAAGAGTGTTTCAATGACTTCTTTTTCTTCAGTTTCATTTTGGGTAACATCAGCATCGATGACAACCACGGGCGCATCTCTTATTTTCCCTTCTTCTTTTAACGCGTATATTTCCTCATATATTCTCTGGCTTCCGGCCGGTCCGGCCGGTTTAAGCTTAGCGCTGTTGCAGTTTGCGCAATGACCGGGTAAGCTCTTAACACTCATACAGTGGTGGCAGACAAGAGTTAAATTTATTGATTGATGGACTCGCATCGGCACGTCACAATTTGAGCACTTAACGCTTGCACCGCAGTTCCCGCAGACTAGAAGCCCCATATATCCTTTTCTGGGGGAAAATAATAGTATTTTTTCATTGGCATTTAGCGTGTCAATGATAGCCTTTCTCAAGGCATTCGATATGCTCCAGAAATTTCCCGACTGCAATTCTCGAACCATGTCAACGGCGACGACTTCTCTGTCGCGTTTTCTTTTGTCGTCAAGGCTTCGGGCCGCATGATAATTAATTACGCCTTCAAATACGTCGGCATATATGAGTTTCGCTCTGTTTATTCCGGCGACATATGATGCCAATTCGGCCGCATGAAATTTAGGCGCCATATCCGAAGCGTACATTTCATTATGGCTGTCTACGACAATGATTAATTTGAGGTTTTTAAATTGAGCCAAAAGGGCGCTTCTGGTGCCTATTAATATTTGAGTTCTGCCGTCTGATACCGATTGCCAGGAATTAAAATATTCCTGGTTAGTGAGGCCTGATTGAATGACCGCCGTAATGCCGACCCGGGATAACCGCTCGACATATGCCGGAATGTATTCCTTGTCAGGCAAAATTATCATGGCTTGACCATCGTCTACCGCGTCCCTAATCATGGGTTCAATTCTGGCGGGAACGTCTTTCGTATTCGCCAGAATTATATGAAACCCGTTTTCCGAATCCTTATTCACGGAATTGACCGGTTCCGACGGATATTTATTTTTCCCCCAAAAAGGAGGTAGAACATGTTTCAGGGACAGTCCTAACGGTGCGTAATATGTTTTTGCAATCCATAGGGCGATTTTAAATTGGTTTTCGCCGACGAGGGGAGAGGCTGACACTATGTTTGTGATTTTTTTAAGCTGATAAAGAGATTTCTTCAAGGCGGCCTTTTCTTTTTCAAGGGGATTGGACGAGATAACGACGCCTTTAATTTTACGGTTATTAACGGCAATTCCGACAACCGATCCCTTGGGCATTTCTCCGTCGGAAAAATAGCTAAGGATTTGCGGCCCGTTCTGGGGAAGATTAGTTAGCGGTATTACTTCCAAGATGTACATCTTTGGGTTATAATAGCGAATATATTGAATGAATAAAAGCTCCCAAATTAAAGTCCGCGTGGCGCCTTCTCCGACGGGTTTGCTTCACGTCGGAACGGCTCAAAGCGCCGTTTTTAATTATCTCTTTGCCCGAAAGAATGGGGGAGAGTTTCATGTCAGGATTGAAGACACTGATGAGGAAAGATCAACGAAAGAATTTGAAAAGGATATTTTGGCTGGTTTTGAGTGGCTCGGGATTAGGCCTGACGGCCAAATAAGGCGCTCTAGTGACAATAAGCAAAATTATAGGAAATTTTTAGAACAGCTTTTAGAAAGCGGCCATGCTTTCTGGTGCGGCCATTCCAAAGAAGAGCTTGAAGATGAGAATAAAAGACAAATCGAAAATAAAGAGGCGCCTCGGCATGTCTGCGGTCATCGAGATGAGGAGCGAAAGGAGGGGCAAGTCATTCGCCTGAAAACAGATTCTTCTAGCACTCGAGAAATTGTTTTTAACGACCTTATTCGCGGCGAGGTTAGGTTCAGAGAATCACTTTTGGGCGACATTTCCATCGCGCGCAATCTCGATAGCCCGTTGTATCATTTTGCCGTTGTGATTGATGATATTGAGCTTGGCGCAACTCACATACTAAGGGGCGAGGATCATATATCAAATACGCCCAAGCACATTCTGATATACGAGGCGCTGGGTCGGCCGGCTCCGACATATGCCCATCTTCCTCTTTTACTTGCGCCGGACAGATCAAAGCTCTCAAAGAGACATGGCATCGTTTCACTGAATGAATATAAAAAGGATTATCTTTCCGACGCCGTGCTCAATTATCTTGCGGCAATAAGCCATTCATACGATAAAGATGTCCTTTCCAGCGAAGAATTAATTGAGGGGTTTGACATCTCTAAAGTTCATAAATCAGGCGCGGTTTTTGATATCAAAAAGCTGAACTGGCTTAATTCGCAATATGTTAAAATGCTCACACCCGATGAGTTAAGAGCGGCAACTAAAATTTCTGAAATTCCTGATGCCGCCGTGGCGTTAATTACGGAACGGCTTGAAAAATTATCGGAGGCGGGGGAGTATGATTACCTATGGAGGGAACCGGAATACGATAAATCATTATTGATATGGAAGGACAGTTCAGTTGATGCAGTTTTAAAATCGCTAAAAGAGACCAAGGAATTAATTGAAAGTTTTAATTATGAAGATGGAAAAGAAAGATTCAGAAAGGTGCTTGATAGTTTAAGCGAGAAGACGGGGGATAGGGGGTTGGTATATTGGCCGTTGCGCGTTGCCCTATCGGGCAAACAAAAATCCCCCGACCCGGTAGATATTGCATTTGTTATCGGAAAAGAGAAAACGCTTGAGAGAATAGATTCCGCATTGAGAAAATAAAAAAGGCGGCCGATGTTCTGGCCGCCGAGTGGGTACTTCGTCTCGTAAAAGCCGACCATGGCGCCAACGAGTACGAGAGCGACTCCCACCACCATCATTGCGAACGCCATGTCCCCCCATTGCTGTCGCCAAGTCCCAACGAGGAGACCAACGAACGCAATGATAACACCAACAATCATCACCCACGCGAACATCGGCAGTACAGGCATTCTAGCACCTCATTCTTCAATTATATCACAATACACCAATAATGTCAAATAAGCTATTTAAATCAATAATTGCAATAATCATCACGTTTTCCCTTGTCTTCCCGGGGGGTGATTTTATTTCTGCCGCCACAGACCAGGAGCGTATTGCCGAACTTCAGCGCCAAATCCGTGAACTTGAAGAGCAAGCCGAACAATACCGCGATGCTATCGGCGAACAGCAGGAACAAGCTAAAACTCTTCAGGGAAAGATTTCGAGCTTGAAGAACCAAATAAATCAAATACAGGTCCAGATACAGCTGACCGGTAAGAATATTGATAAGACTAGAATACAAATCGGAGATTTGGGGGAGGATATATTCGAGACCGAAAAAAGGATTGATTCCCAAAAAAGAACAATATCGGAGATAATAATATACTTGAATGAGCAGGACGACGAGAATATCGTCGAAACTCTCATAAAGAACAAAAATTTGTCCGATTTTCTTAGGCAGGAGCAATATGCCCGCACCGTCAATTCCAACCTCCTTTCGTTGGTTAATGATCTTAAGGATGCCAGGGATAAATTGCAGACCGACAAATCTTCGCTTGAGGGGAAGAAAATAAACCTGGAGCAGCTGAAGGAACAGCAAACGGTGCAAAAAGCATCCTTAGACGAAGTTAAAAGCGACACGGATCAGCTTCTGAAGAGAACGAAAAGCCAGGAAGCGGCTTACCAGAAACTTTTGGCGGAAACTGAAGCCAAACGAGCTCTTTTCTTTTCTGAACTTCTGGAATTGGAAACGCAGATTATCCAGGGCGGCCTTTACATCGTGCGCGTGAAGGCCGATTCCTTGCCCAGAAAGGGTACAAAACTTTTTCAGTGGCCCTCCGCATCCCGCCGGGTTACCCAAGGATATGGTTGCACAAGATATGCCAGATGCGGCAATAAAAGGGGAGCGTACGGTGGAGCGCCCCATAACGGAGTAGATATCGCATCGGGCATGAGCACGCCGATTAAGTCTGTGGCTGACGGGATTATTGTCGCCAACGGAAAAAACGACGGATGGGGGAATTGGGTCGCGATTCAGCATCCCGGGGCACATAACCTGGTAAGCGTCTACGGCCATATGAGCGCCTTGTCGTTTTTAAGGGTCGGTACAAACGTTTCAGCGGGCCAAGTAATCGGATACGAGGGGAGTACCGGAAATTCCAGCGGCTCCCATCTGCACCTTTCTATATATAAAGAATTCTTTACATTCGTTAACGAGGCCAGGAAGGGTCAGCTGTACTTCAACTATTTTGACGGAACAATCAATCCTATGGATTATTTGTAATTTAAAAATTCCCCGACTGCCCTACTCGCATGGCGGGGGAGACCCTAATCGTTAGCAATATTTTTTTTAGCAATATTTTTTTTCGCAATAGTTATAAGTCTACCCTTATCAGCCTCCTCGATGATAGGCTAGGCTAGGCGACAGTATTTTTGGGATAAATAAATTATTTATAATTATTTAATTAAATTTAAAAATATACTCCAACGTCGCAAAAGAGATATTTCGCGACTCAACATATTGCGATTTCCCCTGTTTTTCCCCTCGGGAGGAGGTATAAAACCTCCTCCCAGATATCAAGCATAAAAGCTGCTTGGGGGATCACATCCCCTCCCGAGGAGAAAACCTATGACCAATAAATCGTTTCATTGATTCTCACGATGCCCATATAATATATCCAAAAAATTAATTTTTGATGAACGACATCCCTATCATTTTAGTTTCTTGAACGTTTGCTTCGTGTATAGTATAAATAATGAATGCCCAAATTAGTATTCGACATTGAGACTGTAGGAGTGGAATTTGATTCTTTGGACGAAATATCCAAGAATCATCTTTTGGAATTCGCTGAAAATGAGGAGGAAAGAAAAAATATCCGGAATGAACTTGGGTTCTCTCCTCTCACCGGCCGCGTTATCGCCGTGGGTATATTGAATCCGGATACGGAAAAAGGGGCGGTATATTTTCAATCGCATGATAATACCCCTGCCGGCGGAGAAATAAAGTTGGACAAGAAGACGGCATCGGACGAAGAAGTTCAATATGTCCCCTGCTCCGATGAAAAAGAAATACTGAAAAATTTTTGGGATGCGGCTCAACATTATCGCCAATTTGTTTCGTTCAACGGCCATTCTTTTGATTGTCCCTATCTCATGATTCGTTCGGCCGTCAACGAAATTAAGCCAAGCGTCAGTTTGATGCACAATCGCTATGCCCCGGGCCCGCATATTGACATACTTGATAGATTGACCAATTTTGGCGCCGTCAGGGGCAAAAGAAATTTGCATCTATGGTGCCAGGCTTTTGGCATTGAGAGCCCGAAAGACAAGGGAATATCAGGAGAGGAGGTTGCCCGATATTTCAATGAAGGCAAAATACTGGACATTGCCAAATATTGCTATGGTGACATCAAATCAACGGCAAAATTATTTGAATATTGGGAAAAATTCATTAAATGACTTGGTACAAAAGCGCGTCTGAATTTAAAGAGCAGAATGGATACACGATAGATGATGTTTGGTATCCGAGGGTAACCGCAATCGTCTCGATTAAGGCCAAACCGGCACTGTATGCTTTTTACGCGTCGATGCCCAATTTTAAGGCCGCCGAAGCCATGAAGAATAAATCGGCCGATGAAGGCACATTGATTCATGATACGATTGAAGCGATATTAAAGAATGAGAAGGTTGAGATTCCTGAAAATATCAAACCGGCGATTTCGGCGTTTCTGGATTTCAGGAGCCGCAACGATATCGACGTCCATAAAGTCGAGGAGAGAATATTAAGCAAGAAGCACGGATATTCCGGCACGATGGACGTGCTGGCCGAAGTTAATGGCCATTTGGGAGTTTTGGACATAAAAACATCGATGGCCATATATCGCGATTACAATATGCAGACATCGGCCTATGTCGAAGCTCTGGTTGAAAACGCGGACATTCCTCCCCTATCCCGCTGGATATTGAGAATTGATCAGAACAAAAAATGCGTGAGATGCGGAGCGTCATTAAGAAGCAAAGGCGGAAGGGATAAAATACGGGGCGACAAATACCCCTGTGAACATGAATGGTCGGAAATGAGAGGAGAATATGAATTCAAGGAATTGCCGAATTTCGATCACGACATCAAGGCGTTTCTGGCTTGTAAAACTCTTTGGGAATGGGAGCATGACTATTGGCTGAGGCATGTATGATTAAATCCGGCGGTTATTTTCGGCAGTTTCCGGATAATTTGTAACCGGCTCCAATCGCCTCTTCCTCCGAACTAAACCATAGTTTATTTTCCTCTTTTATGCTTTTGGCCCCCGAACACCATGTAAAATGATATAATCTGGAGCTTGATTTTTTCGAGGCCACTACCCTCTTGTCGATTGGTGTCGGAGTGACCCTGTCTTCTATCTGGTAGGAATTAATTTGGGCCGCTTCTCTATCTTTTGTCGATGATATCCGGCCGATATTGTATCCGATGATTATAATCAAAATAATGCAAACTCCCAAAAAAACAGACTGTTCATATTTCTTGACCAATTTCACTATTTTTGCTAATATGTCATTCACTGGTATCGTAATCTGAATATTATTACATGGCGCATACAAAAGCTATAGGATCTACGCAACTTGGAAGAGATTCACAGCCCAAATACCGTGGGGTGAAACTTTACGACGGAGAAGTCGCCAAACCCGGCAGTATAATCGTCCGCCAGATGGGAAATAAGATTCTGGCCGGCAAAGGCGTCCGCACCGGTTCCGATTACACGCTCTACGCCGTTAATTCCGGAAAGGTGAAATTTCAGACAATCCGTAAAAAGAATTTTGACGGATCTCGAAGACTGGCGAAGGTAGTGAACGTAATATAATAAATCCGCCGAGAGGCGGATTTATTATATTTTCACTTTCCGGCAGACTTTTATTCCTCCAATGCTTTTGCTAAAGGTTTGACTGATAATTTCATGCTCGACTTAACTTCCGGCAGAATTTCTATTTCAATAACATAATCCCCCGTTTTTTTGATGTGATTCGTGAGCTGAATCATATTCTCGGAAATTTCAATTTGAAACGCGGATTTGATGGCCTCGGCGATGTCTTTTTTCTCGATGCCGTCATATAATGTTCCCGTCTTACTCGCCCTACGGACGATTTCTATGCTTTTATCTTCTAATTGCGCGGCCACAGACTCGGCGTTCTTGCGTTCAATTTCTTGCATGCCGGCCAGTTTTTGCTTTAGCACCGATGCTTGCCGAAGACCGTCGGCAGTCGCTAATCGGGCCAATTTATTGGGTAACAGAAAATTCCGGCCATAGCCATCAGCCACATTTTTAATGTCCCCCATCTGGCCGATATTTTTTATATTCTCAAGCAGTATGACTTTCATGGAGAATAAATAATATATGATTTATCGCAATATTTCAAGAGCCTTGTCTAACTGCGGATCTTTGCCCGGTTCGCCGATTGTGACGGTTTCTGGATCGGCGTCTTTAGGAATTACAATTTTAATGTCAGGTTCAAGGCCGGTTTTTGATATGTTAACGCCGTTTGGCGTCAACCAGCGCGCGACGGTGACCTTCAGTGACGAATCGTCTGAATATTTTTGAAGCTCCTGCACCAGGCCCTTGCCGAAGGTTTTATCCCCCACCAATTTAATTCCCCGGTTATCATGCAAGGCTCCAGCCAGGATTTCTGAAGCTGAAGCTGATCCCCCGTTTACCAAAATGACTACCGGATACGATTTCAAAGCCGAACCGCCCATTGCCAGAAAATCATTCGTTTTTCCGTCTCCAAATTCCTCCTTTGTTACAAGCGCGTTGGAGTCAAGAAAATATCCGGCGATGTCAACCGCCGCATCCAAAAGGCCTCCGGGGTTGTTTCTTAAATCTAATACGATTGCGGACGGGTTGTTCTTCAGAATGTCCTGGCTGTTCTTCCTAAATTCGGAAACTACGTTTTGGTTAAACATGTGTATCTGAAGATATGCGATTTTATTGTTATTGTTGTCGATATATTTCAAATTCGTGGCCGGGATGCGGATGTTTTCCCTTATGAGAGAAAACTCCAACATATCTTCCTTGCCGTTACGGATAATTCCGAGCGTAACCTTGGTTCCCGGCCGGCCGCGGATAAGTTTAACCGCTTCATCGATTGATAAATCTTGTGTGGATTTTCCGTCAATTTCGAGTATTTTGTCTCCTGCCAATATACCCGCCTTAAAGGCCGGTGTATCTCTAATAGGTGCGACGACCATTAAAACATCATTTCTTTTATCGATTTCGATGCCGACGCCGCCGAATGAACCAGCTATCTCGGATTCAAATTTTTTGCTTGATTCAGGCTCAAGAAATACCGTGTACGGATCCCCCACGCTGTCAACCATGCCCTTTATTGCGCCGTATACCATTGTTTTGGGATCAAGCTGGGCAGGCTCCACATATTTTTTTTGAAGGTCATCCCAGACTTTCCAGAATAGTGAAAAATCAACGTCTTCGACGGTTTGGGAATCCTTATTTACCAATCTGTAAACGGGATTGCCGCCGTCAAAAGCTGCGCTGACTAAAAAGCCGCCCAAAAAAGCGATTGCAATTACGGCGATTAAAACGCGTTTAGAAAACGACTTGCGTTCCGGAGTATTTTCGGAAGTATTTAATTCCATCTCTTATATGCCATCTGGTTTGCTTGTTAAAAATCGGGCCCAGGAGGCCGAACCTTCTTGAACCCGGTTTTTGATAATGATACATGGAAACCAAAGGATAATACACGACTTCAAATCCATTTTCCCAAAACATTTGAGCCCAGTCAACATCGTTAAAATAGTGGAAGAATGATTCATCCATCGGCCCGACTTTTTCGTAGGCTTCCCGGGATATTAAAATCGCCGATCCCATAAGCCAGTCCACGGGTTGAGTTTGCTTCAAATCCGCGTCGGCGTATCTGAATCTGCTAAGCTCCCTCTTCATGAATGGCAGTTTAAACGGCAGGCGCCGATAAATAATTGTCCAAGGAGAATAGAAGCGAAAACATGAATCCTGGTGCGTACCGTCGAAGTTCAGGAGTTCCGGCCCGAGCATGCCTATTTGGGGTCTGTTGTTCATGTAATGGGACATTTTCTCGATTGATCCAGCCAGAGGTGCGATGTCAACATTCAGAATCAGCAGCTGGTCCCCTATCGCCTCCTTCAGCCCGATGTTGTTGGCTCGTGTATAACCGAGATTTTCTTTCAGCGGGATTAATTTAACTGACGGAAATTCTTCAGTGATTACGGATCTGGTTTCATATTCAGAGGCATTATCAACGGCGATAATCTCGTATTTAAAATCTCTCGATATGCTCGCCGTGACCGATTTCAGACAGAGCCGTAAAAGCGGCGGATTTTTGTAGTTCAGGATAATAATAGAAAGCATTGATATATGTTAAAACGCGGAATGGTATCAGAGGGACCACGAGGAGTGGCCTGACGACGAGTCCGAGCAAAAAAGTCAGCAGACTTTTTATGCGCGCCCGATGAGGCCATTCCGCGTGATTACTCTACAATTTCCTTAAACATTTTTCTTATATCGCCATAGTCGTCGCCCTTAGGCAATAAAATATAGACCTTATTCTCAATGCTCTGATAAAGCAGATTTTCAGTGGACATTACAAATTGAGCGGGCTGGGAATTATTTACCTGCTTGGCTAAATTAATTATCGTTTTTGAGTCAAATATATTTAAATCAGTGGTAATGTTCTTTCTTATGGAGTTTATTATCTCCAGCGTCTTAATCGGATCGGATATGTAATTCAGCTTCATGACCTTGTCTTTAATGGCCATGATGACCTGCTGCTGGCGGCGGGAGCGGTCAAAGTCGTTCGTCGAGTAGCGGGAGCGGACGTAGTAAAGGGCGGTCTCGCCATTAAGATGATTTTCGCCGGCCGGGATATAGAAACTATTTCCCCATTGATCATTTTCCTCAAAGGGCTTTTCAAGATGGATATCAATGCCGCCTAAGTCGTCGATGATGGTTTTGAATGAGGAAAAATCAAAAACAACAACGTTGTCAATGTGAACGCCTGTCAGGTTTGAGAAAATTCTCCTACTGTATCCAAGCCCGTCTTTTTTGGCCAGCCCCTTTTCGTAACCGGTATTGGCTTTATCCATCTTTCCGCCGATATTAATGTACAGATCCCTGGGGATGGAAACGATGGCTGACTTGTTTGTCTGTTTGTTATGACTGAAAAGAAGAATAGTATCGGTCAAAAGACCGCCCTGTTCCGCATCGGGATCATCCAGTCCTCTCATGCCTAAAACCAAAATATCCGTCCTGTTTTCTTCCGGAGTTGGCGTCGGTTCTTCTTGAGCTTGACTAAACGTAAGTATCGTCGCTACCCGATTCCAGAACCCGTTCTCCTTGGCCGTGTTTACTTCGATTGTATTGTAAGCCAGGCCCAATTTAACGGCTCCCCAGCCCAAAAGGATAAAGAGAAACAATAATCCCAAAAGAGCCAATTTTCTTTTGGATTTTTTTTCTTGTAATGTGTTTAATTCATCCACTTTCTCATTTCACGAGAAGTTCTTCTGGCTCGCCTCATAACTTCCTTCCTTGTTTTTAATATCGTCGGCAATCCTGATATGAAGCCCGGAATGGCCATTAGCACTTTCGGTTCAAATAAAACGGCGTATCCCAATACCTGGATTTCTCTCAATAGTATCCTCGGCAGGTCTTTTAAGATATTGATTATATAATCATTTTTAATGATTGTCCATCTGACATTCCGCCAATCCAACCGCCTCTTTTCAATGTCAATCCGGCTTCTTTCTGACCGTCTTGAGAAATACTGAAGCCATTTTTTGGCGTATCCTTTTGTCGTCGACCGGTCATGATAGGCAATTACGTTAGGGGCGTAGATTTGCTTCCAGCCGAACATGTTCATGCGCCAGGCTAAATCTAAATCATCGCCGTATCCCAACGGCCCCACCCTATATATTGGATCTATGAAGTGTCCGTTAATTTTGCAATCTTCAAGTGTTTTCTTTCTGAATATCGGTACAGCCCCCTCGACGCCGAAAATTTCTTTAACTTCTCCAAATTGGCCATTATTAACTTCACCTTGGCCGTCATTTATGATTTTTCTCGAGTGAAATATTTTAAACCCGACGCAGTCAATGACATTTGTTTTTTCCGGCTCATTATTTGAATATAAATTCATCTGATAGATTTTTGCCTGAACGGCCCCGATTTTATCATCGTACTCCATAATGCTTACCGCGTTTTCGATGAAATACGGATCGAGGATGACGTCCGTAAGGGCGACGATATATTTGCCGTTTGAAATATCAAATAATTTTTCTTGGGCCGCCCAGATGCCGATGTTTTCACCGCTTCGCGTCAATTTATATTCAGGAAATTCGGTTGTCACGATTTCGACAGTTTCGTCATTAGAATTATTGTCAAAAACATTAATCTCCATATTTCCGTATGTTTGGCTTTTGACCGAATTCAAAGTGTGGCGGATAAATTTAGCGCCGTTTCGGACAGCCAGGTTAATTGTTACCGGAGGATTGTGGGACATGATATTTTTTTATTAATATACCTGCCGTTATTGCAAGCATTAAAAACGCCCTCTCATCGAACACGGCGACATCAGTCAAAAGATAAAGCAAAACCCAGGGAAAATATAATAGCGACGCGCCATAAAATACAATCAAAAAAGGATCATCCGATGACGCGTATTTCTTGAATGCGTTGAATAATATTTTTAGCATAAGCCAAATCGCCAATATCAAGGCTGGTATTCCCATCTCGGCGGCGACATGAAGATATAAATTATGCGCCGATGATCCGGCCTTGGCTAACTTGAGATCCTGGCTCAAGACTATCGGATAATTTCCGATGCCGATTCCCAATATCGGATGCTTGATTATGGAATCCGTCGTTTTTTTCCATATTTCAATTCTTTGGGCGTTTGACGTCTCGCCGAAATCAATAATTGATCGCACGCGTTTTTGAAGCAGCAGATTATCTCCCTTTGAAACAAGAAACTGGGGCGAAGCGAATATGGGAAAAGCGACGAAAAAAAGAAGGAAAAATATGGATATGTACGACGCGAGGTACATGAATATTTTTCTGCGGCTGTCTTTAAGAAAATATATGACAATCAAACCAAAAAGAATAACCCCGATACTGCCCGCCCATATCCCCCGGGTGCCGCTTAAGATTAGCATTAGATAGACAAGGGGCGCCCATAATATATGCAAGCCAGATCGAGTTTGGAATAAGTTCTTAATTTTTCTCCCCGGTTCCGCGATGTATCGGGCAATTTTATTTTTGAGAGATATGGCGAATATTGCCGGCAAGCCCAGAAGCATGAATATGGGGTAGGAATGGGAATCGGGGAAAAGAGAAAACGTTCTAAGCGACAACTGCTCGCCGAAGTACGCAAACCATGTATTCCCGACATTGACCGCGATATCACACCACTGATTGCCGAATTGATTGCATTGTACATTTTCGCCCCATATTCTCATGAACTGGTATATGTCCATAAAATATGTGGAAACAACTTGGCCCAGGCCGACAATCGCCACGATTATTGTCGGAACGGCGGTGTTTTTTATGAGATTCCTTAAAATTCCAGTATTCCGATTCGCCAGATCATAGGCCACGATGCCGATTAAGCTAAGATTTAAAAAATAGATGACCCTTTTTACCGCCATTATTTTGTCGCCGGCCGGCAATATCGAGAGCAGAGCCATAATCAGGAGGCCGGCTAAAATTTTTGTTTCCGCCGACAATCTGGGGGTAATTGATAAAAAAGTCCGGATGGAGTATTTTTGAAACCACCATTTTAAAAAAATGGCGATTGACATAACGCGCCAAGTGTTAAAATTATCGAACGAGGACGTCAGGGGCAACGCCAGAAAGAACGGTATGGAACGAAGAAAAAGAATTGTGGAATTTTCAACTGACGCAAACAGGGCGTAAATAATTAAAACTAAAGCCAAAACATTGGCAAAAGACCTAGGGATAAGCCCCGAGACGATGAGAAAGAATAAGATTAGCTCAAAAATAAAAATGATATTCAGCTTTTTCATTTGACCATGCTTCTTATAATATTCAGCCAGTTGTCAGCGAACCTTTTCCATGAATATCGGCCGGCGAATTGAGGTCCGTCGGTTTTTATTTTTTCCCGTCGGCTACTGTCAGTCAACGATTGAACGATAGCACCTGCTATGCCATCAACCGTGTTATTGGCTGCATAAAACGCGTAATCCTCAAAAAGCTCATGGCCAAGTTCGTTGTCGGCGACAACGGGCGCCACGCCGAATGACAAGGCTTCCATCGGCGGCAAACCGAACGCTTCACGGTCGGAAACGTATATCAGTGAAGAGGCGCCGACATACAACTTCAGCAGCTCGCCGTCGGATACGTAGTTGGCATGGCTGATTGCTTCGCAGCCTATTCTTGAATTAACGTCCTTCGCGAGTTGAGCTATTGTTTTAGCGTCATATTTATCGGGTCCGACGGCGATTAATTTTAAATCCGGAAACTGGCCGTGTATTTTTTCAAATGCCAGCATTGTTTCTTTCAGATGCCGTCTAGGAAAAGCCTGGCCGACGTACAAAATATATTTTTCAGTGGGCTGTACAAAATTGATATTTTCGCGGACATCAATCCCGAGATGATTAACCGATATTCGTTTCTCGTCTATTTTAAACAGCTTGGAAACGTTTCTTTTCGATGTTTCAGATATGACCATGATTTTTTTCGCGAAAACAGCCGCCCATCGGGAAAATATCGCGTATGACAATCTATACCGAAATGGAAGATTTCCCTCAAACGTTTCGTAATATACATCCTCGGTCAATACAACCAGAGAATTTTCTAATGATATTACGGGAAGCATGTACTTGGGCCAGTACATGGCATCCAGTTTTTCGAACCACAGTCTGACAGGTAAAAGTGCGAAATAATATATCGGGAAAAGTCGGTGTGGAAAAAACGGAACCGGAGTCGTTTTCTTTTCGAAGACGGGCGAGTTCAAGTACGGCAGATCCGGTATTGAATCCTTGAAGTACAAAATGAATTTGAATTGATCCTCCAGCTCCTTTTTCTTTGAAATTTCCTCAAGCAATCTGGACAGCATTTTCCCGACCCCCCAGGAGGGATTCTTAGACTCGATTTCCTCGCATTCGATTCCGATTCTATATTTTGCCATAGCGCTGGTAATAAAAATCCAATACCCCTTTGATTATTGCTTTTGATTCTTCGACATGATAATTAAAAACAATTTTTATCGCCTGCTTCGTTAATATCAGCCAGCTCCACGGCAAAAGCATGAATTGAACCCAAACCGGCCCGTGCTTCATATTGAAATATAAGGCATTGCGATAATGGAGCCTTAATAAAGTCGGCGAACCAAGCTTCGCAGCCGATGAGGATTGGGCGTGTTTCACAATCGGGAGACGCAGGTATTCAATCGGCACGTTGGCCTTCCAGGCTCTGAATGAAAAGTCAGCGTCCTCAAAATAGAGAAAATAATTTTCATCAAAAACCCCTATCTTTCTAAACACGTCTTTCGATACGGCCATTCCCCCGCCGATTGCGTATTTAAAATTTACTTTTGTAGTCTTTTCGCCTTTGACGTACCCATGGCCGTGAGTCAGTGTCGGCTTAAGCCATTGCAAGCACCCGCCGAATGATATGTGCCCGTCCCCTTCATCCAGCGGCAGGCCGATGATGCCCTCCTTGTGCTCTAATTCCGGCTTCAGGCGTTCGATAAAATCACTTTCGACCCAGGTATCATTATTGAGCAATACCACCCAGTCAGCGCCGGCTTTCAGGGCTTTGTTGATTCCGTAATTTGATCCGCCCGCGAATCCCGAATTGACCGCGTTTTTGAATAAAAAAACATCTGGCGAATTATTAAGAATCCAGTTTTCCAACCGGGCATAATCGTATTTATCGGAATTATTATCAACGACAATCATCTGGAAATCCTTTACGGATTGATTTTTTAAACTATCGAGCAGTATGATTGTTTTTTCCGCGCCGTTGAAATTTATTGTGGCGATTGATATTCTATCCATTTATTAATTCCAGTATATCATTTCTGAATTTTTCTCTTGAAAATATTTTGACTGATTTTTTGATTTTCTCCGGATTATAATTCGGATAATTCGCGTCTAACCGGCGTATTCCATCAACAAGGCACTCCGTAATGGGGTCATCAAAAAATTCGCCGTTGACGCCCTTCTCTATGATTTCCAAAGCGCCGCCTTTTTTTAAGGCCAAGACCGGCTTTCCAAAACTCATGGCCTCGACGGGGGTCAGTCCGAAATCTTCTTCCTGGGGCATTACAAAAGCCCGGCATGATGCATAATATTCGGCTATTTTATCATCACTCAAATGGCCCGTAAACTTAATGTTGGATTTTGCTATACGACTTAATTTCATCCGATTCGGTCCATCGCCGACAATTACCAGCGGCTTTTTTATTTTGTTAAAAGCATCAATGGCAATTGATATGTTCTTGTAATCATAAAGGCGAGAAACGATTAAATAGAAGTCGCCCTGCGAAATCGGAGCATTAGATTTTAATGTTAATGGCGGATATATTACCTTGGCTTCCCGGCCGTAATATTTGGCGATTCTATTCTTAACATTTTTGGATATAGCAGCGAATTCATCAACTCTGCCAGCCGCCTGTTTGTCCCAGATTCTCAAAAAGTGCGTTATTAATCGGCCGGCAAGGAACCTTGAATAATTATTATGCATATCCCAAAGCTGGCGGCTGGGACTGTAGCAATAGCATATATGCCTGGTCCCGGGGCTTACAATAACTCCTTTTGAGAAGACGGCCGATGAGGATATGACTGTGTCATATCCGGAAAAATCGAACGACTCAACCGCCGAAGGCATTAAAGGAACGTATGTTTTTTGCAGCGGGGAGCATATTAGCGGGAATTTTTGTAGAAAGCTCGCTCTGACATCGGCGTCCGGAAAATGCTTCTTTAAAAAATCCGGATTGTAAAAAAGCGTGAAAATCGGAGCGTTAGGAAACATGTCATGCAGTTCCATCAAAACTCTTTCAGAGCCGCTGAGTCTGTATATCCAGTCATGGACAATGGCAATCTTCATCTTTTGGCAACCACGTTTTTCTTATACGCTTCCAGATTATCCAAAACAATTCCAGTTCCTCGGGCCACGCAGAAAAGCGGGTCGTCGGCGATTGCGGCCGGAACGCCGGTTATTTTTGTAATAAGCGCGTCAATATTTTTTAATAATGCGCCTCCGCCGGATATTATAATTCCCCTGTCCATTATGTCCGCGCAAAGTTCCGGCGGCGTGACTTCCAGCACATTTTTTATAATCTGGACTATCTCTCTCAATTGTTCGCCCATTGCCTCGGTTATTTCATTTGATGAAATTTCTATGGTCTTGGGATAGCCGGAGGATAAATCTCGTCCCTTGATATTTATTTTTTCTTCGTTGGCCTGTTTAACGGCGCTGCCGATTGATATTTTTATCAATTCCGCCGTTCTCTCGCCTATGGCCAGGCCATGTTTGTGTTTTATGTAATCAACAATGGAGGCATCAAGCTTATTCCCACCAACCCGTATTGACGCGCAGCTGACTATGCCGCCCAGAGAAATAACGGCCAATTCGGTGGTTCCGCCGCCGATATTCAAAATCATATTTCCGGTAGGATTATTTATCGGAATCTTCGCTCCGATTGCCGCCAGCACGGGCTCCTTTACTAGATAAACAGCTTTAGCTCCGGCGTTTAATGTTGATTCGATTACTGCTCTTTTTTCCGTTGACGTAATGCCCGCCGGAACTGAAATTAAAACCTCCGGTTTTATAAAGCTTAAAAAACCGCCGGCTTTACGGATGAAATAGCGGAGCATGGCTCCGGTTACCTTGAAATCAGCAATAGCGCCGTTGACCAGCGGTTTTGACACGACAATGCTGTCGGGAGTCCGGCCGATCATTTCTTTGGCCAGATTCCCCACGGCCAGAACTTTATTGTCTATTACGGAAATTGCAACGACAGAGGGCTCGTTTATCACGATTCCTTTTTTAGGCATAAAAACAACGGTGTTTGTAGTTCCCAGATCGATACCTATCTTTTTCATGGCGCAATGATTATAGCCCCTGTTTCAGCGACTGGCAATCGATTTGACGAAAGCGATGAAATATGTGAAAATATAAAATCATTATATGACCAGACTTACCCGACGGATTATTTTTTATATTGCCATTTTCTTGTTTTTAAGCGTTGGATATGTCGCCGTCTTGTATGCTCAGGGATATAAGTATGACTTTGAAGAGGGTGAATTTTTAAAAACAGGGGCTTTTTATCTGAAATCAAACACCAGCGCCGAAGTTTACGTTGACGGAGAATTTGCCGGCAAGACCTCGTTTTTGACTAGTTCATTCAGTCAGGACAGGTTATTGCCGGGCCAATACACGGTGCAGGTCAAAAAGGATGGATACTCAACGTGGCAAAAAAATATCGGTGTTGACGAAGGCATGGTAACTGACTTTCCAAGGGTGATGATACTTCCGATTGATGGTGAAGATGCCAATGATCTCATTGTCGAAATTGAAACTCTGTTTTTGCCTCTGGTGACGCCTATCCCATCACCAATCAAAAAGTCGCCACAGCCTACGCCGATGATTATTAAATCCGGTGACTATCAGATGCTGAATAAGACACTGATTGATGCTCGAATTGAGGATCAGCCCAAGATATTAGCCACTAATGTCCTTGGTTTTTCCCTATCGGAAGATAAAAGCAAAATAGTTTGGTGGGATGATAGACAAGTTTGGCTGATGCATTTAAAAGATCAGGACTATCAGCCTTATATGAAGACCGGCGAAAGAGATTTGGTACTTCGCCTGAACAAAACAATCAAAAACGCTGCCTGGTTTAGAGACAGCGATCATGTAGTTCTTGATATGGGTAGCGTTGCCAGCGGCTCAACCGTTAAGCATGAGTATCAGATTGTGGAAATCGACAGAAGAGGCGGCCAGAATGTTATAAAAATATAAAATCAATCGAGATTTTATACTATCTCTTGCTCCATTGCGGCGATTTTCTGGCTTTTTTCTTTCCGTACTTGCGTCTTTCCTTGACCCTCGGATCTCGAGTCAGAAATCCGGCCTTTTTGAGCTTTTTCTTGAAGTTAACGTCGAATAGTATTAACGCTCTGGCCATTCCGTGCCTGATAGATTCGGCCTGGCCTGACAGTCCCCCCCCGCTCACGACTACGGTTGCCTTGAATCTGTTTAATGATTTTAGTTTTCTTAGCGCTGATTCGACAACTAATTTTAAATTTGAGTCCGTAAAATAATCCGAATAATTCTTATCGTTTACGGTTATTAAGGCCTGATCACTTTTAACCTGATCAGTCGATTTCTTGGTGAAGAGCCTGATTCGAGCAATCGAATTTTTGCGTCGTCCGACGGCCTGATAAAATTTCTCCTCGCCTTCCTTTACTTCTCCCTCCTCTGGGAAAAGAACATTTTCATCGTCAACTGAATCCGCAATTATTTCCGCGGTTTCGGCCTGATTTTCGATTTTTTGTTTTTCTGTCGCCATTATGCGAATTTAAGATTTTTGATTAATTTATCTCTCATTTTGTTTTTCGGCAACATTCGATACACGCTCATACGTATCACTTCAGTCGGTCTTGAAATCCAGAGCTCTCCCAATTTTCGAGTCTTTAGGCCGCTGTGATATCCGGAATAGTGATAGTACTCTTTCTGGCGGAGCTTCTGGCCGGTGAATCGTATTTTATCGTAGTTGGTTATTTTAACGATAATTCCGGGCATTTGATTCGGCTCAAAGCTGGCCAGATGTTTTCCTCTTAATGTCGTAGCAATTTTCGTGGCCAGTCTGCCCAGCGTTTGATTTGTCGCGTCGATTATTATTTCCATGATTTTGTAAATTCAACCATTACCATGGCCGAACCGTCAGAGATTCTTCTGCCCAATTTGGTAATCCGTGTGTATCCGCTTTTAACGTCGGCAAAAAGAGGGGCGATATTTTTGGTTAATGTCGACACTGCCTTAGTTCCCAGTCCGGTTGACAATTCACGGCGGACGGCCACATCGGCATTTTTGGATTTTGTAACGAGCTTTTCGACATAAGAAGCGACGGCCTTGCCTTTAGCGGCGGTTGTTTTGATTTTGCCATGCTCAATCAGAGCGGTCGCCAGCGCTTTATGAAGCGCCTTGCGTTTGCTCCGAACTCTGCCGAATTTTCTAACGTTGCCTCTTTTCATGATTATTCCTTTTTCTTTTTGGTTTTAGTTTTCTTTTCAACGGGTTCCGGCACCTCAATCTCGGCTACGACTTTAAAATGATCGTTTAGGATATTGGCTGCGTCTCTCAATGCTTGCTCAGGTTCAATCGATCCGTCAGTTTCGATTTCCATGGTAATCTTGTTATAGTCAATCCTTTGTCCGACACGAACGTCTTCGATGTTGAAATTGACCGTTTTCACCGGTGAAAACATGGCATCGATGGCAATAACACCGATGGCCAATTTTTCTTTCTGTCTTTGTTCGACGGGGACATAACCGACGCCTTTTTCCACGTCCAATTCAATGGTCAAATCTGATTTCTTGTCTGTTAACGTGGCGATGTGCTGATTGGGATTAATCAACTCCACCTCTGTCGGCAGTTTTATGTCTTCTCCAGTGACGGCGCCCTCGCCCTTGGCTTGGAGAGAAACTTTAACCGGTACGTCGGAGTGGATTTTAAATTTCAATTTCTTAACATTTAGAATTATTTGGATTAAATCTTCAAGGACTCCGCTGACGGTCGAAAATTCATGATCAACGCCTTTTATTTTGATGGCCGTGACCGCTCCGCCTTCCAATGAAGAAAGCAAAACTCGACGCAAGGGATTGGCTATTGTTGCTCCGTAGCCGGGCATTAATGGGGATATTTCGAATTTCGCCTTACTCCCGTCCTTTGACACCAGCTTGATTTGTTCCGGTAGTGTTAACATTTTATTTGCGACGATGCGGATTAATAATCTCACGCATGGCCGCGGTTATTTATCTTGAATAATATTCAATAATGGCCTGAAGGTCGCTGACCCTTAGACCGCTTTCTTCAACCGACGGCGAGCTTTTTACCCGGGCCGACATTTTAGATTTATCCACTTCCAGCCACGACGGTCCTTCATGCTTTGGAAACCATTGGGGCACTAATGTTGAAAAGAAGGGCATCTTCATACTTCCTTCTCGAATACTGACAATGTCGTTATGCCTGACATGAGAAGAAACGATGGAATTTTTACGCCCGTTGACCAAAATGTGGCCATGGTTAACCAACTGCCGCGCCTGATCACGCGATTGGGCCAAACCCATCCGATATACGACGTTATCCAGCCTGTACTCGAGCTGATGGATTATTCCGTCATACGGATCCTTTTTTGAAGCCAGTGTCGATTTAACATAGCCCTTGAACTGACGCTCCAAAAGACGATACGTATTTCTTACTTTCTGTTTAGACTGCAATTGGCTCGCGTATTCTGACATTTTGCGAGTCCCCTTTCGGCCGTGCATACCCGGCGGATACGGCCGCTTGGTCAAAGCCGATTTAGGTGAAAGCGAACGCTCGCCTTTTAAATTAAGACGCTCACCTAATCTTCTTTCTATTCTTTCTTTTGGTCCTCTGTATCTTGCCATGTTATTAAACTCGTCTTGGTTTAGGTTTTCTAACGCCGTTATGGGCGATTGGCGTGTTGTCTTGGATGGATATCACATTCAGGCCGGTTCCGGCTAAACCCCGGATAGCTGACTCGCGACCCGGACCGATGCCTTTCACAATCACTTTAATGTTTGTAAGGTTGAATTTAGCCGCCTTTTCCAAAACAGTCTTAGCCACCAGATTGGCGGCATAAGGGGTCGATTTTTTTGTTCCCTTAAAGCCCAGTGATCCGGCAGAAGCCCAAGACACGACTTCTCCTTTTGTATCAGATATGCAAATTATAGTGTTGTTGTATGAAACACTGACATGGGCAACTCCATTTATTACGTTTCGTTTGACTGACTTTTTGGGAGCCGAAGCTGCCTGCTCCGCGGGCTTGTTATCCGTTTCCGAATTGGTTATAACTTTTTTCTTACCCATGATTATGTTTTTTCAGAGGAAGGCTTGCGACCGGAACCCATGGTTTTTCTGACGTTGCCTCTGATGGTTCGCGAATTTGTTTTTGTGCGGCCGTGAATGGGCAATCTTCGAGCATGACGCACGCCTCTCCAGGCGCCGATTTCCTTCAGCCGCTTTACATTCTGGCCGATTTCTTTTCGCAAATCACCCTCTGTTTTATACGCCGCCTCGATAATTTTCTGAATTTTATTCAACTCCTCGGTTGTTAATTCCTTTGCCCTCTTGTTCTCATCGATGTTGGCCGATCTCAAAATTATCTTACTGGCCGACAACCCTACGCCATATATGTATGGAAGTGAATATAATATTTTTTTATTGTCCGGTATGTCTATACCTAAAATTCGCGGCATATATTAACCTTGTCTTTGTTTGTGTTTAGGGTTTTTGCAAATGCAGTATACCCGGCCTTTGCGCCTGACCAGTTTACAGCTTGCGCACATTGTTTTGACTGATGCTCTTACTTTCATAATTAATATCTATACACGATTCTTCCCTTCATTTTGTCGGGGCTAAGCTCGAGAGCGACCTTGTCTCCGATCATGACTTTTATGTAATGAAGCCGCATCTTGCCGGCTAAATACGCCAGGATAACAGAACCGTCTTCGAGCTGGACTCTAAATTTTGTGTCCGGCAAGGATTCTATAACTTGGCCATTTACCCTGTCTTTTTTTTGCTGGTCAATCATGCAAAGAACGGGACTAAAGCCCGTTTTAGCTTAGTAATATTAACAAAACAGCCGTTCGATGTCAATTCCGTAGTAAACATTACCTATATTCCAGTTCCAGGCTTATTTTGTCTTTGTTTTTCGGTATTTTACTTACCCAGAACGGAGACAGCAAAACTCGTGCAGAATCGACCCCAGAAGCTGTTCCCAGATATGTCTTTATTTGAGCTTCGCTTTTTCCCGCCAGATCGGAAACTATTTTATCTTTGTTTATTTTCACATATCCCGGCCCCTTTACTGTTACATTAAAATCCATGATGTTCCCTGTACCCTGCGAAGAGATATTCGGAGATGAGTAGGATATTTCAAGCTTTTCGGGAACAACAGTAAGTCCATTATTTTTATCAACGTAAGCTGCAATAATCAGATGCAGGTCGGAATCTCTAAATGCGACGGTTTTGATAGAACCGGTGATGCTTACCGTGAACTTGTCTACGGGCTCGTCAATTTTTGCCGTTGATTCGCTTTTAATAATGCCAATGTCAGACGAGTTAACCACTCTAAGGCCCGCCGTTTCTGATCCGAGATCTTTATCGATCGCTTCTTTTAATAATTTTTTAATTTCATCGTTGGCCTTGGATATGTCGATTTCAGCTACAACTTTGGCTTTTCCGTTTGTTCCGCCGTACATTGCTTGGTTGGATTGGCCGTATACTTTAGAAGCTCTCAAGGTATCCCCTTTTTCCTGAAAAGCGGTAACGGTGAATTTGCCGGCTGAGACATTATATTCCGATCCGGATTTATCGGCGATGACTTCAACGTCAATCTTCCCCGGCGTACTTCCTTTCGAGGCCGGCACCGTTATGGATTTAAGAGTTCTAAAAACATGTCCGTCAGCCGACGAAAAACGCGTTGTCGCCACTAAAGGCTGAACTTGTCCCAGCTCATTGTATACTGTAAGTGTGCCTCTGGCCTTCTGGGCCACATCTTTTTCTCCGGTAGCCGCAAATTCCTTGCTGATTGTTTTTTCAACAGTAAAGTATTGGCCCGGAATTTTATTAAATACAGTGTCAACCGAAGAAAAATTGTCTGACGCTGTGACTTTAATCTGGGAGTTAATATCTTTCTTGTTTGGTGCCACGATTACCTTGGCGCTTCCCGTCGTCACATAGATGATTAATCCGATTACTATTAACGCGCCGAGGCCGAGCGTTGCATACATCGTCTTTCTTCCTTTTGGAAACGAAAAACCAAATGAATGCTTTGAAGGCCGCCGCGCCCACGTACCTTCTTTTTTCCAGACTTCTTTAAGTTCTTTAAACGAGTCAGTCACATCATCCGCGATTTGTATGCCGACGTCAGCTTCTTTTTCTTTTCTGTTTGGAAGTTTGATATTTTTCGATTCTTTTCCGGCCGGATGAACAATATCACTTCGCGCCGCCGCCGTTATGATTTCATACTCTTGATTAGAAGTTGAGACTGTATCCGCTTCATCATCCTCGAGCTCTTCATCCTCAATCTCGTTATCAACGCCATAGTCAACCACCGGATTCATTGGATCCTCATCGGGTTCTTCATCGGTCTTATCCGGAACCTGATTCACGGCAGTTATTTTTGATTTCCTGGCTGGGCTCTTCGTCAGAAGAACGTCGAATCCGTATTTGCGAGCATAGATGTTTGTATTTTCATTGGAACAAAGAATTGAAACGGCCTTATCGGAATTTCGGGCCTCATGGCTCAAGACCATGAAATGCTGCTCGTCATTGAAGGATTTGCATTTTTTGGGCAAAACGAATATCACCTCCTTGGCTGGAGATTGCCTGAATATATTTAATATTTCCTCGAATTTGTCGTCCTTCAGGACGTTTATTATCTTCGTCGAAGACATTTAATAAAAATTATCACAATATTCCCGATTCGTACATATCAGATTCCAACAACTCGAGAGCCCCAGCGGCTGTTTTTGTTTCCATCAATTTTTCCCTTAGCTTTTTCGCTCCCTCCCAGCCGGAAATATAAATCTTTACGAATCTCTTCATGACATTGAAATTTTTATCAGTTCCCCAAAGTTCCAAAAAATTATTGATATGTTTTATCAGCAATTCTTTTCTCGCTTTCGGCGTTCGTTCCACAGCATTAGCGTTCATATTAAATATCCAGGGATTGTGAAAAATTCCCCGGCCAATCATAATGCCGTCTAAGTCATAATCATTGGCTTTCTGGATTGCTTCTTCTCTGGACAGGACATCTCCGTTGCCGATAGCTGTGATGCCGGCCTTATGGCACAATGCCGCCGCTTTACCGATTTCATCCCAATGGGCCGGAACTTTTGACATTTCTTTCATCGTTCGGCCGTGGATGGTAATGGCCGCCGGTTCAGCTTCAATTAATTTTGAAATCCAATTCTCGGTTTCGATTTTATCGTAGCCTATGCGGGTTTTAACCGAGACCGGTAATGTTTTCGCGCCACGTTTAGTCTGACGGATTATTTCTTGGGCAAGTTCCGGATTTTTGATCAAACCGGCCCCGCTGTCATGCTTGACAACTTTTCCGGCTGGACAGCCCATATTGATATCTATGCCGTCAAAGCCAAGCTCGACGGCCAGACCGGCGCACTCATAAAAATTTTCTGGGCGGGAACCGAAAAACTGGGCCACAATCGGCCGCTCATTTTCTTCGAGTTTAAGGTAGGGCAGTAGTCTGGGCCGGCCTTTTTCAGAACACAGCCCATCAGCTGAAATAAATTCTGTATAAAAAACATCCGGTTGGCCGGTTATAACGATAACTTGCCGAAAAGCCCAATCGGTCACATCCGCCATCGGCGCCAACACAAAAAACGGCTTATTTAATTTTCGCCAAAAATTGCTCTCCATATTATTCGATGACGGCCCGAATGCGGCGATTACCGCCGGAGACCGATTCTTCTTTGGTAATTTTAATACGGCCGATTTCGGCGGTGCGAGAAACATGCGGACCCCCGCATATCTCCCGGCTGAAATATCCGGTATCGGGCCCAATCGTAAAGACTTTGACCATTGGCGGGTATTTGAGTTTAAAAAAGCCCGCCGCGCCGGATTTAATCGCATCCTCGTAAGGCATTTCGGTTTTTGTCACTACTACATCTTGCTCAACGATTTGATTGGCGATTTTTTCGGCTTCGCGCAATTCATCGTCAGTAAGCTTTCTGGGAAATGTGAAATCAAATCGCAATCTCTCCGCGTTGATATCAGACCCAGCTTGCGGCAAATCTTGTTTTAGCACCTTCTTTAACGCGGCGACAATTATGTGGGTGGCGGTATGGAGTCTGGTTTTCTGCCACATCTCCTCTTTATTGGCGGCTGTCAAATCCCCTTCCACTATCCCATGCCCGCCGAATTTCTTTTCCGCCCCGGCTCGTGAAATTTCCTGATGACGCTTTCTCTCCATTTCAAAACCTTCTCTAGTTAAACTGGATGCCTTTTCGGCGCCCACTTCTTTAATAACCTCAAATGGTAAACCATAGCTTTCATAAAGTTTGAATGCCGATTCAGAATCAATGACCGTCGTCTTTTGAAGTTCCTTGATTCCCGATGAAAGAGCTTTCATGAATTTATTCGATTCGGTATGGTATGAATTCATAATTTCATCTTTTTTAGCTTTCAATTCTGAATACTCATTGCCGTAAATTTCGATTATTTTGGCTATAATATCTTCAAAAATATGAGGCGGCAAATTGGCCTGGTTCTCATAAACCATGGCCCGGCGCAGAAGACGTCTTAAAATATATCCTTGCTCTTTGTTTGACGCCAATACTCCATCTGTGAGCAGAAAAACCGCGGCACGCAAATGGTCGCTTATAACCCGTTTTTTTCTAATATCAATTAAATCGGGCAAAAGAGACATCAACGGTTCAAATAAATCCGTCTCAAAGATATTTGATTTATTTTGTACTGCCGATGTAAGGCGTTCCAGACCCATACCGGTGTCGATGCCTTTTATATCGAGAGGAGTAAATTTCTTATCCTTTGAGCAATAGAATTCATTAAACACGATATTCCAGATTTCATATTTAATTCCCTTGACAAACACTTCCGTTGACGGGCCACACGGGCCTTCCTCGCCAGTTGGCCCCCAGAAATTGTCTTCCCGACCGAAACGCCTAACCTCCAGAGTCGGGTCAATGGATTTCCATATCTTTTCTGATTCTGTGTCAGCTGGAATGCCGTTTTCTCCCTCAAAAACAGAAACGTAATCAATATTTAAACCCAGTTCCTTGGTAATAAATTCGTGGGCGTATTCAATGGCTTCTTTTTTCCAGTAGCCGCCAAAAGAGAAATTACCAAGCATTTCAAAAAAAGTGAGATGCGATTCGTCGCCAACTTCACCTATGGCAGAAGTCCGGATGCATTTTTGAATTGAAACCGCGTTCAGAGAACCAAAATCTTCTTGGGCATCGGCCTGACCGGTATAGTAGGGCTTAAACTGCTGCATCCCCGCCGTAGTAAAAAGCACCGATGGATCAGTCGGTAGAAGAGATGAAGAAGGTACTAGTTTATGCCCCCTTGATTCGAAAAACTTCAAAAATTTTTCTCGTATTTCATTGTGTACCATATTCAAATCTCATAATACCAAAAGCTTGACAAAACCCCAATATATTGACAAATGGGCATATTTCATGCTATACTATATATACAGGGTGTTTAGCCCTTTTCATTTACAAAGAGTCGCTGGGAGGCGACAGACATGATCAAAGCGCTCGCGACCATGATTGCCCTCTTGGCTACTGTCGGTAACGCGGTTGCCCAAGAGGTCACGCTGTCCGCAAACGCGAAGGAGATTTACCTCGGCGCGAACGGTGCCGTCTTCTATGACGGTTTCGTTCCGGAGACAGATGTCTTCATTTCGTGGAAGAACGGCGTCTACGCCGACATCTGGACATCGACAGCACTCAACTTTCGACGTGACTTTGACAAGGAAGTTGACGTCACGGTGGGGAAGGCCGGAAAATTCCACGGTTTTGACTACGCCGTGGATGGATCCTACTTCATCATCGTTATCACCGACGTTATCACGACCAGTATCGAGTTGAGCCGCAGCGTGGAAATTAATCCGCGCCTGACGCTCGCTCCATACATTCGAGCCGAGGCATACGGGCCAGTTCGAAAGGGTGGCCCGCCTCGAGGTATTATGGGAATCGCTGGGTTACGCGGTTCAGTTACGATTGTTCCGCGACTGAGCATATCCTACAGGGGACTGCTGAAGAAAGACACGGGGTGTTTCGGCTTCGATTCGGCTGTGATGGGGCAAGGCTACGTCGGCATCCCCATCCGCCTAACATCAAGGCTAAATATAACCCCGGGAGTAAGCTTCTCGGCTCCCATTAGTCGCGTCCGTGATGGACGCAAACAAGAAGCTGTATGGGAGATTGGGTTCTCTCGCCGCTTCTAACTCACTCACCCGCAGGGGTGAGACGAGTCCCCCCTGCGGGCACAAATCGTGCCCGTTTTTTATTCCTTCTATCCCTTATTCGAGTTTTTAACAAGAAAAAGCGCCATTAGGCGCTATGGGCATAATTAATTTTCATTTGCCCTCTGACTTTCTCGTATATCTTATCAAGTTCAGTATCAAGCTCTTGAGAACTAATTCCAGCCGTTAAACATATTTGTCTAATATAGTCGAATCTGACTTTCAATCTTTCCGTATGACGTTGTAGTGTCACAATATCAACTGTTTTTTCTCCACGCGCTCGACGCTCATAAACTGCTAATGATTCACAATTGCTTATCGCTAAATCTCGGCACGACCTTCGAAATTTTCTTCGGAGCCTGAATTGATGGTAGCGAAGCTTGAGACGTTTCATAGTGACTCCAAGGAACTATTATATTGATATCTTAATTAATCAATCTTCGCAATTGGCAATATTCACAATTTTTATCTTCGCAATAATCAGTCAGCACTTTACCCGACCAGACGCTGTTAATCAGCGACTCGATTTCGGATTTAACTGAATCCAAATCGGATTTCTGAACCGGCAGTGAGATAATTGGACAGCGGCCTTTATCATCGGGCTTGATAAAAACAAGAGCAGTTTCGATTGATTTGTTTTTAAATTTTGAATTATTATCGAGCAGTATTTTATAGAAAACCAATTGGCGAAAATAGTCACGATTACCATTTTTTGTCTCGCCTTTTATCGCGTTAACGCTCAACGCTTCGCGGGTCTTATAATCATAAACGGAAACGGCGGTTTTAGTTTCCAGAATCGCGTCGAGCTTGCCCCGCAGATTAATAATAATAGCTTTTTTTTGATAATTGCCGCTAAATACTCTTTCAACCCAGGCTTCGGTTGAAACGATGCCAGTTTGATTAAAATGGCCGATCAAAGATTTTGCCACAATGGGCGCATGTCTTTCGAGTTCTTCCAGAATCGGCTCTTTTTCAAAAATCGGCAAAAGAGAATTTGCCATAAAATCCTGTACTGCTTTTTTAATTGTCTTGGTGACTGTTAAATCATTTTTATCCGACAGATGCCAAACCCGAGCCATGGCTTCGTGCATGGCGTTGCCCTTTTCGGCATTGGCCGAAGGCGGTTCAGGAAGTTTAAGAATGCTTTTGAATAAAAACTTGCTTGGGCATTCACAGAAATGATTTAAGGCCGTAACGGAAAGCCCATGTCCCAATAGCGAGCGTTTGGCATACTCAATCATTTCTTTAGACCGCCGCTGATCTGCAGTCTCAGAGTTAACTATTTTGCCCGTGGCAGGCAAAACGGCCCGTGCGGGCAATTCAATTTTCGAAATAAGCTTCGCGTCCAACTCACCTATAAATCTTAGGGGCGCAAAGGGCCGTTCCGGAGTGTCTTCAAGGGGTATGATCAGGCAGGCGTGAGTCCGGGCGCGAGTTAAGGCCACATAAAACAGTCGCCGCATGTCTCGGATATCGTCACTGTTGTCTTTCTCCCGAGGCAGGACAAAATAGTTGCCATGATCTTTGATAATCCAGGATTCTTCAGTCGCATATGGCACAAAGACATAATCAAATTCCAAGCCCTTAGCGCCGTGAGCGGTCATAATTCTAACTCTGGCCTCCGGCGATCCGCTTGAAACTTTAATGCTTTTTGTGTCGGCCGAAGCTCGGTAAGTTTTCAAAGCTGACATCAATTTCATCGGATCATCTGCATTTCCGCGGAAAGCCAGTTCTGACGCCAAAGAAATAAGGGCCCTCCAGACTTCAGCCGCGAGCGAATCCCGAGCGGCCAAATGACTAATGCCGCTTAATTCTCCGGCAAGCGTCAGATAAGCGATACTGCCGGATTGATTCATTTCTTTTCGTAATTTTAAGATAGCGGGTATTAATTTTTCAATTTGACCGTACCGGCCGCTGCGAATTTCGCGTATCAGTTGCATCCGTGCGTCAAAACGCAAATCCCACAAACCACCCGCCATTGTCCTGGCGAGAGATTCAATTTGCGATGGATCGGCTAAAAAATCAAGAAGATCAAAGAAAAGCGTTCCCAGCGGATGGGAAAAAACGTCAATGCCGCGTTCAGCGGAAGCTTGAATGTCATATTGTTCGAATAGTCTTAAGAGTTTTTCCGCCTCGCGATTTCTTCGGGTAATGACGGCGATTGTATTTGAGGGATAATCTGCCAGGGTTTTTTTAATTTCCTCGACAAGATGTGTCTCTCCGGCAGCCATGTTGCCGGCTGTGACAACATCAATCAGCCTAGATTTGCGGGATAAATCGGCCTTGAGTCTGACGCGCAGGTCGGGATATTCTCCGTCGCCGTAGTTGTTTTCAATCATCAGAAAACTGGCATCCAGAATGTTTTGGTGCGATCGGTAGTTCTCTTTAAGAGGAATAATCCGCATTGATTTCCAAATATTTCGGAAACGGATAAAATTTTCCACCGAGGCCCCCTGAAAACGATAAATCGCCTGCTTCTCGTCGCCAACCACAAATAGATTCGGCATTTCGAAATAGTCGGCAATCATTTGGATCAGCGCGTTTTGGGAATCATTGGTATCTTGGTGCTCGTCAACCAGAATATACAGAAACTTTTCCTGAAGCAGGCTCAACAAGAGTTTGTCCTTCCGCAGAACCGTTAATAGTTCAACAACTAAATCGTCGTAATCAATTTTGCGCTGGTCTCGCTTTGACTTTTCGTAGGCTTCATAAACGTCGGCAAAAATCATGGTTCGTTCGCATTTCTCGATCCGTTTTAGGGCTTCCGCTTTCAATTGGCCCTTGGTTGCACCGCGTAAAGAAAGCAATGATTCGTCTTCCTGAATTCGCTTGATTTCGTTTTTGGCGAAAGCTCTGATTATTTCCGGCGTCCAGGCTTCCCTCTTGGCGTTACTGATCGCGCTGATAATTTTACCAACATAAAAATTGGGATCGCCGAACGGTCTTAATTTAACAAATTTTTTTTGCTTTAGAATTTCTCTAATAAGCTGTTCTGCCTCGATGTCAGTAATTTGCTGCGCCCGAAAAAGATGTGGAAAGTGATCATCAAATTCGGAGATTATCGACGCTGCAAAGCCGTGGTAAGTATGGATGCGGACATTGCCGGCTTCCGGGCCAATCAGCTCTCGCAGACGCCGCCTCATTTCTTTGGCTCCGCTTTCCGTGAATGTCAAAGCCAAAATCCCTCCCGGCGGTGTATCTGTTTTCTGTAAAATATTGGCGATTCGAAGGGTCAGAATCTGGGTCTTCCCGGTCCCTGGTCCTGCGATGACCATAACCGATCCTTCAATGGCATCAACGGCTTCCTTTTGTTTTTTATTGAGCTGCCTATACAGTTGAAAAAACTTAACCATGGCATATCCTAGCACTAATTCATCGTATTTTCATCAGCAATCAATAGATTTTGAATTATGAAAATACTTTGGACAATTGTAGGAATTTTGGTGGTTGGAACCGCATTGTATTACCTGTTCTTCCGAACGCCGGGGCTAGTTCAGCAAAGTCCCTCGCCGTCGCCGACAGTCACATTAAGCCCGTCGCCTTCTCCGATTGTTTCCGCAAGTCCGACACCTGCGGGCACAGTCATTTTTGATCTCGATGAACAGAATAATTCTAATGAGGATGGCAAGGTGACATTGATACCGCTTGTCGGAAATAAGACACAGGTTGTTCTTAATGTAGAGAATGTGCCTGCTGGTGTTTCGCAACCGGCTCATATTCATGTCGGGGAGTGTCCAAGTCCGGGGGCCGTCAAATATGCATTGACACCCGTTGTTAATGGTACTTCCACAACAACTCTTAATGTGACCGTTGCTCAATTAAAGGCACAAGGCAAACTAGCCGTAAACGTGCATAAATCGGCCAATGAAATATCCACATATGTCGCCTGTGCTGATCTGAAACTATAACTTCGGACATCTGCTCCAATAAAAAGCACCCTGCCGGTGCTTTTTAAGTCGCTGATTTCTGATATAGGAGTATGTTTATAAAGTGACTCTAAACCATTATTTATGAAAAATAAAAGAGCGAGACACATGCATGTCTCGCTCTGTGAAAGCCTGACTTATTACGGTTAGGCCGACTTGGGTTCACCGCCGCTACTGTTCGGCCGCACGACCTGATCGGCGGTGATCATGGCATTCCGCATCTGCGCGGTGAGATCACTGAGATTCCCCGGCGAGTGCGGAATGAGGATCGTGTTGGTCTGCGAGGAAGCGCCGATTTCTTTCAGAGTGTCGAAGTACTGCGTCATCAGAACGAGTTGCATCACGTCCTGAGCTGAAGTACCCGGCACTGCCTTCTCGAACTCGGCAACCGATTCGCGGAGTCCATCGACGATGGCCTTGCGCTGGTCTGCGATACCTTTGCCCTGAAGCGCCTTGCTTTGAGCTTCGGCCTCGGCCGCCTTTACCTTGAGGATTCGGTCGGCCTCGCCCTTCTCTCCAGCCGCCATTCGTAACCGTTGCGCTGCGTTGATCTCGTTCATCGATTCCTTCACTTTCGCATCGGGGTCGATGTCGGTGACCAGCGCCTTGACGATACCGTAGCCGAAGTCGTCCATGACTTGCGCGAGTTCACCCTTGACGGCATCGGCGATCTCGTCCTTCTTCTGAAACACATCGTCGAGCTTGATTCCGGGAACCCGAGCCCGAACGACGTCGAATACGAACGAAGTGATCTGCTTCGTTGGGTCATCGAGCTTGTAGAAGGCCTCGTAGACCTTCTCTGGCATGACGAAGTACTGCACCGAAACGACGAACTGGACGAATACGTTGTCCTCGGTTTTCGTTTCCACCTTCACGTCCAACTGTTGAACGCGCAGGTTGATGCGGCCCGCCACCCAGTCAATCCACGGCGTCTTGAAGTTGAGCCCCGACGATGCCACTCGAACGAACTTTCCGAACCGTTGTGTCACAGCCGCCGTTTGCTGACCCACGGTGAAGAACGAGAAGGTCAGCGTCAGGAGAACGAGCAGTCCGGCGGCTCCGTATACGACGAGGAACACGATCTGATCTGCCGTGGTTTCCATAGTGGAAACCTCCTTTCAAGGAACGAATTACTATGCTCTTTCTACAGAGCACATCAGGCAACATACCTGATATTGTTGCTCATTGTAGCACATTTTAGACTAGCCGTCAAGAGTTGCTGTGCTGCATTCTACTTACCCGTGACAATCAAAAAAAATAGAACCGACGGCGATATTCTGTTCAATAAATTAGGAATACTTGATTTTGGGGGTCTAATGGGAATTGAACCCATTTCTGCTCTTCCACAGAGAGCCGTGTTAACCGGTACACTATAGACCCCATAATTTTTCCACCTGTCAATCCATCCTTGTCGGGCTGCCGAGATTTGAACTCGGACTAAAACGTCCCAAACGTCTCGTGCTACCGTTACACCACAGCCCGGTCAAGTAAATCTTCAGCTTTTACTAAATACTCTACCTTAAACTTAAACTTTTTATTTGGCGATCGATTCACAATCACAATACATTTTATAATCTTAGCGCCTGTTGGTTCTATTTTTCTAATTATCTCCTTAATGCTACTGCCTGTAGTAAGAACGTCATCAACCACAACTATTCTATCGCTTTTAATTGGACAATAACCATCAATCCATTTTTTACTGCCATGCTTGCGTTTTTCTTTTCTGACCAAGACCAATTTCAGATTCTTATTTAAAGCCAATGCTGTTGCCAATGGTATTCCTCCATGCCCTAGTCCGGCAACACAGGTTATGTTTTTATCCATTCGCTTTAATACTTCCGAAATCATCAGCTGCAGCAATTCAGGATCCCCATATGCAATTTTCAAATCGATGTAAAAATCAGATCTAAGTCCCGTCGTAAGGACAACTTGACCCCTTTTTGCAACGCCAATTTTTTTTAATTTTTGCACTAAACTATCCATGTGCAGAATACTTGAATTAGTCCGAACCGCTTTTGCCGAAAAAATCCCCCCGCGAAAATCTGGAAAGGCGGCGGAGCCGCACGAATGACAATTTCAAGTTTTTCTTTGGCGGATTCGGATTACTGAAATTCTAACGAATTTCAGTCTTGGCGGCAAATTCCTTGTTCTTTTAATTAAATAAAAAAGAGGGAGTTGCTTTCGCAAACTCCCCCCGTGATGTTGGAGAGAGCAAACATGAGTACTTGCTGATTGGCTACTGAATCCTGCCAGTCAAGAAACCCTGGCCGTTCTCGTCCCAATGAACCTTCATCGGCGTTGCGGATTGGACGCCCGCTTCCATGGATACATTTCCGAAACGGCCGTTGAAGAACACTGGCACACCTTCTCGCAGAGCAGACGCACTCACCGTGTCGTTGAATCGAACGCCGTTGAGAAGTTGGCTCACGCCACGATTGACGAGGTGAATGCCACCCCTTCTGATCCAAGTGCCGCAGTCGTAAGTCTTGATCGAGATGGGTTCGAGCACTTCTTCGCGCATCAGGTTTTCACCCGTGATGACGAGGAAATCGGCATCGTTCGGCTGAATCGCCACTTGCTTGACCTTCGTCACCTTTTCGCCGAACAGCAGAAACTTCCTACGCTCGCGAATAACTTCCTGCACCCCTGGGTGGCGAACGGCGGAGCCGAATGCGATGACCGCAATGATATCGTCGAGTGGAACCAGCGTGTGGTTCACCTTCCAACCGCTCACCATCTTGTAGAGGTCATCGAGGCGGATGAAGAAGTTTGGGAACTCTGCGTTTTCGAACGCGAGTCCGTGAGGAATCATACACTTCCCGTTCGGAAAGTAGAGCTTTCCGAGCCGCTTCGCCTCGAAGTAGCGCGTAAAGTCCATCATGGACAGATTTGTTTCCGTCATCGTGCTTTTCATGCTTGTACTCCTTTCAAGGAACTGGATTTAGGCAACGATGCCCATACTATCAATGAATATAGCATATAACGTACTCGCAGTCAAGGGCAATAAAAAATCAGCATCTCCGCTGAAATTATCTTAAAAAATCCTTATGATAATTTTTCTATTCTTCTTCTACAAAATATTGTATGAGCCGGTATTTTTAACGGGTTCTTTTGCGGTTTTGGCCTCGCAAAGCGAGGCGACATCTGAATCTCTGACATTTCCAACGTTGTACCCCCGGCAGGAATCGGACCCGCATCAACTCCTTAGAAGAGAGTTGCTTTATCCATTAAGCTACGGGGGCATTCTGGTAAATAAATTTACTTCCTACCCGGAGCGGGTACGGGGATTTGCACCCCGGCCAACTGCGTGGAAGGCAGTTATACTACTACTATACGATACCCGCAAATTGAATGTATTGTACCAACAAAAAACCGTTTCGTAAAACGGATTTTTGTTTGATGTATCGGATCCGATACGTCGCTCGGGTTACATTATGGCTTCTTTCAAAATCTTACCGGGCGTGAATTTCGGCTTTTTTGAAGCTTTGATCTGGATGGTTTCTCCGGTTCTCGGGTTGCGCCCTTCTCGCGCCTTTCTGTCGGCCACTTTAAATATGCCGAATCCGGTGATGTTAACCTTATCCCCCGATTTCATGACGCCAGTTACGATATCAACGAACGTGTCTACAAATTCAGCAGCCTGCTTTTTGGGCACATTCATTTTTTCTGCGATTCTCTGCGCTAATTGTGTTTTTTTAACTGCCATATCTTATATGTATTATTATTTATTACTCAAATATAATAATAGCTTATCGACCAGAAAAACTATTAATTTACCAAGCTTTTTAAGCTCAACATCTTAATTCTCTAGGTTTTTCGCCAAAATTGCAATACCCTTGTGGATAATACATAATTTTAGGCATGTTTGACAATACCGGTTGTTAAACCCAGACTCTATCTTGCGTACTCAATCGCGCGCGTCTCCCTGATAACATTAACTTTAATCTCACCCGGATATTTCATTTCATCTTCTATTTTCTTGGCGATATCCTTGGCGAGTTTTATGGCTCCAAGGTCGTCTATCGCCATTGGAGTCACAAATATCCTCAATTCTCGGCCGGCCTGAATGGCATATGATTTTTCAACTCCGTCGAATGATGCGGCGATTCTCTCGAGTTCTTCAAGTCTTTTAAGATATATCTCAACCGTATCTTTTCTGGCTCCGGGCCTTGCTCCCGATATGGCATCGGCTGCCTGAACAATCCGGGACTCCAGTGAAACATAAGGGTATTCTTCATGATGGGCTTCCATGGCCATTATGACTTTTTGGTCCATACCGAATTTTTGAAGGATTTTTCGGCCGATCTCAACATGCGTTCCTTGAACTTCGTGATCAACGGCCTTGCCGATATCATGGAATAACGCACCTTTTTTTGCGGTTGCAACATCAATACCGAGTTCCGCGGCGAGCATGCCGGCAATGTGGGTCATCTCTATGGAATGAAGCAGAACGTTCTGGCCGAAACTGGTCCTAAATGCCAATCTACCTAATAAATAGGTGAGTTTTGGATCAATGGGGCCAATCCCCGTTTCAAACAACGCCGCTTCGCCGGCCTCCTTAATTCTGGCGTTTATCTCCTCTTTAGCTTTTTCAACCATTTCCTCTATTTTTGCCGGATGTATGCGGCCGTCCGCAATTAACTTGTCAATTGCCAGTTTAGCGACTTGTCTTCTGACAGGGTCAAAGCCGGATACGACTAACGCCTCCGGAGTGTCGTCGATGATAACGTCAACGCCCGTTAATCTTTCGATTGTTTTAATATTCCTACCTTCTTTTCCGATTATCTTTCCCTTCACTTCATCGGACGGTAATGAAACGACGGTCGTGGTAGCGTCAGCTATGTGCGATCCGGAATATCTCTGAATGGCCAATGTTAATATTTCTCGGGCCTTTTTTTCAAGTTCTTCTTTATTTTCCTGCTCTAATTTCTTTATTTTTTCATAGAGATCGTTCTGGTATTCTTTTTCAAGCGTCGAGATCAATTCGACTTTGGCCGTTTCCCTGTTCAATTGTGAGATTCTCTCTAATTCTTGAATTTGAATTTCTTTGCTCTTTTCAAGTTCCAATTTGATATTCTGCAGTTCCGCCAGTTTTAACTTTAAATTCTCCCTCTCTTTTTCGATTTCTTTAGATTTATGGTCAAGTTCGGCTTCTTTTCTGGTTAAAAGATTTTCAATCTTTGCCGTTTGCTGATGTCTTTCTTTCTCTTCTTTTTTGGCATCCTCTAAAAGTTTAATAGCCTGGTTTTTGGCGTCCAGGACGATGTCTTGCGCTTTTGATTTGGAGTCGGCGAGTAACTGCTGGGCCTTAGATTCGGCCAGGCTTGTTCGGCGAGAAACGATAACCTGCCTTATTAAATAGCCTATAACCATCCCCGGCAGCAATGCGGAAATAGCCGCGATGAGCGGATTTAGACCTGATAACATATGTGATACATGAGTCTGTCATTGGGAAAGTAGAATATTCTACTTAGGAAATTACTAAACTCAATAATTTAGAATAACGAATATATTCTACCACAGATTCATAATCGCGCAAATATGCCGGCGTGGATAAATATTGTGATATAATTTTATTATGAAACCCGTGGTTCTACTTATATTAGACGGTTGGGGCTACTCAAGGGAAACAATTGGAAACGCCATTGCCAATGCCAATTTGCCCATTATTAGGGATATTGAAAGCAAATACCCGTCTTTGCTTTTACAGGCATCGGGTCCGGCGGTGGGATTGACTCACGGTGAGTCGGGAAACAGCGAAGTCGGCCATTTAACGATCGGGGCCGGCCGCGTCATCTTCCAGTATCTGGACAGGATTAATAAAAGTATACGTTCGGGGGACTTTTTCGAAAATCCAGTTTTTGTCGAAGCGGCAAACCATGTTAAAACAAACAATTCCAAAATGCATTTGGTCGGTCTTCTGGGTTCAAACTCCGTGCACTCTCACATTTCCCATATTTTTGCCTTAATAGATTTAGCAAAAAAGAACGGCCTTTCGAATGTCTACCTGCATTTATTTACAGACGGCAAGGATTCGGGTCTAGAGGAGGCTCCCGAATTAATAGAAAGATTAAATAAGTATATTCTTGACTCCGCTACGGGATCAATAGCGACAATTGTCGGCCGGGATATCGCCATGGACAGAAACAACAACTGGGATTTAATCAGCGATACGTGCGATCTATTGATTCGGGCAAAAGGGGAAAAGATTTCTGATCCGGCCGCAGCGTTGAAATTAAAATATGAATCCGGATACACGGATATAAACATGGTGCCTATGGTTATTAACCCGGAAGGGAAAATTTCAGACAACGATTCCGTTATATTTTTTAATTTCAGAGAAGACAGAATGAGGCAGTTGGTCTCAGTTTTTGTTAAAGAAGATTTCAAGGAATTTAATCCTGATATGCCCAGGAATTTATTTATTGCTGGAATGACGCAATATATCGAACCGACTCCCAACTTTCATGTAGCATTTCCTCTTCGGAATATTAATAATAGTCTGCCGGAGGTCATAAGCAAAAACGGGCTTAAACAGTTGCATATCGCGGAAACAGAGAAATACGCCCACGTAACCTACTTTTTTCATGGGTTGAGGGATTTAAAACTCGATGGGGAAGAAGACGTATTGATAAAGTCAGACCGTAATCCCACTGAAAATCCAAGAATGAAATGCGACGAGATAACTTCTCATGTCGTAAAATCAATCGAATCCGACGCATATGATTTCATGCTCATAAACTTCGCAAATCCGGACATGCTCGCCCATATGGGCGTGTACGATCAGGTGGTGAAGGGATTGGAAGCGGTTGATGAAAATGTCGGCAAAATTCGCGATGCAGTATTGGCCAAGAACGGTTTTTTAATCGTCACATCCGATCATGGCAATGCCGAGCAAATGGTGTACAAGTCCGGTGAGCCGGAAACAAGGCACAACCCCAGTCCGGTGCCGATATATTTTATATCAGGTAATTTTGAAGGAAAAACGGAAAATACGGATTTTAATGAACCAGGGGGTTTTCTTTCCGATATCGCGCCGACAGTTCTCGAAATTCTAGGCATACAAAAACCGGTCGAAATGACCGGCGAGAGTCTGCTAAAACTTATTCAATAATTCCGCCGCCAAGCAGCTGCGAGCCGCGGTAAAGTACGGCTGACTGACCCGATGTAATTGCCCGCTCGGGCTTTATAAATTCAATAGTTCCATCCTTATTCATAATTGCCTTTTTTGACGGCGTTCTATATCGTACTTTGACATCAATGACCGCCGGCAGTAAATTCGGCCGGCTGTTTATCCAATTGATATCGCGCAATTTCGCTTTCTGGGACAATAAATTCTTCTCATGACCGACGTAAAGTATATTTTTTTTAAAGTCTTTTGAAACGACAAAATGCGGGCCTTGGCCGTCTTTAATATCCAATCCGTGTCTTTGGCCGATAGTGTAGTAGAATACGCCGTCATGAGTTCCCAGTTCTCGTCCGTCAACGTGAATTATCCTTCCCATTTTCGATTTGATTCTGGCTGCCAGAAAAGATTTCATGTCCAGGGGTCCGATAAAACAGACCCCCTGGCTGTCCTTTTTTACCGCGTTCGGAAGATTAAACTTTCTGGCCAATTTTCTGACTTCAGGTTTAGTGTATTCCCCCACTGGAAATATGCATTTCCCCAGAATCTCTTTTTTTAGAGTCCACAAGAAATAGCTCTGATCCTTATTTTTATCTTTTCCTTGACACAATTTGCCGTTTCTTAATCGGATATAATGGCCGGTGGCGATAAGGTCCGCGCCGGCTTTCATCGCCCTTTTAAAAAATAACCCAAACTTAATTTCTTTATTACACATCACATCCGGATTGGGTGTTCGGCCGGTCTTGTATTCTCTAATCATGTAATCGGCAACAGACCTCTTATATTCCTTGGAAAAATCCCACGTTAGGAAAGGGATTTCCAGTATCGCGGCGACTCTTAAAGCATCCTCTCTGTCTTTTTCCCAAAGGCAAACCGTTCCCTTGGGCTGCCATGGCTTCATAAAAACCCCGACAACATTAAATCCTCGCTTCTTTAACAGCGCGGCTGCGACGGAAGAATCAACTCCCCCGGACATGGCTACATATACGGTCTTACTTGCTTTTCTCATAATTTCAGGTGAACATTATATCATAAAAATAAATGAGAATATCAATCAAGGCCAAACCGGCCGCCAAAGAAGATGCGATTGCCATGATTGATGATTTTTCGTACGCCGTTTCGGTCAAAGAGCCGCCTATTCAGGGGCGGGCGAACAAGGCAATCGTTAAAATCTTGAGTGAATATTTTAGCGTTCCGCAATCAAGCGTGCGTATAATTTCCGGCTTTACTTCCAAAAACAAGGTTGTAGAAATTCTAAAGTAAATTATTGTCGCGGATGAGGCGTAGCTTGGCGATGAAACCCTTAGTTTCATTTTTTAAATGTCCTATCCAATCGCCGGCTCCCGCGATAACTGCTTTTAACGACTTATCAACCCATTTCGGGGAGCCGTTATATGCGGCGGCAAGGTATTCCTCAAGGCGCGGGTCATCAGCAATTTTAATGCCGTGATTCTTTATCAGATTCGACAGGTTATAGTCATAAAGCAATATCGCAGCCATCATCGAATTTGTATGATCAGCGGCGCCTTTAACGAAATCGGGCTCCAATCGAGCCTTGGAATATGATTTTCTAATCGCCGAATATGTGCCGGGCGTAAACTGTATCCAGCCGCAAGCGCTTACCCTGTTGCATGTTTTTGCGAAAGCTTCGATTTCGTTCGTGGCTAACACGACTTTTACTCTGTCCGTCATGTGCTCCGCATCAAGCAGAAATTCTCCCAAATCGGTCTGCTCCATCAAAGGAATTTTTTCAAAAAATGTTGTTTTAAGCTGCGATACCTCAGAGATATTTTTTCCGGGCAAAGCCCTCGACTGAACGTTTCTCTCTTTTAATTTCTGATAGGCAGATTCAACTGTCGCCTTTATATATTCTCCCCCTTTCGCCACCAGTTCCGGCCTCCTGAGATCATCGTTATACGCGGAATACGTGATGTATTCGATTTGGCGGTTCGTTTGGTTGACTGTGACTTTTTTGCCCTTGCTGTTAGTTACGACCTTTCTGACGGTTACGTTTTTCGGCTCTGGCCATTTGTTCAGTATTACGATGGTATTCTCCGGCCTTGATACTTTGTATTGCGTAGCCCAGTAATTCCAGCGAATACCACTGGCTCTTTCTATAACCTCAATTTCATATCCTTCCGGCACAATTAATTCGCCGCCCCGCTTCGTCACGATTATTTTACTTAATTCTCCAGTTTGAGTATTTAATAATACGAGAGCAATCTGTCTTTCCGGATCCTTGATTGTCCTATCAGTTATAGATATTTTTCCGTTGGAATTTGAAACTCTCTTTTCCGTGTAGGGAATATCCTTTAAACCGACAAACAAAGCAATATGTTCGAGGAGTTTTTTCCCCTCGCTGATTTTGTCAAAAATAGTCCAAGGAATAGGCGTGGGGCTGGGCGTCGGAGTTGACTGATATTCAATAATCTTTGAGGAAGGTAATATTTGGGCTTGGACAAATTTAAACACCGCGATACTCGCTGACATCACAATAAAAATCACAATCACAATAAATTTAAATTTACTTATCATCATAAATTGGCCTCAATTTCCGTCGCCTTTCGCTGGACGGCATTGGCATATGAGTTGCAAGCCGCCGTGGAGCATGTTGATCGGCCGCTGTAATATGCTTTGGACGCAGCCACTTCCGCCGTTCGTGTTTTCGCCGTTGCGCCGCCTTTGGCTAATTTCAAAGCCGCGGCTGTGAACGCATCTTGGATATTCCATGGATTGGCCGGATTATGGCCAGTCGTTTGAGCGACTGCCTCCTTGTAGCCCATCCACGTTGAAGGCAGAAATTGAGCGGGTCCCATCGCTCCTCCCCAGCCGACGACGCCCCTTTGAGGACAGGAAACCGGAGTCGTTTCCGTGTCCAATCCCAGCTCGCGTGTTATTCGAATAAAGGGTTGAATGTCCCTGGTTGGCTTCATCACCGCGCGATAACTTCTTTCCGGCGGATCGCCGGCCCGATTGCATTTTCCGACGTTAACGCCAAGGCCTGATTCAATTTCTAATTCTGCCAAAAGAAACGCCGGCCTGATTCCGACGGCAATAGCCGCCAGCTGACCGTATTTAACCGCGTCGCTGACGGAAACACCATTTTGCTGAAGAAACGTGATTTCTGCTTGCAATCGTTGAAGATTTAATTTCGAACTTTGGACGAGCTGCTGAAATTTTGATTCCTGGCCTTGCGTCTGTTTTAATATTTGATTTTGCCTGGTTTTAATCTGATCCAGGTTTCTCTTTTCAACTTCGCTCATTTGATGCAGATTAATCAAATCCGATTGTTTTTCCTCGAGATCTGACTTTTTGACCTGCAAGTCAGACTTTAAAGACTTAATGTTTTCAATTGTGCTTCTCAACTCACCTTGAGTAATCTGAATATCATTGAGCTGATTAAAAAATTGGGACAAGCTCTCATTCTTAATCAAAATCTCCGGTAAAGATACCTGATCGGTGGCATTGATAATTTTTATATACTGAGCCAATGCCTCTCTGTGCTTGTCCAGACTCTCCTCGGCCTCCGATATTTTTGATTGAGTATTGGAGATTTCCAATCCCGTCTGGTTTATTGACAAATTAAGGCTTTTGATTTGCAGTTGCAACTGGCCGATTTGAGCGTTTAGCTTGTTAATTTCGTTTTGAAGAGTTACTTTTTGCGTTTTTGTCTGCTGAATCTGTTTTTCATACTCTTCAATTTGTTTTTGCAGTTCTTGTATCTGTCTTTGTCTGTCCGCGATATCTTCTATTATCCCCGCGCTTGCCGAATTTAAATACAAAAAAGACGAAAATACAAAAATTCCGGTAATAATTAGTCGGAAACATTTAATTCTCATTGATATGCACATTATATCATACCAAGGCGATAGGCGTCATAGTATAATTAAGAAATGAAAATTGTGAGGCTGGGATTAACCGCATCCATCATATTCCTGTTTCTGTTATTCTCGTTCATGAGCACCGAGGCGGCTGAAGACATCACGGCATCTGGAAGTGCGGGCACAAATGCTGCCAGCGATTCCCAGCCGCAAACAGGCGGCGCCTCCTTCTCCTCCCCTCCCCAACCATCAATACCTACCGGATATCCGGGTTTTGGCCAGCTGATAGCATTAATATTGACATGGGCA
>MGKT01000009.1 GCA_001794755.1 Candidatus Yanofskybacteria bacterium RIFCSPLOWO2_02_FULL_44_18
GTTGCTGGGCTTGGTGTTCAATGGGGAAAAACTGGCTAGACACCAATGGCTCGGTCTGATTATATGCTCAATCGCCGCCGTCATTTTGGCGATTATAGTTTAAAAAATAATAAAGAATACACAGCCACTTGGAATTGACTAAATATTTCAAACACATATCATTATATAAATGAAAAAGAAAATTAAAATAGGAAAAAACGTTGAAATTGGAGCATTATTAGAGCATGTTGATGACAGGGTTACTTTGATTGCAGAGCAAAATGCGGATTTAAATGGGAAGGTAGATAGAATAGAGAAAAAACTTAACGTTATAGCAGAAGACGTAGAGGTGATAAAGATGGACATAGAATTTATTAAACATTGCTAAATAAAAAACCGGGTTAGTTCCCGGCATTTTCATCCTTTTTTGGTTGATCAGGCTTGAGCATCAGTGAGGCAATGCCGAAGCCAAGGCCTGCGGCGACGGCCGTGGCGCTGCTGATTTTCAGAATCATATTCAACTTTTTCCTTTTTTCTTCCGATGTCTTTGCCCTCGTGTCTTCCCGCACCTGTTTAGTCATCGCCTCAAAAGTATTTTCATCATCATCTGACCAACCTGCTTTGGCTTTTGCTCGTTTAATAAGCTCATCCGGCAAGTTCGCCATGAGGTAGTTGTAAGTGGTATGGAGCCCGCAATGGCGAGCAACTTCGATATACGCGATGAGCGATTTAATCGGATCATCTTGGATGGCCATATTTTCCTCAAAGTACTGGTTTCATATATATGCTTTCCAGCCGTATTTTGCAATCCGATTGGGATAAGACTTGTTGCTTTATTAGGATGCCGAACTGGCGCATTTTTCGTTTATTATGTGCTTTTTCAACAATGGTTGCTCTCGCCGTCATTGTCAATTAATATATGTACATGAAAAACGATTCGGAATTGTCGGATGAGTTAAAGCATGTGGCGCGTGGGGGCGGGACGGAGGCGCCTTTTTCGGGTAAGTACTGGGATGCGCACGAGAAAGGCATGTACAGATGCGCGATATGCGGGAATGAGCTTTTTTCATCGAAGACTAAATTTAATTCCGGCACCGGCTGGCCGAGTTTTACCGATCCGGTGAATTTGGAAAATATCGAATTGAAACCGGACCACGCTCACGGCATGAACAGAACCGAAGTAAAATGCAAAAATTGCGGCGCGCATTTGGGCCATGTCTTTGACGACGGACCCCAAGACAAGGGAGGCAAAAGATATTGCATCAACTCGGTCTGCCTTGAGCTCGACGGAAAATAATACTGAAAAAACAGCTTTACATACCAGCCGAGGTTTGTTTTAATAAGTCAGTCCTTTAGGAGATTAAAATGAAGATAGCAAGGGTTTTTATCATTGTTTTCTCTCTGGCATTTTGCTTCTTCTCGGGGTTCATTTCGGGGGCGTTTACCGAAATGATTAGGAACCGCGAAAGCTTATCTGAAGCCAAATCCCTGTTTCCAAAATCGGAGATTCTTGTTACGACCCTGCCCGGAAATTACCATATGATGTATTCGTTTTGGCGGGATGACATGAGGGAACAGCTTCTCGTTGATTCCGATAACAAAGTCATTATCAGCATGTTTAACGGTATTTGGTACCGGATGCATCACGGTATTATCGATTTTAGATATTCATCCGATCAAATCAAGGAAAAATACGAGCATCTGTTTTTGCAAGGCCGTCTGGCCGTTCTTCGAAAGCATCCCGAGCTCATCAGCAACCAGATATTCGCCGGACTCATAAGGCGAAGCGAAGAAGCCGAAGTGAGAAAAATTTCACCGAAGACATAAGGGCATGGATGCCCTTTTTGATTTAAATGATGTATGATGTAGGATATTTCCGATGGAAGACAATATCTCAAAAATAAAAGAGAGGCTTGATATAGTTGACGTCATATCGGGATACATCAAAGTCCAAAAAGCGGGCGTAAATTACAAAGCCCGCTGTCCTTTCCATAACGAAAAAACCCCTTCTTTTTACATTTCCCCCGAAAGACAGATATGGCATTGCTTCGGCTGTAATCTCGGAGGCGATGTGTTCGGTTTCGTTAAAGAAATTGAAGGCATAGAATTCGGAGAATCTTTAAGAATTTTGGCTCAAAAAGCGGGAGTCGAGCTTCAAAAATACGATTCCGGCGTCCGAGATGAAAAATCCCGTCTCTATGACATAGCTGAAGCCTCATCGAAATTTTTTGAAAAACAGCTCCAACTGTCCAACATCGGCCAGCGGGCTCTGAAATATCTGTTCGACCGCGGCCTTAACCAGGAAACAATATCTGATTTTCGCGTTGGCTTTGCCCCCAATGACTGGAATGCTCTAAACACATATCTTAAATCATGCGGATACCACGAAACTGAAATATCGGCCGCCGGATTGGCTATTCCCAGGCAGACGGGCGGCGGCATATACGACCGCTTCCGATCCCGTATTACTTTTCCGGTCATGGATGCGCAAGGGCGGATTGTCGGCTTCTCGGGGCGCGTATTCGAAGGGGAAGAAACGGAAGCGAAGTACATAAATACGCCGCAGACTTTGATATATGACAAAAGCATGGTAATATACGGGTTGCATAAGGCCAAGACAGAAATCCGCCAGTCGAACGTCTGCATCTTGGTAGAAGGCAACATAGATGCTCTGATGTCCCATCAGGGCGGCGTCCGCAACGCGGTGGCCACGTCGGGAACGGCCCTGACCGACCGGCATTTGAAAATTATCCAGCGGTACACGGCCAATCTCAATTTCTGCTTCGATACGGATCGAGCCGGAAGCATGGCGACGAGGCGGGGTATCGCGTTGGCATTAGCCAATAATATGGATGTGAAAGTTGTGGCGCTTGATGATCCGGCTTGCAAAGATCCAGCCGACTATGTTTTAAAACACGGCCAAGGCTGGAAACAAAAAGTATCGGAGGCAAAGCCGGCCATTCAATTCTATTTTGACAATTTGAAATCTCATATTAATCCCTCGTCAGTCGAGGGCAAAAAAACCGCCATTGCGGCACTGGCTCCATTCATTAATCGTCTCGTCAGCAAAGTTGAGCGCGAACATTGGATAGGCCAGCTAGCCATTTTTCTAAAAACTAAAGAAGAAGCGTTAAAAGCCGATATTCAATCGGCCAAAGATGATTTGGCTGTTTTTGACAGCCAATACGTGAAGCCTATTTCTCAAAAAATCACCAAGCCTGAAGATTTGATACAGGACATATTCAGCGAAGCGATACTTTCTCTGATAATAGCCAAGCCGGATCTTTTTGGTACTGGACTCAACCAAATCCAGCCGGAAACATTGAGCCCATATACGGCAAGTGTCATATCTCATTTGAACGACATTGATTTCCAGAATTTTTCGTTCTCTGATTTTATAAAAAAATTTTCCGGGCCAGAGGCGATGAAACTCGAGTTCGCGTATTTGAGAGCCCAAGAGTTGTGGAACGGTTTCAGCGACGCCGAACTCAAAAGCGAATTCGATCTTTTATTGAAAAAATTAAAAAGAAGATCACTCTTGGTCCAATTGTCTCAACTGGAGATGGACATCAAAGAGGCGGAGTTAACCCAGAACAGGGAATATCTCAAATCCCTGATTCAAACATTCAGCCGGCTAACGTCTGAATTAAACGCGGTTGAAGTTTAAATAACGATTAAAATGGCAAAAACAAAAAAGAAAACCAATAAGGGAAAAAAGAAAGCCGGAAAACAATCCAAGAAACCGGCCCAAAAATCAAGGCCGGCGAAAGATAAAGGCGTCATATCGGAGAGCGCCGTTTTACAGTTGATTGAAAAAGGCCGCCATCGCGGCTTTGTCACCCAGGCCGAAGTTTTAAACACTTTTCCCAATATTGAAAAAGACATCAAAGGCCTTGAAGCGCTATACGAGCGTCTAGAGGGAGCGAACATCAACATCATAGAATCGGGTCGGGTGTTTGAGGAGGAAAAAGTAAAAGAATACGACGAAAAGAAAAAAATAGAAACCGAATTCGGCGAATCATCGACTTCGGATTCCGTCCAGATGTATTTGAAAGAAATCGGGCAATATTCGCTCTTGACGAGCGAAGAGGAGGTAGATCTGGCAAAAAGAATAGAGAAAAATGACGAATCGGCAAGGCAGAAGCTCGCTCTCTCAAACCTTCGCCTGGTTGTTTCCATAGCCAAGAAATATGTCGGACGCTCGGCCAATCTGACTTTGCTTGATCTGATTCAGGAAGGCAACATCGGCTTGTTCAAGGCTGTTGAAAAGTTCGATTACAAGAAGGGGTATAAATTCTCGACATACGCAACGTGGTGGATTCGGCAGGCGATTACCAGAGCATTAGCCGATCAAGGCCGAACGATTCGCATCCCGGTCCATATGGTTGAAACAATAAATAAATACCAGCAGATTGTTAGAAGACTGGTTCAGGACTTAGGTCGGGAGCCGATGCCGGAAGAAATAGCTGCGGAAATGGGCGTTGATATCGACAAAATAAGACATATACAAAAAATATCCCAGGATACAATATCTCTGGAAACTCCAGTCGGGGATGAAGGCGAGGATTCGAGCCTCGAAGCGTTCATACCCGACGAGGACTCGGTATCTCCGTCAATGTCCGCGGCCAGGAAAATATTGAAAGCTTACATCAATGAAATTATCGCCGATCTGACCGTCAGAGAACAAAAGATACTGGATATGCGTTTCGGTTTGACTGACGGCGTAACTCACACTCTGGAAGAAGTCGGAAAAGTTTTCTCGGTTACCAGAGAAAGAATCAGGCAAATTGAGGCTAAAGCGCTGGATAAAATCAGACAGCATCACAAGCTCTCCAAACTTAAGGGGTACGAATAGTAAAAAACAAACTCAGGCAAATGAACAGTTCTATTTTCAAGGATTACGACATAAGAGGCGTTTATGGCCGGGATTTTGACGACAGATTCGCTTTCGACTTGGGAAATAAGGTCGGCCAGCATTTTTCGGCCGATTCCTCGCCGGACAAAAACGTCGTCATTGTCGGCAAGGACGGCCGCCCGTCTTCAAATGCGATAGGCGAAAGGGTAATCGAGGGTTTGCTCAAATCCGGCGCTCATGTCGTATCCCTCGGCGAATGCTCGACGCCGCTCTTTTATTTTGTCGTAAAAAAATTTGGAGCGTCGGGAGGTATAATGGTAACCGCCTCTCATAATCAATCGGAATACAACGGATTTAAAATCGTCGGCCGGGAATCAAAATTAATATCGGGCGGAGAACTGAAGGAGCTTTTTGAATTTTATCCTCTGCAGATGCTGGAGGGGGGAGATTATGAAGAGAGGGATTTCACGACAGAGTACGCCGATGCCGTTATCAAGGTGGCCGATTTTGACAATGCCGACAAACGGCTTAACGGGGACATAATATACAAAGCTTCTCCGGGAGTGGGTAGAATTTTACGCGCCTTGGAATCAAAAGCGAATTTTAATTTTAAAGAAGCCGCTGCCACTATCGATCAGGAAGATTCGTTGAAAATTAAATACGACGACGACGGAGACAGATTGGCTTTTGAAAATGCGGATTCATCGGCGATTTTCTGTATTGTCGCCGATGCCGTCTTGCCCAAAAAAATAGTTTTCGGCATGACCGCGTCTCGGGCCGCACGAAAGTACGCGCGGAGCAAAGGATTTGAGGTAATAATGGCTAAGGTCGGTCATTCGAATATTCATCACATGATGCAAGGTTGCGGCGCCGATTTGGGCATTGAGGCGAGCGGACACATATATTTTAAATCATTTAATTTCCTTGAAGCGCCGGAACTGGCTCTGCTTATTGTTTTAAAACAAATTATCGATTCCGGCCGTCGCCTGGAAGATCTCGCCGCGCAATATCCAGTTTTTCCAAGGGCGGAAAAAACGATTGATTCAAGTCAAATCCATGAAAAAATCATCCAGCGCATCGGTGAAAAATTCTCCGACGGCGAGGCCGATTTTACCGACGGACTGACGGTGGAATACCCGGACTGGTGGTTTAATGTCCGCGCCTCGAATACTGAACCGGTGCTTCGATTGACGGTTGAAGCCGAAACAAAAAAACTTCTCGATGATAAATTTTCCGAACTCACGGCCGTCCTTGGATAATTTTTGCTATTTTAGTTCTATATGCCGCGAACGCCGCCCCGGCCAATAAACCGGCAGTATTGGCTGCGATATCCGTGATTGAATCCCAGTCAAACAATTTTCCAAAGTAACCGACGCCGTATCTCGCGTAAAGCCAATATTCGATATATTCCCATATTATCCCAATAACAGCGATAACAACGAATAAAATCACCCCGGTTTTCTTTTTTGGCCAAGCGTAAACGGTTGAGAAAAGATTAAGAGCTGAAACAAACATTAGAAAGGGAATTATAAAATGGACGAAAATATCATAAGGGACAAACCATACGCTCTTGCTCCAAGCCCCCAGCGTGCCGACGCTTGATGCGGCGAGACTGAACGCAATCGCATCCTGGAACTTGTCCCTCTCCGGAGACGGGGAGAATATTTTTGACGGCAATTCAATAATTAAAACAAAAAAGAACGCCAGAGATGCCATTAATTTCGGGCGGTAATACCAGGGCAAACGGGAGGGATCTATGGATAAAATGGCAAATCCGCCGATTATTAATCCAACTTGAATTAAGACACGAAGGAGGAATCTCATACTATTTAATATGACAACATATTAAATCATTACGGTCAATTTTGACAATTTTCATCAGGCCATGGTTCAATGGTGGCTCGCGCACAACACATGTCAGCCCTGCCATATATATACAAACAGCCCAATGACTGGACATGCGGACCGGCCGTGGCCCGCATAATTTTGCATTTTTTCGGCCAGAAAAAGGATTTATGGGAAATAACGCGGGAACTGGGAACGACGCGGAGCGGCACTTCTAACAGCGATTTAAAGCGGCTCCTTGCCCGATACGACATTTCTTTCAAAGAAAAAAAAGGGGCTCGAATCAGCGATATCCGCCGTCTCGCGAAAAACAACTGGCTGGTTACGGCCTACTGGATTCCAAAGCACAAGGAATATCACTACTCGATTATTAAAAAAATCAATTCAAAGAGAATATTTTTTCATGATACATGGTACGGCCTGAATCACAGCTATACCATAAAGCATTTTATCAATAACTGGTGGGACGATGAAGCTAAATCGCCGTGGCTGCTGGCAATAAGAAAATAATTGACAAGATTAACTTTTGATGTTAAATAAGGGCCAGTTCTTGGAGGAAAAATATGGCCTTGGATCTCAACAGGATAATCGCTGGAATTGCCGACGGCGTCTTTGTAAGCGAAGGCAGAGTTCTGGACATGAATGACTTCAAAGCGCTTGTCACGTCAAAGCCGGATGAAGTCTACAAGTCACTTCTGGAATTTTTCGCCGAGGACGTTGATTATTCTCTCGACAGTTTTATTAGTAACCTCGCAACGCTTATACTATGCCTGAACCATCTGCTCGAGATTGCCAAACGAATTAAGCCGGAGGAAGTCGAGAAAACGAAAAAAAAACTTCGAAGCGAAAATCTTGAAAAAGCGCGGGAAATCGCAAAAAAGCTAGTTTCAAACAATACTCCCAAAACCCCGAAAGCGGGTACGGTCAGCGCTCCGTCTAAGAAACCGCCCGTGAGCCCGGAGGAATTGTTTATTTGCGTAAGAGTACTTAAGGCAATATTTTACAACGACGAAATGCCACCAAAGCCGGTAATTAATCTAAGCAAATCGAGGTTGCTGGCAAAGACAGATATTGCTCCTGAATCAATCGAGTCTCACGTCCGACGCGCCTTGGAGATTCTTGTCAATTTGTGGAACAAGAGAGATAGCTCTGACAAGACAGAACGACTCTTTCTTCGTTTGGTCGAACACATCAGAAATAACCATCAGCAGATTGAACCGACTCGAGTCGTTAATTATTTGAAGACTCATGATAAATCGAGCGATCCGGTTAACGTTTAATCCCGCCAAGCGGGATTTATTTTTTCCACTCTCTCAATTTTCCGGCCTCGATTTCTATTTTGTCGGCTTTCCGGAGCGCAGATATCATGCTTCGGGATAATATGGGCGTATGCCTATATTTATCAATTTCGAAATATATATCCCAAAGATTCCTGTCGGCCGTTATCCACTCCGTTCCGAATTTGCTCAAGTCAATGGGTACTGAAAATTCCCGAAGCGTCTTATCGCCGTTGTCTAAAAAATATTCATGAAAATAAGAAAGAGCTAACTCACGGGCGTTTTTGTAAATCGGCTCACGATATCTTAAAACGGCGTAGTTTGTTTTACTGATTGCGCCCCAATGCCCATTTTTTTTAAATAGCGCGACAACGTGGTCAAAGTCTTCGGAATTTGAACGCAAGTCGAATATAAGGGGTTTTTCGCCGTGATACCAAAGAATCGAGGCCGCCAAAAAAGCCCCTTCAACGCAATGGGCCATATTTTCTCTCAAGACCAGACGCGGCGAATAACATGTTTCTCCGGTTTTTTCAAAATTCTTGGGAATCGAATTTAAAAAATCCTGTATTTTCTTCGGAGAGTCCAATCTCTTAAAAATTTTTTCCTCCCCCGGGAGCAAATCAAGCTTCATACTGTCTAAAGAATAAGCAATTAGACTATTTAATCAAGATATGTAAAATATCAATATGAACAAAACAATAATTTCGCTGATAGTCATACTGGTCGTTTTGGTGGCAGGAGTCATATATTTAACCCGCGAGGCTAATGACGAAGTTGCGGATGTATCGGCAACTCCGACAGATTCCCCAGCGTTGACGGCGACGCCGGTTTCGACAAGCTTACCACAAGCAACTCCTACACCGACTCCCACACCCACAGCAACGCCGAAACCAAGCGCGTTGACAATCAAATATACCGACAACGGATATGTTCCCAAATCGGTGGAAATTTCCGCCGGCACCAAAGTAACTTTCGTAAACGAAAGCTCGAGACTTATGTGGACTGCTTCCAGTCCTCATCCGACTCATACCGATTTGCCGGCATTTGACTCGAAGCAGGGGACGGCCATGGGCCAAAATTATGTTTTTACGTTTACTCAAAAAGGAACCTGGAGCTACCATAATCATATAAAAGCTTCTGATACGGGAACAATAACAGTTAAGTGATATGAACATGTATCGGCTGATGCTTAATTTTTTGATTGCGGTTTTGGCCGCCGTCATCGGATTTAGCTTTTTTGGGATTCTGCCGTATGGCGGATTGGATATATTATTCCAGACTCTAGTTTTTATTTTATTGTGCTGGGCTGCAAACAAAATATTCACCCAGATAGCGGGAATAAAGCCTAATCCGGAATCAGCCGTCATTACGGCGCTTATTCTTTCTTTAATATCCGGGCCATTCAACGTGTGGTCGGATTGGATAATACTTTTAATCATTGCCGCCTCGGCCATGGCCTCAAAATATGTTTTAGTCTGGAACAAAAGCCACATTTTTAATCCCGCCGCGGTGGGGGTTATTGCCGGAATGGTAATGGGATATCCGGCCAGCTGGTGGATAGGGAGCAAATACATACTGCCGGTAATATTATTGGGAGGATATATTGTTTTAAAAAAAATAAGAAACCTTCATTTAACGCTTTCTTTTCTTGCCGCCTACACGATTCTTCTGATTTTGACTCGGCCTCTTGGTCAATTGAGCGGCGTGTTTCTCGATTCGGCCATAATATTTTTTGCGTCAGTGATGCTTGTGGAACCCCTTACATCGCCGCAGAATAAAGCAAAGAGAATATATTTTGGAATATTTGTGGCTCTTGCTCTCGTGATTTTCCAACGATTGGGCCTGGCCTATTCCCTGGAGCTTTCCTTGTTGTCGGGCAATATGTTGTCTCGAATATTGAGTCCGGATTTTCGAATGGCCGTTGTCTTGAAAAGAAAAGAATATCTTAATCAAAGCATAATCGGATTTTGGTTTGACTCTTTAAGGCCGATTGTATTTCAGCCCGGCCAGTATCTGGAGTGGACGCTGAGCCATGACAAGCCTGATAAGAGGGGAATAAGAAGATATTTTACCATCGCTTCTTCGCCGACCGAAAAAGAAATATTGTTAGCCACGAGGATTTCGGATCCGGGAAGCACATTTAAGAAAGAGCTGGCAAATATGAATCCGGGCCGGGAGATAACGACATCCAAAGTCAGCGGTGATTTTATTTTGCCTAAAGATACCAGCAGAAAACTCCTTTTTATTGCCGGGGGAATTGGAATTACGCCGTATCGAAGCATGATAAAATTCATGTTGGATTCAAACGAAAAACGTGATATAATTTTGCTCTACGGCGCCAGAAACAAAGAAGATTTTGTGTTCCGGAATCTTTTTTCTGAAGCTGAAAGAATCGGCCTGAAAAATATATATATTGAAGGCGGCATTGATTCCGAGGCCATTAAACTGAATACTCCGGATTTTACGGAGAGAATCATATATATTTCGGGCCCCGAGCCGATGGTGGAAGCGGTAGTTGGGGAATTGAAAAGCATCGGCGTCAAAAAAACAATGATTAAAACGGACTATTTCCCGGGCTACGAAAAAATATGACATTAACCACGCACGCAGTCACTGGAGCGGTTATCGCCAAGCTGATGGCCGGCAATCCGCTGCTGGGTCTTTTTTTGGCTTTCTGCAGCCATTTTATTCTCGATGCTTTTCCCCATTGGGATTATCCTCTTAAATCGCACAATGAGGATAAAAAGAATCCATTGGACAGCACTATGTCCATTAACGGCCATTTCGTAAAAGATTTCTTGAATGTCAGCATGGACGGTATGCTTGGTTTAATCTTGTCCTTCATCCTCGTGAGTCAACTCGAGTTTAACGCATATATTTTGGGCGCGGCTCTTGTGGCTCAACTGCCCGATGCTTTGCAGTTTGTTTACTGGCGCGTCCGACGGGAACCACTAACGTCGTTGCAGAAATTTCACATCTGGATTCACACGAAGAACAAGATGAGAAATATGAAATGGGTAAGCATATCAGCCCAGGCCTTGTTTATCCTTCTTGTTACCGCTTCTTTTTGGGCCAACTCATATCCACTTGCGCAATTATTCAGGTAGGATATTATTTCCATGTGGGCTGGGGCGGGCCTCCTGAAAGACGACATTGCGACCCTCCATCCCTGCTTCAGCCCACGTTCTTTGTTTTCGTATCTTTCTCCCTTGCCCGGCCTCGCTGGGCTTTTTTATTTCAATCAATGAAAATCTTGGCTGGTCTTGACTCAAATTTGGTAATGGCTAGGATTATATAAAATGACAATCAAACAACTCTCGAAAATAGCCGAGGAAATTAAGATGGCCTACGCTGAAGGGAATCGTAAAAAAGGAAGAAAGATCTGGGCCGCGCCTGAATACGCACAGGCTTTTGTCGGAGATGTGGGGGATCTTCTGAAGTACATCGTGTCTTATACCGATAATCCCACGAAAGCGGGATATAAAAAAATAAGCCATGAACTGGCTGATTGCTTGTGGTCCGTGATTATCATTGCGCAGGAACTCGGCATTGATGTTGAACGCGAATACCTTATCAATATGGAATACCTGAAACAGAAACTATTCGAGAAAAGATGATATTTCGACGGTGACCCTGTGTTCTAATTTTGACTTTTCGCCTCTGAAAACAAATATATCCAATCCGGCTTCTTCTCCGACGGGCATATTTTGAGTTTGAAAACTGCCGTAAGCGTCGGCTCTTATGCGCCCGGCTTTTTTCTTGTCTTTGTATATGATTATACCTTCGCCGGGTTTAAAACCCGAGCCCTTAAACCATACTTCGCCGTTTGGCGGCACGGTATTTTGGCTGGGGTATACGACGACCGTATCAAATACGGCTGCCATCGGTGCCGAGGCGAAATTTCCTGATATCGCGCCCGGAATCGGAGGGGGTGTTTCTTTTGTCCACATTCGGCCGATTAATGCAGAAGAGTCGGGAGGGACGTGTTTAATAGAGCCGAGAACAGAATCACTTTGGGTAATAATTGCAATCGCGAATATCGGATACATGACCTTCTTCATAATTATAAATATGCAAATTTGAAATGACAGCACAATGAACAATCACGACTCATCGCCATTTCATCCGGACTCTTTATGATTGATTAAATTAATACTCCTTGTATTTCGCTGGATGCTAATATCAATCAGGTGAAAACGGCGGGACATGAGGGGTGGATATTATTATGCCAAGAAACACAAGAGGCCGGCGCGGCAAATCACGGGCGGCGCGCCGAGAACGAACCGCGGGACGAAGAAGCCGAGGCCGAGTAGCATCGGAAAGAGATGGACAAGGTCGATTCATGGAAGAAGGGGAGATTATGTGACATAAAGAGCAGCCCAGCGGCTGCTCTTTGCATTTCATGGAAAAATTATCCGAATTTGGGGAAGCGGACGTGGAAAACGGTGCCGCTGTCCATGGCGCTTTCCACATCTATTATCGCTTTGTGCCTCTCGGCTATTTTTTTGACAATCGTCAGACCCAATCCGGAACTGGACTTTGATCTGATTCCGTCTCCGCCCTCGGCTTTATAAAAGGGATTAAAAATGTGGGGCAGGTCTTTTTCCGATATACCCACGCCAGTATCCCGGACATCCAGTTGGCAATATCCGAAATTCCTGTTTGAAACGGACACGTTTATGCGTCCGCCCTCGGGAGTATAGGTGATGGCGTTGCGAATAAGATTTATGGCCAATTGCTCAATGGCAGTAGGGTTGCCCCATATCGGCGCCGGCTCGGCCCGGCTCATGCTTAGGCGTATATTTTTGGTAAGAGCAATATTATTCGTCTTTTCAACGATGTCTTTTACTATTTTGGACAAGTCAATTTTTGAAAAAGGAACCTCAACCGGTTTGGCGTCGTAATACGAAAGCTTGAGCAGGTTTTCAATCAGTTTCGACATGCGGTCAACTTCTTCCAGATTGCTTTCCAGCGTTCTGACCGCCTCTTTTGTCGTCAAATCCTTGCCTTCAAGAAGGGCGACATCCGTGTTTATCTTTATAATCGACAGGGGCGTTCTTAATTCGTGAGAAGAATCGGCGATAAATCTTTTCTGGGCCCGGACGATTTGGCGTATCGGAGCCAGCGTCTCGGCCGAAAACATGTAGTTCATTAAAATTGTGCCGGCCGATATAATTATAAAAAGCAGTTTGTAATTATATCGGAATATGAAGAAGGATACGCCAATGAAGCCGATAAGAATGGCAGAATTAAGCACGACAAGGCGGAGGCGGGCTCGAAGAAAAGGGTCATCCTTTAATGCGGTACCCCACGCCTCTAATTGTTTCAAGAAGTTTTTCATTGTATTCGCCGTCGACTTTCTTTCTCAAGTTCTTGATATGCACATCTACCACATTACTGAAAGAATCAAAAGCGAAGTCCCAGAGGTGGTCCAATATCTGCTCCCGCGTTAAAACCTGATTCGGGTGGCGCATAAGATACTCTAGCAGGCCAAATTCTTTTAGTGTCAAAGGTATCTCGCGGTTCAGTCTGGTGACCCGCCGCGTCGATGAGTTCAAGTTCAAATCTTTAATGTTCAATTCCACCGGCAGTACTTGCTCCGGGCGTCGTAGAAGGGCTCTGATTCTGGCTAGAAGCTCTTGAAAAGAAAAAGGCTTGACCAGATAGTCATCGGCCCCTTCGTCTAAAGCATAAACTTTGTCTTCGACCGCGTCCCGAGCGGTCAGAATCAGTATCGGGGTGACAATATCGGCCTGGCGAACATTCTTGCAAACTTCGAAACCGTTTCTCTTGGGCAGCATCAGATCCAGGATTATCAGGTCGTAATCTTTATAATTTGTTTCGATGCGCCTTTGTCCGGCCTCGCCGTCCATAAGATAGTCAACGGCGTAGCCTTCTTTTTCCAGGCCTCTTTTTAATGTTTCGGCCAATTTTTCTTCGTCCTCAACGATGAGTATTCGCATGTTCTTTGTTTGTTATTTTTTATCTAATATTCTTCAATTTAACATGAAGTCAAAATGAATTTGCGTATATGAAAGATGAATATTATAAATTTCTAATGAATCATGCCCCCGATTCTTTCATGTGTCAACAAGTTTGCATGGGAGCCGTATTGATGTATATTTAAAGCATGGATGAAATACAAAACTCGGAAGCTGGCTCTCCGAAATGGAATCGGAACTGGATTATTCTCTCGGGTTCGATTCTGGCCGCGGCCGTGATGATAAGTAGCTCTCTTCTGTATTCTCGAGAATTTGATTCGGGAAAAGCCCAGATAGCGCCCGAAAATAAAATCGAAGTCTCTGCTGACGATGATCCATATATGGGTTCAGATAAGGCGGAAGTGCTAATCATCGAATTCAGCGACTTTCAATGCCCGTACTGCCGGTCTTTCTCTGAAGACACACTACCTCAATTGAAAAAAGAATATATCGATACGGGCAAAGCCAGGTTGGTTTATCGCGATTTTCCTCTTTCATTTCACGCCGGCGCTGAACCGGCGGCCCAAGCCGGCCAATGCGCCTGGGATCAGGGAAAATTTTGGGAGTTTCACGATACAGCATTTGCCGAACAGGCCAAGCAGGGAAACGGCACGATTTCATTCGGCGTCAAAGAAGTAAAAAAATGGGCGGCCACAGCTGGCTTGAATATGACGGAATTTAATTCATGCTTTGATTCCGGAAAATATAGGGAAGAAGTGGCCAAGGACTTTGCGGACGGCGGAAAGGCCGGAGTTTCTGGTACGCCCACGTTCTTCATCAATGGAACAAGAATCGTCGGAGCTCAGCCCTATGAAGTGTTTAAGTCCACCATTGACAGGGAGTTAGAATAATTCCCCCAGATAAGGCTTATTTTTATATATATTCGGTAAGATTGAATGTGCCAGACTAAAAATTGACATATATATTGAGACATGTTATTGTGTTTCGGTTCTTTGAAGGAGTCACAATGGCACGAAATCTAATCGCATCGAATGGAAATGTTTATCGATATTATCTGGTAGGCGAAAGAAAAGTATTCAGTTCGGTAAACGAACTCAACTTACCTGAAAGAGTCCTCGCTTTTCTGGAAACAGCAAAAGATATAAATTTTTCCAGCCGTCCCGCTAAATTTCATCATGTATCACTATTTTGGTGGTGCTTGCATTGTTTAAGACGCCGTCATATTATTGAACACGCCAAAGTGGACGACGGTTATGTTCATTTGATAACAAAGATATGTCCGAGTTGCGGAGACGCACCTGTAAAACAAATCTATTGTGGCCCATAACGATGTTTTTCTGGATGCCGACATTTGTCGGCTCTTTTCGTTTTATACATAGAACTTTATCCAGAAACGCAGTAATAATGAGTATCTGGGCGGCCATTTGCTATTTTCTTCATTTTCGTGTATTATTATAGATATAGTAGGTATCTCGGGAAGTTTCGCTAAGTTTCGTACTGGTGAGAACTCGACGGGAGGTCGTTCCTACCAGTAATGAATAAAGAATCAAAAATAGGGCTGGAGATTTGAATCTCTCGTCCGATTTTCATTCTTATCAATATATTGAAAAAGTTATATGTCGGAAATCTTCCGTACACTGCGACCGATGACCAGCTGCGTGATATGTTCACCCAGCATGGAGCAGTTTCATCGGCGTCAGTTCTTATGGACAAGATGACCGGACGATCAAGAGGTTTTGGTTTCGTCGAGATGGAAAATGACGAGGAAGCCTTGAAAGCCGTCGATGCCTTAAACGGCACTGATTTTGATGGCCGAAAGCTCGTTGTCAATGAAGCTCGACCGATGACCGAAAGAGCCCCTCGCCGAGGCGGATTCGGTGGCGGCGGAGGCGGCGGCGGATTCAGCCGAGGCGGAGGCCGAGGCGGATTCGGCGGCGGCTACTAAGCCTAAATCAAAAAGAGCCCGTAAGGGCTCTTTTTGATTGAATAAATTGATAAGATATGATAATCTCACAGCCAGTTCTGGGAGGAAATCAATGACTGAGATTCCGATGATTAGTTTTGCATTGGCGATTCTTATTTGCGCCGTTTTGATGCTATTTCCTCTTCTCATCGGTGTAACGGGGAAATTTGGCAGGGGATGGGCCAAGAAAATGGCGGAGTCATTGTGTGCGAAGGAATGGTATGTCAAGTGTAACGATTTAAATCGTAAGCGCAGTAGATTAGTCCTAAATCTTAGAGAAACTAAATCCCGTACTCATATGGTTCTTCATTTGCCTCTGAATCATCCTGATATTCGAAAATTGGTCGATCTTCAGGATTTGGACGTTGTAAAGTTCAGAATTACTGATCAACCGCAAAATTTTACGATTCCATACGATGTTTGCGCCTGGATTAGATTGGAATCCGTAACTCCCTGCCCATTTTAGACAGCCCTTCGGGGCTTTTTAATTTGCCCGGAGCATGCCGTTTTGGTATTGTTTTATTTGTGTTCAGAATTCCAAAAAATGACGCCAAGTACCATTGGACAAATCATGTAGTGCGAAAAATGCTTTTCTACGGCCTTTCGCCGGATCGGGTAAAGCGAATAATACGGAGCCCAAAGAGAGTCGAGAAGGGAATTGTGCCTGAAACTATAGCTGTGATGCAGCCGGCCGGAACAAAGCAGAGACCTTATGAAATCTGGTCCATGTATTCCAAAAGGGGACAAAAGAAAATAATCATTACGGCCTGGCGGTATCCGGGCATAAGCCCGATTAGAGATGAAATACCGATACCGGCCGACATAATTTCAGAATTAAAATCAGAAGGAATATTAAAATGAAGATAGGCTGCCACGTTTCAATTGCCGGCGGAATAGAAAATGCTCCCCAGAGAGCGGCCGATTTGGGATGTGAAATTTTTCAAATCTTTTCGCGGTCACCTCGAGGCGGCCCGGCGCCGGCAATATCAGCTGATTCGGCCAGGGCTTTTAAGGATGGGATGAAAAAGCATAACCAGGAAAACTGCTACATCCACACTCCTTACTATATTAATTTCGCTTCATCTAATTTGGGAATAAGGCGTGCTGCTGCAAAAATTTGCCGCGAGGAGCTTGAGCGAGGGTCATTAATCGGCGCCAAGTATATTATGACCCATTTGGGGAGCGCCAAGGACATGGAACGCGCTGAAGCTGTAGGCCTAGTCGCCAAAGGCGTGGCCGAGGTCTTAAAAGGATACAAGGGGACAACGGAATTTTTACTCGAGATTTCAGCCGGAACAGGCAATATCATGGGCGACACGTTTGACGAGCTGGGGTACGTATTGGATGAAGTTGACGGGATTGGAATTTGCGTTGATACCTGCCACATGTTCGCCACTGGCTACGATATTAAGTCTAAAGAAGGATTCAAAGACGTTATGAAAAAAATAAAAAAATTCGTCGGCAAAGACGCGATTAAACTTATTCACGCCAATGATTCCAAAATGGAACTGGGGGCGCGGCGGGACCGCCATGAGCATATCGGCGACGGCAAAATCGGAAAAGAAGGTTTTATTAATATGATGAAGGAATTTTCTAATATTGATTTCGTACTGGAGACGGAACATGACAAAGTGGAAAAGGATATTGCAGTGCTAAAAAAAATAAGAGATAATATTTAGTATGTATAGCTATTTTGGAAACTATGTAAATCAATGGTCGGGGCCATTTCCGATGATGGCCGGAGCGGCGTTCGGTCTTTTTATCGCAATAATAGCGATTTGGTCGCTTGTCTGGAAGGGCATGGCTTTGTGGAAAGCGGCCAGACTTGGACACAAGGGTTGGTTTGTGGCGTTGCTTATTATCAACACCGCCGGCATTTTGGATATCCTCTATATTTACGTTTTCTCAAAGAAATCTTCAATGCCGACAGCATCTCCATCAGCTCCTCCAGCCGGTCCTCAAATCTAACATCAGACTCTAAAATTTTTCAGAAACTCTTTTTTGAATTCAAAAAATTTACTCCTTTTTATTGAGGCGCGGATTTGGGAAAGAAGAGAGTTGAAAAATTTAATGTTGTGAATTGTGGCAAGTCGTTGCCCTTCTAATTTTTGTTGAGGTGTTCCTTTGAAAAGTTTGTGAATCTTATTTTTTGAATAGATGCTCTTGCGAATATCGTAAAAGCCATTTTTGGCGTAAATCCGGCCGTGGCGTGCTTCACGCGTGGGAATAACGCAGTCGAACATATCGACGCCGTTTTCTACGGCCGTGAAAATATCTTCCACCTTGCCGATACCAAGCAGGTGCCGCGGTTTTTTATCCGGCAAGTGGGGGATAATCCATTTCAAGGTTTTTGACATTTCGTCTTTGCCGAAAGAGCCGCCGATGCCAAAGCCGTCAAACGGAAGCGACGCAATATATTTGGCGCTTTTCTGGCGCAGGTTTTTGTATTTTCCGCCCTGGATAATGCCAAACAATAACTGGCGGGGGTCATAATGTTTCAGACTCTCTTTAGCCCATCGATGCGTGCGTACCAGAGCTTCCTGGTTGTATTTTTTTCCGTCCAAAGGCGAGGTGCATTCGTCAAAGGCAAAGATAATGTCGGCGCCGATCCGGCTCTGCAATTCCATCGAGAGTTTTGGTCCAAGAAATCTTTTTTTACCGCCAACCGAAAAATATACCCCATTGTTTGTTATTTTAATATTTTTTCTTTTTAAATTTTTAATTTTCTCGGCCCGTTCTGACAATATTTTACCGACCTTATTTTCCAAGCCGAAGCCGAGCGAAAAAACCTGGAATCCACCGCTGTCGGTCATAGTGGGCATCATTATTTCCAGTTTGTTTGATAGGAATGAATGAGGCGACTGATCGCCGTTCGGAACTGCATAAAAAGTCTGTTGACTTTTTTGCTCTTTCTCGGCTACCCGTCTCCGAGTGTTCCTCAGGCGACCAGTCGACTCGTTTTGGGTGACATTCTGCCAAAGATGGTACGTGTTAGCGATGACGACTTGCGTACCGGTTTTTTTAATATCCAACGGTTCAAGTGTTTTTACGCTTCCATGCGTGGCAACGATAACATAAGACGGCGTTTTGATGACGCCGTGGGGGGTTTTCAGTAATCCGAGCCGGGCTCGGGAATTTTTATCTTTTTGCAATATTGTAAACATATATTAAAAAGGCCGCCTATGAGGCAGCCGCGTAACGTCTTAAATCTTTGGTCATATTTTCATTGCATGCCTTGAACATGTCATTCACAAATTTCAGAGTTTCCTCCATTTCAGATGGCTCGATTGCCAAATCATCCCTCAGAGATTTAAATGCGGCTTTCCTGTCCAGAATATACCTATTTAAATCCTCGATTGTTTTAAGGGTTATATCTCTACGCTTCAGAACAAAGCGTATACAAGCGGAATGAAGAGCCACGCAGGTGTCGAGATTATATCCTTCGGGGATTTCCAGAATTTTGCACTGTTCTGTAATCAGCATTTTACCTGCCAGGATTGCATCAACAAGCGTGACGCAATCATTGAGCGCCGACGGCATTCTTGTTTCCAGATGCGATCGCTCGCCTCTTAATTTTGCCTTGATAATAGATGATACCACGATGAGGGACATGGAAAGATGCGGAAACATACATTCCTCCAGGTACTGGCTGATAATATACCATCAAAATGACATGTTTTCAAGATAATTTACGGAGCCGGTATGGCATCTGAGAAACGCCCGGAGGACGACTGGTGGTCGGATAAGGTTCCGGTGCGAAGCCCGGAATCTCTGTCGAGGTAGAGCAAAAAAGTCAGCAGACTTTTTATGTGGTTCCGAAGATGCCATACCGGCGAAGTGTGAATGGTTTTGGATATGAGCGAATCGTGTGATATACTTTTTTCATTCAACATTAATATATGAATAACATTCTTATATACACGACGCCGACCTGTCACTTCTGTCACATGGCCAAAGAATATTTTAAATCCAAGGGTATAAAATACGAGGAAGTTGACTTGGCTAAGAATCCCGAAAGGGGACAGGAGGTAATCCAGAAAAGCGGACAATTTGGAGTGCCGGTTATAGAAATAAACGGAAAAATCGTCATCGGCTTTGACCGTCCGAAGATTGACGAGTATTTAAAATAATATGTCGAAAGAAATTAAACCATTGTCTTTTAAGACCGATTGCATTAAAGGTATTTCCCAAAAAACCATTGAAATTCACCATGGAAAGCTTTATGCAGGTTATGTAAATAAAACTAATGAAATCAGCGAAAAACTCGGAGAACTGCGAAAAAGTGGAAAGGTTACGGGAAATCAAATCTATAGTGAATTGAGAGGACTTAAATTGGGCGAAACTTTTGCGCGTAATGGCTCGTATTTACATGAGAATTATTTTGCGATTTTGGGCGGTGATGGGGTGCCAACAGGGGAAGTAAAAGAAGCTATAGAAAAAAAGTTTGGCTCAATGAATGATTTCTTAGAATATTTTTCCCAATGTGGAATGGCGGCTCGCGGATGGGCGATTTTAGCGTGGGATATGAATGAACAAAGATTGATGCAGTATAATTGCGATGCACAAAATCATGGGGGTGTCTGGGGGTGCATTCCGATTATTGCTATGGATGTTTATGAACATTCATATTTTATCGATACTGGTTCAGATCGAGCTGCTTACATTAAGGCATTTTTTGAAAATCTTAACTGGAATAAGATAAATCAAATCTATCTGCAGGCTAGAGAATTTTCTCTAAATTTATAATACATTATCAAGGGGCGCCAACGGGCGCTCTTTGATTTTATGTGGGAAATATCATAGAATCGCAGGGATTTATGAATTCTGATTTAATCCAATACATTCAAGAAGCCAAGGTATCTGGGATGTCGGACGGCGAAATCCAGGCCGAATTGCTTTCAGTCGGCTGGAATCATGGCGATGTTCGACAGGCATTTTTGGATAATATTTCTCCGGAACTGGAAAATCCCCCAATTGAACAATCGGAAAAGATTGAAGCCGTTGTCTCCGTTCGAGGGTTGATAAAGCACTACGGCTCTGTTCGAGCCGTTGACGGCATTGATTTCGAAATTCCCAAAGGCAGTATTCTGGCCCTTTTGGGACCAAACGGGGCTGGCAAGACGACATTAGTAAGGATGCTTGGCACCTTAATCACGCCCGACAGCGGCCAAGCTTTAATCGGTGGACACGATGTTATTAAAAGTCCTGACGATGTTAGAAAAATTATCGGTCTGACTGGACAATTTTCGGCCGTGGATATGGTTTTGACGGGCAGGGAAAACCTTGTAATGATTGGCCGCCTTTGCCATCTATCCAAACTGGAAGCGGAAAACAGGGCCAGGGAATTGCTAATCCGCTTCGGATTGTCCGATGCCGCCGACAGGCAGGTTAAAACATATTCCGGAGGCATGATGAGGAGATTGGACGTGGCGGCAAGCATCATTGCTCATCCCGAAGTTCTTTTTTTGGATGAGCCGACGACCGGGCTCGACCCCCACGGCCGAATCGAACTGTGGCACATAATAAAGGAATTGGTGGCGAAGGACGTAACAGTTCTTCTGACCACGCAATATTTGGACGAGGCCGATCATTTAGCCGATCAGATAGTGGTTATCGACAAAGGAAAAATCATCGCCAAAGGAACATCCCAGGAACTAAAAGCTCAAGTCGGAGGCGATGTTTTGGAACTCCATTTAACCGACCATTCTCAAGCCCATCGGGCCGCGGCCGCGATTGAAGCTTTGGGAATTGAGAAACCCAGAATCGAAGAATTAGAGGCGCACATATTCATGCCTGTCCGCGGCGGAGCTTCAGTTTTAGCCGATGCCATACGTCGTCTGGATCAAGCAAGAATTGATTTAGCCGATATCGTCTTGAGGCGGCCCACACTTGACGATGTGTTTCTTAAACTGACCGGCCATGTCGCCGGATAATTTATGAAGATTATTTCCGAAACTCTGATATTGGTGAAGAGAAGTTTAATCAGATACACTCGCGTGCCCCAGCTTTTGGTTTTTTCGACGATTCAGCCGGTGATGTTCGTTATTCTCTTTGCTTATGTTTTCGGCGGGGCGATAAAAACGAGCATAAATTATGTTGATTATCTTTTGCCGGGGATTTTGGTTCAAACGACTTTATTCGGGGCGATGATGACGGGTATCGGACTGGCGGACGATATCTCGCACGGCATGATAGATAGATTTCGATCTCTGCCGATGTCCCGCGGCGCGGTTCTGGCTGGAAGAACAATTTCTGATTTACTAAGAAATGTTTTTGTGATTTTTTTGATGGTCGGCGTGGGCTATATTATCGGCTATAGATTTGAGGGGACATTCATGGGCGCGCTCGGCGCCTTGTTTCTGATGCTGTTATTCGGTTTTGCATTTTCATGGATATCGGCCCTAATCGGAATTGCGGTTAAAGACGTCGAAACCGCCCAATCAGCCGGATTCATATGGGTTTTCCCTTTGGCATTCATATCCTCGATATTCGTTCCTGTTGAAGGCATGCCGAAAATATTCCGATTATTCGCCGAAAACAGCCCGATTACATACACCGTTGATGCGGTCAGGCGATTTTCCGTGAATCAGCCCGTCGATTACACATTCTGGGCTTCCATCATCTGGCTTGCCGCCATTTTGATTACTTTCATCCCTCTCGCTGTCAGGCAGTTCCGGAAAATATCGTAATTTGATTATCTCCAGCTGGGGAGCCAGACGCGGGCGTTGTATTCGCGCGGGGAGAGATTTAAGCCATAGCTTAAAGGCGAGAAATATATAAAACTAACAGCGCTGGCAAAAATCAAAACCGGGGCTATCAGTTTTTTGTGCTGACTCTGATCAATTAAATACGCCAATATCAATATGGCGAAAATGAAGGCAGAGAGGTAGTGGTATAGAAACATTACTCTCGGTATGCCGATGAAAGGCAGCAGATTTAAACCGACTCCGCCCAGAAGAATAATCAATATTTTGCGAGATTGGCCCGCACTCCATATCATGGAAATCAAGGCGTACATCAGTGCCGCGGTTGTTGACCACCATATGATGGGATTGCCGAGAAAATATATTCTCTGATCGCCATTAACCCAGTAAAATATCGGCCGGGACATAAATGGCCATGTATACCATTTTGATCCGTAAGGATGAGTTGCTGTAAGCCTGGCGTTCGAAGTGTACATTTCCTCGTTTAATTCGGTGAATTTTTGAAAAAGATTACTTTTTTTAATCTCTCCATTTTTTTCATAAGCGCTGCCGGCCAGAGTTTTTTGAAATTCCAGACTCATGAATGCATCGCCGGCTCCAGATTTATTTAAAAGAGAAAAATGTATTGCAAATACGGAAAAATATATTGCCGCGGGAATGAACAAAAAGGCGGTCATTTTTGGAATCAACGTCCTCCAGTCCCTGTCAGTATAAAAATAAATTGATTCCAGGATAAGGGGCAGGGCTAAAAAAGTTAAGCCGGTCCACTTGACCGATGCCGCTAAACCGCCAAATACAGCCATCCATACATATTTACGCTTGAAATACATGAGCAGAGCCGAAAAACCGAATAACAAGAGAAACGCGTCCATTAATATGAATCTTGATTGGACAAGCAAAGCGTTGTCCATCGACACAAGCATGCCCGCAAAAAAAGAAGCCGTTTTGCCAAAACCTATTTGCAAAGCCAGAAGGAATATAACGATGGGTAAAAGCATGCCGGCCAAACTTGGTAGAAATCTAAGTATTAAATATTGCTTGTCCGGGTATTTTTCACCGATGTTGGCAAACGCGTATTCGGGTTCAAAATTGAATATTTTGGCAAATCCAGCCACGATTAATTTGCCTAACGGCGGGTGAATGTCAAAAAAATATTCGTGAGTGTAGTAGCCTGTGACAAACTTGCCGAAATGGACTTCATCAAAAACCGTTTCGCTGGGATGGCCAAAGTATGCAAAGTGTATTATCGCGCTTACAATGAGAAGGGCTAGAATTAATTGCTTGTTACTCATGAATGTTATGATACAATAATTTTCATGTACGATCTAATAATCATCGGCGGATCAGCGGCCTCGGCAACGGCCGGAATATATGCGGCCAGGCGCAAACTGAATTTCAAAATTATCACCAAAGAATTCGGCGGCGAAGTGGCGACATCGGGCGAAATCGGAAATTGGCCGGGGCAGATTCATACTGACGGCATTAAATTAGCGCAGGATTTTAAAGATCATCTTAAGTCGTACGGCATTGATCCGGAAGAGGGCGTTTGGGTTCAGAAAGTGACCAAAACAGAAGAGGGCAATTTCTGTATTACGACAATGAAAGACAGCCAACCGGTAATAGCCGCTGACAAGCTCGACAGCGCATCGGAGCCGGCTTTTAAGTGTGATTACGAAGCCAAATCAGTGATAATCGCAACCGGCGTCCATCCGCGGATGCTGGATGTATCGGGAGAAAAAGAATATAGAAACAAGGGAGTTTCTTATTGCACGACATGCGATGGCCCGTTATTTCCGGGCAAAGTTGTGGCAACAATCGGCGGAGGCAACGGCGCTTTGGAATCGGCGATAATGTTGGCCGGTATCGCCTCGAAAGTCTATTTGATAAACAAGAATCCAAAATTCAAAGGCGACGATATTTTGGTGGAGAAAATTCAGTCTTTGCCGAATGTGGAAGTGATTTACGGCGCTCTAACCGTAGAAATCACGGGAGAGCAATTTGTGAAGGGGATGAAGTATAAAGACCAAAATGGCGAAATTAAAGAATTGCAGATTGACGGCGCGTTTATCCACATCGGCAACACTCCCAATGCCGATATCGCGCCGGATGAGGTGGAAAAAAATATGTTCGGGAATATAATTGTAAACGGGCGATGCGAAACGAATACCCCGGGGCTTTACGCGGCGGGCGATGTTACGGACGTTGCCTTCAAACAGATTGTCATCGCCGCCGGTCAAGGCTGTATCGCCACATTGAGCGCGGTTGAATATTTGAATAGAAATTAAAATAAATAAGAGAGCAGCGGATTGCCTTGAGGAAAAATTACGCAGCGCGACTGGCGCGAGCTAAGCAAAAATTCAGCAGAATTTTATGCGGGTTTCCGAAAGGTAATCCGCTGCTCTTGAAAATATGGTCTATATTGGCGCTGATCACAGAGGATTTCATCTAAAGGAATTAATAAAGCACTGGCTTGACGATTTGGGTTATGAATACGAGGATTTGGGAGCGCACGAGCTTGATGCTAACGATGACTATACTCAATACGCCAAGCTTGTGGCCGAGAGAATATCCATTAATCCCGAAGACCGGGGGATAGTCATCTGCGGTTCGGGCGTTGGAGTTGATATTACGGCCAACCGCTTTCCCGGAGTCAGAGCGGGCTTGGCCATCGATGCTGATCAGATTCATTCCGCACGCAACGACGATGATATAAACGTCTTGGCATTGGCCGCGGATGAAATTCCCGAAGACGAAGCCAAACATATACTTGAAACTTTTTTGGAAACCGAATTTTCCAAAGAAGAAAAATATTTAAGAAGAATAGAAGACATGGATGAGGAAATAGAATAATGGAAATAATACCTTCAATTTTGACTGATGACCCTGCCGATTTTAGGGAAAAGATAAAAAAGCTTGAGCTATTGGTTAAGAGAATCGCTATTGATGTCGCCGACGGCACGCTGACTTCGAGCGCGACAGTTTCCGGATACGCGGAATTGAATTCAATTCAAACCGATTTAAATATTGACGCACATTTAATGGTTAGAAATCCCGCCGCAATATTGGTCGAATGGTTAAAAACCAAGGCCGGCCGTTTTTTTATTCATTCCGAATCTGACGCGGATTCCGGCCGGCTTATTGACGATATTCATTCCGCCGGTAAAAAAATCGGACTCGTCTTGAATCCGGAGACGCCGATTGAAAAAATTGAGGTTTTTTTGAATAGGATAGATCTGGTCCAATTTATGGCCGTCAATCCCGGATTTGATGGCGGCCATTTTGTGGAGAGCGTGGTTGAAAAGATAAGAAATTTCCATGATAATTATCCGGATATGCCTATTGTCGTTGACGGCTCGGTTAACCCGGATACGATCCCAAAATTGATAGCTGCCGGTGCTTCTGAATTTGTCGTCGGAAGCTATATCTGGCAATCTCAAGACATAGGGCAAGCCATTAAAAAACTCCAAAATGTTTGATGTGATTACAATCGGTTCGGCGACTCGTGACGTATTCATTACCAGTCCCGATTTTGTCATTCTCAAAGACGAACGTTTTAAAACCGGATCCGCTTTAGCAATGACTTTGGGTACAAAAATTCATGTCGATAAAATAGTGATGACGCCGGGCGGCGGGGCGACGAATGTCGCGATTGGCCTTTCAAGGCAAGGGTTGGCGGCTTCCTGCGTTGCTATAATCGGCAAAGATATAGTCGGTGAGGAAATAAAAAATGCTCTAAATGCGGAAAATGTCGATACCCGGTTCTTTGTTACCCATGGTGACGATTTGAGCGGTTATTCGACTATTTTATTCGATGGCGCTTCCGGCGAACGAACGATAGTTACGTATAAAGGCGAAGGCCAGCATTTCAGCAAAGACACGGTTGACGTAAGCAAGCTCGATGCAAAATGGATTTTCGTTGACAATGTCGGAGGGAATATCGAGTTTATCGGAGAAATAATCAACCACGCCCGAGACAGAGGCATAAAACTGGCAACAAATCCGGGCACTCTGGAACTGGCGCTGGGATTTGAAAAGTTGCAGCCGCTTCTTTCGGCTTGCGAAATCGTTTTAATGAATCAAGAGGAAGCATCGTTGTTAAGCGGCATTGATTATAACGACGAGGCGGGAATATTCAAATTCATGGACGAAAAAATCGGCGGAATATTCGTGATGACCAAAGGCCGAGCGGGGGTTTCAGTTTCCGACGGCAAAAATATATACCGGGCAGGCATTCCCGATTCACCGGTAGTTGAACGCACTGGAGCCGGCGACGCTTTCAGCTCCGGATTTATATCCGAATATATTCGAAGCGGGGATATCCAAAAATCAATTCAGATGGCGACAGCCAATTCATCTTCCGTGGTCACCAAATATGGCCCGATTGAAGGATTGCTGAAAGAAGATAATCCGGGGCAATGGCCCTTGGTTGATGTGGAAATAAAATGACTCTCAATGAATATTTTAAAATGGCCAAAGAAAACAAAACCGCTATCGGCCATTTTAATTTTTCGACGGAAGACGTTTTGAAAGCCATCGCATCGGCGGCTAAAGAAGCGGGCGCGTCTTGCGTCATGGTCGGCACGTCGGAAAGCGAAGCTGATTTCATCGGTTTGAAAGAAGCCGTGGCAATGGCAAAAGCCGTCGAAGACGATATTCAATTTCCGGTTTTTTTAAACGCCGATCATTTTAAATCTTTTGAAAAATGCAAAGAGGCCATTGACGCCGGTTATGGCTCCGTATTGATCGACGGCTCAAAAATGTCTTTTGCCGAAAATACGGCCGTGACAAAAAAAGTGGTGGAATATGCCAAAACAATCAACTCTGACATATCCGTCGAAGGCGAGCTCGGCTATTTGAAAGGCGGTTCACTGATTCAATCAAAAATGGAAATAAGCCCTTCTGACTATACGAAAACCGAAGAAGCTCGAATATTTTGCCAGGAAACGGGCATAAACCGCCTGGCCGTGGTATTTGGAAACATACACGGCATAGTTACGGAACAGAAAGAAAAATTAGACATCGAACATTTGATGAAAATAAGATTGGCGGTTCCCGATATGTTTTTGGTTCTGCATGGGGCTTCCGGCTTGTCTGACGGGGACATAAAAGAAAGCATTGAAAATGGAATAACCAATGTCCACTTTAACACCGAGTTGAGAGTTGCGTATTCGGAGGCGTTGAGGGAGCAATTGTCCCAAAATCCCGATGAGACGACTCCGTATAAATATCTGGCTCCGGCGGCCCAGGAGGTTAAGGACCTGGTTATTAAAAAGCTTGCACTGATGGCTTAATTTGTGTTAATATATCAGGGCTTTAAATATATATGTCGGCCGCAAAGACTCACAATCAAAAAGTGGAACTGGACGCCCAGGTGCGGGCGGTTTTAGGTTCGGGTGTAAAGGCCCTGCGCCGACAGGGAGTGTTGCCCGGCGTTTTGTATGGAAAAGGACTGGAATCGCTCAATCTCCAGATTCCCCTAAAAGATTTTTCCGGCGTTTTAAAATCGGCCGGTGAATCGACTTTGGTTTATCTGAATTTAGATGGTAAAACCTACCCGACCATTATTCACGACGTTGTTTACGATCCGGTGACGGATGAAGTTCTCCATGCCGATTTTTACAAGGTCCGTCTTGATGAAAAAATCAAAGCCATGGTTCAAGCATCATTCGTCGGTGAATCGCCGGCTGTTAGGGATTTAGGCGGCATATTCATCAGGAACGTAAATGAGCTGGAAGTTGAAGCTCTGCCCCAAGATTTGCCCCATGAAATAACGGTTGATATTTCCAATTTGAAAAATTTCGGCGACCAGATTTTAGTAAAGGATATTAAATTAGAATCCGGTGTTAAGCTCACGGCTAGCGAGGACGAAATTGTGGGCACGGTCCAAGAGCCCATTACCCAAGAACAGCTTGAGAAAGAACTTGAAACAAAGACCAGCATTGAAGATGTGGAAGTGATTGAGAAGAAGAAACCGGAGGATGAAGCAGTTGTTGAAGAGATGCCTGAATCCGCGCCGGATAAAGAACAAGAAAATTAAATATGAAAAATATCCATCCCCAATATTATCCCGAGGCTAAAGTTAAATGTATTTGCGGGAACGCGTGGACAACCGGCTCGACACTGCCGGAAATTAGCGTCAGCATCTGCTCATCCTGCCACCCTTTCTATACCGGCAGCGAGAAAATCGTTGACACTCGCGGCCGAGTCGAAAAGTTCAGGAAACGTCTGGAAAAAGTTTCTCTAAAGAAAACTATCAAAAAAGTCGCGGCCAGAAAAAGTAGGCATTAATATGTCTTCGCCCGGTGTCATCTCAGGGCGTGCATAAAAAGTCTGCTGACTTTTTTGCTCGGACTCCTCGCCAGCCGCTCGTCGTGGTCCCTTCGATGACATCAGGCTCATCACATGTCATATCAATATCAGCCTCAATTAAAGACCCACAATCCGGCCAATGAAGCGATTATAGAAATAAGGGCTGGAACGGGAGGTGACGAAGCGGCCCTTTTTGCGGCCGATGTTTTTGGAATGTACCGGAAATACGCGTTAAGCAAGGGCTGGAAATTTGATCTTATCGATCAAAACCAAATTAGCATCGGCGGATTCAAATCCGTTACTTTTGAAATCAGGGGCGAAGGCGCTTTTACAAAAATGAAGAACGAATCAGGCGTTCATCGCGTTCAAAGAGTCCCTGCGACGGAGAAAAGCGGGCGCGTCCACACCTCAACGGTGACAGTCGCCGTTTTACCGAAGGCGGCTGAAAGCGATGTCCAAATACGGCCCGATGAGATTGAAGTTTCATTTTCCCGAGCCGGAGGCCCCGGCGGACAGAATGTGAATAAAGTGGAAACCGCCGTCAGGGTGCTCCATAAGCCGACAGGCATTGTCGTTTCATCCCGACAGGAGAGATCCCAAGCCCAGAATAGGGAAAAAGCCATGGGAATCCTAAGGTCCAAATTAATGGCCATAAAACAGGAAGAGGCGACGGGCAACATAACCGAGGAAAGGCGAAAACAAATCGGAACCGGCGACAGGTCGGAAAAAATAAGAACATATAATTTCCCCCAGGATCGGATTACCGATCACAGAATAAAAAAAAGCTGGGGGAATATGTATAAAATCCTGGCCGGCAACCTCGATCCGGTATTTGATGCGCTTGGATCGTAAAAGCGGAGCCGGCATGGTATCAGAGGGACCACGACGAGCGGCTGGCGAGGAGTCCGAGCAAAAAAGTCAGCAGACTTTTTATGCGTGCCCACTGATGCCATGCCGGCGTAGCATGTTTGATTAATTGTCTTAAATCGTATAAAATAGCGAAGCTATGAATACTCTCGAAAATATACAGATACCATATGAAGACATGCTCAAAGCAGGCATGCATTTTGGCCGCAAAAAGACTGTTTTTAACCCGGCTATGGAAAGATACGTCTTTACCGTCCGGGACGGCATCTGCATTATTGATCTTTTAAAGACCCAAGTTCAGCTTAACAACAGCGTTGAATACGTGAAGAAGACATTGCAGGGAAGCGGGATTATATTATTCGTTGCTTTAACCAAACAGTCAGTCGAGACGACAAAAGATTTGGCCGACTCATTAAACATGCCCTATGTCTTGAATCGCTGGCTTGGCGGCACCCTTACTAATTTTAAAGTCATATCCGGCCGCGTTAAAAAACTCGAAGAGATGGAAAAGGAAATGAAATCGCCCCAATTTGATAAATTCACGAAGAAAGAAAAGCTTTTATTCACGCGGGAACTGGAAAAAATGAGGACTCATTTTGAGGGCTTGAAGAAACTAAGCCGGATACCGGACGCCATATTCGTTTCTTCCTTGAAAGAAAGCGCTCTGCCGGTAAGAGAAGCGAAAAGAATCGGCGTTAAGATAATCGCCATTGCCAACACTGATTCCAGTCCGGAAGACGCTAATTATGTCATTCCGGCCAATGACCGATCCAAAAAGTCGGTTGATTTAATCCTCGAGGCTATAAAAAAGGAACTGGTTAAATAATGGACGCGAATAAAATTAAACAACTTAGAGATCAGACTGGGCTTTCGTTCGCCCAGATTAATAAAGCCTTATCCGCGGCCGGTGGCGATGAGGCCAAGGCTATTGAAATTCTAAAATCCCAAGCCGGCGACGTGGCCGCCAAAAAATCCGGCCGGGATGTAAATGAGGGAGTTATTGACTCGTACGTCCACTCTAACGGAAAAATCGGGGCAATGGTGGAACTTTTGTGTGAAACGGATTTTGTCGCCAAAAATCAGGAATTTAAGAGTTTGGCTCATGATATTGTCATGCACATTACGGCCATGAAGCCGAATGATAATGAAGAACTTTTAGCCCAGCCGTTTGTAAAAAACCCCGCGGTTACGGTTGGAGAATTGATTACGCGAATAATTCAAAAGGTCGGTGAAAATATTAAAGTCGGCCGCTTCGAGATATTTGAAATATAATGTTTTTTATTATTCCATTTTCCATTATCCTAATTTCCGCCTTCGGCATTTGTTTTATTGTCTGGCGAAAAAGAACTTATCTTAATAAACTGACTCCTGAGGCGAATGAAGTGGGGGACAACCTTTTCTATGATTTTTTTCCAGAAGTAACGGATGGGTTTAAGAAATTTAACTGGCGGGAACATAAGGAATACCTGCTCAGTGAATTCGAAAAAAACCTGCGAAGGATAAGACTGTTTTCTCTTAAAATTGACCACGCCATGCTGGCGCTGATAAATAAAGTTAGAAATATCTCGGTAAGTTCGGAATCGGAAAAAGATAAAGATAGTGTGGTAAAAACTGAAACTCACAAAAACAAAACTAACGCTGTTGATGAGTTGAAAAAGAAAGAACAGGCGCTGATAATAGAAATTGCCAAAGACCCCAAAAACGCCGATTTGTATCTGGAGCTTGGCAATCTCTACACCAGCATTGATGATTCTAAGGAAGCCAAAGAGGCCTATGAAGCGGCCTTAAAACTTAGACCGGATGATTCACGCATTGCGTCTAAACTTTCCCGACTCGGTCCCTCGATTTAATCGTAGGTGTGTGGTAAAATATTACTAATTGCCAGGGTAGCTCAATGGCAGAGCAGGGCATTTGTAATGCTCAGGTTGGAGGTTCAAGTCCTCTCCCTGGCTCAGTTGTTTGTGTCTTTGTACAATTTTTATTTAGGAATTTATCTTAACTCGCTGCATGGTCCGAAAGAGGTTTGATTTTATTTAGTTTGCCATTTACGGTATGGTAGAGTGGTCAATAATCGGGTATAATACACTAATGCCGAGAAAGTGGACTAATCAGGACACGCTTACTTACAGAAGACAATTGATCAGGCTTTATAGCAAAGAAAATTTGTCAATATTTGAAGTTGGGGAAAAACTTGGTCTGAGTTACCAGTGTATATTTCAGAGATTGAAACGTCTCGGTATTAAAATATCTCCTGAATCAAAAAAAGGATACACTAACAAGAGATCCTTGAATCGTTTACAGGAATCTCAAGACTTGGCTGAGTTTATAGGGATAATGTTGGGTGATGGACATATATCTCGGGAGCAGATTTTTGTCACATTGGGCAAGAAAGAAAAAGCATATGTTGCTTATGTAATCGAGCTTTTTAGAAGAGTATATGCGTGCGAACTAAAGTGTATGCTAAACAAAAAAGGCCACCATGTTCTTTATATCGGTTTTAGGAATTTGGTAGATTATCTTTTGAGTATTGGATTAGTTATGAATAAGGTAAAAGAGCAGGTTAAAGTTCCAAGCTGGATTTTTAGGGATAGAAAGTATATAATTGGTTTCTTGAGAGGATTCTTTGATACTGATGGTTCTATATATAAGCTAAAGCATGGTATTCAAATATCCTTCTGCAACATGTCTATGCCTCTTCTGGATAACACTAGAACTGCTCTAATTTCCTTAGGATTTAGTCCTTCAAAAATTAGTTCAAATCGTGTCTACCTAACGAAGAAAAAGGATTTACTAAGATATAAAAAAGAAATAGGTTCAGCAAACCCAACTAAAATGGAGAGAATCAATAAATGGGTAGGTACGGAAGTAGCCAAACCGGGCACGCTGTAAACGTGCTGGCCATGTGCCTTCGGGGGTGCAAATCCCTCCCTGCCCACAGAATAGTACTTTAAATGCCGACGTAGCTCAGAGGTAGAGCAACTCCATGGTAAATAAATTGCCCACTATTTTAGTAATAGATTAGTGAATCCCGAATTACGGTTAAAAGCCAGCCAGGCTCAGACCGTTCCGCAGTAAGCGGACGAACGACTGACAAGGGGTCCGTACCAATAATGGCGGATAAGATACAGTCTAATCCTCTTATAGGTTGAAATAAAAAGAGGTACAAATGAAGGAGTAGGTCGTGAGTTCAATTCTCACCGTCGGCTCAGTCGAGAAAATAATTTTAATTATTTTCGGGTGAGAATTGAAAGGCGGAGCGATGTTTCAATCAGCAGATTGAAACCGCGAGACGGGGTCGCGACCGAGCCGAGCTGTGGAGAGGCGAGAGTGGTGACCAATTCTCACCGTCGGCTCAGTCGAGAAAATAATTTTAAATAAACATAAATCACGCTACGATTCAATATTGAAGGATACTTCAGCAGTGAATAAGTAAGGTGGTTTAACAAAAAAATGCCGCAAGATAATTTATTGCGATTAAGGTGTACGGTTTGCAAGCACGCGAACTATTACACCACCAAGAACAAAAAAAAGGTAGAAAGAAAATTGGAATATCAAAAATTTTGTAAATGGTGCAGGAATCGAACATCACATAAGGAGGTTAAATTGACGGGATAATAAAAATCCCGCGTGGGGGCATAGGCTAACGGTAAACTGCTTCTCTCCAAAAGAAGATTTCCAGGTTCGAGTCCTGGTGCCCCCGCCGTAAGAGATTGTACGCATTCACATCAGCGAGACAGAAATAAAAATGGCTCTATTTCTCGGAGTCATTTTTATTTTATCATTACGCAAATAATTTTAATTGCATTATATATCCATTCCTAGAAATCAATTTTTAATTTACGTCCTTCGTCTCTGCTCTGATCGATTTGACGTATGATAATTTCGACGTCTTCAATTTTATATAACCTATAGTTATTCACAGGGTTGCGATGGGCGATAAGCTTTCCCTTCTGATCCCAGTTGCGAATCGTCAAGGGGCTTACGCCGAGCAATTGAGCTACCTCCTTAACAGTTAGGAATTTTTTTGGCATAGAATCTCGAATATCATATATGTCATGTATCAGAATATATCCTAAATAAAGATATATATGAGATTAGGACATTAAAAAATAATACTCTATTAAACTTATGATACTAATAATTATCAATGTTTATACACTTACATTATATTACTCACTCTAAATGTCCGCAATGTGGATAACAAGACGAAAATTTTGGCGTATAAGATGACTGCCTTATATGCTCGATGAATAATTAATCCTGGCAATAATAATTATCAACAAAAATATTTGATGTGATGGTAAACTTATATTGTTAAGTAGTGCTTATTTAGAGCGATTAATCGAGCTATCGGAATAGAGTGAAAACTATATCCGATACGGTATCGGATACAATCGCAAATGTTCTACCGAAAATAGAACGCCGAACCCCGGCGAAATGCCGGGGTTCGGGGGAATGCTTTTAGCCAAGGCCTACATTTTTTTGCAGACCTTTAAGCTGTTGTAATCATACCATTTTCTTGATGAAATTTGAAGGAAAAAAAGAGGCGTATATTTCTTTAAAGGAAGCGACCAAATTTTGTAATTATTCTCAAGAATATTTGAGCCTCATGGCCAGGAGAGGAATGATTCGGGCAAAAAAAATCGGCCGAAATTGGTTTGTTACGAAAGACTCACTCGATGAGTATTTAAAAAAACAAAGTGTTCTCGTTTCTCTTCCGAAAAACTTTGTTTTTAAAAATGGAATAGCAACTCTGACGGCGGCCGATAATTCGGCCGGCAACTCGGATGACATTATCAGTCAATTTGAAAGATTGAATTCAGCGCCGAAAATTGACGACGAACCGGTCGTATCAAAACCGGTCGTCACACCCGCACCTCAACCACATCCCGATGTTCATAAGGACGACCGTGTGATTTCAAAACTCGATCGGCTGTCTGATTCTCTGCAGTCATACGCACAGAGCATAACTTCCATCCTTCCGCGCATTGTTGAAAAAATTTCCGTTCGTGAGGAAAAATCTGATGTTGTCGGGCAGGCGTTGTCGCCCGAGGAAAAGGAATATATTTCTGTCCAATCTCAATCTTTTGGTTACAAGATTAAAAAGCTGAATTATGTCTCCAGGCACTCCCGCACAACCACAAGATTGACGGCGGTTTCGGTTGCTGCGATTGTGATTCTTTTTTTGCTCGTCGGGGGTTTCAGCTTCGGTAATATTGATAAAATGGCCCGTGAGTTTTATGAAACTTTTAAGGATGCCACGAGTATTCAGGGACATTTTGCCGGAACGCATGCAGACGAAGTTCTACTCTTAGATAAGTCAGGAAATATTTCCATTTTCGGCCACATTGAGACCCGCGGCCAGCTTCGATCATTCGCCGAGAATGGAATTGCTCCGATCGTTGTAGATTCTATGACGAAAGTTGAAAATTTGAACAGCGATTATTTTGATGATCTTGATTCGAAAGATTTCACGCTCGCCTTCGTCACCAAGAACGGAAATATAACTTATGAGGATGTTTTTCTGGAAGGCAATGTGGAGGTTGGCAAAACATTGACCGTCAATGGAGCAGTTAAACTTCTTGATTCGTTGACCGTACACGGAAAACTTGGAGTTTTTTCCGATGCCGTATTCGGCAAAGACATCACTCTCACGGCCGGCAGTTTGAATATTGATAAGGGGACGATAAAAATAAACGACACTCAGCTTGTTAAAAATCTTAATGCCGAATATTTGGACGGTATTAAGAAGGGCGATATTAATTTGGATTTCGTAACCAGCAACGGTGCCGAAACCGGCCGATCTATCACCGTCGGGGGCATTAAAGTCCGTGGCCAGAGCGAATTTTACGCACCCGGATTTTTCTATGACGGCGTCTGGGGCGAGAGCGGCGCCTTCGGCACCTTGGGCGTGGCCGGCGATACATCCATCGGCGACAACAGCAATCGTGACAAAGTTGATCTTCAGATTTATTCTAAAAATTTCACTTTGGATACTGACGGCAACGGGTCTTTTTCAGGCAATGTCGGCATCGGTGCGACGACGACCACATCAGACCTCGTCGTCAGTTCACGAGTCGAATCCAATCTTATTCCCTCAGGTTCTTATAATCTCGGCTCTACCGGTAATCGCTGGGCAAATCTTTTTGCCGACAACATTACGATTACCAACGGCGCAAGTTTTCCCGGCGTGACCAGTGCTTCCTTCACGATTAATTCCGACAACACAAGTTCCGACTCCGAAGATTCATATTTATCATTCGAGCGCGGAACGATTACTCCAAACGCTACGATTAAATGGAATTCTTCGGCAAACCGGTTTGAAATAAACGAACCCTTGAGAATTTCGAGCTCCTCATTTACGGCTTGGGGAGATATAGTCCTCGGCAGCGCGTCTTCAAACACGCTGACGGTAAATACTTCGACGCTTTCGATTCCGAATAATTTGAATATAGACTCGGGCACGCTGTATATTGACGCTTCCGCCAACAGAATTGGCCTGGGTACGGCCAGCCCGACCACGGTTCTCGAAGTCCAAGGCACATCTTCCGCCTCCTACGGCCTTTTCGGCACTCTGCAAGTCGGTGGGTTTTCGTCGGCGAGCTACAATCGGTTCGGGACTAACTCGACAACTCACACCAACTACATCACCGCATCCAACGACCTTCTTGTTTCTGGCGACTTAGAAGTTGATGCCACGGCTTCATTCGATTCGTTTGTTCAAATCGGCAACCTGTTGT